>NZ_CP071868.1:3139377-3767252 GCF_017569225.1 Pengzhenrongella sicca
TCCTCGACTCCGATGCCGTAGAGCACGAAGTCACTGATAATCGCGCTGACCTTCCGTAGCGCCGACACGAAGTACTCGGCATGGTCGTTGCCTGATACCGCGCCGGAGCTAAAGGCCTGGAACGTCGCAGCTTCGATGAAGAACCCGCCGGGCTTCTTCTTGCCCAGTAGGCCGCGCCGCGTCTGACGCAAGAGTTTGACCGTCGGCTTGTAAAAGCCGTCGTGGGCACAGTTCATCTGGGTTGACAGTTCCGTGAGCGCCTCGGGGTTCGTGCGAACCCATTTGTCCGCCTCACCGCGCTGCGGGATCTCCCATGACTGCCCATCGCCGAAGGTCCGGGCGGGTACGGCGTCCACGTACAGGTCGAATTCCGGGAACCACACCTGAAGGCTTCGGTCTTGCCGCTTCACTCGCCGATGTCCATCGGCGTCGTACCCGAACTCAGCATGCAGGACTTTGAAGAACCGATCGAGGATATCCGTGGAGCTCACGTCGCTGGGCACGTCGGGCAGGCGCACGAACACGTCGACGTCCTTGACTCGCTTGATCGAGACGTTGCGCTTGTACGAGCCGATGAGCACGGGGTCGATCCCATACCCGGCCAAGGTCGCGTCGGCCTCCAGTGCCGCGCGTACCTTTAGGTGCGCCTCCGGTGCGTTGGTCTTGTCATCGCCGGGCTCGATGGAGCTGAGCGCGTCTTTGAACTGCTGCTTGAGATGAGCCATTCGGGCTATCCGATCGTCGATGGGGCAGAGCTGCTTCGCCGAGTCTGACGGTGACCACTGACATGCCGCCGCCTCGGATGGTGACCTGAGGTGGACTACTTCTTCTTGCTGCCCTTGCCCAAACTCTCGTTGGTCGTTGTCTTCGGGTGCCGCTTGACGGTCGACTGCCTCACGAAGCGACCCGTGATCGCGCTACGTCCACGCCTGCCTGCCACGGTCGGTCACCTCCTCCCTGTTCTATGTCCGACGTCGTGTCTCAATTCTAACACAGCGTGTCGATGGCGACCGGTTGTTGCGGATGTGACACACTGCTCGCATGGCCAAGACGACGATCGATACGGCCCTGCTGTACGCCACCCTCGATGCCGCTCGCCAGGAGCGGGGACTGTCCTGGCGAGGACTCGCGAAGGAGATTGGCGTTAGCCCATCTCTCCTGTCCCGACTCGGCAACGGTCTCAAGCCCGACACCGATGGATTCGCCACCCTCGTCGCGTGGCTCAAACTTCCGGCGGAGGAGTTCTTCAGCGCACAGGGCGACCAGCGTCAGCTGGCGGAAGCGGGACAGCCTGATCTCATGGCGCAACTCGCGCCGCTTCTTCGTGCCCGCAAGGATCTGAACGAGACGGACATCAAGTACCTCGAACAAGTCATCGGTGCCACGATCGCGCGTGCGCGAGCGCAAGGGTGACCGATGCGACGGGGATTCAAAGCCGAGGCCAAACGCCTCGCACTCGAGCTGCGGGCTGAGCTGGGCCTCAACGCACACGGCCCTTTCGACCCCTATGCGTTCGCAGACGAGTACGGCATCCGGGTGATCCGGCTGAGCGAGCTCTCCGGGCCAGCCCGCGACCACTTACTCCAGCGTGAAGGCAGCGCACTGTCCGGGGCGCTGATCCCAATCGCCACAGGTGTCGCGATCCTTGAGAACGACGCTCAGCCGCTCGCTCGCCGGCGCACCACGATGTCGCACGAGCTCGCCCACGTCGTGCTTGCGCACGAGTTCGGCGTCTCCCTAGCAGCAGACGAGCGAAAGTGCGGGCTCGGCGGAGCGCAGGAAGAAGAAGCAGACTGGCTATCTGGTGAACTGCTGATCCCATACGAAGGCGCGCTGCGCCTTGCCCGGGCGGACGCAGCCGACGAAGATGCGGCGAAGTTGTTCCAGGTGAGCCTGGCAGTCGCGCGCTGGCGAATGAACCACAGCGGCGCGCGAACAGTTGTCAGGCGTACCCGCACCAAGTGGAGCGGAGCACGGCGCTAGGTACCGGTCGGATGGGTCGCTGTTTCCGACCTTGTCGGTGATGAGGAGGTCGAGACGAATCGCTCGACGACCGAGCGAGGATCGCGGAGCCCTGCGCTCCCTGGTGTACTTGCGGCCCATCGAGTGCCACCTGCGGTGCCTGAGCGTCGGCACCGGTCCGGACGCCCCGCTCCTGCTCGAATGCCCCGGTCGGGGCGCAGATCACCACGGTAACGGCCATCGGTACGCCTCGTACCGTCTAGGTAGTGGTGTGCAAGCCAGTGCTGTGCCCCCGGCGTTTGCTCGATGGCGCGCCACCTCACCCGGGGAGTCGCCCGTCGTTCGGCGCCATATCCGAAGTGAGCTCCAAGGCGTCCTCGCCGAGGTCTTCACGCATGACAACTAGGAACGCTTGGACTGCCTGACCGACTTGACCAAGGCGAGACGCGAGTTCCTCGTCTTGCTTTCGGGTCGGCCGCCAAGGAACGACGCCGATCAAGCCGCGTCGAACGCTTGTCGTCGCCGTCGCCGCCCGCAAGTAGTCGGTCACCTTCATCACCACACCACTCGCCGCAATCGCGGCTCCGATCTCCCGCCTTCAGCGTGAAGATGCGGTCCTTCGGCCTGGGCTTGAACCAGTGGGTCTGCGCCCGAGGATCCACCCGGTCGACGTCGCGCTCTACCCACCTCGACTCGACTTGACTCTCTGAGCTCGGATGCCACGCATGGTAGTACGCTGTGCGCGTGACTAGAGTCATATTGCTCATGACATTGGTCACAAATTCAACATTTCGAATGCGCCATCGTCCCGTTCGAGCAGGCGTACCGTTTCATCTAAGGGAACACGGCGCTAGAACAGAAGCGCGGCCGAAATTCAGTTGATGAGGCAGGGTCCAAGTTATGCGAAACGGGTACTTTCGAGCAATACCGATCTTTCTGCTCTTTCCTGCCGTTGTTGTGAGCGCCGGCGCACCCAGCGCCTTCGCGGATGACGAGGGCGATGTTGCGAGAGCGCAAACTGCAGCAGTGGAGGAGGCTCTCGGAGCTTACGTCGCGGTAAGCGACGATCTATGGACGAACCCCGCAGGGGCACAGCGGGCATTGGCGGAGACGGGTTCACGCTCGACAGCGTGGCTGTCAGTCAACGGCCAGGTTCGAGACGCGATGGTCAATGTCGGCACCCCGATTGTCTCTGCAGAGTCGACAACGCGAGTTTCCAGACTGACGCCCGCGGGCGACGATACCGTCGTCGTACGAGCGACCGTGAGCACCATCTTTTCGTACGGTGGGGTCGGGGTCGATTGGCCAAAGGGAAGCACGTGGGCCGACGAGCATGAACTGCTGATTGACACGTCCGACTCCACGCCCGTCGTTCTGACAGACCGCATCGTTGAACCTCCCGCAGACGAAACGCCGGGCACGCCTGAGGGCGCAGCACCGGTCCCTTCCTCGGCAGAACGCCCTACCAAAAGCAGCGGCACTGGAATGGCGACTCAGTCCGAGCCGACACCAAACAGCTACAACATGCAAGGGTACGCGCTGGAATGGACGATGTCGCCGAATGACGGCGACCAGCCCGGCGATTTCAATCCCAACTTTCCGTACTACGACAACAATTGCGCCAACTTCGCATCTCAGGTCCTACATGCGGGTGGCTGGACCTACAAGGGCGGGGTTAACCCCTACGACACCGCCAACTGGACACCGAATCTCACGGGTCTGGCCGAGGCGTCGCGCACCTGGAGCTCAGCGAAGTACCAGTACACGTTCGTTGACAACAACGGCTATGACTGGCTCCCCAACATCTGGGACGCAACGCCGGGTAACCTCCTCTATACGGACTGGGACCCGAACGACAACCCAGACGGCACAATCGATCATGTGATGGTGGTCATTTATGACGCCATGGGTGACCCTTCAGGACCGCTCATCTCACAGAAAACGCCAAACAGAGGTGCAATCCCACTCGCGCAATCCATTGCCTACGCTACTGCGGACGGCAAGACAATCGTCTGGTACGGAATGCAATAGCAGGAGTAGACAATGCAGATGTGGCTAGCGGGGGCGGCGAGTTTTCTGTTCGTCGCCCTCGCAGTTTTCTCAATCCGGCTAGCGTGGCACACTCGCGCGGCCGGTGCTCCCATGCGATGTATCGTCGGTATACCCGTCGTACTTCTTGTGCTCTTTTGTTGGGCGCTGACTATGAATCCGCAACAGCACGAAACGCCGAACGGCACAAGCACTTGCATCGAGGAGCCGCTGTTCGGGATGTCGTCGCTCTCGGACCTGTCTGCCCCGGCCTGCGTTCATAAGAACCGACTCGTAGTGGGATTCAGTCTTGCGGGAGCAGCCGCCTGTGCGGTTACCGGCGGGCTCACGCTGCGGGCGCTCGAGCTTCGAGCCCGGCACCGGCGACAGAAGCAGACGACTGACCAGAGGTAAATGTCAGCATTCGCTAACCTCGCGCTTTCATGGCGTGGTCGCGTGAGGTCGTGTCGGTGACGTGAAAAGTGCTCCTGACCTGGAACGATTTGGATTCTCGAGGTCCAGTTCGTACCAGTATGAGGAGCACCTTCCAGGTGAAGCAGACTACCGGTTTCTACCCTCGCCTCAAGGTCGACACGGCCTCCTCTGGTGCTGTCGGTCAGGCCGGTGGGGTGCTGCTGACCGAGACCATCGCCGCGACCGGACTCGGCCGGGAACTGTCAGCGGCACTGGCGCCGTGGCGTAAGCCGTTGGTGGTGCACGACCCCGCGAAGGTCGTCACAGACCTCGCCCTGACGCTTGCTTTGGGTGGGGACTGCCTGGCTGATATCGCGGTGCTGCGTGCCGAGCCCGGGGTGTTCGGGCCGGTCGCGTCGGACCCGACGGTGTCCCGCACGCTCGACGCCCTCGCCAAGAACGCCCCAGCCGCGTTGAAGGCGATCAGCTCCGCCCGCGCCGTGGCGCGAGCTCGAGCCTGGGCGCTGGCCGGCACCCGCGCTCCCGACAACGGCACCGATGGCGCCCGTCCGTTGATCGTGGACCTGGACGCGACGTTGGTGACGTCGCACTCAGACAAGGAACTGGCCCGTCCCACGTTCAAGCGCGGGTTCGGGTTCCACCCGTTGTGCTCGTTCGTCGACCACGGCCCGGACGGCACCGGTGAACCGCTCGCGATCATGCTCCGCCCGGGCAACGCGGGGTCGAACACCGCGGCCGACCACATCGACGTGATCAAAGCGTCCCTGGCCCAGCTCCCCGGGCACCGGCGCGGGACCCGAGCTGGACGCAAGGTGCTGATCCGCACCGACTCCGCCGGGGCCACCCACGCCGTGCTGGCGTGGATGAGCTCGCAGCGCCTGTCGTACTCGGTCGGGTTCACCCTTCCCGACCACACCCCGGACCTGCTCGAACGCATCCCAGCCCACGTCTGGGTGCCAGCGTTAGACGCGCACGACGAGATCCGCGACGGTGCATGGGTCGCCGAACTCACCGACCTGCTCGACCTCACCGCGTGGCCGGCGGGGATGCGGGTGATCGCCCGCAAAGAACGACCCACCCCGGCGCCCAGCTGCGGATCACCGACATCGACGGGCACCGCGTCACCGCGTTCGCGACCAACACCAAGGCCGGCGGGCCCGGCACTCAGCTGCCCGACCTCGAGCTGCGGCACCGGCGCCGCGCCAGATGTGAGGACCGGATCCGGACCGCGAAGGACACCGGGCTGCGGGCGTTCCCGCTGTTCGACTTCACCCAGAACCAGATCTGGTGCGCCATCGTGGCGCTGGCCGCCGAGATCACCGCGTGGATGCAGATGCTCGCCCTCGCTGGTCACGACGCCCGACGCTGGGAACCCAAACGACTGCGGCTGCGCCTGTTCACCGTCCCAGCGACCCTGGCTCGCACCGGCCGGCGCGTCCTGCTCCACCTCGCTGCCAGAGCGCCGTGGGCCGGACTCGCCCTCGACGCCATCGGCCGGCTCCGCGCTCTCGCCGTTCCCGGCTGAGCCCTCTTCTCACCGCCCGAAACGAACCCCGCCCGACGCCCGGCCCGTGGAACCGGCGCTCACCCGACACGACACTCGGGTCCCTGTCACACCCCGACGCGAAAATCACACCGCGAGAACGACCACCGCGCCGTCACGACCGAAGACCGGCGACCCACGAAAGATCCGGGCTAGACCTCATCGCCCCCTGCGCCATCATCGATGGCGCACACACCGTCATCATCCACGCGCTCACCATCGGCGACATCCCAATGGCCCGCCGCGCTGTCGACACCGCGATCCTCGCCGCGCCAGACGACGAAACCGCACTCCTCGACCTCGTCGAAGTCTTTCGCGCCGAAGGCCACCCAACCCTCGCACGCACCAAACTCCACAAACGCATCATCTATCGCAGTGATGATCACCACGCACCGATCGACCTTCCGTTACGCACTGCAGACATTCTCGCCAAGCCCATGCCAAAGCACGCTGACTCGCAGCAGCGGATAATCCCGCGGTCGACCAACTAGCAGTGGGGGGTCGACTCTCCCACTGTTACTCCTCGCGATCCTGTTATTGGCACTGCCACCTGTCCCCGAGACACGCGACGGGGTGAAAGCGGTCGACTAGCGTGCCGCTTCAACGGCGGCTCTACGCCCGAGACGAGAGCCAAAGCAAAAATGCACAATAGACGATTCACTAACCGGCTAGATTATGAGGCACCTCAAATAGTGTTTCCCCAGAGGATTCTCGCTAATCCCCGCATGTCGACACTCACCCTTCTGGGTCAACGCCTCGCACTTGCCCCCGTACGATTGTAGGAGATTTCGCGTAAAGGTGACCCTCTTAAGGGATTAAGCTCACTTAGGCTATCAAGAAGAAGAATCGCGACTAGACGAAATGAATTGCGGAAACTTCCGCATCAGGTCGTACACAGCAACCGAAAGGAAGCCTGTCGCAACACCTGCTCCCCAATCCGTGTCTCCATAGTAGCGTAAAAGGCCAATCGACACGCCAACAAGTCCGGCGAGAGACAGGAGTTCCACGGCCGCACGCTTCTTGTCAACTTTCGTTCGGGCAGCCGCGAAAGTGCCCCAGACCCCACCCGACACCAAGCAGACCGTTGCTACGATGAGCCAAACCACAATCGCCTCCGGCGCCTCTAGAAGTTGAGCGGAATGTTTGGGCTGCCCCAGTCAGTCACTTCCACAAGCCCGCGCCAGGTGCCGTCGAAATACCCGAACGCAAGTGGAAGTACCCGCACTGGCTCACCAGCCACAGATTCGCCGGGCACGTCGAATACAAGCGATCCGTAACCGCGCCGCTCGTCGTAAAATCGACTGCCTGGCGGAACCTCCCCGGGCGGAAGCTGACTGGCGAACGACATGCCACCTTTTACCTCGTCGACAACTACGGCGTCGAGGGGGTTTGCTGGGAACGGGTAAAGGCCGTACTTCATCCCGTTAATGACCACTGTTTCCATCGGTTCGAGGATCGTGTGATCGGTAAGTTCCGATGCAATCAACTGTCGGCCGGACCACGCTTCATCCTCGTATGCCGTGATTTCTGTAGGCAACCGAGGCAACTCGTATTCGAGTGTCGGTGCATCAGCGATCAGGCCGAGCAGATAATAGTTCTCCGCCTTCAAAGTTACGGGCTCAGACACCCCGCCCGCATCAATACTAAACTTCAGCTTATAGAAGTCACGATCGTCCCCGGCTATCGCGCTCTGGCAAGCACAAAACGATGAGACTCCAAGCGTTACAGGGGTGCCACCTACCCAGGAGCGAAAATTGTACCGGCGCGTCGCGGCAGATTCTAGATTGGTCACCGACTTGATTGCAGTCACCACCAGTTCGGTCTGATCGCCAACGAGCAGGTCACCGTTACTTGCGATCTCTAGCACCGCAGATTCGGATATCCGGTATCGGCTCGCCCTGTCGTCGCCTGAACTGGAAGCAACGCTCGGCACCAACAGTTCGACTGTACCAAACCGATCCATTCGATGGACACCTTTCTGGGTAGTCCAATACAGGTTTCCCAATTCATCGAATTCAATATCACGTATGGGGCTCTCGTCTTCAGGCGAGGCATACAGTACCGATGTGGAACGATCACTGGCAATGGACACAATACGCTCACCCAGCGAGTCAAGCACGACGAAGTCACCGCCGTGAGTAGCAGCAATCTTTTGCACTCCGTCCAGCGGAGTAGGCGCACCCGAAGACAACCAGTTCGTTTTGCCCGCCCATTCGTCCTCAATTGCCACCATTTCCGGCAACACACTAACTTCGATCGTGCTTGGCGCGCTTGATCCCACGATCGGTGGGGAAATCGCAGAAATCACGGCAGAGCCATATGGGCCAGTTAGGAATAGGTTTGAGTCTTCGCCCTCCGCGAAGTCGATGACGGGCAACACTGCATCCTCCTCCTGATCTGAACTCAGGACCTTTCCGGTTTCCAACGTCCCGGGTGATCCACTACCGACCGGGAGGTGTACTTTTGTCATGTAGATGCCCGAATTCGATCCTATCCATAAGCCTTGATCAGCATCGACCCGCGCAATGTTCACAGAGGACGCGAAGTTGCTTGAGCCGGGTTCCAGGTCAATTGATTCCAGCGCGGTGATCCTGCCCAGTTCCTGGTCCGCCTCAAGCTTTCTCGCTACCTCACCGGATGCGTCCACTTGCCACACCTCGCTTTCGCTCCCACTCGTTCCGGGCATTCCAATAGCAAGGTAAACTGACCCGTCGCTCGCGCTAGCAATTGCTTGCACGGCGGATCCCTGTGGCGGAGTTCCGTCGGGTGAATTGTCGAATACGCCGGCCTCGACGACTGGTTCGAGACTCCCGGGATTTGCACGGTAAGGCAGTTCGTCGCTCGGAGGCACTGGTGGGCCCATCAGTGCCGATCCAAGTGAGGCCGTGAGAAATCCGGCAAAGAGGATTGGAGGCAATAGGGTGACGAGGATGCGTTGCAGTAACTTGCGGACGGGCCGTGACGCCTTTGCTGGGATGGTTGCGGTCGATCCGCTAGAAGACTCTTGATGCCCGCTGCCACCGTGCCGGGCTTTATCGCCCAATCCCGGCTTCGAATCTGCGTCGGTGAACCGCCGCGCTCGGGCGCGTTCCCTACTCTTTTTCCCTGACATCCGTCCCCTGTCTCACCGGTACATCACTCGGCGGCGGCAGGACCGCAAGCACCATGCCTGGCCGTAAAAGTAGCGAAGTACCGCCGTGGGGGGAAGCACTGCGGCCCCTCGGACATAGTCACCCACCGTGGCAGCGCACGTCCGTGGGTCTGCTGCACGAATAGGTGACAGTCGGTCTCAGGCGGCGAGCGCGACCTGAGGGGTGTTGATGGTCTCGTACTCGATGGGGGTCAGTCGACCCAGGCGGGCCTGGCGTCGGCGGCGGTGGTAGGTCCGTTCGATCCACGTGATGATCGCCAGGCGGAGCTCGTCGCGGTTGGCCCAGCGGCGCCGGTCCAGGACGTTCTTCTGCAGCAACGAGAAGAAGCTCTCCATCGCCGCGTTGTCCCCGGCCGAGGCGACTTGCCCCATCGATCCGACCAGGGTGTGTCGGTCCAGCTCGCGCAGCACCTTTCGGCTTCGAAATTGGCTGCCCCGGTCCGAGTGGACGATGCAGCCGGCCACGTCACGACGCCGCTGCACGGCGCTGGCCAGGGCGTTCACCGCGATCCGGGAGGTCATGCGGTCGCTGATCGAGTACCCCACGATCCGGTTGGAGTACACGTCCTTGATCGCACACAGGTAGAGCTTGCCCTCGGCGGTGGGGTGCTCGGTGATGTCCCAGAGCCACAACCGGTTGGGTGCGTCGGCGCGGAAGATCCGCAGCACGCGGTCGTCGTGGGCTGGCGGGCCGGCCTTCTTGCCGTTCTTGGCGCGCTTCTTGCCGAACACCGACCACCACTGGTTGTCCCGGCAGATCCGCCAGACCCGCCGGTCACTGGCGCGCAGGCCGGCCTTGTCGGCTTCGTCGGCCAGCAGCCGGTGCCCGAACTCGGGATCGTCGACGTGGGCATCGAACAGCACGTTCGCCAGGTACGCCTCGTCCAGGTCACGAGCTGTGATCGGCGCGGCGAGCCAGCGGTAGTAGGGCTGTCTGGCGAGCTTGAGGACCCGGCACGTCACCGCGACGGGGATCCCGTCGCCAGCGAGCTCACTCACGAGCGGGTACATCATTCTCCCGGCAGGTGCGCCTGGGCAAAGTACGCCGCCGCGCGACGCAGGATCTCGTTCTCCTGCTCGAGGAGCCGGTTGCGGCGACGCATCTCGCGCAGTTCGGCCGACTCGCTGACCGTTACGCCGGGACGGTTGCCGTCCTGGACGTCGGCGGCCTGCATCCAGTTGCGCAGGCACGACTCGCTGATTCCGAAGTCTTTCGCGATCTCTTTGATCGGAGCATCACCGCGGCGGGCCACGGCCACGACGTCGTCGCGGAACTCCTTGGGGTGGGGTCTGGGCACGGTGCACATCCTTCCAGCGGTGCCCTCCGGCACCACAGGTCAGGCGTCACCTATTCGTGCAGCAGCCCCAACATCGCCTCAGACTCGGTGTCCGGGAAAGCGGGTCAGGCTCCGACTGCCGCCTACTTCGACCCACGCCTCCACGTCCGCTGACGACGCGGTACCGCGGGACCTTCTTGGGCACCGACTCGCGAGCAACACTGGTCACCCCGGCAACCGGACCGACATCTCGCCTCGGACACTACGGTCGCGAGCACGTTGGCATATGGCGGCCGAAGCACCAGCCTCGGCCGCCAGGTGAGACCGGACCCGATGACAACCGCAGTATTCAACGGATTCTCGATGGGGTCGGCCTATCGACGGTCTGCTGCCAGGCCGGGCAACGGAGAGTCCAGATTCCTGCGCAGAACCACGCTCGCACGACACACTGTGCTATGTGATCTCCGCCCGACAGGCCATTGCACCCGTTCGTACCTACTTGTGCGAAGTCAGAACCGACGTAGCGGTGCTCGCGCAACTCGTGCGCGACGACGCCAGAATCGAACTGCGAGCTACTGCGCGTCAGGCCGCAGCTCTCGCACAGACGCGATGGATCCGCGCGTACGACAGCGGCGCAGTGACCGTCCAGCACGCACTAGTGCGCGCTCATGTCGCCAAGATGAGGAGCCGGGCCGCAGTTGTCCGACGGGTCCTGCCGCTAACGTTTGCCGTCCTGGCCGCCACGTCCTTCGTCGCCGACTGGTACTACGGCAGGATCGTCATAAGAACTCTCGGATACAGCGGCCCAACTGCCTGGGCGTACTTAGCACCGTTCGCCGCCATCACGCTTGCGTGCTCTTTACCCATAGTGGTGATAGTTCTTTCCATAGGCACACTGCCCATCCGCGCAACCCATCCCGCCATGCGAGGAGTTATTGTCTATTGCCCGTCTCTAGTTCTGGCGTTCGCCGGGGCATGGTACATACTGCCGAACTGGCCAGGCGGCTACTTCGGCAGCGGACTCGCTTGGGTCCTGGCTTGGCTGAGTATCATAATAGTCCTCTTCGTGTACACCTTTTTGTATCGCAGGCGCGCCAGCCTCGATCCTCGGCACTCTTTCATTCGTGCGCTGGGAAATCTGCTCACCACCGCGATTTTTGACGATCCAGAGACCACAACGCATTTCACCTCCGTAAAGGGCTTAGCGGCGGCGGCCACCCAAGAAAGGCACTTCTCCGACGGCATCCGGCCCACGCTGGCTCGCTGGGCGTGCGGGGACACGAGAAGAACTGCACTCGCACGAAGCATTTCGGATACCGCTGACGAAATCGCGACCGGGTACCCGGCACTTGGCTGGAAGCAAGCACCTGAAATCCGCAGCCAGCTCACTTCTGACGCTCGACGCATCGCTGCCGGTCTACACACGCTTGCGAAAGCGACTTTGCTCGGGGGACCACGAGACGAGACCGTCGTCGGTGCGCTGGCAGACGGTCTTGTTGCCGCAAGTCAAGGTCGGTGGTCTGCGCTCAGCTTGCACGAACCGCTGCCCCGTGCGCCACGTGTCATTCAGGAAGTGTTGCGTCGCACCTCCGCAATTGCCGCCCTTGTGTTACTCGGCGCGTATGGCGCTCCGTTGCTCTCGTCGCCTTTGGACGACCAGGTCCGAAACCTTCTGTTCGGCACCGCGCTCCTAGCCGTCGTGACCCCCCGTAAAGCCGTCGAGGACGCTTTCAGTCAAGCTCGAGACTTCCTGCCTGGCGGCAACTCCCGTGACTAGGCGCTCCGAACTTCGCACGGCGGTCTGCCGTCTTCGCTAGGTTTCAAGCATGGACGCAGGGACCGCCGTCGCGCTCGTGCTCGGTGGCCTCGGTTTCGCGTGGAGCGGGTTCACGTAATTTCGCAACGAGCGCCGCGAGCACGAGCGCGAGGAGGTCCGTGCTCATGGCGAGCGCGCGGCGGACCGCGAGAAGCGCTGGGTGCAAGAGAAGCGCCTGGTCTACGTAGAGATGCAGGCAGTGCTTCACGGCCGCCTGTTCGCCGTTGCGGACCTCACGATGCACGATCCGACCGAGAACGGCCATGAGGCTCGCGAGAAGAACTCGGAAAATCGGGTTGGGGATGTGGTAGCTCGGAGGGCCTCACTGCCCGCTGGTTCCACAGACCCGACGCACACCAACATGGGCAGGGTGCAAATTCACGCTCAAAAGCCGCGAAAGCGAGAGGGGTGATGCTCGCCTGCAAGCGTGCGACAGGGAGGGTATTTGCTGATCCTGGCTCGACCGCTGCTGACCTGCTCAGAGGCTCCGAGACGCACGAGGAGCTAGTAGCTGGGCCACGCTCTGTTGACCGAGCATCCAGACACCAGGCACCTCAGCGGTGATCGATCTAAATTGAGCGAACAGATACAGCCGCCGCGGCCGTGTTCAGACGACGTCTACCGCCTAGCCCTGCGCCAGACAAGGTAGCCGTCCGAGGAGGAACAGAGGGCGCGGTCGGCGCCGGATCGGGGCGCGAGATGAGCCGACGCCGCCCTGGAGCTCAGCGCATACAAGGGCGCCGACGTCTTCCACGCATCGGGGTTGCCGGTTCTCCGCGAAATGCACGAACACCCGAGCGCTGGTGACCATTAGGGTCGCCGGCGCTCGGGTGTTGGTGCGAGTGCGGTCGTGCGGTCAGTTGGCGGCTTCGTACGCGGCCCGGATCTCGGCAGAGATGCGTCCGCGCTCGGACACGGTGTAGCCGTTCGTGCGGGCCCACTCGCGAATCTTTGTCGCGTCGCTCGACCCACCAGCCTGCCGGGCCGCACGCGGTGCGCGTCCTGCCGTTCGCCCGCTGGTTTTGCGGGCGTTGGCGACCCAGTGGGCGAACGCGGCACGAAGCTCGGCGGCGTGGTCCGTCGTCAGGTCGATCTCGTAGGAGATCCCGTCGAGAGCGAACGTGACTGTTTCATCTGCCGTGACGCCGTCGACGTCGTCGACGAGAAGAACTTGAACCTTCTGAGCCATCTGGGTTTCCTTACCTAGGCGTGCGGTGATGCGCATCATCTTGGCATTCCAATAATCTTCTGTCAAAACAAGTCTAGACGCGAGAGCGTGCTCAGTCGCGGCCTATCGGTAAACTCTAGTCCGCTCTAAGCAAATGTCTACTCGCCACGTTCGGGGATCGCACTTCTCGCGGCGGAACTCTCGGGTCAAGTCCAGGTTCGCGCGGTAAGTCCAATAGGCCAGTGGTTCCGACACTGCGCCGGATTCGCGGTCCCGTTGCTTGAGGTTGATAGCCCTCACTGTATGTGCCGGCCGCGACGAAGGGAAGACGTTCCGTGGTCGCCGAGGTGCCCCAGCCCAGCGCGTACGCAGTTTTGAACGATCGGAGAGTCCGCCGTTCCACCACCGACGCCTTTTACCAGCGGGCGCAACCCACGGCAGATCCACGGCTGCGTCGGATTGCACCCACCAGACCTCGATCTGAGCGGCGGTGAGCAAGCCAACCGATCCAAGTTGCGTCGTGACAGCGGCATGGCGGTGCTCGGCCGTCCCGCGTGCAGTGGCATGGTCGGTCGTAGCAGCCTCTGAGGCTGACAACCTCTCGCGCTCGAACCGTTCACCGTAGATTCGTGCCCAGTTCTGGTGTCGACCATCTGAGAGCTGGCGGTCCGCTGTGACATTTACCCGAGAAGACTTGTTCCTCGACGAGACCGCCGCCGGGCAGTGGGTGTCGAGCGCAGAACTGTTCCGGGCTGACCTCGCTGAGCAGTTGCGCACCGGGTCCGTCCAGGAGTTGGACGATCTGGAAGTCGGGGTCGCGTTGACGGAACTGCTGCAATCCGAGTTTCTCCTCTACGGGACTTCCGGTGGGGAGCGGCTTGCTGATCAACAAGCCCGACTCGCGGTCCGAGGCCTCCGCGCGACCCTCGCCCGCCTTGGGTTATCGATCAACTTGCCGTGGACTGACTTCACGTCTTTCCGCTCCTACTGGTTGGCGCACGGAGGACATGGTTCTTGGGCCGCCCGGCGGGAGATGGTGGGAGAGGTATTCGATCCCATACTCGCCCGGCTGTACGCGCGCCAAGACGATCCGCGAACGGGGCACATCGCAACTCCTGCGCTTAGTGCGCTACCTGACCCGGCGGCGATTCACGACCATCTGCGACGGCTGACGACCAGCGTCGACACCGACCCCCGTCTCGCTGTCTCAGTTGCAAAGGACTTGGTAGAAAGCACCTCAAAACTGGTCCTACGCGAGCGCGGAGTTGCCTACAGCAACTCGGACCAGATGCCGCAGCTCGTGGCTCGAGCTCAAGAGAGTCTGGGACTGCAGGCTGGCGGAGTAAGCGGCGACTCGGACGAGGCACGTGCCTTGAAAACTCTGCTCGGGTCTCTTGCGAGGCTCATGCTCGGCTTGGCCGAGCTGCGCAACCAGATCGGCGTCGGCCACGGGCGTGAGTCAGTCCCGACCTGGGTCCGTCCACGTCATGGGCGCCTGGCAGCTGGCGCGGCTACAACCTGGTGCAACGTCATGCTCGAGACGTTGGGTGATCCAGATGCTCCGTGGCGCAGTCCGCGCAGTGGCGCGTGAACCTGTCGACAAGGCCTCCGGCGCTAGTGCCCCGGCGCCGTGGAACTGTCGCGGCGAGACCGAGAAGAACTGTCGATCGCGTACCGGTCGGCGGCTGTCGACGCCGAGTGAACACTGACCCCCTGGTGCCGAACGAACGTTGACCCCCCTCGGTCCAGAGTGAGGGAGTGATCAAAGTGGAGGATTGGGCAGAGATCCGTCGGTTGCATCGGGCGGAGCACATGGGGGTCAAGACGATCGCGCGGCGGTTAGGGCTGGCGAGGAACACGGTCCGGAACGACCCCGCACCGGCGCCCAGCTGCGCATCACCGACATCGACGGGCGCCGCTTCACCCGCGTTCGCGATTCCAGGGCGCAGTCAAAGGCGGGCGATTGGGAGGTCTCCGGTCGGCTCAGCCGACCGGAGACCGTCCTCACGGCGAGCCCTATGCGAGGGCGCGGGCACGACGTGAGCGCACGCCGGTTCCGCAGTCACCGGCCAGCGGGCGCTTCCCTTATTCGCCGTTCGGTCCAGTTCGTCTTGATAACGAGCGAAGCCCGGATGAGACGTCCTACTCGAACGCCTCGTGCCGAAAGGTGTTTCCGTCCCACCAGATGACATCCACGTCGAGTTCGTGGGTACGTGCGACCTGCCTAGCGAGCTTCGACGGCTCGCCGGGCAATAGGACGGCGACGCGGTCGACAATCTCGGCGTCACGGTTCGCGATCGTCCGGTAGAGCATCGCCTGCGTGATGGCGCCCAGCGCGACGACGTCGTCCTTGTACGCCTTCGCCTCGATGATGAGCTGCCGCTTGCGGTCAAAGATGTCGGCTCGTCGATTGTCGAGCGGGTACTCGCGCTCGACGTGGTGCGGGAGGGACGCAACGTACCTGTCGCACAGCTCCGCTTCAACGATCTGCTCGAGTTCGGCCCGCTTGGCCACGGACAACGTCTCGTCGGCGAGTATCGCAGCGTCCCCAAGCACAGACCAGTAGGCGCGGTGGCACGCAAGGCGCTTGCCTTTGAGCACCCCGTGCATGGCCCAATAGACATCGCAGTGTCGGTAGCGCCCACCGAGCTCGAGATAGCACTCGTGGATCGTCCGGCTGCGCTTGCCGTCTTTCGGGCGCGGCCAACCGAGCGCGAGGACTGCGTCTGCTACCTCTTGCAGGGGCGCGACCTTGGCATCGGTCGGCAGCCCCGGTCGCCGAAAACGGTCGCCGTCGTACTGCATGGCCCCGGTCCATTCGAGGTCGAGTACCGCCAAGAGGAGGCCGCGAGCTGACTCGGCACTCGTCTTGCCGTACTGCACCTCGATGTGCCGCCTGACCTCGTCCCACCCAACCGTCTGGTCGAGATTCTGCTCGATGTAGCGGGTGGCGAGCCCTGCTAGGTGGTCGTCGTTCTGGCTACGCGGTTTCGCTTCGGTGCCGGGATACGGAACGGCCACGGTGTCACCTCACGCTCGCTCTCACTAGGACCGCCTCGGATCGCTCGCAGCGTCGGCCAGAGAACTGCTACTGCCCGCGTCTTGCGCGCTTCTCGACCGCCTTGCCTACAACCCTAGATGCCAGCGCCCTTCACGCACATCAGGATGACCGGATGCTGCCCGGCGCGACGCGGCGGACCCCGCGTTGCGCGGCGTGCGGAAGGTCTCCAAATTTGACGTCGTCGACGCCCCGTAGGTGTAGTGAAGGGTGGCGGTCGCACCGACGACGATCTCCGCCTTGTTATCGTCGTCGAGGTCGGGCCCGGTGTACGTCACGCGCGCCTGGCTCGGCGTTCGAACGTTGCCCTCAGGGCATCGATCGGGGCGCCGTCGACACCGCCAGCAACATTCAGTGTGCTTCGATCAGGTCCGCACGGCATCCCCGGGTGCGATCCTGTCGGCATGGAGATCGTGTTCACCGAGGAAGAGGTGCCGCCTCTTCGCCATCCGAACCTCGGCCCGTGGGACGCGAGCGAGCGTGACTGTCCTCGGTGCAGTACCGCGTTCGTGCCGCATCGCCGGGACCAGTTGTACTGCGCCCCTGTGTGCCGGGCCGCGGCAGTCGAACGCGCGTGCGCGCATTGCGGTAAGAAGTTCTTGACGGCCACGAAGCGAAGAATCTACTGCGGAACTCGTTGCCGCGAGACGGTCAAGGCAACCCGAGACGAGGTCGCGGCGCACGCGAGGTTTGGCGATGTTCTCCCTCCCGGGGTGCAGGAAGCAGTTCACCGGAAGTACCACTTCGCCGCTCGCGGTGGCTACGGCGTTCCTGGACGGGTGCCCTCGCCTGCTCGTCGCGCTGAGGTCATCGAACGAGACGGTGGCCTATGTCAGGAATGCGGTCGGCCCGGCACGGAGGTTGACCACGTGGGTCCGGGCCGCGAGTTAACCGAACTCCAGCTCCTCTGCCGGGACTGCCACGCGAAGAAGACAAACCCGAATCTCGAGTACTTCATGGAGGGTGAGTTCCCGAAGCCGGGCGAGTAGCGAGTGGCGGCGGCGGCGAAGCTCTACTACTGCTGGGGTCTGCTGCGAGCCCTTTGGACTCGTGAACACGACAATCGAGCTTCCATCGCGACGCACACGAGCGGCCTGAATCGGCCAAGCCAGTGCGGGCAGGGTGCAAATTCACGCTCAAAACGGCGTTTGCCTACGGGCCTTTTCGCACCCGCCAAAGCGCGAAAGGGAGGGGGTAAGCCTGGACCCGGTCAGCGCGACAGACACGCTGGGACGCCCCAGCAGAACCGGTGAGTCGGCCGTCAGCTCCTCCGACGCATCCGAGCCGCGCCGCCGTCTGGGTGGCAGAGCATGGCTGGGCGCCGACGATAGGACGAACCCAGGGCGGGCGCCCAGACACGGCAGGGAGGCGACCATGAGCGACGCATCGCAGGACCCGGCGCCGGCGAGTTGAAGGTATGGCGCTGCGCAGGCCGCGAAACGGTGTCTGCCAAACCGTCAGACCGCTCGCCAGACGTCGTCAGCCCACAGGGACCGGAGGGATCAGCAGGTAGCGAGGATTCCGCGGTGAAGTCAGCGTATGCGTAGTCACCCAGTCCCAGGTGCGCCGCAACGCAGTCTTCGTGAAATCCGGCTCGTCGTAGCCGCCCCCTGGCATCGCTGCGCCATCCAGTGCGGCCTCGATGAAGCGCAGCACCCGCGTGTGCTGGGCGGAGGCGACCGAGGAGAAGTCGTCCTCATTGGTACTGCCGTATGCGAGGGTCACCAGCGGGTCGAGCCCGATGCGCAGCCCGGGCAGGAGAGTGTGTGCGCCACAAGTGTCAAAAATAACAAAGCTGGCGGCAAACGTGGCCGGCACATCCGCCCTGGTGAACACGGCCGAGGCTGGGGTTTGGCCCCCGAGCAGCCACTGCGCCGGTTCTTCGTTGTTGTCTGAGTACCCATGCCCAGACAGGACGAAGACGTCACACGGCTGTGCAAGCAGAGCCAGTGCTGGACTGCGCTTGGTCGCGACCTGCAGCTCTAACCGGCTCTTGCGGTCAACCGACAGGCTTGTGAGCCCGCGAACGAGATCTGCCGTTGACGAGTCCCCGCCCGCCACGACGTGCACGCTCAGCCGATCGTCCACTAAGAGTCTCCTTTGAGGTCTGCGCCTGAGAACCCATGCTTCCAGCATGAGGGTGAGGGTGCGTGGGACCTTCCCGACCTGCTTGCTAGTGGCTTTCGCTTGCTACTTGGTCCAGTGGGCGGCCCTGCCGGCGAACAAACCTGCGGCGATCGCGGCAAGCAAGGTGAGTCCGGAGAGTGCTAAAGAGATCCAGTCCGTGCGGGAGTCCAGCGCGGCCGCTGCGGCCATGTGCGTGGCGATCATGAACCGAACGTAGCGCCGGCCGAGCGCGGGCAGCCGTGAACCGAACCCGCACGTCGTCCGACTCGGGCAAGATCGTCGGCACTAGTCCACGCGCTGCCGCTCCGAGGAGGACATCATCCCTACGACCTGGGTGCAGGCCATCGTCATCCTGACGCTCGTCGTACCCGGTTTCGTCTACCAGGTGTCCCGGCAAGCCGTTGCTGGTCCGGATCCTGAGCAGAGGGAGTTCGGCACTCGCGTCTTGCACGCCATAGTGTCGACGGCGGCGTTCGCCGGCGTCTACGCGCTGCTGTTCGGCGCAAGAGCCGCCGAGTACGTTCGCGACCCCAACCGGGCTCTAGACGACGTCGGGTTCCTGGGTGTGACCTTCATCGGGTTCGCACTCGTCGTCCCCTGGATTGTCGCGCGGGTGGGCTACTGGGTCGCGAGTAGCGGGTGGTACCGGATCGGTTCCAACGCGTTGCTGACCAGGCTTCACCTGCGCCGACCGTACGACCCGACCCCCAGCGCCTGGGACTTCGCGTTCGGCAAGGGTGAGGCCGGATGGGTCAGGGTCCAGCTCGAGGATGGGCACTGGCTCGGCGGCTACTTCGGCGGTGGTTCGTTCGCTAGCTCGTTCCCGAACCCGCAGGAGATCTTCGTCGAGGAGGGGTGGGTCATCAACGACGACGGGACGTTCACCGATGTCATGCACGCCCCCAACGGGATGATCATCAAGTGCGACAAGGCGCTGTCCGTGGACTTCCTCGGGCTGGCAACTGATACTGAGGTGCAGGCAAACGACGGGCAGGAGGCGAGCTGATGCGAGGCAAGGAACGCCAGACCACGCACCTCGAGCGCGGCAAGTGGTTCGCCCCTCCGTCGGGCGGCTACAGCGGTCTCGGCCCCAATCGTGAGGTGATCGAGCGCAAGGGCCTTCCACCGAAGACCCCCGCGACCGAGTCGGGCATGAAAACGCAGGCTCAGCGCAGGAGCATGGGCACACCGTCGTGAGCGGTGACGACGCGCTCAGAGCCGTTTCACCTGACAGCGCTCCGACCCGCTCCGCCGAGGCGAGCGCCGCCAGGAGAAGGCTGCGTGGCGGTTACGTGCCGCCGGTCGCGAAGGGGCCGAGTTCCGGCCCACCGAAGACCCCGTCGGCGGTTCCTGTGACGAAGAAGTGAGGGCCCGTGCCTGATCGCCCCGAACCGGACAACAGTCTCAAGCATGGCTACACGCCCACAGCTGCGGCGGCGCGTCCCGACCGGCCGCCATCAACCCCACCTGCCCGACCGCCGGCTGCTCCTCCCGCACCCCGTGCCACAGCAGGTGACGGGAAGTGAGCGCTCCCAGCAAAGATCACGGCCGTGAGAACGGCGATGAGATCGTGCGTGTCCCCGGTCGCGATGGCAAGTTCGGCTACCCGGCCCGTCGACGCGGTCGCGAAGGCGTCGAGCGCCGGGCCGCCGAAGACTGCACCAGCAACTTCCCGCCCGTCGGCGACGAAGGAGTCGGAGGGTGCCTGAGGACAAAGCGATCCGGCCCGACGTGATCACGCGGAAGCCGAGCGGGTACGAGGAGCGGGGATACCAGCCAATCTCGGTCGCGCCCCAGACGCCGCGGCCGCCCCAGACCCCGCCGGCGACACCGCCAGCGCGTCCAGCTGGAGGGTCGTCGAGTTCGAGGAAGTAGGTGCTGGCCTAGACGTCTTCGTCGATTGAGGCGCTTCGGCTACGCGGTCACCAGACTTCGGCTTGTTCCAGGCGATGACCTGGACGCGCAGCCGCTCGGCGGCTAGTTGTGCCGTCGCGGTGCAGCAAGTCAGGATCGTGCCTGGCCGCTGCGCGGGTCGACGAAGAGCGTTTGGTAAAGTTGGGGTGATTCGTCTGCGTCTTCGTGCTGGTATTGATCCCAACCGAGTGCCTGCCAGAACTCGTCGCACTCGCTGTACGCGATTAGCACGCGGTCCGGATACGCCGATGCCAAAGCCTCGACCGCGCGCAAGGCGTGACGGCGGCGGCGCTGGTCGGCCGCCGTCTCGATGAACTGGATCTGGAGACCGTCGCGGCGTACATGTGCGGGGACGCCGACGTAGAAGGTCTGCCAGTGATGTTCGAGATGAAGCCGAACGACCTCCACAGCCCCCTCGAAGACGGAGTAGTACTCGTCCTGTTGGGCGTCGACCCAGGTGCACCACCACTGGTCGTTGAAGAGAGGTGACAACTCGAACGGTTGCCAGTAGCGCTGGCCCGGCGGAGGCGTCCGGGCGACCAGGCGAAGTTCCATTCTAAGACCGTACAGTCCGCGTGAGCTGGGCGCGGACTTCTATATGCGGGCAGCCGGCGTTTGCTGCGATCGACCAGTCAGCCGCTGCTGCTGCTGCGCCAGCGGCCAACGGCACGGCCGCGGGTGCAGGGATATCCGCGGACTCACTCGTCGCCGTTCTCGAGCCGACGACCTAGGAAGAGCCTTACCCGCTCACCGAGAACTGGTTCCATCTGCTCGATTATCGCGTCGAGTTCGTACTTGCTGTGGTTAGACGGGTGCCGCAACTTGCTAAGGAACTCGCCGTATCTCGTCAGCATATTTCTCGCATCGAGGAATGCCGCCAGCCAAGCCACGTCACCGACTTGCGCGTTTACCCTGCCGGAAATGAGGTCCGCAGTCGCGGCTCCGACCAGTGCGTCGAACATCGGCGTCGAAGTGTAACCAAAATAGATCGCCGTTGCCATGAACTCGTCTGCTTGTTGCCGGTACTCAAGGCCTTGAATCATCAGCATGCCCGCAACGAGAACTCCACTCGCAACCACGAGAAGCCCCGGAAATGGCGGCAGCATCAGACCGAGCGCAACCGCAAGAGCAAGCAATGGCATCGCAATGCCTGTGCGAAACTCTGCCTCGGCGCGAACTCTGTCGTATTGCTGATACTGCTCACTAGCTTCACGACCTAATCGCAATGCAGCCAAGTCAAACTCATCCAATACAAGATTCTTCGGAACGAGCGCCGCAAGCGTAGGTGAAACAGGATTCAGCCGCTCTCGGACCGAACTCCGTACGAGGGTCTCGGCCGTCTCGCTTGGCCGCCGTACGAGCAGGCCGATACGCCCAGAAGCTCTAAATCTGCTCTTGTTCAGCCTAGCGATTGATCTACCCGCAGCGTGCGATCGGCCAATCCAGCGTCCGACACTTCCGGAGGTCACGCCCGCCACATAGGCAACGAATGCGACGGCCGCCCACCCAATGCTCTGCGGAATTGCCGCAGCCAACACCGCGATGGTGGATACGGCATCCAACTTGCCAATTCGGTCCCAACTTGGGTACGCCAATAGGACAACCAAGGCAACCCATATTGATCCGACAACGAAAGGCGTGCGGAACTCACGTACACCGGGCAGGACCGCAGAAAGCAACGACATCAAACATCTCTCGCTTGGAGGAAGGCTACAGAGATTGACAGCGAGCCAATTGCACTAAGATTGGCGGCATTTTTCAAGCTCAACTCGCACACGAAGCGCCAATATTAACGATCTAGTCAAGACCAAATATGGTTTTCCCTTGCTTCAGCGCGGCCAGCATCCCAATGCGCCGAGGGCGTTGCCTGGCAGATGAGACGAGGTCGACATTGGGCCAGGCTACTCACATTGGTGAACCTTCGCGCGTACTTGCCAATAGTCGCACGTCCGAGATCGAGATCGCGGCGGCATTGCTCGACCCAGACCGATTGTCACAATCGGCAGGTAGACCCATGCGGGCCGACCTGGTCACCGACACCCTTGAGATGGCCGTGTGGTCTCGCGGCCGCGCCGGCGTCAGCGACCTCGCCGGGCTCATCGACGCACGCGTCGCCCAACGACACGCTGAAGACCCCGACCAACCCGCCACGTCCTGCAACAGAAGCGGCGTCCCGGGAACCCATCCGGGAGGCCGCTTCGCCCTGTCCCTTGACAGAATCGACTACATATCAAGTGGCGGTCTCTGCTGATTCGGAACCACTCTGTTCGATCGGGAGGTCAGGACGTAATCTCAATCACGGTGCCGACCAGCTGTGCAACGGGCGTCCACAGGTCGACCTCGACCTCAGGCGACTCGATACTCACCACGAGCGAGTAGTCGACCCCGTGGATGCTCTGGTCGTAGGTCCCCCGGGTCTTCCACCAGCCGGCGACTGGATATACGGCGAGGGCCCCCTTGCTCGCCAAGGCGGCCGCCGTTCCTCGCCAGATATCCGTGTGCAGGGAGCCTGGCGCCTGCTGCTGGTTGCTCCCGAATGTCCAGCCCTGTTCGGTGTCGAGACTCGGCGGGCGCTGGCCGTCCTGCCGCGCGCGCGTGTTGATGCGCTGACGGAATGACTCGACGCTCTCCTCGGGTCGCCGCGTCGCGAATCGAAGCCCGTGCGAAGGGTAAATGTACCGTCCGGTCCAGCCGCGGTTTGATGGGTTGGGCTCCACGAAGTAGGACAGCGTGACGCGCAGCCGAACTTGGGTCTCGCCCAGATTCTCAAGTTCCTGCACCGGCCACGGCAGGTCATGCAGGTTCATCTCGCGGACTTTGCCAGCATTGCTGGCGCCGTCTCGTTCGTACGGGTGGATACGCGCCTCGGCGATGAGCGTCAGTGCGTCGGCAGCGCTGCGCAGCGCGCGGCCAGCGTCGGGTACACCCATGCCGTAACGGCGTAGGAGGCTCACCCGGCGACCCATCGTGGGTGCAGCGTTGAGGCGGGCACTCATAGGCGGTGTCCATTCGGCCGAGTGAACTATCAGCGCACGGACGGTCTCAGGGCGCAGCGTCGGGTAGGCCGCCTGGATGTCCGCTGCGATAGCCGCGACCTGCGCTGTGGCGGCCGACGTGTCCCGAGTGGTCGTGAAGAACCCCTCCCCGGGGCGCTGAAGCCGCGTCGTGAGCAGCGCGAGATTAGGCGGGGTATCCACGCCGGTCTTGTCCGGTGACGCGGCGGTATTGCCGCCGTCGGCGACCACCTCAGGCTTGAAAGGCCACTTCTTGCGGTCAAATACGACCGAGGTGCGACTGACCGGCGAGAGCTCACCGCGCTGCGCGATTGGCACGTAGCCGGCGAAGTCAGCTGGCGCGCCGGACATGTCATCCTGCTCCGAGTAGGCGCCGACGGTCAGTGCGTTCCATGCCTGCGCGGGGTCCTCGACCGGTTCGACGTCGCTTCGATCAAGGTGATCGTCATTCGCGTCGAGATCGTGGATGTTGCCCGCGGAGACCACAAACAGACGCGGTCTGCGCGGCTCGTCGCGATCCAGGTAGGTGAACTTCGGGTCGGTGTCATCGATCGCACGCCCGAACGAAAGCGCATCGATCGTGGCTGACCACGACGTCGGTCGTCCAGCATCGGCTTGTTCGGCCGGATCCGGATCGGCCGTCGAATAGACCGGGTGCGGCGCGGTAACTGCCAGCATGAACACTCGAGGGCGATCGGAGGCCTGAATTTCGGGCAGGTCCACCGATCGCGCGATGATCGCGCCGTATAGGTCGCGGGCGTTCGCCCCGTGGTCAGGCAGGATCTTCACCGACTCCAGGCCGTGGCGCAGTGTGACTGGTTGGGTGTCGACGATCGCGCCGTGCAGATCGCCGTACAGCGCCAAGCCAGCCATCTCGGTTCCGTGGGAATGGAAAGGCTGCACGCGCCAGAGCGGGTCGGCTACGTGCAGGTCGCTCTTGTTGATCGACTCGACTAGCAGAGGGTGTCCAGCCTGGATTCCGGTGTCCAGCAGGCATACCACTGGCGCGTTCTCATCGGCTGTCCGCAAGCGACTGCGCAGGTCGTCGACCCAGTCGGCCTGCTCCGTGGCAGGGAGCGAAGCCAGGAGGTTGGCGACGTCGTGCGGTCGCCTCAATTCGGCGATGTCGTCCAGCGCTTCGAACGCCGAGGCCAGTTGATCGGCGGTCGCGTGCAGGAGCACGACGGTCCTGTCGCCAAAGCCTAGGTAGTGCTCGCTGGTCCGCAACTGATGCCGCGCAGCGAAACCAGTGAATCTGTGACGCTCGTTGCCGTCGCGTCTGCGGAGCCACACTTCCCACCAGAACGTCTGCGCCGCCTCGCGGGGGTAGAGGTCCTCCGGGTCGGTCCAGAGCTCTCGGATGGTGGCTCGGCGGATCGACTGGATTCCGTCGACGAGCCTGGCGTGGCGTACTCCATCTGTGCGGGCCGTCTCGACGTAGTCGGTCAGGCGCTTGACGAAGTACTCCTTCTTGCCGTCCGGGATGTACACCGTCGCGACCTGAACGCTGCCGCCTTCCCTCTCGTCCTGCCGGACCGCCACGAGTTCGGGTTGGTCCCCTGCTCGTTGTGGGTCCAGGCTCTCCAGAGCGAGCTCAAGGCCTGGGAAGGACTGGAACGTTACGTATGTGCCTTCCGTCTCGGGCACTTCGGCCGGGGCGATGAACGCTTGTTCGAGTTCGTGGGTGAGACGACGCCCGTGGCGTCGCCGGTCGCCGATGAAGCCCTCCTTCTCGGCGCCACCTCCGGCGGCAGCGAGCGTGAACGGCTCGGGTTGCGGCGGGGTCGGGACGAGGATGTGCGGGCGGTCGCGTTCGGCCATGCCGCCTACGCGATCGGCTCGGGATGGGCACCAGCGCGCGGCCGCTCCGCCAGCGCCGCGACCAGGTCTCCGGTCAGGATCCGGTCCCGCCCGTTGAGGACTGTGCGTTTAGCGGCGTTCTCAGTCGCCGTTACGATTTCCGCGTGGCTGAGCCCGCGCGCCGCCGGGATTACCCGCGGCCAACTGACGTTGCTCGCCCGAAAGGACGCCAGTCGGTTGCCGATTACCGCTCTGATGCTCTGGTCATCGGGCAGGACGAAGTCCATGATCGTGTCGAAGCGTCGGTACAGCGCGTTGTCCAGAAGCTGTGGGTGGTTGGTTGCGGCCACGATGACACTGTCGGACGTGTCCTCCTCCAGGAATTGCAGGAATGAGTTCAGCACGCGGCGGATCTCGCCGACATCGTTGGGGGCAGCTCGGTCGCCGGCAAGCGCGTCGACCTCGTCGAACAGGTACACGCCCCGGGTCTCGACGAGCGCGTCAAAGATCAGGCGCAGCTTCGCGGCTGTCTCGCCCATGTACTTCGTGATGATGCTGTCGAGCCGGATCGCGAACAGCGGAAGGCCGAGCTCGCCGGCGATGACTCGCGCGGTCGAGGTCTTCCCTGTTCCAGGTGGGCCTATCAAAAGCAGCCTGCGTGCGGGGTGCAGCCCGTGCCGGGCGAGCATGTCCCGTTGACGCTGTTCGAGCAGGACGTGCCTCAGCCGCTCGGTCAGCGCTGGTGACAGCACGAGGTCCGCCAGGCGTGCCTCGGTATAGCTGACGGTCAGCAGAGAGCCCAGTTCCCCGCGTGGGCGCGCTACAGGCACAACGGAGGTAACCCGCGTCTGCGACGTTGTTCGCTTGCGTAATTCGTCGACGAGGTCTCGCAACTCCTGTGCGAACCTTGACTGACCTGCGCGAGCAGCCTTGGCGGCCACCTGCATCGCGACCGCGTAGAACTGCGGGTCGTCGCCATCGGCGTGGCTCTTCACCAGTGCTTTGAGCTGGTCATTGGTCGCCACGCCGTCACCCCCTCCGTATCTCTCGGCGCCGTGACCAGGGTTGGTCGGCATCAGGTTCAGGGTATCGGGTGCGGATCGCGGGCGGCCGTCGCCTCGCGGTCTGGCCCTGTCGTTTCGACGAGCCACCCAGACGAGGCTGACCGTTGGGCACCGGGACCGCCTCGCACCGCGGACGCGCCACAGTCGAGCGGCTTGGAGGGCAAGGACGACGCGGCCGACTTGGCCGACGACTGGGCACCCGCCAACGCGCCTTCCGGGCGAAGTGAATCCGCGACCTGCGGCCACGCGACCGCGTCAATAGCCTTGACGTGCGAGGCCCTGTTTCAGGTCTGGTCCTCAAGTCGAAGGTGCCTCGTGACTCACGCGCACTTCGATCGCCGCACAGATTCGTGCTGCCGCTCCCCCGGCTGATCTACGGATGAGACGTCCTCTCCGGCCCGGCGGGCGAGCAACAGCCCGATGAGTGGGCGCATCGGACATCGCAGCTGGATCGCCGCACCACCCACCGGCCCGCGCTCTACGCTCAGAGTGTGGCAACCACCGAGGACGTCGAGCAGTACCTGGCCCTCGGCCACGAGACTCGTGCCTTCGAAGTAAAGGGCCCTGGAAGCATCGGCGACAAGTCCTACTGCGCGAAGGTCGCCCGGGCTGCGATGGCGATGGGCAACCTGCACGACGGGGGCCTCATCTGCCTCGGCATCGACGAGTCGTCGATGACCGCGATGCAGCCTGGGCTGGATGACGAACAACTGGCCACGTGGTCGGGTTTCGACAACGTCGCGGACGCGATCGCACGCTTCTGTGATCCCCCGGTCACCTTCCACCTCTTGCCGCTCACCGTGAGCAGCGGCAGGCGCGTCGTCGTCCTCGAGGTGGACGAGTTCGAGGTGGTGCCGCACATCTGCACGCGCGACTACCCAGGCGAGACCCAGGTCGGTTCGTTGTACGTCCGACCCCATGGGAAGCCCCAGTCGACCCACGTTCCGTCGGCGTCCGAACTGCGTGAGCTGCTCGACCTGGCGACGACCAAGGGAGTCCGAGAGTTCGTCCGGCGTGCAGCTCTCGCCGGCGTCATGCCGACCCTCAGAGCGGAGGAGGACGTCGAACGCGACGCGTTTGCCGCGGAGGCCGAGGCGGTCTGGGCAGAGCCGTCCAACCTGACCTCGACGCTTGCCACGGCCGGCTACTTCGACATCGAGATCCGCCCCAGGCCGTTCGACTCACACCGCATTCCACCCGCCGACCTGCAAGACGTCGTTGTCAGCAATGCGGTTCGGCTTCGGGGATGGCCCCTGCCAATGGTCGACCGCCGCGAGCCTGTGAAGCGGCACGCCACTTGGATCGGTCAGGACACACAGTCGACCGTCGTCCCACATGTCGAGGCGTGGAGGTTTTGCACGACTGGGCAGTTCCTGCAGCGCCGAGTCATGGCGACGGACCTCAGCGATGCCCAAGAACTGCGGGTCAGCTCTGAACGGGCCACCGGAGCGGTGGCCGTTTGGGACGTCCTTCTCTACCTCATCGAGGTCGCGGAACTCGCCGCCCGCCTAGCCACCGCAGTGCACTGCGACGCAATGACGATTCGGGCGTCTATCACCGGGATCGCGGGCAGAGAACTCGTTTCCGGCGACTCGGCGCGTGAACTGTACGGTCCGTACATCGTCGACAGCTCGACGCTCAACGCGAGCGCAGACGCCACGACGGTCGACCTTCTCCGGGACCCCATCGCCGTTGGGATCAGTCTCACCCAGGACCTTCTCGGTCAGTTCGGCCTCAAGATCCCCGACGACGTTCTTCGCGAATGGCAGGGCCAGGTCTTCCGCAGATAGTCCCCCGCTGATCCGCGAGCACCGTGCGGTGGCGCGCGGTGCATCGGCTCGAATTCGACCCGACAGTTGATGCCCCACCGAAACTTGCGTTCTGTGGCGTCGCCCTCGGCACCGCGCATCGCGTCGAACAGGTACCTCTGCGCAACGGGAAAGCGGCTCGTCGCAGTCGAGGGTGTAGCGGTGTTGTGACTGTGAGGTCTCCGGAGAAACAAGGCAGTTCCCGAATCGGATGCAAGGAGGGTCACGTGATACTCAGATGAAGTCGGACCCAACAAACTGACAAGCCTCTCGTTGCCGGAATTCGTGTCCGACGTGCAGGCCCGGGACACGGCACAGAGCATCGACTGCAGCATCCTGCGAGTTGCCGCCCATCTCAGATTGCGAGCGCAGACGGGGGCATCTGGTACCAAATCGTGGCAGGTGCTCGACCTGCCCCTCAACTACTGGCTCGAGTGGTAACCGCAGTGCACAGCCCACCCGAGAGCGAGCACACTCGGCACGCGCCATCAGGGGCGGCCTGACGTTCGCCCGGCGTGCCGCCCGCCACCGGAGGGGAGATTGCGTGTGGTCTGGCGCAATGGCAGCGACCACGCGGTACGGGCGCTACTGAGCAAGCCCCTGACGTCGCACTTCGGCGACCGCCTCGTTGAACGCACACTCGGCGTCATTCATGCTTACTCTTGTCGCCTCAAGCGCCGCCTCCCTCTCACGAGAGGAGAAGCCGTCGGAGTACTGCGTTCGAATCGCGACGCGATCAGCGTGAATCTTGTCACGCAGAAAAGAGGCACGATGATACTCGACAACTGCAGCGTGGCTCTGGAGGTCATCTGAGAAGGTGAGTCCCGGTGTTGGCATGCTGGGAGAATACCGCCTGGGATCCGATCGCTTCCGGACTTCGAGGGCGAGACGCTTTTGTTGGGATTTGCACGATATGCCGGCCGCTCGCGCCGTGCCCACTTGTCTTCGACTCATACGTCATCGGCGGCACAGATGTCTCCGCCCCGCTCCGGGAGCAGAGCGTAAGAGTTGGTGGTCGCTCGTATGCTCTGCTACGCATCTCCCCGAACGAGGTGTTCTTCAGCGGCTAGTTATTACTCTGGGCAGCTCCGCGTGACTAGGTCCTGGTCAAAGTGCAACCGGGCCTGCCTCCAGGGCGGATAATCAATGCATGCACCTACCCGAGAACCCGGCGCGAGCGGCTTGGGCGTTCGGTGGACTTCTTGTCGGTCTCATCGCGGGTTGGTGGGGTGGCAGCTACGCGACCTGCGCCACCGGACCCGGGTGTGAGCTTCGCGTGACTTCGATCGAGGCTCTGGGCACCTGGATCGGGGGAATCGCCACCGCAGCGGCCGTGATCGTCGCTGCGTCGCAACTGAACGGCGAGCTGAAGCGCCAGCGCACGGAGTCTGACCGAGCGCACGGATCAGAGACGAGGATCACACGCCTACTTGCCGAGCATGTCGCACTCCGATTTAAGCCTCTTGACCTACGCGGTGCGCAGCACCGCAAAGTCTCTTTCGACATCACGAATAAGAATGACGAAGCCATAGAGAATTTTAAGGTCAGCGTGACTGATACCGGCGCAGAACTCGGGCACGCGCAGCAAATCTACCCAGGGAGAAGCTGGAGTTGCATAGCGACGGTAGTTGATTTATCCATTTCGGTGCTACCAGCACAAGAAAACGAGGCCGGTCGAATACTCAAACAAGAGTTAAGACCAAAGATTTGCTTGGAGTTCACTACTCGCGGCCGGAACTTTCGAAAGGTTGGCGACTCCCGCGTACAGGACGTCACGTCCGAAGCGTGAGCGCGGCGGCGCTTTCAAGCTCATCCCCGGTGGACATCTCGATGAACGCTGCGCCCATCTCCAGTGCGTCGCGCTTTGCGATCGCGGCGGGGACAGCGAGGCTCGTGAGATCGGGAACCTCGTCCGAGAGCGCAGGAACCGATGCGGTCGGGCTAGGTTCAGATGTCGAGGGCTCTCCGGACGACGCGGCGCACCCCGTCAGGAGCAGGACTGCTGCGACCAGAGTGACCAGGGGCTTCATACCTCGGAGGTATGCCCTGTCTAGCTGGACCCTCGTCCAACGGGTCTCTGTTCAACGTCGCCTCGCCCGGCAGGTTCCTCCGAACTGGCTACCAAGGTCGCTTCGTGCCATCGGGGCGTCAGAACCGACGCGTCGGTGACTCGCGAGCGAACGCCCGCGCCGCGGCACATGATGAAGCCCATTGCTCAACACGCGCGCGGATCTGGCCCGAGCGAGTCGTTCACGCTGTTCGAGAGTGACTTCCTACCCACGTCCATTCGCGGACTTTCGCGCGCACGAGCAACACGGCGCCGAGGATCCCTAGTGCGAAGAGCTTGCCTGTGTTCCCGAACATCAGCACGGCGAGTAGGTAGAGCCAGCCGTTGCCGGTGGCGGTTGCCGGGTCCACGACGCGGCTGAAAGCGATGGCGTAGGCGGGCACCAGCACCGCAGCGATGGGTAAGCCCCACTTGTGGCCATGGCGGGTGCGGATGAAATTCGCGATGATGTTCGTCGGTGCGTACATCTGCGTGAGGCGGATCGCCGTGCCGGCTATCCATGAGCTGAGGTACCAGATCATCGGGCCTCCCCGTCGTCGGCGCGGTCACCGGCGTACTGGTTTGCATGCTAGACAGACGGTCCGACGTGCGACCGGTTATCCACAGTTGGCGGCTGACCTCTCGCGCTGGGCGGGCGTGCGATCGCACAATCGGCGCATGACGCTGTGTCAGCGATTGCTTGCTCGTGGCGGATCAGGCGAGCTCGAGACCCAGATTCAGGGAGTCGTCGAGTACTCCGTCCTCGTGTGCACTGGCGATCTCGATCGCCCTGCCCATCGCAGTCGCTGCGTGGTTGGCGTCGCATTGCTGGACGAGGGTTACCGGGTCCGAGCCGAGCGGGTAGCTGTCGGTGATGCCATAGAGATCTCGGTAGGCCGCCACGATCTCGACCTGGTACAGCCATGGCGCGACATCGCCGCTCAGGCTTGGTTGCGCTCCGAGCGCTTGCACCCACGCCTCGCCAGTGCGTACGGCGTTGGTCGCGAGAGTGGCCGCTCGGGCCTCGATGAGTGCGCGTCGCTCATCGAGGGCGCTGCGCACATCGTTGGGCACCTCGCCCGACGCCACGGGGATCAGGCCGACGATGAGGCCGGGATTGCCAATCCCAACCGTCTCGCTCATTGCGTTGACAAGGCGGTAGTGCAGGACGGCGGCGGCGTCAGCAGCATCGTGAAGCGTCCGTGCGCTGACGAGGTCGGGCACCATGGTCGCGAGGTCGATCCCGCTGGCCTCGGCGCGCCGCAACTGGGCCGCGAGTGCTCCGAACGCCTCGGACGCGATGACGGCATCGATCTCGGCGGCGATCAGGTCACCCGTTCCATTCAGTGCGTCGCGAACGATGGTCTCGTACCGGGCGCGGGTGGCGTCGGCGGCGATGGTCTCGTACTCGGCGGCAAGTTGGGCGATGCCAGTCCACGCGTTCTGCTCGATCGCGACGGTTTGGTGGGCGGACCTTTCACTGCCGGAGCGTTGAAGAACTGCGGTCAGGACAGCAACGGCGTCGACGCCGTCAACCTGGGGTGGCAGGTGCTGGTCGTCGGGGCTGTCCAAGGCGACGTAAGCGACGTTGCTGTTGCGGCCGCGAGTCATGGCGACGTACACGTTCTCCCGGGTGGTCGACCCGGTCACGACCACGTGCGCAGTGTCCACGGTCAGGCCTTGCGCGCGATGCGCCGTGACCGCGTAGCCGAGGTCAATGTGCTCGGCGACGTACTCGGGTGGCAGGACTACCCGTGCCCCAAACCTGCGGCCGTGTCGTTTGACCTCGATCGCGCCGTTCTTACGGATGTCGGTGATCCTCCACCGGTCGCCGTTGCGCACCCAGCCAGCACGTGCGGTGCGCAGGGTGCGGTCGTTGCGTCGACTGATCACCAGATCCCCTACAGACGCGCGAGCGTCATCAGCGAGCGCGACGTCGCGGCCGGAGGAGGTCTCCCCGGTGGCGATGCGTTCGGCGCGGGCGCGATCGTTGAGCAGGTGGACACTCTCGGTGGAGTCCGTCACCAGCAACGTCGCCAATCCGGCGCGCTGGTCGGAGTGCCAAGCGGCGTAGGCGGCGTCGACCATCTCGGCGGTGCTGCCGCCGCGCAGCCGATCGTGCCGCGCGTACGCGGCGATCGCGTCGGCGCTTCCGGTGCGCAGGGCCAGGGACGCGGTCTTCTCCCACTCATGGGTGAACCGGTGCACCTCGGTGAGCTCGGGGACATCATCGCGGGCCGAAGCAAGCATCGAGAACGCTCCGCCTGCGTCAACCGATTGAAGCTGGGCCCAGTCCCCAACGAGAAGCACCTTCGCCCCGGCCCGCTCGGCGAGGCCGGTGATCCAGTCGAGGGTGTGGGTGCCGGCGAGGGTGGCCTCATCGACGATGACCAGCTGCCCGGCCGCGAAGTCGGCTCGGCCGTGGTCGTGCTCGACCAGCCACTTCGCGGTGTTCTCCGCCGCGATACCGAGCTCGTGCGCGAGGACGGCCGCGGCTGCGGCGGACGGGGCGAGGCCAACAACGGAACGGTCGCCGTGCTGGGTGGTCCACGCCGCGTGCAGCGCCCGCATCGCCGTGGTCTTGCCAGCCCCGGCCGGACCGACGAGCAGATCGAGCTGGCGACCCGACGTCACGATCGCTTCGATCGCGGTGGCCTGCTCAGCGGACAACCGCCGCCCATCATGCTTGCTCGCGACCACCCGTTCGACGACCTTCGCCGGGACGGACGCCGCCGTCAGGGAGCTGGCCCGGGCGAGCAGGTGGTCTTCGGCGGTGAGGATCTCGGGCGAGGTGAACACGGTGGCGTGCTTGGGCCGGAAGATGCTCGTCCCATCCGGCCTGGTGTAGCCGGCCGGGCTGGTCGCGAGCTCTGGTGGGGTCAGGGCGATGGAGTTCGCTTCGGCTGCGTCGACGATCATGGCGACGATCTGCTCGCGGTCGGCGATGGTCGTGAACCGCCAGCCCATCGTCTGCCGAGACGCTTCGGCCCAAAGGTTCCAGTGCCGCCAGGTCGACCGCTTCTCCGCCACGACGCCGACGACGCGGTCGCCGACCTCGCGCACCAGGTCCGGATCGATCTGCGCGGCAGACAGCATCGCTGCCCCGCGGCTTGTCGTCTGCCGGCGGGCCCACGCGGTGGGATCGTCGTGCAGCGACCCGCGAGCTCGTTGCCGCCAACCGGCGGTCAAGTCGCGCAGCGAGTGGATCTCCTTCTCCGGCCGCGTCGCCAGGGTCGCCTGGGCGCGCAGTTTGATGATCCGCCGCTTCGAGGGCTGGTGTCCCCGGGTTTCTGCGTAAGAGGCGATGAGTTGGTCCTTCGCGACGTCGATGGCGCGGGATCGGTTGGAGAACTCGGCGATGAGCTCCTCGCTGACGCCGGTGATCTCCCACTTGTCAGAACGATCGACCCCGGGTCGGTGGCGGCGCTGCCACCCCACCCCAAACGTCGCGGTCAGCCGGTCGGCGAGCACGGCGTTGTAGTACTCGCTCACCGCCACGACCGAGGCGTGCACGGCTTGGGAGTCCAGGGTGCGCCACTTGCCGTCGCCTGCGGTCTTGACCTTGTTCGAGACCACGACGTGGGTGTGCAGCTGCGGGTCCCCGGCACGGGAGTCGTAGTGGTCGTACGCGGTGGCCGCGACCCCGACGACGTCGACCCGCGCCACCAGGCCGTGGCCGGTGTCCGCGCCGACCCGGGTGGCGGCGACCTCGCGCTCGAAGAACGCCAGCACCTCCTCGACGGCTGCGTGGTGGGCTTCGACGAACATCGCCTGGGTTCCGGCGTCCGCCAGACCCCACAGCACCGAAACGGACTTGGGCACCGAGAACGTCAGGTCGAACCCGGCCACCGCCCGACGGGTCCCGCGTGCGGTCTCCTCACCTTCGATCCGCGCGACCGCGCCCGCTCGCTCGAGCGCGCTCAGTTGCGGGTCGAGCTTGGCGACCCGGTCTGCGATCCGGTCGCGCACCGGCTCGTACTTCGGGAACGCCCGCCCGAGCGGCTCCTGCGTGACGGGATCGCGTCCGGCGCCCAGGAGACTCTCGAGCTGGCGCGCCGTGACGACGTCACCTGCGGTGAGCTGCCCAGTGCCGAACTCCCCCACCCCGGAACCTATCCAGGTCCCCGGCGGCGTGCCGGTCTCGGCGTAGTACCGCGTCAGAGGCGTCGCCAGCGACCGGTCGCCATCACCGGCCACGACCGACCGCAGCAAGTAGGCCACGCCGTCCCCGGCCGTCATCACCCGCAGCGACACCGTCACCTGAACACCTCCAAACTTCAGGTGTGCACTGGTCACCGCAGTCACACCCCGTGTAGTTTGCTGTCAAACTCCATATATCGTGCGAATCAGGACACGATTGGCCCTCGTGATCGGCGGATGGCGACTCGATCACCCTCAACTGCCAGACGTGTGAACGCTCGAAGGGGTGCGGACGTCACGCGGGGCCGCGGCGAGGGGATACGCAGGGGCGCAGGGGGTACGCACGGGCTGGAGGGCGGCTTGTGATGGTGCGGATACCGGTCGGGTGTGTCAGTGGGTCGTGGTGGTCTTGGTCATGGGGGCGAGCGCACACCTTGTTGGCGAGAGGGGTGCGAGCTCCTCGCCAGCGGCTGGCCGCTGGTCCGATCGATCGCAGAGGCGTGGTCCAGATGAACACTCTGATGACCCCCGACCCGGCTCCGTCACCCCGGGAGGCCGGTACGCGGCTCTCGCCGGCTCGAAGGCGAGCCGGCTCGATCGCTACGGTTCTTGCCACGCTCGCCGTCGTGTCCGCGTGCGTCGCGGAACCGAACGAATCACCCCCGACGCCGACACCGGCGACCTCCGAATCTTCTCCGGCGCCCACGCCCAGCCCGAGCGCCTCTGCCTCACCTCAGTCGGAGAGCGAAGTGGCCGCCGCAAACGCTGAGGCACTCATCCACGAGTACTACTCGGTTCTGGATGCTGCCGGCGCGAACCTGACCGCCGATCTGCCGGATCTCACGAACGTCGCCATCAGTCGGGATCTCGACGTTCGCCAAAACCAGTTCGCGCGGTGGCAGCGAGACGGCTGGGTCCAGAAGGGATCAACTGAGCTCCCGCAGATCCAGGTTCAGTCAGTCAACTTGGACAACTCTGACCCCGCCAACGGTCGCGTCCCGGCCGTTCAGATTGATGTGTGTTTCGACGTGACTGGCGTCGACGTCGTGGACGCGAGCGGCGCCTCAGTCGTCGCGGCAGCTCGACCCGACCTGGGCTGGATCCGTCACACCGTAAGCAACTACTCCTGGGACACCGACCCCAACGGTGGGTGGCGCGTGTCGACGAGCCTGGATCTTGAGAAGGCACCATGCGTAGCCACAACCTGAGGCGTTCCGCATTCGTCGTGCTCGTCGTGGCGGGACTGGCTTTCTTCTCCACTGGAACCGCACAGGCCGATCCAACCTGTGAGCTTCACGACTCGACCACAGGCACCTGCCTCGTCTGGGTCGATCCGCCCGATTCCGGGCCACCAGTTGTGGAGCCGATCTCCGAAGGCCCCAGGGACACGGGTCCGGGGTCGGCGTGTTTTTTCGACCCAGCCAAGCAGGGGTTTGACTCCCCTGCTGGACCGGTGCCGTGCACAAGCGAGCTTGGGTTCTGGGTCAATTCTCTTGCTTGCTATGTGCGTGTGATGGACCCGCAGCCGGGACCGGATGATCCGGCTTGGAATGGTCACACCCCGGCTGAGGGCGGCGCGGTCTATGGCTGTTACCAACCCCTCCCGGTCGACATCGATGTCTACCTGTGGCTGGCTGCCCCGCCTCCGGCGTCGGGTGCGGGCCCGTCGCCGAGGCAGGTCGCGGATCTGGCCGTGGATTCGATGGACCTTCATGCGATCAGCATGGGGATCGTCCCGGAGCCGGGCCCGGGCTCGATGGGCATCGTGGGAATGCCGGTTTGGATGTGGGCGGCGAACCCTGGGCCGAGCACGGTCGGTCCGGTCACGGCGTCCGCGTCGGCTGGCGGCATCACGGTCACCGCGACGGCGAGCATTGACGCGATCACGTGGGACATGGGCGACGGCAACACCGTGGTGTGCGCCAGCGCCGGCACGCCCTATGAGGCGAGCTATGGGCGCGCGCAGTCCCCGGATTGCGGGCACGTCTACACGACCTCGAGCTGGGGACAGCCTGGTGACGCGTTCACGGTCACGGCTACCTCGGATTGGGTCATCACCTGGAACGGCGCGGGCCAGACCGGGACCATCCGCTTGACCGGCCTCACCGAGTCCGTGCAGATCGCGGTCGGTGAAGTGCAGGTGCTCGTGACCTCGTAGCAGCACAGCTACCGATTGAGGGGGCAGAACATGACCAGCACCTCGACCCGCCCGGACAAGACCGCCACGCCCGCGACGGGCACGGCGGCCCCGGTTCCGGTCCCGGGTCCAGTGCCGAAGATGCGCCGGCGGCCGGCAGTCGCGGCTGCAGCCCTGGCTGCCGCTGTCTTCGGAGCGATCGCCACCGGGTGGGCGTGGTCCTCGACCACTGCCTCGACTCAAGTCGTCGTGGTCACCGGCGACGTTCCCCGCGGCGCGGTGATCACGGCGGGCGATCTGGGGGTCGCACGAATCACTCTGGACCCGGCACTGAGGCCGGTCGACGCCTCGCAGCGAGGCGACATCGTGGGGCAGCGAGCCGCGACCGCGCTGTCAGTCGGGGCCATCGTGACCGCGTCGATGTTCGAACCCGAGACCGTGCCGGGTGAGGGCATGTCACTGGTGCCGGTGGCGCTGCCCCCAGAGCAATCGTTGGGGCTGAACCTGCAGGGCGGAGACCAGGTAAAGATCGTCGAAACCCCGCCGGCCGGGCAGGCAACCGAAGGCAACCCGCCGTTCACTGTGGCGGAGGTCGCCGCCGTGCACCCGGTGATCGAGACCGGCGCCACGGTCGTGTCCGTCACCGTGCCGGCAGCTGATGCTCCGGTGCTGGCCGCACGGATCGCGTCGGGAAACTTCTATCTCGTGCTCGATGCGAGGGAGGTGAACTGATGCCGGTGATCTGCCTGTGCTCAGCTGCGGGCGCGCCCGGGGTGACCACGACAGCTGTCGGGTTGGCGATGAACTGGGCCCGCCCCGTTCTGCTGGTCGAGTCCGACCCTTCCGGCAGCAACGGCCTACTCGGCGGAATGTTCCGCGGCGCCCGGGAGTACGAGAGTGGGCTGCTCGACATCGCTGCGTCGCCGCTCGCGATGTACGACGCGGTCCGTGACGCCACCCGCCCGATCGAGGGCACCGAAGTCCGCTACCTCGTCGGGTTGCAGACCCACACCCAGGCTCCTGGTCTAGAAAATCTGTGGGCGCCGCTCGGTGAGGAACTGGCTGACCTCGAGCACACGGGGCAGGACGTCATCGTCGATGCGGGGCGCCTGGGGTTGGTGGGTTCACCCGAGCCGCTGCTGGCACGGGCGGACCTGACATTGATCGTGACCCGGTCTCACTTGCCGGCGCTGGCCGCGGCCCGCTCCTGGGTCGAGCAGCTGCGATCGGCGCCGACGCCGTGGCGCCAGCCTGGGGTGTTGATGGTCGGCGAGGGGCAGCCCTACCGGTCGAAAGAAGTGCACAAGGCGTTGGGTCTACCCGTCATCTCGACGATCGCGGACGACCCTGCGGGTGCCGCCGTGTATCACCGGGGGGCGCCCGCGCCGCGCCGCTTCGGGGGCAGTGGGTATGTCCGCAGCCTGCACACGTGCGCTCAAGCGATCACGGGCGCGGTGGCTCGCTACCGCACTGAGTTGGTCAAGGACGTGAACGCATGACGGCCATCGACTACACCCGCCCCGTTAGGTCTCCGGCGGCATCCGAAGGTGTCGACTGGGCGTTCGTGGCCGTGTTGCGGGCGCGTGCCTCAAGCCGGCTCGCCGACGAAGTCGGCCGACGCGAGCAGATCAGCAAACTGGCTCAGGAAGAGCTGGGCCGGTCGATCATCCTCGACCTCATCGAGACGGCGGTCGCCGACCGGATCGACGCCGGGATGGCGGTGTGGAGCGAACCGCAACGCAAGGTGATCGCCAAAGCAGTCTTCGACGCACTGTTCCGGTTAGGCCGGCTGCAACCGCTCGTGGAGGACGCCCGGGTCGAGAACATCATGATCGACGGCTTCGACAACGTCCTGCTCGAACTGTCTGACGGGTCGCGCGAAATCGGACCCCAGGTCGCGGACTCCAACGCCGAGCTCATCGAGTTCCTCGTCTTCCTCGCCTCTCGCGCCGAGACGAGCACCCGCGAGTTCTCCGAGTCCAACCCGACGATGGACCTGCGCCTGGACGACGGATCCCGGCTCGCGGCCAGCGCCTGGGTCTGCCCTCGTCCCCAGGTCAATATCCGCCGACACCGCCTGGTGCAGGTCTCCTTGCAAGACCTGGTCGACCTCGACATGCTCACCCCCACGGCCGCGTCGTTCCTGGCCGCGGCCGTCCGGGCACGCAAGTCGATCGTCGTGTCCGGCGCCCAGGGCGCCGGCAAGACGACGCTGGTGCGGGCGCTGTGCGCCGAGATCGACGCGTGGGAGCCGATCGGCACGTTCGAGACCGAACTGGAACTGTTCCTGCACGACCTGCACACCCAGCACCGGATGGTCCGCGCCTGGGAGCACCGTCCCGGTAGCGGCGAGATCGGCCCAAGTGGGCATCGCCCCGGTGAGTTCACGCTCGATCAAGCGCTGTCGGGGTCCTACCGGTACAACCTCGCCCGACAGATCGTCGGTGAGGTCCGCGGGAAAGAGGTCTGGCCGATGATCAAAGCGATGGAGTCCGGCACCGGGTCGATCTCCACCACCCACGCGTCCGACGCCGTCGCAGCCATCCGCAAACTGGTCACGTGCGCCATGGAAGCCGGACCGCACATCACCGCCGAGCTCGCCACCGCCAAGCTTGCCGCCACCATCGACCTCGTCGTGCACATCACCTTGACGACCTCACGCGCCCAGCCCGGCGCCGCGGCCGTCCGCACCCGCCAGGTCGCCGAGATCGTCGCGGTATCCCCCGGGGAGCAGACCACCGGATACGCGACCACCCATGTGTTCACCCCCGGCAAAGACGGCGCCGCTGTTCCCGGGGTGCTACCGGATGAATATCGGGAACTGACCGCGCACGGTTTCGACCTCACCACCTACCTCAACGCCAGGCCACGATCGCCGGAGGTGGCCTGATGCGCGCCATCGTGATCGCCGGGGCGGCACTCGTGGGAGTGAGCCTGGTCGTGTTCGTCGCCTCTCTCATCCCCTCCCCCGAACCCGCACCCGGGCCGGCCGCGACCGGCCGATCGGTACGCGCGATCTCGCGAAGGACGCGGCTGATGCTGGTGGGCGGCCTGGGTGGGGGGCTGCTGGCCTGGGTGATCACCGGGTGGGTGCTCGCGATCGTGATCGTGCCGGTCGCCGCTCTCGGGCTACCAGCTCTGGTGAGCGCGCCAGACGTGAAAGCCCAGATCGCTCGCCTGGAGGCGATGGAGGAATGGACCCGGTCACTGGCCGGGGTGCTCACCGTCGGCCTCGGCCTCGAGGCCGCGCTCATGGCGTCGGTGCGATCGGCACCGAAGCCCATCGAGGCGGAGGTGACCCGGTTGACCTCCCGGTTGCGCTCGAGGTGGCGCACCGAAGACGCCCTGCGCGCGTTCGCCGATGACCTCGACGACGCCACCGGTGACCTCATCGCCGCCAACCTCATCCTCGCCGCCCGCAAACACGGCACCGGCCTCGCGTCCGTCCTCGAAGGACTCGCCGAATCGGTTGCCGACGACGTGCGCTGCCGCCGACAGGTCGAAGCCGACCGCGCCAAACCCCGAGCCACCGCCCGGTGGGTCACCCTCATCTCCGTCGCCGTCCTGAGCGTCCTTTCGTTGGCGAGCAACTACACCGCCAACTACGCCACCCCCCTCGGCCAAGCTGTCCTGACCGTCCTGCTCGCCGCGTATGTCGGCGTGCTCGTATGGATGAAACGCATGGCAGCAGGCAAGCCCTGGCCCCGGATTTTGCCTTTGAGCAACCTCGGAGCGCGGTCGTGAACGCCACCCTTCTTCTTGTCGCGGCCCTCGGTGGGCTCGTGGCGGGCGCTGTGGTGGTGGCCCTCGCCCAGCTCGGGACCGCGCATGTCGACGTCAGCGACGCCTTCGAACGCATGACCCCACCGCGTGGGCGCCGCCTGCTCGCGACATCCGCGGCGAGCGCGACCGGCATTGAGCGGCTGGGGGTGTGGGCGATGCGCGTCCTGCCTCCCGGGATGTGGGCCAAGACCCCGACCCGCGAGCTCGTCCTGCTGCGCATCCCCCTGACCCGGTTCTACGCCGAGAAGATCACCTTCGCGTTCCTCGGCCTGGTCATCCCACCCTTCCTGGTCACCTTGTTCGCGGTGCTGGGCCTGAAGTTGCCGGTCGTCATCCCCGCAGCGGCCAGCCTGGGTCTGGCCGTGGTGATGTTCTTCATCCCGAACTACAACGCGATCGACGACGCCAAGAAGGCGCGACTCGAGTTTCGCCGCGCCCTGTCGGCGTACATCGATCTCGTCGCCACCGAACGCCACAACGGCGCCGGGGCGCGTCAAGCGATGGAGTCCGCCGCCGACATCGCGAACTCCTGGGTCTTCGCCCGCCTCGGCGAAGAACTTCGCCGCTCCCGGTGGTCCGGTGCGTCGCCCTGGGATGCGCTGCGCACCCTGTCCGACGAACTCGCACTGCCCGAGCTCGCCGACTTCGCCGACATCATGCGCCTGTCCGGGACCGAGAGCGTCGCCGTCTACACCAACCTGCGGGCCCGCTCCGCAGCGCTGCGCGCCACCATGCTCACCGACGAACTCACCGCAGCAAACGCCGCCGGCGAACGCATGACCATCCCCGGTTCGATGCTCGGCGTCGTGTTCATGGCCCTGCTCCTCGCCCCCGCCATCCTCGGCCTCTTCGCGAAAACCTAGCCATCACGAACGCGCCACTTTCAGCGCAGGAAGGTCCCCGGACGCCCCCCCCCCCCCCCAAAATCCACCGCACTGAAGGAAGGACGAACCATCGTGCCTCATCTCCTGGCCGCCTTGACCGTGCTCAAGGCATTGCTGACCAACACCTACGACGACGACCCCGAGCGTGGGTCGGTCACCATCGAGCATGTCCTGTGGGCGGCCGCGGTCATCGCGATCGTCGGCATCGTCGTGGCCGCGATCAACGCCTATGTCACCGCCCAGACCGCCCTCATCACCTGAGGGCCGCCGCCCGCGGCGCCCGCGACCTGGCCCGCGCCACCGGCGCGGCCGGGTGCACGAGCGTGAGCACGAGCGTGGGTCGGGTTCGATCGAGATGCTCCTCGTCCTACCCGCGCTGTTCACCATCGTGATCCTCGCCATCCAGGGCGCGTTCTACTACCACGCGCACACCCTGGCGATCGCAGCCGCCCAAGAAGGAGCCCGCACCGCCGGCGCCCTGAACTCCACCGCCGCCCACGGCGCCGCCGCCGCAGCGGACTTCATCGCCGATGTCGGTGGCGACGACGTCCTCACGGGCGTCGAGGTCGGCGCCGAGCGCACCGACACCTCCGCCCGGATCACCGTCGACGGGTACTCCGCATCCCTGATCCCGGGGTGGAACCCGCCCATCCAGGCCGCAGCGACCGTTCCCGTCGAAAGGGTGACCCCACCATGACCACCCACCCGCGCCCATTCGGGTCCCAGCTCCCGCGCCGACGACTGCGCCAACGATGGGACCGCGGCGACGAGCAGGGGTCAGCTGCGGTCGAGGCGGTAATCCTGGTGCCCGCGTTCGCGCTGTTCATCGGGCTCCTCGTCTTCGCCGGGCGCACCGCCGTCGCCCACCAAGGAATGCAGGCCGTCGCCGCCGACGCAGCCCGGTCGGCGTCCATGGCCCGGACGCCCGCCAGCGCGCAAGCAGGCGCTGAGGAGGCCATCACCTACTCCCTCGCCAACAACAACCTGCGGTGCGCGACGAGTTCCGTTGAGCTCGACGTGTCCGGGTTCTCGGCACCGATCGGAACACCCGGGATGGTCACTGCCACGGTGACCTGCACCCTCAACCTTGGCGACCTGGCAGTTCCCGGCGTCCCCGGAACCCACACGGTCAGCGCGAGCATGGTCAGCGTCGTCGACACCTGGAGATCGGCCCCATGAACCGGTTCCGGCACCTGGTGCGGATCCGCTACCAGGCTTTGGCGCGTGACGACCGCGGGTCGGTGTCCGTGTGGGCGGCGACCTCCGCGGTCATCATGATCATCTGCGTCGGGATCGCCGTCGACCTCGGCGGCCAGGTACGCGCTCAACAGCAGGCGCGCGACCTCGCCGCCCAAGCAGCGCGCGTCGGCGGGCAGCACCTTGACGACTCGGCTATCTCGGGCCGCTACCCGCTGGTCGCCATCGCCCAGGCCAAGTCCGCCGCCGGCAACTACCTGACCGCGGCCGAGGTCACCGGGACGGTCACCATCACCGATGCCACCACCATCCGAGTTGCGGTGACCGACACCTACAGCCCCCTGTTCCTCGGCATCGTCGGGATCGCAGACCTCACCGTCACCGGGGACGCCACCGCCCGCGTGATCCGCACGATGGGAGAGACCGAACAATGACCACGCTCACCCGCCGGCTCCTCGGCCTGCTCACCACCGTCGGGCTTGTGGGGTTCGCGGCCGGGATCCCGTTCGGGCTCACGTCGTTCGGGCTCAGCCCGGTGGACATCCTCACCCACCGCATCTGGTCGAACCTGTTCGAGCCCGACGACGCGACCATGGCGTGGGTCGGCACCGCCATCCTCGTATGGGCCATCTGGGCGGTGCTCGTGGCCTGCCTGGTCGTCGAGCTCGTCGCTGCCCTCCGCAAGATCGACCCACCAGATCTGCGCGGGCTCACCGTGCCCCAGAGCGCAACTCGAACCCTGCTCACCTGGGCCTCGCTGCTCTTCATCGCCGTACCCGCCGTCACCGCCTCAATCCCGGCCGGACCCGCATCCGCGTCAGCGGGCGCCGACGTTCCCGCGATCGCGACAACGGCACCACTGCGTCCGGACCAGGCGCGTGCTTCCACCGGTGCGCCCGGCGCGGAGGCGCCTCGACCGGCCGGTCCGGTCGCGTCACGGCCCGCGCCCGCCGCGCGCGTGAGCGCCCCCGCACCTGGCACGACCGTGTATGAGGTCAAACGCGGGGACAGCCTATGGAAGATCGCCGAGACCATGCTCGGCGACCCCATGCGCTACCTCGAGATCGAAGCACTGAACGCCGAACTGCTCGGCGGACAGCCGGGCTTCATCGCACCACCCATGTTGCTGACACTGCCGGGCGATGCCCGCCCTGCGGAGGCCACCCCCGCCGCCGGCGCCACCTACGCCGTCCAAGCCGGTGACACGCTCTCCCAGATCGCCCATGACGAACTCGGGGACGCCTCCCGCTACCCCGAGATCTTCGAAGCGTCCACGACCATCATCCAACCGGGCGGCGAGAAACTGACGGACCCTGACCTCATCAAACCGGGTTGGACCCTCGACATCGCCACACCCAAGAACGGAGCCGCACCACCGGCCGCGACGGGCACCGGCGAGCCAGCGAATCCGCCATCAGCCGATCTCCCGACGCCGCAGACGCCGGCGACCGAACCCGACGCCGGCCCACCACCGGCAGCGACTCCTTCGACCACACAAGGCACCGGTGATTCGCCGCCACCAGCTCCTCCTACCACCGACGTCGACGTCGACGTCCCAGAGTCGGGCGAGCTGGTGCAGGCTGACGACGCCCAGGTCGAGACGGCGCCGGGGTGGCTCCTACCCGGACTCAGCGGGGCCGGAGCGCTGCTGGCCGGAGCGCTGCTGCTCACCGTGCGCGCGCACCGGCGCACGCAACTGCGCTACCGCAAACCCGGCCAGATACTGCAACCGCCGCCCCCCGGCCTGCTCGCTGTCGACCGCACCGCCGAAGCGTCGGGAACCCCGACCGCCCCACAGATCCAGACACTCGACGCCCTGCTGCGTGAACTGGCCACGACGTACCCGAATCCGCAGCAGTACCCGCCCATCGTCACCGTGGAACTCACGGCCACCCACGCTCGGATCCACCTCACCGCAGATGCAATCCTCCCCGAGCCGTGGAATGGCGACGCCCGCGACTGGTCCGCACCGCTCACCGAACGCGCCCCAGCAACGGGTATCCCGCCCTACCCGCTCCTGGTCACGGTCGGCCAGTCCGCCGAAGGACACCTGTGGCTCCTCAATCTCGAACAGGTTGGATTGCTCGCCATCACCGGAGACACCGAACGCGCCAAAGCGTTCGGACGGTATTTGGCCGCAGAACTCGCTCTGAACCCGTGGTCGGTCCTCGTCAGCGTGCACGCCATCGGATTTGGCGACGAGCTTGCCCTGATCGATCCGCTGCGCTACACCCACTACCGCGTCGACGACCCCGACGCTCTAGACGAGATCACCCGAGCCGTCGACCCCGCAGGCGGCGTCGTGGGATACGACCCAGAAACCTTCCACGTCCTCCTGGCCGCCACCACCGAGCACGCGACCACCGCCGCGGGAGTGCGGGCCATCGCCAAGGCCATTGCCACCCACCCCGCACGCCCCGGCGCAGCGGTCGTCATGGTCGGGGTCGCCAACCACGACTTCAGCGTCGAAGCGGCCACGACAGCCGAGGGTCGCCTGCTGATCCGATCACTTGGACTCGACCTCGACAGTGTCGGGCTCACCGCCGCCGAAGCCCGCGACTGCGCTTTGCTGGCAGCAACGACCGAGGAGGCTCCGTGCGTCCCGTACCCGATCGACCACACCGCCAGTTCCGGCATGGCCGCCGTGATCGACGCCGCCGGCGCGCTACGCCCCCAACTCGTCAATGACCGCCCCGCGGACCCGACCACACCCGCCGGCGAGACCTCCCTCCTGCCCCTGCCCACCCAGACGTACGTCGACGTAACCCCAACAACGGCGCAGGACATCCAAACGCTCGCACCCACAATCTCGGACGCAACGGCCAGCAGGGTCCTCGCGGTCTACCCCGACCTCGACGCTGACGTCGCCGAATGGGTCAAAGGGTCCGATTGCGCGAAACCGCGCCTCGCTCTTCTCGGGCCCGTGCAGGCGCACGGGCGCGGAGACCCGCACGCAGCCGCGAAGCGCCGACCGTTCCTTACCGGACTGCTCGGCTACCTCGCCCTGCATCCCGCCGGAGTGACCTCCGACCAGATCAAAACGATCGCTGGAGCCGAGAACTACCGCAACAACATCAAAGTTCTGCGCCGATGGATGGGCAAGAACCCGCGCACAGGCGACGACTACATCCCGTACGCCAGCAACACCCGCGCCGCGAAGGCTTGCGGCGAACCCCGCTACCAAGTCGACGACGTTCTCGTCGACTGGGACCTGTTCAAAGCCTTACGAGCCCGCGGCACCGCGCGAGGCGCAGGCAACGCAGGCATCACCGACCTCGAGCTCGCTCTCGGGCTCGTCACCGGGGTGCCCTTCAGCCAGCGACACCCAGGGACATGGAAGTGGCTCGACGAGACCGAGCGCCTCGACCTCATCGCCCCCTGCGCCATCGTCGATGTCGCCCACACCGTCGTCATCCACGCGCTCGCCATCGGGGACATCCCCATGGCCCGCCGCGCTGTCGACACCGCGATCCTCGCCGCACCCGACGACGAAGCCGCACTCCTCGACCTCGTCGAGATCCTTCGCGCCGAGGGCCACCCCACCCTTGCACGCACCAAACTCCACGAGCGCATCATCAACCGCACCGAGGATCACCACGCGCCGATCGACCTGCCTGCACGCACCGCTGACGTCCTCGAAAAGCCCAAGCACATGGGGATCAACGGCACGGCACCGGGTAACGGCGCCACAGCCAATAACCAGAGGGAGGGACGAGCTACTCGCACGCCGACCACACCTTGACGACAGCTGTGTCGCATCTCAACGCGAGGTTGACCTGGATTTGACCACAAGCTCGTCGCCTGACTCGTCGACTTCGTAGGCGATGAGCGTCCGCTGCGTGAAGGCGCCCGGCAGTCGCGCTGCCCTGCGCGAGGACTTGGCGACACTCTCGGGTAGTCGCAGACGTACCTACCGGAGCCGGGCGAGTCCCCCGCTGGAGGGAGGTGGTTCGGGTCCTGCGGGGGGCGCGTGAGGAGACTTCCGTGCGCGAGGGTCGATGCATGAACACTCACGTGTCGCCAGAGCATCGCCCAGGAGAATCGGGAGAGGCCCACCGGTGTGGTGGTCCTCGGGCGTGGCGGGGAAGAGGGTGATCGATTGGATGTTTGCCCTTGGGGGCTCGCCTCTCACTGTTCTTGGGCTCTACCTGCTCGTCACGTTGGATGGGATCTTGCCGGTCGTTCCGAGCGAGTCTGTGGTGATAGCGCTCGCGGCACTGGCCGTCTCGGGTGGCGGCTCGAGCCTGGCGGTCGTGCTTCTTGTGGCGGCGGCAGGTGCCTTTACCGGGGATCAGCTCGCCTACGTGATCGGACGCGGGGTCGGGCTGCGGAGCATTCCGTTGCTGCGCGGACGGCGAGGGCGTGCAGCCCTTGATTGGGCGGCCGACACCCTCATACAACGAGGCCCGTCCTTCCTTCTTGCGGCCCGGTTCATCCCGGGTGGGCGGGTCGTCGCGAGCGTCGCGGCAGGGGGGTTGCACTACCCCCGCCGGCGGTTCGTCGCGGTGACCTCGGTGAGTGCAGTCACTTGGTCGCTGTACGTCGCCGCACTCGGGATCGGCGCCGGTACGTGGTTCGCGGGCCAACCGGTCCTGGCGATCGGAGTCGGGATCGCGGGTGGCGCTCTCGTTGGATTGCTGGTCGATCGGTTGTTCCGGCGCCAGCGCAACCGTGCGAAGACCGTGAGCACGGCGTCCCGCGCGACGATGGGTGCAACCGCTGGGCGCACCCCCGAGGGTCCGGGGCGCTCCTGACCTGTAGTTCCCATTGTCCCGATCAGTTTGTCTCCCCCGGGAGAGGGAGACGGTCGGGGTCGCGCGGGGGGCGTGGGCCGAGTCGACGGTGCGGCACGATCACTTCATGCCCCTCCTCGCGTCGCCAGCAGAGCGCCCAGATCTGGACCGTACGGGTCAAGCACGCCCGTGGTACGGGCCGGCGTTCGTCGCGCTTCTTGTCGCAGTCCTGATTATCACGACGCCCATGTCGAGCCCGATGTCCGGACTGTGGGGAAGCGCCTGGGCCGGCAGTGTGGGCGCCGGGTGGCTCGTCATGCTGATGCTGGCTCGCGCGAGCGTGGTCGCCGGTGTCGTGCTCGCGCGGCGTCGGACGGCCTGGGCGACGGCGCTGGTCGCCTGGCCGTTCCTGTTCAGCCCCGTCATCGGCTTCTTCGAATGGGCGTGGTGGCTCGCGCTGCTCTGCGTAGCGGTCCTCGCGGCGGTAGACGGCCCGCGCCGGGCGCTCCTTCCGTTCGGCTGCACCCTGGCGGTTGCGATCGGGTACTGCCTGACGCGCGTGCCGGCGATGTTGCCCATCGGCCCGGTCACCGCGACGTCTCCGAACTCGGACGACGTCTGGATCAGCCTGGTGATCTACGTGCTCGCCTCGAGTGCTGCGGTGGCGATCGCCGTAGCGATCGGGATGATGCGCCGTTCGAAGATGCAGAGCGTCGTCGCGGCAGCCGATTCAAACCGTGCGCGTGAGGTGGCAACGATCGCCGGTGAACGCGCCCGCCTCGCCCGCGATCTGCACGACGTCGTCGCCCACCACATCTCGCTCGTCGCCGTGCGAGCCGAGAGCGCGCCGTTCATGCACCCGCAGCTCGGAGAGGCTGCCCGGACAGTCCTCGCGGACATCGCCCGCGACGCACGCGGCGCGCTCGACGAGCTGCGCCACGTGCTCGTGGTGCTGCAACGTACCGAGGAGCAGGCGGACACCGGCCGGTCTCCCCAGCCCGGCGCGGACGGCATCGCGAAACTCGTAGACGATGCCCGCGCGGCGGGCCAGGACGTCCACTTGACATGGTCCGGGGAGCGTCACGTGGCGGCAGCCCAGGGCTATGTGATGTTTCGCGCGATCCAGGAAGCCCTCACGAACGCTCGTCGACATGCGCCAGGTTCCGCGGTCGACGTCGTCGTGACGGTCACGGACGCTGCCGTCACGGTCCGCATCTGCAATCCCGTCGATCCGCAGGCGACATCGCACGACCCCGGGAACGGGCTCGTCGGGATGCGTGAACGTGTTGAAGCTCTCGGTGGCGACCTGCAGGTCGACAACCACGACGGCACCTTCCGGGTGGTTGTTGACCTACCCATCGCGCCGGCTGCCGATGGCGCCGTGGGCGAAACGCTGGAGCTACGATGATCCGCATCGTTGTGGCCGACGATCAGCCCGTCGTGCGGGAGGGCTTCGCGGCGATCCTGAACTCTCAGGCCGACATGGAAGTGGTCGGTTCCGCTGCTGACGGACGGGAGCTGCTCGCACAGGTCGCCAAGCAGACCCCGGATATCGCCGTCGTCGACGTCCGCATGCCCGTACTGGACGGGATCGCTGCGACCGCGCAGATCACAGCTCGACACCCCCAGACCAAGGTCTTGATCCTGACCACCTTCGACCTTGACGAATTCGTCTACGAGGCGCTGCGCGCCGGAGCGAGCGGGTTCATGCTCAAAGACGCCCAGGCCGCACGACTCGTCGAGGGCGTACGCCTCGTCGCGGACGGGTCGATGCTGCTCGGGCCGAACGTCACGCGTCGACTCGTCAGCGACTTCGCAGACCATGCACCCGAGCCGCTTGCGGGCCTCGGCGACCTCACCCCGCGCGAGCACGACGTGCTACTGGCCATCGCTCGAGGCCTGTCGAACACCGAGATCGGGTCGGAACTCTTCGTCACGGAGCAGACCGTCAAGTCCCATGTCGCGGCGATCCTACGCAAACTCCAGTGCCGTGACCGCATCCAGCTCGTGATCGCCGCGTACGAGTCCGGGCTCCTTCGCTAGCAGATCCCGGACCGCCAGTGGCGATCCACACCTCGCGTGCCGGGAAGGGCATCGAATCACGCCGGGTAGCCCCGCAACACGCCCATCACCGCACCCGACGCAGACGCGCGGCGAGTGCACTGTCAGAGCAGCATGCTCCAGGGGAATACCACCAATGCAGCCAGAATGACCACGATGGGGCGAAGTACTCGTTGTCGCATCTGGCGTGAATCGCGTCGACTCCTGTCGAGGTCACCGCTCTTCACGGCAACGAACTGGAGGACAACGAATGCGAACATGAGAGCGATGAATGCCAGCAACTGCACGCGGTCGGGACTACTCATCGCTACCTCTCGAAGTCGACATCAACATAGACCTGCGCCGAGATCCACGGCACTGAACGACAGGTAAATGGCAGACTCGTGGCCCACAACAGTTACTCACATCGTGAAGTGGGCCGGAGCGCGGAGCGCACTGGGGTCAAGCCCCTAGGGTCGCAGCATGCTGACCGCGCGAAACGAGTGGCGCGCCCGCCTCATAGGCGACGGTTCCGGCGGCTGTGCGAACCGGGCCCGAGTAAGTGCCCATCAAGGGTTCTTGCCGGCTGCACCTGACACGCATCGACGAGCTGTCTGCGTCCATCGAGGAGCTCTCCGTGCGGATCGAGGAGTCCACCGAGCAGAGCGGCACGCTCACGCATGCCCAGGATGCCGCGATGGGTGCCGCCGCCCGCCCCGGGACGGGTACCCCCGGCGTCCAGCACCTCGACCTCGACGGCGGAGGTGCCGCGCCGCACGGCGACGCTCGCCGACGGTGTGCCCGGGGCGTACCGGAGCACGTTGGTCAGCCCTTCGGTTACCACCCGCGCCACCGCCAGCCGGACCGCCATGTCGGCAGGAAGGGCGGTGTCCAGGCCGCTCGCGGTGACCGGGACCCGGGTAGCTCCCAGACGTGGACAGCAGCACCGATCCCTGGCAATCCGAGCCGGCCACCCGCGACGTGGCGAAAGAGCGGCCGGCATAGAGCCCAGTTGCCGAAGACGGATCGATTCGATTGTGCGCGGTGAGGGGGTTACGTCGCCCGCCAGAGCGATCTGCGCGACTCGCGCATAATGCCTGAGGTAAAGTGAGCGTTCGTAGCAGTTGGCGACGAATTCGCCGGGGAGGTGGCGAACGTGGATGATCGTCCGAGCGTAGGGGACGTCCCACGTGCGCTGTCGCGTAAGCGGTCTGAGCGGATGCTTGCGGCGCTCACCCTTCTGGATGCAGGGGGCTCGGTGAGCCTCTCGACTCTCACCGACAAGCTGGGCGTCTCAGCAGCCACTATTCGGCGCGACCTGGCCGATATGGAGGATCAGGGTCTGCTGTTGCGCACCCACGGTGGCGCTCGTAGGCGGACGGCCCTGTCCGAGGTGCCGGTGCGGTTGAGAGATTCGCGGTTTCGCGAGGCGAAGCAGCAGATCGCGCGCCGGGCAGCCGAGCTTCTGCCTTTCGGGCGCTACAGCGTCGCGATCTCAGGGGGGACGACGACGGCGGAGGTTGCACGGGTACTGGCCATACGGCCCGAGCTCGCCATCATCACGAACTCACTCACCACGGCTATGGCGATTGCCTCGCGCCCGAACCTGAAGGTCATCATGACGGGGGGCGTGGTTCGCTCGAACTCGTTCGAGGCCGTCGGGGCGCTTGCTGAGAACGCGTTCAATTCGATAAACGTTGGCACGGCGATCCTCGGCACGGACGGAATCAGCGCCCGTGGCGGGGCAACGACTCACGACGAGACGGAAGCGCGGACGAACCATGCGATGGTCGCCCATGCGCAACGAGTCATGGTGGTCGCTGACGGCTCCAAAGTGGGTCGGCTCACCTTGGCAAAGATGGCCGACCTCGGCGAGATTCACATCCTGGTGACCGACTCAACTGCTGACGGAGCGGAACTCGAGCGTATAAGGGCTCAGGGTGTGGAGATACACGTCGTCGGCACGTAAGACACGGGCACGAGGTGAGTGGGCGCGAGGCGCCGCCCGCCCCAGTTGATAGGGAGTCGGACGACGCCTCGCGGGCTACCTAGATCGATTTTTGGTGCTCAGCGTACGGTGGTGCCGTCGTCTGCGCCTTTCGTCACGGCAGGGTCGGTTGCCATCGTCAGCGCCTCGCCGCGCTTCTCGTCGCTGTAAACCATCAACGTGGAGCCAACGATCGCCAGGACGATGCCGATGGTGGCGAAGCTGCTCGGGACCGTCTGGTAAATCACTAGGGACAGGGCGATTGTCAGGACGGGCGCGAGCGCGTTGGTAACCGGCGAAACGATGGACGCCTTGCCTCTGCTCAGCGCCATCACGAGGAAGAGAGCTCCGACTGCGTTGAGGAGCTGAGTAGCGCCGGCGAGCGCGGGCGCTTGCCAAGGAGCGGATTCGGGTAGTCCACCCATCATGAGGACGGCGACGGGGATGAGGATGAAGCCGCTGATCGTCATCCAGCCAAACGTCGTGCCGTCGTTCACTCCGACGGTCGCGGCCTTGCGCATGAAGAATGCCTGCACACCCCAGGCAATGCAGATCAGGATTGCCATGAAGAGCCAAGGTCCGGTGGCGCCGTCGGTGGTGCCGCTGGAGATGCTGAAAAGGACAACAGCGACCAAGGCCATCGCAACCCCAAGCACCGCTACTCGGCTGATCCGCTCGCGCAGCAAAGTTACGGCGAGCACGACGGTGATCATCGGCGACAGGGCAATCACCGGAAAGACGAGATACGCCGGTCCCATCGTTAGGGTCTTGAATAGCAGCAACTGACCGCCGGCCCCGGTGAGCCCGATCGCTAGCCCGTAGAACGCGGCGATCGGTCGCCGGTCAAACTTCGAGCCGCGCAGTGCGAAGAAGGCGGGAATTAGCATGGTGAACGCCCAGATGATGTAAATCATCTCATCGGGGTATCCGTACCTGACGGTGGGCTGGCTTGAGAACGCACCCCAGACACCCCAGAATAGAACCAGGAGTCCGGCGTAGGTGATCCAGCTGCGGTTGGTGGTGGACATGATGTCTCCTTAGGCTTTTGACGTTGCGGCGGCAAGGCCGTCGCGCAGGTTTGCCAGCGCGTCGGGGGTCAATGGGGTTCCAGCGAGCTTCGCCGCGTACAGGGCGGCACCTACATCGGGCGTATACAGCGGTTGGCGGATCTCGTGCTGCACGTTGCGGCGGCCGAGTTCAGCGGTGAAGGCCGCAAGGACGACCTCGGAACTGAACACGCCGCCTGAATAAGACACCGGTACGGTCTCGTCTGGCCCGAACGCGAGCCTGCGCCCTGTGCAGTCAACGAGAGCTGCCAGTTCGCACCCGGCGTCGGCGAGGATCTGGGCGGAGCTGACGTCGCCGCGTGCTGCCGCCTCGCCAATCTGACGGCTCATCGCCGCAATTTCACTGCGTGAGCCCTTCCACCGGTTCAGAACCACGTCGACCAGGTCAAGATCGGCAGTCAGGTCGAGGTGGGTACGGAGCACCTCCAACAGGGGCCCTGGGGCAAGGCGCCCGTCGCTCATCTGTGAGAAGGCGGTCAATCCGCGCACGGCAATCCAGTAGGCAGACCCTTCGTCGCCAAACAGTTCACCCCAACCACCGACCCGGGCGCCTGTTCCTGCGCGCTCGCCATACGTCATCGAGCCGGTCCCACTTATGACGTTGATGCCGTCGACAGCCCCGAGCGAGCCAGCCCATCCGCACACCATGTCGTTGTCGCAGCGGTAGCGTTCGTGGCCCAGGACGGCTCGCGGTGCAGCATCCAGCGTGGCTACGTCACCGCTCGCTTCGCCGTACGTCGGCAGGCCGAAGAATGCGTATTTCAACTTGCCGGTCGTGATGCCACCGTCTCGGCACACGTCCTGAATCCCCTGGGTCAGGTACTTCTCCACGATCTCGATGCCCTGCGCGAAGTAGTCGACGCTCGGCGCCTGTCGTTGTGCGATCAGGTTGCCGTCGTGATCGATCAGGCATAACGCCGTCTTGGTGCCCCCGCCATCAACGCCGAGAAACATCACGTACCTCCACTGGCGTCCACACTGGCGCCGTCGATTCCATGGCGACCGTCAAGAGGCGGTCGCCGAAGCCGGGAGCGTTGCCGCTCCTGGCGGTCGTGTCAGGCGAGTGCCCTCGACCCGGGCCCAGCCGACACGGGGAGTGCGTGGATCGTCACGCCCTGCACGACGCGGTTCACCGCTCCCGAAGGGAATGGGTTGTCAGGGGTCTTGCCGAGCGCAAGCGAGAACTGCAGACCAAGGAGTTGCGCGCTCAGGACGAAGGGGAGCGCCAATGCCGCATCGGGAAGGTCGTCTAGCCCTTCGAGGTGCCACGGGTCGCTGTCCCCGGCTCCCGCGCCGCCCGCCGCGATTGCGATGACATTCTCGGAACCTAGGGACTCACGCAGTTCAGCTGCAATATCGAGGTCGTATAGCCGCGTGTAGGAGTCATTTGAGAGGTAGACGATCGCAAGAGTGCGATCGTCGAGGACCGCCTTCGGGCCGTGCCGGAATCCGAGGGCCGAGTCCGAGTACGAGACGACGCCACCAGCTGTGAGTTCGAGCAGCTTCAGCGCGGACTCGCGCGCAAGTCCGCGGAGCGGCCCACTGCCGAGATAGACGACCCGGTCGAACTGGCGATCGGCCAACGCCCGCGCGGCTGGCCCCTGCACGGCGAGGATCTGCTCGGCTGAAACTGCCAGCCGCTCCGCGAGCCCACTGCCGTCGGCCGGTCCCGCCAGCGTGAGCCAGGTCGCCAGCATCATGCAGGTGAAACTCCCCGTCATGGCGAAGCCTTTGTCGTTTGAGAGGTCCGGCATAAGCAGTACCAGGGATCGATCGGCTCCACTGTGGCGACGGTGAAGCTCTCCCGCAGAGTTGCAGGTCACGACCAGGTGGTAGACCTCGGACAAACATTCTTCGGCCAGCTCGGTGGCTGCGACGCTCTCCGGGCTGTCGCCCGACCGGGCGAATGAGACCAGGAGTGTCGGGCGATCCTCGGCGAAGCACTCAAGGGGGGCGGAGACGATAGCGGTGGTTGAAATCGCATCGACGCTCCGTTGCAGCTTCCGGCGCAACGCCGGAGCGAGGACGTCGCCCGCGAACGCCGACGTACCCGCACCGGTCAAAACGATGCGCAGGTCGGCGCGGTCAAGCAGGGGGCGAAGGAAGGCTCGCGTGAGCGCCTGACGGGCCGTGGCGGTGCTACCGACCTCGCGCCACAGGTCGGGCTGTTGAAAGATCTCACGGGCGGTGTGCTGGGCTCCGCGAGCGGCCAACTCAGCATCGGTGTATCCAAGCGATTCTGTGGTCACAATGAGCTCCTCAACGATGGGTTGCAGGCGTGGGCGTAGTCGCGCAGCACGTCACGGACCAGATCAATGGCAAGCGCCTTGGGCTCCAACGAGAGGTCGCCTCGGCGGGCACGGGCGTACTGGTTCGGCAAGTACTGGCTGAGCACGGGCAAAGGGATCCCGCTCGCGCCGAGGTTGGCGAGGAGTTGGCTCTCTGCCGCATGGATCTCGGGATCGGGCCAGTAGTAGCGAACCCGATCGCTGAAGCTGTACCGCCGCGCGATCTGCTGGTCCCTGGCGTCGCCCTCGTAGTACCCCTCCCACCAATGCGGATCCGCGAGCATCCGGCGCTCAACAACGGATACAAGGTTGGAGCGGTCCTCGGCTGCGACCAGTTCGTCCTCCACTGCAGCGAGAGCAAAGAGGGCCTCGCGAAGCGCGAACGTCAAGCCGGGACCCACCTTGAGGATCGCCCAGTGGTCCTCAACGAGCTCCGTGAGTCGTTCCTTCGTCTGGTAGTCCGTGGAGTGGGCCTCGAACACAAGGTTCGAGTACTCGGCGACGACGCCACGCAATGAAGCTGTGCGGTCCCGGTCGTAGTCAATGACGCGGACGTGGTCGAACTCGACACCCGGCTGAACAACTAGGCCAATGACCCGCTTCCAGGCTGCAGCGAGGTCTGCCTGGATGAAGGCCTTTTCGTGCCGGGCGAGGGTGGCCCGAGCTGCGCCCTCCGAAGTCGGCGCGAGCTCCTCGATGGTCTCGTGCGCTCCGCCCGGTACGGGCACCTCGGTACCGATCACGTAAAGCACCTCGCTGACGCCAAATTCGCGCCTTGCGACGGCCTCGGCCACACTCGCGAGCCGGGCCGCGCGACCGGCGACGATGTCGTCAGTGAGTATTTCGGGATCTCCCGCGCACACCATGCTGCAGTCGAGATGGATCTTGGTGAATCCCGCCGCGACGTACGCTTCGACGAGATCATCGGCGCGGTCCATCGCGGCCTCTGCGCCGAGGCCCCGCCACGTGTTCGGGCCAAGGTGATCGCCACCGAGTACGACTCGGTCGCGCGGAAACCCGACGCGGTCCGCGATCTCGTGGACGAGGTCGCGGAAGTCGGCCGGCCGCATACCGGTGTAGCCCCCGAACTGATCAACCTGGTTCGACGTGGCCTCGACCAACACGATGCTGCCGTCCTCGAGTGCCTGCAGGACCGCGGCCTCGAGAACTAGAGGATGGGCGGAGCAGACCGAGGGGACACCGACGGACTCGCCTGCCTTGTGGAGATGCACGGTGTCAAGTAGAAGGTTCGTCACGATGCTCCGATGCGTCGGGGGACAGGCTGCGACCCGGGGGCTCTGGTGTGCCTACGCCGTCGCTATAGCGAGAAGTTAACTGGATTGAGCAACAGACTGCACGCTTCGCTCACTCTTGTTGCGCATTTGGGCGTCTTTGGCGATGTCGGGCGAGCGACGGGTCGAAGATGGCTGCACGGCGCCGTCCTGGCGTGTCCGTCGCGAGATGAGGAGAACACCGCGTGAGTTTGGTCAGCTATCCGCCGAGCGGCAGGAGCCGTCGTTTTCTCGCCCTGTGTCCGTGGAACAAACGCCAGGACGGTCCATATGGGCGATCCCAGCTCGATTCTCACGATCGCCCGCGCTCCGACGCGGGCACGGCACAGGATGAGTTGCGCCCGGACGCGGGCCCGACGTTCCAGCGTCGCTTCTTGCCCTTGCCCGTGCTCGCCGAAACATCCGGCGCTCGCCGGGCCGCTAGGTGTATTGACCGTGTGGTCAGTTGCGGTGGTGCCGCGTGACTCTTGTGTCGACGCGCGAGCTCATGCGCGACGCAGTCGCTGCGGGGGCCGGACTCGGTGCGTTCAACGTCGTGCACCTCGAAACAGCGGAAGCGTTCGTCGCGGGCGCAGAACTTGCCGGTCTGCCCGTAATTTTGCAGATCTCCCAGAATTGCGCTCGCTTCCACGGCGGGCTCGAGCCGATCGCGCTGGCGACGCTAGCCGTAGCGCGGGCGTCGAGCGCGCGGATCGCGGTCCACCTCGACCACGCTGAGGATGCAGACCTCGCCCGTAAGGCGGTCGACCTCGGTTTCAGTTCAGTCATGTTTGACTGCGCACGACTTCCATATGAGGCAAACGTGGCGGCGACGGCTGAACTCGTGAACTTCGCTCATAGTCGCGACGTCTACGTTGAAGCGGAGCTCGGTGCGATCGGGGGCAAGGACGGAGCCCATGCGCCCGGCGTGCGCACCGACCCAGCTGAGGCTACGACGTTCGTCCGCGAGACGGGTGTCGACGCCCTGGCCGTCGCGGTTGGCACGTCGCATGCGATGACCGAGCGGGTCGCTTCGATCGATCTGGGTCTTCTCGCCAGCCTGCACGCGGCCCTTTCAGTCCCGCTCGTGCTGCACGGCTCGTCGGGTGTCCCCGACGCGGAGATCGTTCGCGCAATCTGGGCTGGCATAACAAAAATCAACGTTTCGACCCACCTAAACGGCGTCTTCACAACGGCAGTCCGCGCGCGCCTTCGCGACGATCTCACGATGGTGGACTCGCGCGGATATGTCGGCGCCGGTCGACTCTCGCTGGCAACCGAGGCGGGTCGCATGATCGCGCTCTTCGCGAGCGCGAGGAACGTCGATGAGGCCGCGACGCGTTAACTAGGTGGAAACGTCCCCGCCTCGGGGTGTCAATGGCCAAGTGGAAGTCCCCGCTGCCTGGCCGAATGGTGGGCGACCGTGACCCGACGACGGCAAAGCGAAAGTTTGCCGCAATCGCCTCCTGTGGACCCAGCGGCGCCTAACAGCGCACATCGTTGTTCGCTAGTTGAATCCAGGCGCGATAGTCACTGAACGACAGCTACCGCGCATTGTTGCTCCGGCCGCTCGGGGCTGGTTCCGCGTATCGCTAATCGAGCGGGCAGGCGGCGAAGTGGTATTGCGGGTCGGACGGCGTTGTCAGGTCGCGGTCGCGCAAGATCGTCGAGGCTGGAACCTGCTCGTCGGCACAAACCTCCCCGAAGGTCCCACGGAGGTCATCCGTGTATTCGATGTCGACAAAGTGATCGCCCCAGACCTCCCTGTAGAGCGCGCATTCGTCGTACCGGTAACATTCCTCGGCGACCGCGAAGTCGAAACCCGCCTCGTCACGTCCTCGCGATCCGAGTTCCACCGAGTTTTTCTGAGCAATCGCGAGCCCGGCTGCGTGGGCGTGCTCGACGTAAAGAGTGGCAAGCGCCATCGCACCATCTTGGTCGAGACGACCGTCGCTGCGCGTATAGCTGTCAAGGTTGTCAATCTCGATCGCATCGAACCCGGCAGCGGCGCACAGGTCGAGGGTGGTCGCGATCTCTACGGCGATGCGTTGGCGCTTGTCGTCCGTTGAGGCGTCGAGGATCAGCTCGTCCGGCCAGTTCTCATCGATGATCGGCTTGCCATTGCCCTGCAGCACGAGGTCGGGACGGTCAGCGAGCCAAGCGTCTCGGTCAGCGGGCTGAGTCTGGAAGCCATTGACGTAACAGATCGAGTAGAGGCTTCCAGCAGGCGCGGCGGTGCTGTCCCGGGCGACGCCGCCGACACCATCGGCTGGGGTGTAGGCCCCACCGAGTTGGTAGTCGATGACCGCACCGGTAGGCAGTGGTGAAATGTTACCCGGTGTCCCTTTGTCTATCTCGTCGGTTGCCGTTCTCTCAAGCCCCGTTCCGGCACACCCTCCGAGAATTAGCACCGCTCCGATGGCTATGGACACCGACGACCACCGCGGCTCAATCACGGCTTACCGATGGGGTGATCGACGTATCCGGCAGCTCTCAGATGGACTCTCATCGACGGAGCCGAAACGAGCTTAACTGGACACATCGAGGATTGCGAGGCGTTTGCCGACGCGCTCGTCTGATTCACGACACGACCCCGGGTAGGGCGACGCGGGCGTCGGCGAGACAGCCTTTCCGGTATTTGCTTCATCTGATTCGAGGGTTTCGGCTGAGCTTTCCGATGGTGGCGCGGCGGAGCAAGAGCGCGGCGCGACGAATCTCTCGGTCCTGCCCGTTGGCCGTGGCGGTGTTCGTCCGTTCTAGGAGCGTCGAACCGGCGACGGCTCGTTGGTCTTCATCGTTCGATGTCATCGCGTCTCCCTGGCTTCTTCTACACCCTTGTTGGTGTCGGCTCTCAGTCCGGTCAGCAAGCTTCCTCTGACGAGGTCGAGTACGTCTTGGTCGGGCATGTTCTGCTGTTGTACGGCTGCGACGAGTAGTCGGACAAGGTGGGCAACATTATGCGTGGTAGGAGATGCGTCACGGGTGACGAGGGTTCCCGTGCGGCGTCGGGTGCTCGCTAGGCCAAATGCCTCCAAATCCCCGGTATGCGCGTGCGACGGTTCCGGCCGTGGTCGTTGTCGTGAACGTCCCAGATGTTGATCGCGGCAGCACCCTCGGATTCGAACGTCCAGACGCGGGCGTAGATCAACTCCTCGGCCAAGATCCGGTTGTACCTTGCCGTCGTGGCGTGGGTGTGTGTGAGCGGATCGCGCTTGTGGCACGAGGTGGAAGCAGTGACGGTCCTGATGAACGCGGCTGCCTTGGCAGTTCGCGAGTGCCGGCTCGCTCGCGACCCTCGCGGCGCGCGCAACCCGGAGTGAGCCGGTGGTGCGGCGCGGGCTCGTGTCCGTGCGCCGCACCACCGCTCGGTGGTCAGCCGCCCGTGTGGCCCGCGTCGTCGGTGACGTCGAGCCCCTCGACGAACCGTGCAGCGACCTCGCCCGTCCAGTGCAGCTCGGGTGGGAGCTGGACCGAGAGGTAGTCGCCGTCGCCCTCGGGCGCGAACACCCCGAGGGTCCCGCCGGGCTGGCCGTCTACCTCGAGCATGTCGTACACGAGCACCTCCTGACCGCCGACCGCGAAGGTCTGCGCCTCGAACTCGCCGCCCGGCAGCGACTGCGAACCGACGAGGCTTGCGACGATCCGACCCTCGAAGCTGCTCGGGTCCGAGCCGTCGTCGTCGCCGTCGGCGAGCATCAGGCTGCTCCGGTCGGAGGACAGCACGTGCCAGCCCTCGGGGACCTCCGCGATCGTGAACCCCGCGGGCTGCTCGGCCGTGTAGGCGACGAGCTCGGCCGCGGCGGCCGGGGTGGTCGAGGTGAGCAGCGGCGCGCCGACCGCGACCGTGGCCGCGAAGGCGCCGGCAACGCCGGTGCCGACCAGGCGCGTGCGGCGACGGCGGGCGCGCTGCCCGCGGCTCACGTCGTCGTCGAGCACAGCGGCGGGCGTCGCGTCGACGGTGGCGGTCGCGCGGGACATCAGGGTGGTCAGGTCGCTCATGACAGTCTCCCAGCGGTGAGGGTGGCGTGGATCGTGGGGATAGGGGCGGTGTCGCCCCGCGGGTGGTCCGGGCGCAGACCCTGGTCGTCGCGCAGGGCCGGTCCGAGCCGGTGCTTGAGCTTCTCGAGCGCCCGTGCCGTCTGGCTCTTGACCGTCCCCGGTCTGCACCGCAGCGCCCGGGCTGTGTCGGCGACGCTCAGGTCGTGGAAATAGCGCAGCACCACCGTCGCCCGCATCCGGTCCGGCAGCTCCTCGAGCGCCGCGAACAGCAGCCGGGAGTCGTCGTCGATTGCGCCGCTCCCGACGGCCCGGTCCGGCAGCTCTGACCGGAGGTCCTCGCGCTTGCGCCGGCTCGTGCGCATCTCGTCGGTGAAGGCGTTGACCAGGACGCGGCGGGCGTACGCGTCGCGGTCCCGCACGTCGCGCAGGCGCGGCCAGGCGAGGTACATCTTGGTCATAGCGGTCTGGACCACGTCCTCCGCCGTGTGTGAGTCGCCAGCCGTCAACAGCGTCGCCGTGCGGACCAGCGACTGGCGGCGCCGCGCGGCCCACTCCCGGAACTCCTCATCAGATCTCATGGATTGCTCTCCGTTCCTTCATACCCCTCAGACGCGTCCGGCACAGTGAACGGTTGCACGCCCCACGACACCGAAGGTCGCGGGGGCATGCCCCGCGTGACGACCGCCCGTCCGGCCCGCCTGTCGCACCGCACGCACGGAGCGCGACGATCAGGGCGCAACGCCCACCGCCCAGCGCGAGCGCTCCGTCGGGTGTCGACCGGACCGCGTCGCGATCCGCCGGGAAGTAATCCTGAGGCAACGACCCTCGCGACGTTCCCGGTTGACCCGCTTCCCTCGCGTGCACTCGCCCCCGTGACCATCGGTGACGACTGCGAGGTCTTGCCCTCACGCCCGAGGTGCCCGAGCGGTCCGACGTCAGCCGCGCTCCGCCCCCCACCACGTGCCGCCGCGCCACAGCCACTCGAGCAGGGCCCTGGCGGTGATGGCGCAGTCAGAGCGTGGAGAACGCGCACTGCACGACGAGGATCCCGGCCGCCACGAGCAGCAGGCCCGTATACGCGTCGGTGTCCGGCAGGTCGAGCAGGTGCCCAGCGCCGATCATGAGAAACCTCGCGGTCAATTGATGCCCACGTATGGGCTCTGATCGGTCCTGGTCGGGCGGCCGGAGTCCGCTCGGCGCTGCGGCCGGACTCCGTCGAAGCCGCCGCCCGGCACCTGGCCGCGACGATCACCGAGACCATCGGCGTTGAACGGCCCCACCCGTCCCTGCTCGCCGGTCCGCACGGCGCCCGGGGACGAGCCGCCCAGAAGCTCCGGGCCGCCACCGACCTCGTCTCCGTTCACCAGACGCCAGCGGATCCCCGCGTTCTCCGGTCGCGCATGTGCTTGAGTCCGCCGACGCGCGCGATGCCGCAATGGCCCGTCTGGCTTCGCTTGCCCTCACCACCGCCTCGGTCGAGGACGCCCTCGCCCTCCGCGTTGGGCAGACCGGAGTTCCCTGGGCCAGCGTTCGTACCTGGCTGCCGGGAATGCAGCATGTCGCCTCCGCTGCCGAGGGCCTCGCGCGAGCAACCGCACCGCACGCCGCCGACCGACTGCCCGACATCGGCTTAGCCTCGATCCACCGATTGGGTTGGCCCGGTGGTGGGCGTGGGAGCGTGAGAATGCCCTTCTGATCTGGAAAAAGGGGACTTGCTGAGGGTCCTGTTCACCAGCTCAAGAAGGGCATCTCGTAGATGCAACTCTTCCACAGCACACCGGTCGCGTCAGTGGTCTTCGACGAACCGAATCTCGTGTCGGCCGCGGGTCTGGTCCCAGTGCTCGCGTTGGCCCGCCGTGCCGGGCTCGGTGAGCTCGCCGACCGCTGGTTGACCGTTCCGTCTGACCGAGGCGCACACGCCGGGGCGAAGGTGACAGCTCTGATCGCGGGGATGGCCGCGGGAGCGGACAGCATCGACGACATGGCCGTCCTGCGTCACGGCGGGATGGGCAAGGTCCTCGGCGCCGCGCCGGCACCCTCGACGCTGGGGTCGTTCCTGCGGGCATTCACCTTCGGGCACGTCCGCCAGCTCGACGCGGTAGCGTCCCGGTTCCTGACCGCGCTGGCTGCGGACACGGCCCTGCTCGGGACGCCAGGTGACGACGAGACGGTGATGGTCGACCTCGACGACACCATCGTCGAGGTCCACGGCCACCACAAGCAGGGTGCGGCGTTCGGGTACTCCGGGGTCCGCGGCCTCAACGCCTTGCTCGCCACCGCCTCCACCGCTTCGGTCGCCCCGGTCGTGCTCGCCCAACGGCTACGCCGGGGCAACTGCGGGTCGCCGCCTGGGGTGACCCGCCTGATCCGCGACGCCCTGGCCGTCGTGCGCCGCACCCACCTGGCCCGCCCGGTCTTGGTGCGGGCGGACCCGGCGTTCTACTCCCGCACCCTGGTCTGTGCCGCGGTCGCTGCCGGCGCAGACATCTCGGTGACGGTGCGGATGGATCCCGTGGCCAAACGCGCGATCGACGCCATCGACGCCGACGCGTGGACCACGATCAAGTACCTGCAAGCGATCTACAACCAGGCCACCGAGACCTGGGTCTCGGCCGCGCAGGTCGCCGAGATTGCGTTCACCGCGTTCTCCACCCGCAAGCCCGCCGAGCAGGTCCCCGGCCGCCCAGTCATGCGCCGCATCCCGGACCTGAACGCCCGCGCCAGAGCCGGTCAGGCCACGTTGTTCCAGACGTGGCGGTTCCACGCCTTCTTCGCCACCACGGACCTAGACACCGTCACCGCCGACCGCACCCGCGCCGCCACGCCTTGATCGAGAACGGCCACGCCGACCTGAAGAACTCTGGCCTGGCGCACCTGCCATCGGGGGTGTTCACCGCGAACGCCGCCTGGCTGGTCTGCGCGGTCATGGCGTTCAACCTGACCCGCGCCGCGGACACCCTCGCCGGCCCGGCGCTGGCGAAGGCGACACACCGCGACGATCCGCCGCAAGCTCATCGCCGTCCCGGCCCGACTCGCCACAACAGCCAGGCAACTGCACCTGCACCTACCCGAACGCTGGCCCTGGGCCGAGCAGTGGAGCGAACTGTTCCACCTCACCTGCTCACCCGGCTCCTGGCCGAAGCTCTGGAACTGCAGGAAGCGGAGATCACAAGAGCGATGACTACCTGACCCGGGATCGCCTGATGGAACCTGGGCGGCAGGTCGCGGCGGCCTCAGGTGCGAACTAGGGATCCTTCTCTGTTCGTCAAGCAGGGTTCGTGGTGGGGTGGCCCTGGTGGACTCGCGGGCGGTGCAGATCTGGCGCCGGGCCTGCGGCTCGACGCGGCGGGGCACGCCGAGCTCACTGATCGGATCGCCGCGGTGCTTGGCGACTTCGCGAACCGCCCCGCCACCCCGGGGGCACGCCGTACTCCGTGTTCTGGGTGCTGCACCAGGACGTGACGCGTCAGACGCCCCCGCGCAGCGCCGCGATGGGTTCGATCGACGATGCCTTGAGCGACGGGTAGAGCCCTGCCAGCAGGCCGATCACCCCGCCCGCCACGGCCGCGGCACCGACCATCCGCAGGTCGAGGATCGGCGTCCAGTCGTTGGCTGCACTGACCCCGACGACGACGGCCACCCCGAGGGCGGCACCGAGCATCCCGCCGAGCAGGCCGACCACCACGGACTCGACCATGAACTGCGCACCGATGTCCCGAGGCGTGGCCCCGAGCGCGCGGCGCAGCCCAATCTCGCCGACGCGCTCCAGCACGGACAGCAGGGTCACGTTCGCGATGCCGACCCCGCCGATGAGCAGCGCCACGCCACCGAGTGCCAGGAAGATCGTGCTCACGCTGGCCTGCACGGACTCCTCCACCTTGGAGGTCGCGGGCGGCGCCTGCACGTCGATCGTCTCGGGCGCGTTCGGGCTCAGCGCGGTGGGGAGCTGGCTGGTGAGGACAGGTCCGGCGCCGACGGCCAGGTGCATGTGGAGCTCTTGCGGGGCCGCCAGGGCGAAGTCGGCCCGCGCGGTCCCCTCGGGCATGATCACGGCGGCGAGGACGTCGTTGCGCCTCGAGACGTCGTCGACGATCCCGATCACCTGGTAGGCCTGGTCGCCGATGAAGATCGACGGCTGGCGGTCCACCCGGACCACCCCGAGGCGCGCGGCCGCGTCCACGCCGAGCACCACCACGCGGTCGCCGCGGGCGTCGTGCCCGGCGTCGAAGTAGCGGCCCTGCACGACCCGGCCACCGATCGACTCGAGCGCGCCCGGGGACGTCGCGAGGACGTCCGGCGCGAGCGTGCGCGCGGCGGAGGGGTCGTGCACGGGGACGGCGGTGATCTCGGCGCCGTCGATCTCCACCGTGGAGAACGTTCCGGCGGCCTCGACGCCGGCGAGGCGCTCGGCGCGCACGGCCGAGTCCCAGGGGAGGTCCGCGAGAGAGCGCCCGGAGCCGTCCCAGCTCTTGGCAGTCGCGGGCTTGGCCAGGGCCTGCGTGGCCGCGACCGCGTCGAACTGCTTGTTGATCTGCCCCGCGGCGGTCTGCGCGAGCCCGACGGTCACGACCATCGAGGCGATGCCGAGCACGGTGCCCAGGATGGTCAGGAGCAGGCGGCCCGGGCGGGCACCGATGCCGGCGGCCGCCTCGGCCAGCAGGTCGCGCAAGCCGAATCGGTCGGTCCGGAGCACGCGTTGCGTCACGGCGGTCATGCGATCTCCCGGAGGTAGCCGTCGGCGATCCGCACCCGGCGCTGGGCGCGGGCCGACACCTCGTCGTCGTGCGTGATGACCAGCAAGGTGAGCCCGGCGGCGTGCAGCTCGTCGAACAGGTCGAGGACCCCCGCCGAGCTCTCGGAGTCGAGGTTGCCGGTGGGCTCGTCGGCCAGGAGGACCCGCGGCTGTGAGACCACGGCCCGTGCGACGGCGGCCCGCTGCCGTTCTCCACCAGACAGCAGGGTGGGCACGAAGTCGATGCGATGGCTCAGCCCGACGCGCTCCAGCGCTGCCAGGGCGCGGTCGCGTCGCTCCGAGCGCGGCACGCCGCTGTACAGGGTGGCCAGGAGCACGTTCTCCAGCACGGTCCGGTGCGGCATCAGGTGGAAGGACTGGAACACGAAGCCGATGTGGCCCGCACGCAACGCCGCCCGCTCGCGCTCGCCGGCGTCGGACGTGGGGATCCCGTCGAGCAGGTACTCGCCCTCGGTGGGCATGTCCAGAAGTCCCAGGAGGTTCAGGAGCGTCGACTTGCCCGACCCCGACGGGCCGACCACCGAGAGGTACTCGCCCGCCGCGACCGCGAGGTCGGCCGGGTGCAGAGCGTGGACCGGCGGGTCGCCCGGGAACTGGCGTCCGGCTCCCTGCAGCTCCAGCACGGGCGGCGGGGGGCCGACGTCTTCGGGGGCCTCGATGAGGTTGAGGACCGTCACCCGTCTGCCTCCGTGCCGGCCGTCTCGGTGGCGGCCGTCTCGGTGTCGGACGCCTTCTTCTTCTCCGGGACGCCGACAACCACCAGGTCACCGGACTCCAGCGGGGTCTCGGCACCGACGATCTCGACGTACCCGTCGGCAGCCAGGCCCGTGGTGACGGTCACCAGGGAGCTCGGCTTGCCGCCGGTGCCGGCGAGCTCGACCCGCGACTCGCCGCCCGGCCCCGCGGTGAGCGCGGCCAGCGGCACCGCCAGGACCTCACCTTCCGTCGAGCTCACGGGTACGCGCACGCGCACGTTCGTGTTCCGCAACGCCTCCACCTGCTCCGGCGTGAGGCTGCCGAGCGTGAAGACCACCGAGCGGCGGTCTTCCTTCGGGGCGGCCGGCTCCTCGGTCGTGCCCTCCTCGGGCTCCCCGGCCGCGGGTGGCGTTTCCGTCGGGTCATTGACCGCCGCGACGGTCACCGACAGCTCCTGGTCGTCGAGCGTGACGGTGCCCACCGTCCCGACGGCGAGCAGCTCGGCGTCGGCACGAGCGGCACTGCCGGTGATCTGGATCGTGGCGCCGGACACGCTCATGAACTCTCCGGTGATCGTCCCCCCGCGGGCGGCGGTGACGGCGTCTACGCGACGCGGCAGCGTGGGCACAAACACGACCTCGCTGGCCGGCAGGGGCGTGAGCGTCGCGGTCTGCGCCTCGGCCAGGTCCTCCTTGGCGGCCTTCAGCTGCGTCTGGGCCGACATGACCGCCGCGCCCTCGGCGCCGGTGTCCGTCGGGATGTCCGCCTCGGTGCGCGCGGCCTCGGCCTGCGCGACCGCGCCCTGCGCCTGGAGCAGCGTGATCTGGCTGCAGGGCGCCTCCTCGGTGGGCGCTGCGCAGTGTGCCTGCTCCTCCGCGAGCGTCGCCCGCGCGACGGAGACGGCAGTGTCGAGCCCGATGATCGCCGACCCCGCCAGATTGTTGCCCGCCGCGGCCAGCTCGCGCTGTGCGGCGCTGACGTCGTCCTGGGCCGACTGCACCATGTCGCGTGCCGCGGCGACGGTCTCCTGGAGCTCCTTGCCCGCGGACGGCGGCTCGTAGCCCACCTTCTGGTACAGCGCACGGACGCCCTCGGCCGTGGCCGCGTCGTACGCGGCCCCCGCCGGGTCGCCCGCCTCGATGCCCAGCGAGCCGAGCGCGGCCTTGAGCTGGAGGACGTCGGGACCGGAGACCCCCGCGCGCAGCGTGCGGTAGGTCGGCAGGTCGCCAGGAAGGACGATGACCGGGCGACCCACGATCTCGACCGCGACCGACGCCGACCCGAGCTCGGCACCGACCTGCGGCACCTGGCCCGTGACGATGGCGGGACCGCCCAGGTCACCCGTCTCGACGCGCAGGGTCACGGGGTCGTCGTACCCGACGTCACCGCGGATCACCAGCTCGTTGGCGATGACGCGGCTCTCCACCGGCACGGTGATAGGCCCGGCCGTGGGGGCCGCGGCGTCGGCCGCGGCCTTGCCGGGCGAGACGATGAGCTGGCTCAGGCCCAGCCCCGCTCCGAGGCACACCACGGCGACGACCGCCATGATGACGATCGTGCGCCGACCTCCGGCGACCTGCGTGCTCATTGCTCTCCTTCGGTGGTACCGGACGTGCAGACGGTCTCGGGAACGCGCCTCACCTGGACGCCTGGGCGGCCTTCTCGACCATCGCGTTGAGCTCGTCCTGGTGCGCGTCGATAAATTCCTGCTCGAGCGCGAACTGCGCCTCGAGCGCCGTCCGGGCGGAGCCGGTGCTGTCCTGGCAGGTGCGGTCGGCGGTCGCCGTCGCAATCTCCTGATCGCGGATCTCGGCGAGGGCGGCCTCGTCCGGCGTGCCGGTCTCCTCGTCGTACGGGATCTCATTAATCAGGTCGTTGATGCTGTTCTGCGCCTCTTGCGGGTTGGCGAAGTCATACCCCTCCTCCGCCATGCAGTCAGCCCACTTGGCGTACGCCGCGATCGTCCGCTCGTCGGTCTGGGCGTCCTCGTAGAGCTCCGACATCGCGTCGACGAGCTCCTTGAACTCCGGGTCGTCCCAGATCTGGCTCTCCTCGTACACCTCGTGCTGGGCCTTGCCCTGGCACCCGGCCCTCGTCCAGTCGTACTCCTGGAGCTCTTCCTCGTCGACAGGCTCCTCGGACATCGACTGCGGTCCGTACAGGGCCAGGTAGAAAGCCGCCTGCTCGCTCTCGCTCATCGATGCGACGTAGTCCGTGTTGGGGTCCACGTACTCCTGCACCTCGTCCGGGTTCGGCATGTCCTGCGAGGTCGTCGCGCCGTACCCGTACTGCTGGGCGAACTCGAGCGAGTCCGACGCGGGCATGCCGTCGTCCTCGTCGTCGACTAACGAGGCCTGGCCGGAATAGTCCTGCGGCGTGTACTCGAAGCCCTCGTCCTGCATGCAGGCGGCCACGATCTCCTCGGAGCGGGCCAACTGCGCGTCCGCGTCGGCCTGGTCCCGCGAGCCGCCGATCTGCTCCTGGAACGGCGTCAGCGGGCTGTCCTCGTAGGTCACGGTCGCGTCGTCTGAGGGTCCACCCCCGTTCGAGGGGCCACCCCCGTCCGAGAGGCCACCCCCGTCCGAGCTGCTGCATCCGGTCAGCAGGACCAGGGCCAGAGCCCCGGTCGCGAATACGGCGGTGATCGGTGTGCTTCTCATCGTGTCAGGCTCCTTCGGCGCGGTGCAGTCACAGTCGGCGGTGCTGGCGTTAACCGGACCCCAGCGCCCTGCCAGGGGTGCCGGGATCCCGTCAACAGCGTCGCCATGCGGACCAGCAACTGGCGGCGCTGCGCGGCCCACGCCCGGAACTCCTCATCAGATCTCATGGATTGCTCTCCGTTGGTTCATACCCCTCAGACGCGTCCGGCACGGTAATCGGTTGCACGCCCCACGACACCGGAAGTCACGGGGGCATGTGCCGCGTGACGACCGCCCGTCCGGCCCGCCTGTCGCACCGCACGCACGGAGCGCGACGATCGGGGCACAACGCCCACCGCCCAGCGCGAGCGCTCCGTCGAGTGGCGACCGGACCGCGCCTCGATCCGCCAAGAAGGACTCCTGAGGCAACGCCTCTCGCAACGTTCCCGGTTGCCCGCTTCCCTTAGATCACCACTGCGCATAATCGCTGCCTCGTGGGTGGTAAATCCTTCACACGGCAGTCTGGCATTCAGCCCGAAAAGGGGGGGTCGCGACCAGCACTGAACGCCACATAGACGCCGACGTGCTCGTCGCTGAGCGACAGTTACCTGGCGTCAGGCCAATGTCCGCTGGAGCCAAGGAATCTGTACCTGCTGAATTACGCTGCTGACGGGCTCGCCTGCCGGCGACCGGAGCGGTCTCTGCCGCGGAATTCCACTCCAGGAATAGGAGCGACCTTCGGGTTTGCCGAGTCAGTGCATCGTCGCCTCGAATCGCTCCTCGGTTGGCGCGCAAGCGGAGGCTTAGCTCAAATTCCCTCGATCTGCCCGTAGTCGACGAGACGTTGAGCGACGTCCCGTAGTTTTTCGTTTCGGTGCTGGCTGACGCGGATGAGCATCGCGAAAGCATGCTCTGGCGTCACCCGGTGCCGCTCGATGAGGATGCCCTGCGCTTGTCCGATGACCTGCCTGGTCTCCACCGATCGTGACAGGGACGCCTGCTTTCGGGCGGCGGCGTAGGCGACCGCTGCGTGGGCGGCGAACATCCGCCCGATGTGCTCGGACTCGTCGCCAAACCGTAGGCCCGTCGGGCGAACAGGTTCAGCGCCCCGAGGTCGTCGCCCTCGACGTACCGCTGCAGCGCCATCATGCCCAGCGCCCCCGCGTCGACCGCCCCTGCGGTGAAGCGGGGCCAGCGATCCTCAGTGGCCATGTCGGGTACCCGGACGGTCAGGTGCTCGTAGGCCGCGCTCAATCAGGGTCCCTCGCCGAGGCCTTCTTGAAGAGCGTCGACAATCGCTGGCAGCTCGCCGGAAGCGGCCTCTGAAGTGACGTGGCGGCGGCCGAGCACAACGCTGATGGATGCCTCGTCGCACCCGGGTACGAGGGCGACGGCCGCGCGGACGATCTCCACGAGAGTCTCGTGGGGGTCCGGTTGCTGTTGAACGGTCCGGGCGAACTCTCTCAGCTGGGCCGCGAGCTCGTCCTGCCCGTCCGAGGTCCCCGTGTCGGAGGACGAAGCCTCGCCACGTCCGTCGGCCTTGCTCACAGTGTTCCCCTGCTCATCGAAGATCCGCTTGCGCGGGACCGTAGCGCTATCGCCGATAGAACGCTGGCGTGGCGACGCGGCGGTGCCGACCTTGGCGCAGCAGGGTGGCAGGCACCGCCAGCGGCGGAGATCTCATGAGTTCAGGCAATGCAGCCCACCGCATCGCCCCCGTGAATGGTCACCCCCGTTGGGGCGCACCGCAGTCCGGGGTCCGAGGGAAACGACATACTCCTGGTACCTGATGCCCGCCGGGACCCAGCCCGCTATCTCCCGGTCTCGCGCGTGCGCCCGTCGCCGTCGGGGCCTGGCCATAGATTGGGTGCTGGGCCGGGTGAGTATCCGGAACGGCACACCAACGTCTGGACGTGGTGATCCAGCTCGTGATCGACCCGCTGAGTATCACCGGAGAGCAGCCGCACGTGTTGCGCCACGCAGGGCGACACGATGACGCCGTTCCCGGCCGCGCCTGGGCGCCGGTTGGTCCTATCCCTGCGTCGCCTCACCAAAGAGCGGTAGGGCGCAGGACCTAACGGGCTTGAGGCCTGAGCGCGCGAGCTGTAGTCCGCGCCAAAGTCGTCCACCGTCCCAGGAAAGTTGGGGTTCTGAATCGCCCTGGGTTGCTTGGAGGCTCTTGACCTTGGAAACGAGGATGGAGCCATGCCGAGTGATCTATCGAAGGGGAAGCCGACGACGCGTCGGTACTCCGATCAGGAGAAGGCCGCAGCGGTCAGGATGGTTCGTGCCCTACGGGTCGAGCTGGGTACCGAGCACGGCACCGTTCAGCGGGTCGCGACCCAGCTGGGGTATGGGACCGAGTCGGTGCGCCTGTGGGTGCGTCAGGCCGAGATTGACGACGGCCATGCGCCGGGGGTGAGCACGAGCGAGTCAGCTCGGATGCGTGAGCTCGAGCAGGAGAACCGTGAGCTGCGCCGGGCCAACGAGATCCTGAAGAGGGCTGCGAGTTTCTTCGGGGCGGAGCTCGACCGCCAACACAGGAAGTAGTGGCGTTCATCGACGCCAACCGAGACGAGCTCGGGGTCGAGCCCATTTGCACCGCGCTGCAGGTGGCCCCGAGCACGTACTACGCGGCCAAGACCCGCCCGCCGTCGGCCCGTGCCGCCCGCGACACGGTCCTGCGCCCGGTGGTGCGCCAGCTGTGGGAGGACAACTACTGCGTCTACGGGGCCCGCAAGCTGTGGAAGGCCGCACGTCGGGCCGGCTGGGACGTGGGCCGTGACCAGGTCACTCGGCTGATGCGCGGCGAGGGCATCGAAGGCGTCCGGCGCTCCAAGCGGGTCCGCACCACGCGGGCGGACCCGGTCGCGGCGCGTCACCCGGACCTGGTCCGCCGGGACTTCACCGCGCTCGCGCCGAACCGGTTGTGGGTCACAGACCTGACCTACGTGCCGACCTGGGCCGGGGTCGCCTACGTGTGCTTCATCGTCGACGTCTACTCCCGGATGATCGTGGGCTGGCGGGCCGCATCCCACATGCGCACCGAGATGGTGCTGGACGCGATCGAGATGGCCCGCTGGTCCCGCGGGACGCGCCTGGAGGGGCTGACCTGTCACTCCGATGCCGGAGCTCAAGGCGGACTCAATCGGTCGTCGCAACACCCCGTGATCACGGAGGTGTCAGGTGGTGCGGCGACAGCAGCAAGCGGACCGGGCGTTGCGCCCGGCGATGCGATCACCGGGTCGACCGATTCCGGCAAGACACGTGGAGCGCGAGTTCTGGCGGCTGATCGCTCAAGGCAAGAGCAGCGAGGACGCCGCGGTCGGCGTCGGCGTGTCCGTGCCGGTGGGGTCGCGTTGGTTTCGTCACGCTGGTGGGATGGCGCCGTTGCCCCTGGCCGAGCCGACCGGCCGCTACCTGTCGTTCCACGAGCGCGAGGAACTCGCCCTGCTGAGGGCCCGAGGGATCGGCGTCCGAGCCGCTGCCCGTGCGCTAGGGCGAGATCCGGGGACGATCTCGCGGGAGCTGAGACGCAACGCCGCGACGCGCGGCGGCACGCTGGAGTACCGGGCGACGGTCGCGCAGTGGAAGGCCCAGACCGCCGCCAGGCGTCCTAAGCCGGCCAAGCTCGTCACGAACCCTCGTCTGCAGCAGTACGTCCAGACCCGGCTCAGCGGACAACTGCAGCGGCCCGACGGGACGTTCGCCGCCGGGCCGGCGACGACCTGGAAGTGCCTGAACAAGCCGCACCGCGGTGACCGGCGGTGGGCCACTGCTTGGAGCCCGCAGCAGATCTCACGGCGCCTGGTCGCGGACTTCCCCGACGATGAGGACATGCGCATCAGCCACGAGGCGATCTACCAGGCGCTCTATGTCCAGGGGCGTGGGGCGCTCACGCGCGAGCTGGTGGCCTGCCTGCGCACGGGACGGGCGCTACGCAAGCCCCGAGAGCGCGCCCGCAACAAACCTCAAGGGCACGTCACTGCCGATGTCGTCCTGTCCGAGCGGCCCGCCGAGGCCGAGGACCGGGCCGTGCCCGGGCACTGGGAGGGCGACCTCATCATCGGGCTGAACCGGTCCGCCATCGGCACCGTCGTCGAACGGACCAGCCGCTACACCCTGCTGGTCCACCTGCCCCGCCTCGAGGGCTACGGGACCGTCCCACCGGTTAAGAACGGGCCCGCTCTGGGCGGCTACGGCGCCGTCGCGATGACGGACGCCCTGCAGGCGACGATGTCCACGATGCCGTCGGAGCTGCTGCGTTCTTTGACCTGGGACCGCGGCAAGGAGCTGTCCGCTCACGCGAAGTTCACGATCGCCACCGGTATCGCCGTCTACTTCGCCGATCCGCACTCACCCTGGCAGCGCGGCACGAACGAGAACACCAACGGGCTGCTGCGCCAGTATTTCCCCAAGGGCACCGACCTGTCCCGGTGGCCCGCTGAGGACCTCCTCGCCGTCCAGGCCGCGATCAACAGCAGACCCCGCAAGGTCCTCGGCTGGAGAACACCGGCCGAAGTCCTCGACGAACAGCTACGGTCACTCCACAAGGCAGGTGTTGCAACGACCGATTGAACCCAGTCAATTCACGTCCATCCGGTACGGCGAGCGCCTCGCCGAGATCGGCGCGGTCCCCTCGATCGGGACCGTCGCCGATTCGTATGACAACGCCCTGGCAGAGACCGTCAACGGCTACTACAAGGCCGAGCTGATCCGCGGGCCGGCCCGCACCGGACCTTGGAAGAGCGTCGAGGACGTCGAGCTGGCCACCCTGGGCTGGGTCCACTGGCACAACACCCAGCGCCTACACGGCTACCTCGGCGACATCCCGCCGACGGAGTTCGAGACCGCGTTCTACGCTACCCACGGGAGCGACCAGACCTTGGTCGAAATCCCATAGCCCGAGCCTCCACCAGACCCAGGGCGATTCATTCGTCGGGAAACGATCGTGACTGTTCGCTACCGCCGCGGCTTGCCGGGATTGCGCGCGCTGAGCGGGTGACATGGATGCACTGCCTTCGACGTGCGCCGCCCACTGATGCGTGGGCTCCGGGACGTCGTGATCTATAGGCCCTCGGCAATCTCCTTGATGGCGGTCAAGCGGCGGTCCCACTCGGCGCCGATCGTGTCGAGCTGGCGTGCAGTCTGGCTGAGCTGGGATCCGAGCACGCGGTATTGCAGCTCACGTCCGGCGCGGAAGGACTCGACGAGCCCGACCTCTTGGAGCACGGCGAGGTGTTTGGCGATTGCTTGGCGCGTGACCGGCAGCCGCCCGGCGAGGGCGGAAGCCGAGGCGTCGCCCGCGCTCAGCTCCGACAAGATGCTCCACCTGGTCGGGTCCGCGAGTGCGGCGAACACCGGAACCAGGGTCTTCGTCGTCACGAGCTGGCCTTGAGCAGCGCAATGAGCTCGTCCAGCTCTTCGTCCCAGCCGCGGCGGTGGCTCTCAAGGTTCGCGCCCGGGTCAGAGGTGGTCTCGAACCCGATTTCTACCACTGTGAGCTGGGTGCCGTCCGGCGCCGCCTCGAGGGTGAAGGTGAACACCGTCGAGTGCTCGTCGTCGACCTGCTCGGGCGGCTGCCCGAGGGCGTCGTCGTTGCTCCAGCGGTAGGAGATCGTCCGGGGCGCGTCGATGGCTTCGATACGCAATGGCACGGCGCCGCGATCTTCCCAGGTGAGAGTGCCTCGGGCTCCCACGCCTGTCCCCTCGAACGCCGCCCGGCCGAACCATCGCGAGATGTGGGCCGGCTCGGTGACCGCCGACCACACCTTTTCGATCGGGGCGGCGATCCAGATCGTGCGCCGCACGGTGAACGCGCCTTGGTCGACGACGGATGGCTGGTTACTCGTCATGGTCATGATCGTCCCTTCGGTGTGATCTTGCGCTAATGCGTTGCCGAGCGTGCCGCTACGGCCGTCGGACCCGGTGGTGCGGTGACTGTCGCTGGCTTGAGAAAGCTGGTCGCCCACGCGGCTGCGACGGCGGCCGCGGCGACGATCGCCCCGGTCACGACGGCGGCTCGCACGCCACCAGCGGTGATCGCGAACCCGCCGGCGATCGAGCCGATCGCGATGCCCGCGTTGACCGCGGACGCGGGCAGCGACGACGCGAGCGGGGCGCCAGGCCCGGCCAGGCTCACGACCCGATGCTGCAGCGACGGCGCCATGCCCATCCCGAACAGCCCGACGCCGAGTACAGCGAGGGCCACGATCAGCGCGTTCGGCCCGAAGACGTACATCGCGAGCAACGATGCCGCCACGCCGATCGTGCCGATGATCAACGCGCGAGGCGCGCCCGCATCGGCGAACCGGCCGCCGGCATACGAGCCGATCGCCGTTGCGACGCCATAAACGGCCAGGTAGGCGCCCACCAGTGAACCGGAGACTCCGGTGACCCGGGTCAGGAACGGCACGAGGTAGGTCAACGCCGACTGGATGGCGACGAAGATCAGGCAGCACAACGCCAGCAGGGCGAGCACCCGCGGGGCGAAAGCGTGCCGCGCCTGCCCCAGTGCCCGGCTTCCGGGCGAGGTCGGCACCCAGGGGAGCACGATGCTCGACACCACCAGGACGACTGCGCCGATCGCCACGACGCCCGCAAACGATCCGCGCCACCCGACCGCCTGCCCGAGCAGGGTCCCCACCGGCAGCCCCACCGCGCTCGACATCGCGAAGCCGGAGATGACCAGGGCCATCGCGCGGCCGGTCTGCTCGGGCGGCACGATCGAGGTCGCCGTCACCATCGCAGCTGCAATGAACAGCCCCTGCGCCCCGCCGATGACAACTCGGACGGCGACGAAGGCCGGGTAGTCGGCCACCAGAGCCGGCAACAGGTTAGCCAGCACGAACACGGTAAGCGAGCCGAGCAGCACCACCCGACGATCCAGACGCGTCGTCAGGAGCGTGAGGAGCGGGCCGCCGATCACGAGGCCTAGGGCGTTCGCCGTGACCAGAGCACCGGCAGCAGGCACTGATACCGCCAAGTCCGCGGCGATCAGGTCGAGCAGTCCGACGACAAGCATCTCCGCGCAGCCCATCACGAACGCCCCGACGAACAGCACGGACAGCACGAGAGTCGTGCGGGTGGGGGTCTTCTGGCCGGTCATCGTCTACCTCCTCCGCGGTTGCAACTCCATAGTTGCACATCCCTCGGATTCGTGCAACTCTCGAATTGCAGTTGCGTGTGAAGCGCCTGCGAGGTGCGAAGCCTTTTCGAACTACCGCCTCGACCACGAAGGAGACCAACCCATGAACTTCCTCGCACTTGACCGCTTTCTCGGCAAGCCGATGCCCGGAGACCTGGTGTGGAGCGCGCTGCCCGACGCCCCCGTCGTCGAGCCGCGGGCACGCCGCTCACCCCGAGCCCTGGTCGCACGCATCGTGGCGTCGGCGAGGCTCACCAGGCGAGCAATCCCCGATCGGCCGCTCGCCGCTCCACCGCAAGCCGCTTTCGCACCTCGCCAGCGGCCGCCCGCTCCGACCCCCTCGACCCGGCAGCCCGCGCGCCGGGCCGAAATTTCGCCGACCCGCTGAAGCCGAGACTCGGCGTTTCGCGCATCAGTTGTTGCTCCTCAAGTAACCGACTGCAGCCTGCAGAAATGACAGGCGACGACGATGCAGAGCACCTCGCCCGAGAGAAGCCTTTCGTGCGTCAGTTCGCCCAATCAGACCTGACAGGTCGGGCACATTTCCGCTACGGCGGCAGAATCGGCGATCGAGCACCTGTCCAGTGACAGCTGTCTCGTTTAACCATTCGGTCAGGGGCATACCCCGGGTGCCGATGCTCTCGCGGCAATCGACTCGTGATCAGCTCTTGTGCAGTTCCTCGGCGAGCATCACGAGGATGCCGCTGGGGCCGCGGATATAGGTGAGCTTGTAGACGTCTTCGTACGTGGCCACGCCGCGCAGCGGGTGGCAGCCGTGCCTCGCGGCGATTTCGAGGGCCTCGTCGATGTCGTCGACCGAGAAGGCGACGCGGTGCATGCCGATCTGTTGGGCCGTGTGGGCTCTGTCTCGATCGCGTCGGGGTGGATGTACTCGAACAGTTCGAGGCGACCGTTGCCGTCTGGCGTTTGGAGCATGGCGATGTTGGCGTGGTTGCCCTCGATGCCGACGGCGGTGTCGGTCCACTCTCCGCTGACTGTGTCCCGGCCCTGGACGGTCAGCCCGAGGTCGGTGAAGAAGGCGATCGCCGCTTCGAGGTCACGGACGGCGATGCCGACGTTCTCTAGCTTGATGGGCATGCGTTGGACGTTACCAAGCCGCCAACGATCTGTTCGCGGCCGTGGCTGCTTCGCGATCCGAGAGGCCGAAGGCACTCGGATCGCGGCCAGCAGGTCAGGATCTGTCCGCGTGAGACTGCGTACCGTGACGCCCCGCCCCGTTGAAGACTCCCGCGGGGGCGCGCCATACGCCACAGCACCGTCATCACCCCTCGAGGTTCGTGGGACAGCGCGCAGTTGGCCGCGTACGTCGCGGGCGACTCGCGGCGTACCGACAGTCATGTGGTGGTCCCGACCTGGAGGCTCGATCCCGGCTCAGAGTCCGAACGCCTCCGCGACTCGGTCGGTGAGGTCTTCTTCAGTCATCGCGGTGTCGACCTCGATGGTGAGCAGTCTGAGACTCGTCGCTTCCTCGCGGAGGCGATCGGTGAACATCCGGTCACGCTCGAGCAAGTTCGCCAAAGCCTTGGCCGGATCACTGGTCTTGCCTGCGATCTCCAACGACGAGCCCCGACTCGAGAAGGCGGCCCGGCGAAAGTCCGGTGTCGGGAGCAGCCAGACGGCGTGATCCGGTGAGGCGAGCAAAGGCTGCACGAGGCGAGGGAGCAGGCGGAATCCCTCGGCGATCACCGGTGGTCCTGCGGGAAGGAGCAGAAGATCGTCGATGACCCCGTCGAAACCCTCACCCTGAAACCAGTGGAACGTCTCGAGCATCGTCTGGGGTGATCGGTTCACCCAGCGCTCGTCCATTTCCATGGCGAGGAACTCGCTCAAAAATGGCGCGTCGTTGGACCCGCTCCGACCGGCGTGATCGGACATCACATTGTCGGTCACGTATAGCCGCAGGCCGTACCGAGCGGCGACACGGCGGGCGACGGTCGACTTGCCGGCGCCACTGCCGCCACCGATCCAGTGAACGTCGCGCAACTGTGCACGCAGCGCTGTGCCGTCGTCATCCTCGCCGTGCCGTCCACCGGGCATTCAGTCGAGCCCGTCTGCGGCACGCGGTTCGACAGACGGTGCCGCGTCGTCGATGCGGTGAGGATGATCGAGGGCCTCGGGCCACTGATGTTCGGGCAGGAGCTCGCGAAGGGGCGCAGATCGGTGCCGCCCCAGGACGATCTCGGTATCGAGGTTGGCGGGGTCGATCTGGCGGATGAACTCGCGGCACCGTCCGCAGGGCGGCAACACGTGCAGGTCACCCGTCTGGTTGCGCCACACCGCGACGATCTTGGTGATCTGGTATTCCCCCGCTGTCACCATCGCGGCGATCGCGCTGTGCTCGGCGCAAAAGCCCGTGCCAGAGCCCGTGTCGATGCAGACCCCGGCGTACTGGTTGCTGGCCACGGTGACGAGAGTGGCGCCAACGTCTCCGAAGAGGCGGTCACCGACGCGGTGCGGGCGAATCACCTGCTCAGCTGCCGCGATCAAATCATCGTGCCGGTCTGCCACACCGCGACGTTACCGCGGAGCCGGTTGCGCCCTGCCTCGAGTTGCACGCCGACCCGTCCCGAACGACGCCCACGTTTCCCGGTAGCGCCTAGGAAAACTGGACGTCGATCACCACAAAGCGACAGCTAACGCGCGGTGCCTCAGCGCAATTGCCGCTTGAAACTCAGCGATGTGGGTCTGATACCGGTCGTGGTCGCCACCGATTCGGCCATGCGTCCGGGGTCCAGCTCGATTAGCCGGTTGCGGACAGCACGGGGAACCCGAGGATGTTGCGCCAGCTGGAGTACGGCGAGACGTAGGTGACGTAGCCGCAGTCGCAACCTTGGCTCGTGCGCCTGTGGGCGGAAGAGTGGGCTAGCTCGGCACGACCCCAGCGATACGCTCGTACATATGTCCAGTACCCCCGTCGGCGCCCGTCCGCCGTTCAGCCCTGAACTCCGCCGTCGTCGGACCGCCATTTTCCTGTTCTCACTCGTGGTCGGCGTCTCGATGGCCTCCTGGGTCGTTCGCACCCCCGCCGTGCGCGACCTGCTCGACGCCTCGACGGGGCAGATGGGCCTCGTGCTCTTCGGGCTCTCGGTTGGCTCCATGTCAGGTGTGCTGTCGTCGGCCTCTGTCGTGAGGGCGCACGGGTCCCGCCGGGCCATCGCGATCGGGGGCACCAGCCTCGTCGTGGGACTGGCGCTCGTCGGCGTCGGGTCGAGCCTCGGACTCACACCGGGGGTCTTCGTCGGCCTCGCGCTCGTCGGTGGCGGCGTCGGGATGTCTGAGATCGCGCTCAACATCGAGGGTGCCGACATCGAGAACGCCTCGGGCCGCTCCGTCCTCCCGATGCTGCACGGCTGCTACAGCCTCGGCACCGTGGTCGGCGCCAGCGTCGGCATCGGTCTGACCGCCGCCGACTTCCCCGTCGTCTGGCACCTCACCGGGATCGCTGTGGCAGGTGCCGCCGCCGCCCTCTGGGCCGTGCCGACGGTCCCGGCCACGACAGGGCTCGCCCGCAAGGGGACCGGAGCGTCATCCACCTGGCGCGAGCAGCTGTCCGTCTGGAAGCAGCACCGCATCCTCATGCTCGGGCTCATCATCCTCGCCCTCGCCCTCGCCGAGGGCTCCGCGAGCGACTGGCTCCCGCTCCTCATGGTCGACGGCCACGGGATGTCCGAGACCCTCGGGTCCGTCATCTTTACGGGCTTCGCAGCCGCCATGACCATCGGCCGGTTCTCGGGCGAGCCGCTGCTCGCCCGCTTCGGCAACGTCGCCGTCCTGCGCGTCAGCGCCCTCGTCTCCGCCGCCGGCATCGCACTCGTCGTCTTCGCGGACAACGTGGTCGTCGCCGGCTGCGCCGTCATCCTCTGGGGCCTCGGCGCCGCGCTCGGCTTCCCCGTCACCCTGTCTGCCGCCGGAGACAGCGACGACCCGACCTCCTCCGTCGCCGCCGTCGCGACCGCCGGCTATGTCGCGTTCCTCGTCGGACCGCCCCTGCTCGGTTTCCTCGGAGAGCACTACGGGTTGCGCGGCGCGATGGTCGTCGTGCTCGTCGTCGTCGCCCTCGCGTCGCTGCTCACGTCGGCCGCCCGGCCGCGGGAGCAGTCGGAGTCGGAGTCGGAGTCGGGCGATGTTGCTGTGGCCCCCGGCGCGGCCGTCTCGCGCGCCGAGACCAGCGACACGAAGGGCTGAACTCCCCGAGGCGCTATGTGGTGAGACCGCCGAGGTCATGCAGCCCGCCCACGCCTCCGAGGTCACGTCCGACGCGCTCCAGCCGCTGGCCCGGAGAGCAGCGTCACCAGCGTGCCAGCCACCCTGTCGGAGGGTCCGCATACGTACGCTGGTAGCCATGACTCGTGACGATGCGACCCCGGACAGCACACTCCCTGAGATCGGCATCATGCTCCCCCGGGACCTCCCGGCCCACCAGATCCTCGACTTCGCCCGGGCAGCAGACGACGCAGGGTTCGACGAGCTCTGGGTCGTCGAAGACCTCGGTTTCCGCGGCGGGATCGCGCAGGCGGCCGCGGTGCTCGCGGTCACCTCACGCATCCGGGTCGGGGTCGGGATCCTCCCAGCCTCGGCCCGCAACGTCGCCTTCACGGCGATGGAGGCCGCGACGCTCATCGACCTCTTCGGTGACCGCCTCCACCTCGGGATCGGGCACGGCATGCCTGCCTGGATGGAGAGCGTGGGCGCCTGGCCGGAGAGCATCCTCACCTCCTTTGAGGAGCATGTGACCGCCCTGCGCGGTCTGCTGTCCGGCGACGAGGTGAGCGTCGACGGACGGTACGTGCACCTGGACGCCGTGCAGCTCGAGGGGGGCCCCAGGACCGCGCCGCCGATCCTTGCCGGGGTCCGCGGTCCCCGCTCGCTCGCGCTCGCCGGACGGGTGGCCGACGGCACCGTGCTCGCCGAGCCCTCCGCACCCGAGTACATCGCACAGGCCCGCCAGCAGATCGGGGCCGCCGACCACCGCGTCGTCGCGTACAACGCAGCAGCTGTCGACGCGGATCCCCGTGCAGCCCGACGAGCCGTCCGTGCCGGGCTCGAGTGGATCGGTGAGCCCGGCTGGGAGGCCCACCTGGCGCCGTTGCCCTTCGCGGACGAGATCGTAGCGCTGCGGGCTCGCTCCGCCAGCCGGGCAGACTTCGTCGCGGCACTGCCCGACGCGTGGGTCGATGCCCTCACGGTCAGTGGGACCAGGGACGACGCAAGGGCCTCGCTCGCCCGTATGCGCACGGCGGGTGCCGACTGCGTCGTCCTACAGCCCGTCGGGGACGACCCTGTCCAGGCCCTCGGTTCTCTCGCTAGCATCCTCTAGGCGTCGGTCTGGTCTGAGGAGATGCGGTAGGTCGAGGCCTCGAGGTGGACCACGCGCCGATCGTAGATCGGCGGTGGGGACTGCCCGCGTCAGCCGCCTCGTGCATGCAACTCCGGCACTTGACGACCGCTAGGCGTCGCCTGGCCCGACACGATTTGGCACCACATAGTCCGAATGCTCAGGGTCAAAACCATGCGCGACACGGCCTACGACGCGATCGACGTCGAGGCGCACTACACCTGCTTCGACCAACTCCTGGACGCCCGTCGTGGCCTTTGGCCAAGCCTGGCGTCAGACCCGGTTCTACTCACCGGAGTCATCCCGAATAGTTCGTCGACGCGTTCCATTGATCCGTCTGGTGTCCTGTCGCCGCGTGCCGCGTGCCGCGTGCCGCGTGCCGCGTGCCGCGTGCCGCGTGCCGCGTGCCGCGTGCCGCGTGCCGTGTGGACGGTGCGATAGACCGCGCACCGAAGTCATGCGGATCCTCCTCTGGCCGATCGGACGATCTCTTCGAGCCTGTGGAGGTAGGTGTCGAAAGACTCACGCCCAAACTCAGTGAGGGCGATGCGCCGAGTCCGCTTGTCCGCCGGACTACTCGTGATGACAACAACCCCCGCATCGGCGAGAGCAGATATGTGTTTCGACAGTGCCGACTTGCTCACACCGATGAGCCGTTGAAGTGCTGAGAATGCAATGTATTCGGCGGGAGTGAGCGCAGCCAGGATGGACAGCCGTGCTGGTTCGTGCAGCAACGGGTCCAGACGAAGGGGCGCCAGCCGAGAATCGCCGGAGTGCTCGATCATCACCCTTCTCCGGGGTGCGTCGGGGTCAGGGGGACACCCGATGGGTGCGGAGCCAGCGGGACTCCACTGGCCATGCGTCGCAGGCCGGCCCTGCACAGGATGAGTAAGACAACGATGGCTGCGGTCGCGCCGATGGTGTTTGGTACGACCCACCCCGCTGCGCGAACAGGAAACTGGACGGCGATGTACGCCGTCACGGCCAGAGTTCCACCGCCGACCACAAGCCAGGCGCCGAAGCGATCCGACCAGTCAAGTCGCGTACGTACTGGGTGCGCTGCCCACAGACCGGCAACGCTGATGATCACCAGGCCTGAGAGCCACCACATGTCGAGGTCCGCCGCCACCCCCATCCCTAGCACCGCCACGGACGCAGTGCCTGCGGTAAACCATGCGCCGCTACTCGCCGACAGCAGGCGGACACGGCGTACTTCCTCAAGTCGATCTACAGCTTCGTCGTGATTCACGATGGTCGCCTCCGAAGTCGTTTCTTCATGAGAAACTATCAATTCGTTTCCACAGGCGCAACTAATCTCATGGGGGACACCGGATCGACATCGGCCGCGGTGCCGCACGACGCCTCGCGGTGTCCACGGATTTGTCCCGGGCGCGCGAGCCGGCCGCCGCGTCTGTGGACCTCGGAGAGCTCGGGGCCACAGTGAAGTCCATCCGACGCACCAGCGGCGCCCGCACGTCCAGGGAGGCGCTCAGATGTCTTGACCGGCCCCAAGCCTTGAGGTAGGCGTGCTGCGCGCCGATCACCACTACGTGGCCACACCGATCGACGACATTCCAGCGACGCCGAAGATGATGCGCCTGCGATACGCGGGTACGTGCCGTGACTGCGGGGTCGACCTCGATGCCGGAGTTCGCGCCGTGTACGACCGCGCGACGAAGACGATGATCTGCGTGACCTGCCCCGTCCCCGACGTAGCCGCCGAGGTCATCAAGCCCGCCGAGATCCTCGAGGTTGTCGAGGCGGTGAGGACTCCTGCCATTCCCGAGCCACGACCGGCACCTGTCGACAGCGGCTCGGCCGGCGCATCTGCACGTCGCGAGCACGAGCGTCGATCAGCCAAGCGCGAGGCCCGTATCCGCGATGCCCACCCACGGCTGGGTGGGCTGATTCTCGCGTTGTCCGACGAGCCCCAAAGCACCACCGCCTGGGCACGTGGGGCCAAGGGCGAGGAAGTGCTCGGGCAGGGGTTGGACACGCTCACGGCCCGCGGGGTGCTGATGCTGCACGATCGCCGCATCCCTCCGACGCGGGCCAACATTGATCACATCGCCGTGAGTCCAGCCGGCGTGTTCGTCATCGATGCCAAGCGCTACAAGGGCCGCCCGCACGTGGTGACCACAGGCGGCCTCTTTCGTCCCCGCATATCGACGCTGGTCGTCGGATCTCGCGTCTCTAAGAAGATCGTCGACGGCGTGCACAAGCAGGTTGCCCTCGTTCACGCCGCTCTCGCCAAGGCTGGTTTCCCCGACGTCCCAATCCGCGGGATGCTCTGCTTCGTCGACGCCGACTGGCCGTTGTTCGGCGGCTCCTTCGTCATCGACGGCGTGGACGTCCTCTGGCCCAAGAAGGCCGGCGAGCAGCTCCTTGCGCCCGGCCTCATCGAAGTTGCCGCGGCCAGCGAGATCCATCGCGCCCTCGCCGCCGCGTTCCCCGTCGCGTGACCGCCGTGGTCGACTCTGCGGTGGCTCGCCGACCGTTGTGATTGATCCGTCTATCGAACGTCTCGTAGCCGGCGTAGTGGTCGTCGCTGACCGACAGTTCAGGGACGTGAGCGGATCACTGCATGAGGGCGTGCATCGTCATCTCGTCTTGTCCGGTGAGAAGAGGAGTTCGTCGAGTTTGGCGGCGCACAGCATGTCGTGGGTTCGGCTCAACATCAGGGAGTTGCTGCCGATTGGCTGTGGGTATGCCTAGGTAAGGGGAAGCGATGAACTTGGACGTGAGCGCCTCAGGGATGAGCCCGCTAGCGCTGGTCAACCTCGTCGAGATGAGCCGTCCCGCTAGGTCAAGCGCCCTTGTTAGTCGTTCGCTAGCCGACGACGTCGCGACGCGCAGCCGAATACTTGGCGTTGACTCATCGGTATTGCTCAACTTTTTGCACGGCGGTCGGCTTTCATTCACTGCGTCCTCGATCGGTGCTAGTGGTACCGGTGGTGCGAAATTGCCGAGCGAGGCACTAAATAGTCTCCGTGTTCCTATGACGACGGACGGGTTCCCCGACTTCGATGCAGTTATCGCAAATGGTGGAACGGTGAAGGGCGCGGTGCCTCCAAGCGGCACGCCGATGATGGGCTACTCGAGTGATTATGGCACCGTAGTAGTTTATGCGGCAATTATCGACCTCGGCGACGGTTCCGAACCTTTCATGATAAAGGGCGGCGACGCGCAGCCTGAGGTTGGCGCCAGCGAGACCAACCGGTCCGCCATGCTCGACACGCTGACGTACCTTTACGAGAAACTGCCGCTGGATCTGAACCAGGCCCGTCTGTGGCATGACCAAGGTAAATGGCCCACATTCAACCGTGAATCTGTGGGGCCACGGGCCGAGCTTCACGTCGATCAGCTGGCATAGTGCCCCAGGCGCGAAGGGCCGGGCGGGCGCATCGACGCCGGCGCATTCTTAAGAGTGACCGAACCCATGTCCTCGGCGCTGACGGCGGCACGCCACGGTTGGGCTATCCGGGTGATTCCCGGACCGCACGGCCCCCATCTCAGAGCTGGCTGTAAGTCCGGGGCTCGGCCGGACATCTCAGAGCATGGGAACTCAACAGGACGACCCGGCGCGACGGCATAGTGGCCGTGACACCGCCGCTGAGCACTTCCAACGTCTGTGGTCCGCTCACGCCCCCCGAGTGCACGCCTACGCAACGCGGCACGTCGATCCCGACACTGCCCAGGAAGTCGTCTCCGAGACTTTTCTAGTGGCTTGGCGTCGTCTCGCGGAGGTTCCCGGTGAGGCGCTGCCGTGGCTCATCGTGGTGGCGCGCAACACGATCGCCAACGCCAATCGCTCGCACTACCGGCAGCGCGTCCTGCACGACGAACTCGCCCGGCTTGCGTCGGTCTCACCCGCTCCAGCACCGGGCGCCGAGCTGCTGGCGGTCGAGCGCATGACGATGCTCCGCGGGCTGGCCGCCCTCTCGTCGGTCGATCGCGAGGCGCTGCTACTGGTCGCCTGGGACGGGCTGACCCCAGCACAGGCCGCGGACGTGCAGGGCGTCACCGTGGCGACATTCCAGGTGCGTCTGCACCGGGCTCGAGGCCGCTTAGCCGGCCTGGTCGACCCGCCTGGCGGGGAACCGCCGCCCGGGGATCGCCGCACCGGCACCGACTCGACCGACCGCATCTACGACTTCGCCCGGAGGGCGCTGTGAACAACCCGACGCTCGATGACCGCCTCACCCGCATCGGTCCGACCGGGTCCCCGGACCCCGACGGCCTGGCCGACGCCTACGCCCAGCTCTGTAGCCGCCTCGAGTGTTCTGATGGGGTCGACGCCGTGCGCCCGGCTGTGGTCCAGCCTCTTCGCCGGCGGCGGGCTCGCCGGATCAGCCTGACCGTCCTGGTCGGCGCGGCCGCCGCGTTCGCGATCGTCGCGATCCCCGTGCTTGGCACCGGTGGGGGCAGCCCGATCTCGACCGCCAGTGCTGCGGAGCTGTTCATCCGCGCCGGTCAGGCGGCCGGCGAGCAGCCGGACGTCTCTCGCGACGCCGCCTACTGGCACTCGGTGCAGATCTCTGATGTGTGGAGCGACGCCAGCAACCGCGTCGAAAGCGCCCGTCGCGAGACGTGGAGCGGGCACCAAAACTGGAGCGTCTGGACGGACACGGTGCTGAGCCCGGAGCCACGGTTGGAGAACCGAGCGCTGTTCGGCCCGGGCATCACGTGGGACGAGATGTTCGCCCTGCCAACCGACCCCGCAGCTCTGGAGGACGCGCTGCGGCGGTACGCCAATCCCGACGACCCGAAGTCGGTGGCGGACGGGAGCGTCTGGGGGGCGGTCGAGGATCTGCTCGTCAACAGCCCGGCATCACCTGCGTTGCGGCAGGCGCTCTGGCAGGTTGCTGCGCGGCTTCCCGACACGAGCCTCGGCGGTGACGTCACCGACAGCACCGGGCGACCCGGAATCCAGGTGACCCGCCCCTACGAGGAGCTCATCGTCGATCCCGAGACCGGGCGGCTGCTCGAGCGGCTCTGGTGGGACAGCACCGACAACCCGCCCTACCGCGACACCTTCCTCGAGCAGGGGCCGGCCGACACCGCGCCGAACGCGCCCGACCCGGATCTCCCGCCCGGCTGCACGCTCGACAAGCACTGCGACGGAGGTGCAGCGGTCGATCTCTTGGCGGAGGGTTGATCCCAGATTGAGCCCCGAGCGCTCGCGCACGTCCGAGGGACCTGGGCGAACGCACGGCGTCTGAGAAAGCAGTGATGCCTGGTGAGGCGACAGCGAGGCCTCACCAGGCATCACGCACGTCAGCCGCGTCGCGGGTCCCGCATCTGCACAGACTGGCCGGTGACCGGGCGACTAGAGCCCCGTCCAGTCAAAGTACGACGCTCGACCGCTGACAACCTGTTCTGCATCTCGACATATATGCCAACCGACAGAAATGAACAAAGGTGTTGGCGGTTAGCCCCCATACGGGTGAATTGAGACGGCGACCGGCAGAGCAGCAATTCCAACGCTCGATCCCGGCTCGACTTCGACAATCTGATGTCCGATACCGGGTATGAGCGCAACCGTGTCTATTCGCGCTCGAAACTGGCGAACCTCATGTTCGCGTACGGGTTGCAGCGCCGTCTCGCCGCCGGTCACGCCGACACGGTCTCGCCCGCTGCGCACCCTGGACAATCCCGCACGGAGTTCACTAGAGACCACAACCCACTCGGCCGGTTCTTCCACAGCCCCCGGGCGCGCTGGCTGACCGGCCTAATCATGCAGGACAAGTTCATCGGTGTCCGCTCCCCGGCCCGAGCCGCAACCGACACTGGTCCCGAAACGTTGCCTCGACGCTGCATAACGCCACTTATGTGGTCCGATGATCGGATGCCACCGGGTTTAGGTGCGCAATCTCGTGAGTCTCGTGTTCGCGCGCGCGAGCTTCCTCGATGTTGGCGACGTTGATCAGTGACTCGCCCGATCGTGTGACCGCTCGGTGCACCGGGTCGTGTTGGGGTACCGGGTGAGGATCTCGGCAATTCGTTCTCGGGCGGCGATCGGAAGCCCTGCTGGGCTGGTCGTCATGTCGGCGGCTGTCAGTCGCCGAAGCAGGTGCGCGGGTGGTGCTGGGATCTCGGCGAGTTCAATGGCGAGTCCTCGTTCGCGAGCCTCGATGACCGCTCCAGAGTGGTAGGCGACGAGCCCAACGACGACGGCCGGGAATCCTTCTGCCCGCACATACCGGGCGCCGTCCAACGGATGGAATCCGGTCCCGGCGATGTCGGGCGTGTAGCCGACGTCGTGAAGCCAGGCAGCGGCAGAGACGATCTCACGTTCAGCCTCGCAGAGATCGAGGGTCAGCAGCGCGGCGCGTTGCACGACGCCCCGAACGTGGGTCCAGCGCTGACCGAGTGGCGAGAGGTTTTCGCGCGCTCGTGCGCGTGCGGATTCGGTCAGCGTCATCGCATCCTCCCTGTGCGTCCACGGTTGTTCTGCTTCGGCCTGAGCTCCTGTGACCGTTCCGGTGCGACCCAACGAGCCGGTCGCGTTCCACCTTGCGTCACGACGAGCCCCGAATGCGGCAAGGCGCTCAAATCTGTGGATGGCGCCGACACCACCCGCGACGACGCGGCTGTCCACAGACGGCAGGACACGGTCGCGTCGCCAGGTCGCTCGCAGCGCCCAGCGACTGCGGCAACCCTTGACAGCGAAGGGGGTACGGGGACGGTGGAGGAGGTACGCACTTGTTGGCGAGCGGCGTGTCCCCTTGCGTACCCCGGGGTGATGCTGCGTATCCCCTGACGTCTCGAGCCACGCGATAGGCCCAGAAGACGCGGTGCAACCCCAGCTTGCAACTTCTTAGGCTACTCACTTGACCTGCGTAAACACTGCGTATCCCCGAGGGGGTACGCAGATTGGGGATACGCATCTGACCACGCACCGTCGCCACAGTGATCGCCATGGACAGCCCTCTCCGGTCTCCGCAGTGGACGTACGACACGATCCCGGTCGCGTCGTCGTCTGGCTCGCTCGCTGCCGCCGCGCTTCACTTCGCGAGCGCCGGCATCCCAGTGTTCCCTTGTGTGGCCGGCGGTAAGGAGCCGCTCACGGTGCACGGGTTCAAAGACGCGTCGGCCGACCCGCGCAGGATTGCGTCGTGGTGGCGCCGGCACCCGGACGCGAATGTGGGCCTACCCACCGGAGCAGCCAGTGGCGTGGACGTCGTGGACATCGACGTCCATGGCCAGGGGTCCGGCTTCCCGGCGCTGAAGCGGGCACGCGAGGCAGAGCTGGTGACGTCGTGGGTATGGGTGGTGCGCACCCCGTCGGGTGGTGCACACGCGTACTTTCCGCACCCCCACGGCAGCGAGCAGCGGTCGTGGCAGTCACCGCGTACCCACATCGACTTCCGGGGCGACGGCGGGTACGTCATCGCTCCCCCCTCACGCCTCGTGGTCGAGGGCCAGGCGCGCCGCTACGAGGTGATCGCCGTCGCCGAGCACCGGGCGGGCCCGGTCGATGCGGCACGGCTGCGGCGATTCGTGGACCCAACGCCACCACCGCGCCCGGTCGGGTACGCGCCGGTGCGCGGTGGCGCTGACCCTGAGCGGCTGGCGAACCACGTGCGCTCACTCCCGCAAGGTCAGCGCAACGGCGGGTTGTTCTGGGCCGCGTGCCGGATGGTCGAGGCCGGCTTCGACGTCGACTCGACCCTCGGCTGCCTCGGCGCCGCAGGTGTCGACGCGGGCCTGAGTACGCGCGAGGCCGAAACCACGGTCCGGTCTGCGTTCCGCCATACCCGCCCGGCAGCTGATCTCAGCGCGGTCGTCCGAGATGAGCCCGATCCCCCTATTGCCCCTGAGGCGGTGTCCTTGTGAACCCTCCCGACCGGCGTGACGTCGAACCCGAACCTGCGACACGGACCGCCCCTCAAGTGAAAGGCGCTGCGAGGTCGCCGCTCGCGGTCCACGGCGACCCGACGCTCTCGGCACCCAACCGTGCGGTCGCGACCGGTGTTGACGGCGCCGCCCGAACCACCGATCCGGCCGGAGCACGCGTGCAGCGCCCGCAGGTGGCGTGGATCCCGCCCACCAATCTGCCGACGATGGTCGGCCGGGAGCTGCTCGGGCGCGCGGTCGAGATGCAAACGGCGTTCGCTCGCCGGAACTGGCGCGCACCCGTGCGGATCGGCAGCGCCGTCCGCGATCGCCTCGACCGCCCACACGCGGCCGACCCGGACGACGGTCGCGACCGAGACCGCGGCCAGACCGCCCCTGCTGTGGACGTCGCCGATGCTTCGAATGGGGCGCTGGACGGACCCGAGCCGGAGGGGTTGCGGCTGGGATGAGTACGCCGACGTTCAGCACACCAGAGGGGTTGCGTGCCCTGCTGCGCCGATTCGCGGACCCCACCGACCCGGCCAGCTGGGACGGACCTGACGGTGCGGCGCTGGCACGATTCTGCATCGCACGGTTCGAACGGATGGCCCGCAAGTTCAGGCAACCGCGTGAGGACGCCGCGTCGTTCGCGTTCGAAGTCATGTGCGACCCGCACCTACTCCAGGCAGATGATCCGTGGGCTGTGGTGACGACGGCAGTCAGACGGGATCTCAGTGCCCAGCTCATGGGCGAGTCGTTGTTGTGCGGGGACCGCACGGCGCGCCACGGCGTCGACGTGCACGACCCGCAACGGATCACCGACCGCGACTGGACCTTCTTGGAGGTCCACCTCGCCGGCCCTGACACCGGCGATGACGGGCAGCACCCGAGACAGACCAAGGCGGGCGACATCGCACCGGTCGAGCTGCAAGCCGCCGTCGACGACGCGGTCCGGTTGTTCGGGTCGTTGGGCTGGCCGCGCGGCGCCGCCCGGTTCGCGCTGGAGTACATCGGCTCCCGGCTCGAGCTGGCGGGCAACCCCGCGACGGCGTTCGAGTACCTGCGCCGCGACAAGGTCGCCCGTGCCCGCCTCGACATCGACCAGGCCGCCTGGACTGCGGTGCTCACCGCCGTCCTGGGGAGCCCCCACCCCGATCGGGCTCTGGTCCCGGCGGGGCGCGGGATGCTGCTGCGGATGCTCGCCGGCTGCCCGGTCGATGAGGTCCTGACCGACCCCGCCCTCACGTCCGCCCTGGCATCGTCCGTCCCCCGCGACAAGGCGGTGCGCCAATGAGTGACCCGGGCGGGTTCCTGCAGCTCGACCAGAGTGTCGACTCCATCGCCGTCGGCGCACGCCACCGCAAGGACCTCGGCGACCTCACCGCGCTGACCCGGTCGATCCAGGAGCGTGGGCTGTTGCAGCCGATCACGATCACCCCCGAAGGAGTGCTGGTCTGCGGGCTGCGGCGCCTGGAAGTGATCAAGCAACTGGGCTGGCGGACCACGAACGTGTGGGTGCGGCGGATCTCCGACGGCGCGCACCGCATGCTCGCCGAGCAGGACGAGAACGCCATCCGCAAACCGTTCACCGCACTCGAGGCCGAAGAGCTGTACCGCGAGATCAAAGCGCTCCTGGCTGAGGACGCCGCACGCCGCCTCGCGATGACCCAGTTCGGGTCGCAGCCCGGCGCAGGCAGCACCGCAGGCGAAACCGCAGGAAAACACGGCTCCCCCGAATCGGGGGAGCCGTGGACGCGCCCAGGGGAAGCGGGCAAGCAGGCGGCGTTGATGGTCACCGGGACGGCCTCGCACACCCGGATGGAGCAGATCGGGCAGATCCGCGATCTCGCCGACGATCCCGCCCAACCGCGGCGGGTCCGCGACGTCGCCCAGGCGGCCCTGGAGAGCATCCGCGACGGCAACCCCGTCAACCCCGCCTACCACTCAGTGCAGGAGGCGTTGGGTAGGAAGGTCGCCGCACCTGAGCGTCCTCGCCCCAGCGACGCGGACCTCGACGCGCTGGCTGAAGCTGCGCTCGAACGGCTCCGCGCACCGCGGCCCAAGACCCGGCGCGGGTCGAGCCCGCCTGCGGCCGCGACCGGGTTCACCGCGTCGCGCCGGATGTGGGTGATCACCTTCCACGACCTCGACGGGTGGCTTGGCGGGTACGACCCGGCGGATCTGGCGACGTCGGTGACCGCCCCCGAGTGGGCCGCGTTCGAACGAGTACTGGCCCAGATGAGCGCCTTCGCGCAGGCGGGCCGGGCCGCACGCGACGTCCTGCGCGCCACGGCACAGGCGGGCTGAGATGCGCCACTCCCCCTCTCGCACCCGCCGCATCGTGTCGGCCGTCCTCGCCGGCGCCGCGACGATCGCGCTCGTCGCCGTCGCGACGGCCACCCTCGTCGCGCCCGACTCCGCCGGCAGGCCTGACCGCGCGCCATCGTCCGCCGCGTCCACGCCGAAGTCGTCACCGCCCCCGGTCGGGCCTGCGCCGCCTCCGCCGTCTGCTGCTGCGGGCGTCGGCGAGCTGGCCCCGGTCGTGCCGTCGCGCGACCCGGTCGAGTTCGCTCAATCTGCGGCGCGGGCACTGTTCGCGTGGGACACCACGGCGCCGGCGGCACTGGCTGATCACAAGGGCCGCCTGTTGGTGGTCGCAGATCCGACCGGCCAGGAGACCCCCGGCCTGCTCACCGATCTGGCCCGGTACCTGCCGAGCCCGCAGGCGTGGACCCACCTGGGCGCATACGACACCCGTCAGTGGCTTGAAGTCACCGGCGCCGACGTCCCCGCTGCCTGGACCGCTGCCCTGGCCCAGGACCCTGGCGTCGTGGCGCCCGGGACTGTTGCCGTGACGATCACCGGCGTCCGGCACCGCACCGGCACCTGGGATGGCCGGCCGGTGGCGCAGGAGTTCGACGTGGCGTTCACGGTGTTCGTGGGCTGCGAACCGGCGTACCCCACCTGCTACCTGCTGCGCCTGACGCAGCTCGACAAGCCGCTGCGATAAGGGGGCCGGTCATGCCTCGCCTGGTCCTCACCGCGACGGCGGCCGTCCTGGTCGCCCCGGGGCTTCTTGTCGTGGTCCTGGCACTGGTGGTGGGCGCGGTTTTCAGCGCCGCGTGCCCCGCGTCCGCGGTCATGGTCGGCCCGATTCCCGACCAGCTGCAGACCACCGCGGCGGACGGGTCGCCGGTGCGCCTGGATCGCACGCAGCTTGGCCACGCGGCCACGATCATCGCGACCGGATCTCGCACCGCCGGGGTGGGACGTGACGGTGTGCTGGTCGCGCTGATGGCGGGGCTGACCGAGTCCGGGCTGCGGATGTTCGCTAACACGACCGCCTACCCCCAGTCCGCCGCCTACCCCCACGACGGCGACGGGCATGATCACGATTCGCTGGGCATCTTCCAGATGCGCCCCGCGGCGGGGTGGGGCACGGTCGCCGAGCTCATGGACCCGACCTACCAAGCACAAGCCTTCTTCGGCGGGCCCGATGGCCCGAACCACGGTTCTCCGCGTGGGCTGCTCGACATCCCCCACTGGCGCGATCTACCCGCCGCTACCGCCGCACAAGCGGTCGAGGTGTCCGCCTACCCGTCCCGCTACGCCCGGTACGAGCCGGTCGCCGCAGCGATCCTCACCGCGCTCACCACCCCCACCGATCCCGCCGCAGATGGCGTGGCGGGACTACCCCATACAAGTCAGGCGGTGTTCCCGCTGCCCGAGGGAACCTGGTCGGCGACCAGCAGGTTCGGGATGCGCGTCAACCCTGTGACCCACGTGTGGGCGCTGCACGCCGGCGTCGACCTCGCGGCCGCCGCCGGGACACCGGTCCTGGCGACCGCGGACGGGCGGGTCGTCGCGGCCGGACCAGGCGGCGGGCTCGGCAACCGCATCACCCTCCTGCACCCCACCGGCACCGTCGCGAGCTCGGGCACGGTCGCGTCGGTCTACGGGCATCTACTCGACGGCGGCATCCACGTCGACGTCGGCGACGTCGTCCGTGCCGGCCAGCACATCGGCGATGTCGGCTCCACCGGCAACTCCACCAACCCGCACCTGCACTTCGAGCTCCGCCCCGGCGACCCCGGCCGGCTGGCCATCGACCCCCAGCCCTGGCTCGACGCCACCACTCAGCTGACCGGCGACCATCTGCTCCCGGCCAGCGCTACGCAGGCCCCGGTGTGCCCAGGTCTCGCCCGCGCGAGCGAGGCGACCCCATGACCGGCACCGAGGTATTCACCGGGGCGGTGGGCCCCGACTTCGGCGCGGTCGCCGCCTCCGTTGGGTTGGCGCGGATCGTCGGGGCGCTGCTGACCGTGGCGCTGATCGCGGCCGTCGGAGTGCTCGTCGGCTGCGCCGTGACGTGGGCGATCTCGTCGACTTCGGGGAGCTGGCACACCGCCGCCCGCGCCCGCACCGGTGTCCTGGTCGCTCTCGGCGGGGCCGCCCTGACCGGGAGCGCCCTCGCCTGGGTCAACTGGCTCCTGCACACCGGCGCCTCCCTGTAACCCGCACCCACTCCCCGACCCCCAGGAGAACGCCCATGTCACTGATCAGTTCGCCCGCCACCGTCGTGGCCGGTATCACCATCACCCCGAACTCGAACGGTTTGCCCGGCATCGACGCGTTGCGCACCATCGTCGGCGCGATCATGACCGTCGGGCTCATCCTCGCCGTCCTCGCCCTGATCGTCTCCGCGATCGTGTGGGCGATGGGCGCGAACTCCTCGAACCCGCACCTCGCGGGCCGTGGAAAGACCGGAGTCCTCATCGCCCTGGGCGCGGCGATCATCTGCGGCGCGTCGGTCACCCTCGTGAACTTCTTCTGGACCGTCGGCCAAACCATCTGACACCCCCCTTGGGGGAGGAAGGAGCCCGGACATGGGTGTGTGTGAAGTTCCCGTCGTCGACGGACTGTGCAACGCCGCGGCCGAGGCCAGCACGAACTGGCTCATCACCGGGTTTGAGGGCGCCGCCGAGGTCGCCGGCCACACGGCAGCGTTCTTGTTCGAGTCGATGTGGTCGATCTTCGAAGCCACGACGTTCGTGGACCTCACCAGCGGCCGGTTCACCTCCGTCTACAACCTGCTGTTCGGCATCGCCGTGTTCGTCATGCTCGCCTTCTTCCTGCTCCAGGTCACCGCCGCGATGATCCGCCGCGAGGGCGCCGCCCTGACGCGCGCCGTACTCGGGCTCGCCAAATCGGTCCTGGGGTCATTCATCGCGTTGACGTTGATCGCCGCCGCGTTGGAGATCACCGATCAGCTCACCCTCGGCATCGTGAGCGCGGCGGGGACCACCATGGAAGACCTCGGCGCCCGGATCGCTCTGCTTTCCGGTGGCATCGCGTTGACGATGCCGCTGGCCCCAGGCGTCGGCGCCCTGCTCAGCTTGTTCGTCGCGTCGTTGGCGATCGGTGGGGCGTTCATAATCTGGATCAGCCTGCTCATCCGCAAAGCCCTGCTGCTGGTTGCGATCGTGTTCGCGCCCGTCGCGATGGCGGGCCTGTCGTGGGACGCCACCCGCGGCTGGGTGTCGCGGTGGGCCACGTTCGTGATCGCGCTGATCGTGTCCAAGCTCGTGATCGTGGTCTTCTTTCTCCTCGCTGTCGCCGAGCAGAGCGCACCGATTAGCTCCGACCTGCAATCTCTGTCGGACCCGATCTCCGGGGTCGTCCTGATGCTGATCGCCGGGTTCGCCCCTTACCTGACGTACAAGGCGATCAGCTTCATCGGCGTGGACTTCTACCACGCCGCCAGCAGCGAACAAGAAGCCAAGCACGCCCTGGACCGTCCGCTGCCGACCCCCAGCCGCCCCGCCCGGCCCACCCCGACACAGGTCCTCGACGGCGGTCACGGTGCACGGCCGCCGACAACCCCGGCAACCTCCGCGGCACGGCCCGCAGGGCCGGCGGCGCCCGCAGGCACGTCCGCCGGGGCCGCCGGTGGCGCTGCGTCGGGCGGGGCTGCGGCGGGCGCTGCGGGCGGTGCGGTGGCGGCGGCCGGCGTGGGTGTCGTCGCCGTGGGTGCCGCTGCGGCCGGGCGCACCTGGGCTGCGGGCCAGCGCACGGGACGGACCGTGGCCGGCGCCGCCGGCAGCCACCACGACGGCGCCGCGACCACGGGCCGAGGAGATCGGCGATGACCACCGGGCCGGCCGGGCCCGACGCCGACGTTCAGGCCGTGAAGTTCTCCCGCCTGGCTCGCCGGGGAGTTCTCCTGGGATTGTCTCTCGCCCAGGTAGGCGTGGTCGGGGCCGGGGCGCTGCTGCTCGTGGTCAGCCTCTACCTCGGCGGCCGGACGCTCCTGTACTGCGCACCGGCCTTGGCCACTCTGGCGGCGTTGGCGTGGGTGCGCATCGCCGGGACCCCGGTCATCTCCTGGGTGCCGGTCGCGGGCCGGTTCGTCCAGCGCGTCGCAACCGGTCAGAACGTGTTCCACCACCGCCTGAGCTCGCCGCGCCCTTACGGCACCCTCGCCCTGCCCGGTGATGCGGCCAGTCTTCGCCTGTGGACCGATGCCGACGCCGGTGGCGCGATGATCCATGACCCCCACGCCAGGACCTTGACTGCGATCGTCACCGTGACCCACCCGGCCTTCACCCTCCTCGATCCCGCCGAGCAGCAGCGCCGCGTCACTGCGTGGGGCCGGGTCCTGGCGACCGGGTGCCGGTCCGGGCGGGTTGCCGCCCTGCAGGTCTGCGAGCGGACCCTGCCCGACTCCGGCAAGGGCCTCACCGAGTGGTGGGCCGCGCACGGGTCCCGTTCGAACTCGTGGGTCACGCGTACCTACGCCGAGCTCATCGACCGCGCCGGCCCGGCCGGCGAGCGGCACGCCTCGACCGTGTCCGTGTCGATCGACTTGCGCGTGTGCGCCCGCGCGATCCGCGCCGCCGGGGGCCGGATGCGCGGCGCCGCCGCCGTGCTGACCCAGGAGATGGAGTCCTTGTGCGCGGCGCTGCGGGCCGCAGACCTGGCCCCGTCCGCCGTGCTCACCCCCGGTGACCTGGCGCTGATCCTCCGCTCGGCGTACGACCCGGTCGTGGCCGCCGCGCTCGACCGTCGCGGCGGCGCCGGTCTGGACCTCGCGACCGCCGGACCCGTGTCGGCCGCCGAGGAATGGGGCCACACCCGGTCCGACTCCGCCTTTCACTGCGTGCTCTGGATCTCGGAGTGGCCCCGGTCGGCCGTGTATCCCAGCTTCCTCGCCCCGCTGATCCAGACCTCGGGGGTGCGCCGCACGATCACGGTGCTATTCACCCCGCTGCGCGCCGACGCCGCGGCCCGCGACATCCGCAAGAAGAAGACCGAGTACCTCGCCGACGCCGCCCAACGCGCCAAGCTCGGGCAAATCGAAGGCGCCGCCCAGCACGCCGAGTACGCCGACGTCCTCCAACAAGAAGCCGACCTCACCGCCGGGCACGGCGTCCTGCGCGCCACCGGGCTCATCTGCGTCAGCGCCCCCGACCTGATCGAACTCGAGCAGGCGGTCGCCGCGATCGAACAGGCCGCCATCCAAGCCTCCTGCGAGACCCGCCGGTTGTGGGGGCAGCAAGCCAAGGCGTTCGCCGCGGCGGCGCTACCGCTGTGCCGCCCGACATAGACTGATCGAACGGGTGTTCGATCGAGCGGGGTGGGTGCGGTGACCGGAGAGGGACGCCGCCGCGTCGGCGCCAGCGGCATCGAGCAGGTCCCGATGCGCGACGCCGCCCGCGAAGCGCCGAAAGAGCAACGGCACGGATATCCGGTGGTCGAACCCTCCGACCCGGTGCCGGTGCGGGTCTGGATCCAGGCGCACCAGTCCGGCGATCACGAGTGCGACGGCCACGCCGTCGCGTGGGCGGGCACCCAGGTCCACGTCCGCTACATCGACCGCCACGGACGTGAAGGCTGGGCGTGGGTCTGGGCGAACGCCGTCACCCGCCGCTAACCGGCCGCGAACGATCGCCCCGCGTGGAGTCGACCTGCGTGGAGTCGACCTGCGTGGAGTCGACCTGGCTCGAGTCGTCTTGGGCGATCTTGGAGCGGGTCGCGGCGTACTGGCGTTGGATGTACGCCTCCAGCTCGCGCACCTCGATCCGCCAGATCCCGCGGCCACCGACCTGGATCGCCGGGATCTCCCCGCCGCGCACGAGCGCGTACCCCTGGCTAGAGGAGACGCCCAGCAGCTCGCACGCGCGGGCCAGGCTGATGAAACGAGGCGGCTCGATCGTCACGCACCCACGTTGGCACGTTCGCCGCCCACACGTTCGCAGTCGTCCACAACCTGCCGCGCCGGCTCCCGTCCATGTCCGGTGCGGCAGCACTCGCGGCCCCGGCACCGTGCCGCGGCGCAGCGCGCACACCCTCGGGGTGAGTGTTCAACCCCGGCATCTGGAGGCTGTGATGGCGAATTTCAACGACCCGGTGGAGGCGGCGAACGAGCTGGCGGACCAGGTCCGGGTGCTCGCGCACGCGACGCGCAGCTTCGAGGGCAAGGAAGGCGACATCTATTGGGTGCTCGGCAGCCTGTTGGCCGCGAACCGCCGGATGCAGCAGGTCGTGTCCCAGCTCGCCACCGCGCACACCCTCAACCGCGACCTCGCGCACGACGACGCCGGCGACGCCCGCGAGGGCCAGCTCGAGGCCCAGGAAGCGGCGATGGCGCTGCGTCACGCGGTGATCCACCTGGGCAAGGTCGACGACGACCTGGGCAGCGCCTCCCAGCATTCCGGTCGCATCGCCTGGTACACCAGGGACCAGATCGACCACCAACGCACCCCCGACCTCACCTCCGGCGCCGGGCCCGACGGGGACGTCCTCGATCTTGGCGCCCACCGGGACACCAGTGGCCCCGACCTCACCGCCTAGGCGAGCCACCCATGTCTGCCAGTGCCGCCCCCGCAACAGAGGCCGCCCGCGCGATTGGCGGGCACCGCGACCCGTCTCGCACCTTGGCGACGGAGGTCACGCCGTGATCGGCGCCCGAGCCCAGCTGCGCACGGCGGTCCTGATCGCCCCGAAAGGGGAACGGCGCCGGCTGCGCAAGGAACGCCAGCGGGCGGCGGCGCGCGTGCGCGCCGCCGAGGACGGCGCAGCCCGGGCCGCGGGTCAGGCGGCCGCCCGGGCCGAGCGCGCCGAGCGCCGCGCCACCGTCTACCTGCCGAAGGCGGGAGAGCCCGGCCCGGCGACGATGCGCTCACCTGGCCGGTTGCGCCTTCCCCGCCACCAAGACACATCCGCGACGTGGGCAGGTGCGTACCCGTTCCTGGCCGAGGGCGGGCTCGGCGCCGACGGCGTGTTCGTCGGCCAGGACCTGCACTCAGGCAGCTCGTTCGTGTACGACCCGTGGGTGCTGTACCAGCGGGGGCTGATCACCGCCCCGAACATGGTCCTGGCCGGGATCGTCGGGTCAGGCAAGTCCTCCCTGGCCAAGTCGCTGTACACGCGGTCCATCGCGTTCGGCCGGCGCGTCTACGTGCCCGGCGACCCCAAAGGTGAACACACCGCGGTCGCCGAAGCCGTCGGTGGGCGGGCCATCGCCCTCGGCCCCGGACTGGCGAACCGCCTCAACCCCCTCGACGAGGGCCACCGCCCCACCGGGCTCGACGACGCCCAGTGGTCGATCCAGGTCGCGGCGCGCCGCCGCGACCTCCTCGGCGCCCTCGCCGAGACGGTCCTCGACCGGCCGCTGACCCCGCTCGAGCACACCGCTATCGACGTGGCCTTGACGGACGCCGTCCGGTCGGCACCGGTGCCGATCCTGCCGATGGTCGTGGACCGCATTCTGGCGCCGACCACACGCGATGACCCGGGCCGGCGTCTAGTCGAGGACGGCCGCCTGGTCGGGCACGCGTTGCGCCGGCTGGTGGCCGGGGACCTGGCCGGCATGTTCGACGGGCCTTCGACGGTTCGGTTCGACCCGACGTTGCCGATGATGTCGCTGGACCTGTCCCGGGTAGCCCAGAACAGCGCCGCCTTGTCGGTGCTGATGACGTGCTCGTCGGCGTGGATGGAGTCCGCCCTGGCCGACCCGGGCGGTGGGCAACGGTGGGTCGTCTACGACGAGGCGTGGCGGCTCATGCAGCACCCGGCGTTGCTGCGCCGGATGGATGCGCACTGGCGCCTGGCCCGGCACTACGGCATCGCGAACGTGCTGATCTTCCACAAGCTCTCCGACCTGGACAACGTCGGCGACCAAGGCTCGGCGCTGCGGGCGATCGCGTCGTCGCTGCTCGCCAACGCCGAGACCCGGGTCATCTACCGCCAGGAGCCCGACCAGCTCGGACACACCGCCACCACTCTCGCCCTGAACCGCACCGAAGCTGCGCTCCTGCCCACCCTCGGCGACGGCCAAGGGCTGTGGCGCATTCGTGGCCGCAGCTTCGTCGTCCAAGCCCAGTTGCACCCCGACGAGGCGGCGCTGTTCGACACCGGTCGCCGCGCCCGGGGCGAGACATAGAAGCTCGCCGGCGCGGAAGTTCGCTGGCGGGGCACGCACACCTACCTGGCAGACACCCCGTTCGAGGAGGCTGCTATGCAGGACCAGACCACCAGCGACCGCGAGGCCAAGCTCGCCGCGGTCCACGACACGCTCACACGGTCCGTAGCAGCGCTCGTGTCCGGCGAGGACTGGCGTCGCGCGCTGGAGTTCGCGGCGAAGTTCCGGTCCCGCTCGTTCAGCAACACGCTGCTGATCTACGTCCAGCACTTCGAGGCGTACGAGCAGGGACGCGTCCCGGACCCGGTACCGACATTCGTCGCGGGGTACCGCCAATGGCAGTCCCTCGGCCACCAAGTCCGCCGGGGAGCCGGCGGGTACGCGATCCTCGCCCCGGTCGTGGCGCGCTTCGCCGCGACCGGCTGGGCGGACCCGCGCAGCGCATGGCGCCGGCTCGGACCCCGGGAGAAGTCCAGGCCCGGTGAGATCCTGCGCACCCAGCTGATCAGCACCAAGGTCGCCCACGTGTGGGACGCCTCCAGCACCGACGGCCCACCGATCCCGGCGCCGCCCGCCCCGCGGTTGCTCCGCGGCCGCGCACCCGACGGGCTCTGGGACGGTCTCGTCCGCCAGGTCATCGGCCTCGGGTTCGCCCTGCGCGTTGTGCCTGACGCGGGCGCCCTCGACGGCGCCAACGGCGTCACCAACTACCTGACCCGGACGGTGTCCATCCGCGCCGATGTCGACGACGCATCCAAGTGCCGCACCCTCGGCCACGAACTCGCCCACGTCCTGCTGCACGGGCCCGTCCTCACCGGCGCCGCGTCCCACCGCGGGATCGCGGAAGTCGAAGCCGAGAGCGTCGCGCTGATGCTCTTCGCCGCCCACCAGATGGACACCTCCCAGTACACCGTCCCCTACGTCTCGACGTGGGCAGCGACCGTGCCCGGCAAGGACCCAGTCGAGGTCGTCACTGCGACCGCCGACCGGGTCCGCAAGACCGCGTTGGCCATCCTCGACCGCATGGACACCCACCAGGTCGGAAACGGCGACCCGCCCGGACTGGACCGCGCACCGCACACCGCCCGCCCCTTCCTCCAGGTACCGGCCGCTGCGGTCCCCGGACCGGGACGCGAACCGGTCCCGGATCTCGACCTCGGACTGGTCGCCGAGCCCGACGGGGTGACGTTGTGACCCGAGCGCCGCAACCTGATCTGCCACGCGTGAGCATCCTGGCTAACGCGGACAACTCGCTCACCGTCGTGCTCGATGGTGAACGCCAAGAGCTGCCCGAGCAGTACGCCCGGGCGGGCACCGACCCATGGCGGCCAGCCCGGGACCTCGCGAACCTGCTCGAGCAGTCGGTGTTCGCCGAACTTGTCGACGCGACCGGTGACCGGTACACCCACGTGTTCGATCCCGACGCGTCGGTCGACGCACCGATCATCACCCACCCGGATGCGCCGGTCGCCGACGCTGGCACGGCGGCCGTGGCCGAGGCGGCGTTGCAGCTGCGACCACCGGCGTTCAGCATCACCGGAGACGGCTTCGCGCCCGGCGAGGACGTCTACATCGCCGTCGTGGTCGCCACCAGGACGGCGCGCTTGGACGGGGTGGCACAGCTCCCCCTGCCCGGGGCGCTGCTCAACCGGCTACCCGGAGTGCTGATCATGTTCGGGTTGGACTCCCAAACACTGATCGTGTCCGACCCCACCGCCGAGAGCGCCACTGCCGGTGGCGGGCGCGCCGCATGACCTCCTCCCGTGCGGGCGCAGCTGCTGGCCCGGTCAATGACGAGCTGGTCAACGTGGCCCTCACCCTCTTGGTCGCCTTCGCAGCACTGGCCGGGGTGCTCCGCGTGGCCGCCACGATCACGGCGTTCGTTGCGGGCACCGCGCGGCCCGCCGGTGGCCTCGAGGCGGGGGTGCGGGTGCTCGCCGGCCCCACTGACCCCGCGACCGCGCTCGGCGCGCCCGGCCTGAACGTCGTCGCGTACTGGAGTGTCGTCGCCCTCATGCTCGCCGCGCTGGGGGTCGGGGCCTGGTGTGGGTGGCGGCTCCTCGGGCGGCGGCAGACGGCATCGTCGCGCGACCCGCACCGCCTGGTCGGAACGGCGACGTCCCGCGACGTCACCGTGTCCGCCTCGCCGAAGTCCCTGCTCGCCCGCTCGAGCACCCTGCGCCCCTCGCTGACCGCGCCGATACCCGCCGACGTCGGGTACCTGCTCGGCACCGCCCACCGGCGCAGCGTCTGGTCCTCGGTCGAGGACTCCATGCTGCTGCTCGGACCGCCCCGCTCCGGCAAAGGTCTGCACGTGGTCATCAACGCGATCCTCGACGCGCCGGGCGCCGTCATCACGACCTCGACTCGACCCGACAACCTCGCCGCCACGATCACCGCCCGCCGCCGCCGCGGCCCGGTCGCCGTGTTCGACCCCCAACAGCTCGCCGAAGGGCTCCCCACCGGGCTGCGCTGGTCACCAGTGCGCGGCTGCGAGAACCCACTGACCGCGATGATCCGCGCCACCGGCCTGTCCTCAGCGACCGGCCTGTCCAGCGGCGGCGTCGAGTCCGGCGGGTTCTGGGAAGGTAAGACCCGCACCGCCCTCCAAGGGCTGCTGCACGCCGCCGCTCTCGGCGAGTGCAGCCCCCGACAGCTGTTCTCCTGGTCGCTGTCACCGTCGACAGCCGCCGACGCCGTCGCGATCCTCGCCTCCCACCCCGGCGCCGCCCCGGGGTGGTCCGAATCGCTCGACGCGATGATCCACTCCGACCCCCGCACCAGAGACTCCATCTGGATGGGCGTCTCCCTCGCCCTGTCGTGCCTGGCGGACCCACGCGTCATGGACGCCGTCACCCCACGGCCCGACGAGCAGTTCGACCCCACCGAGTTCCTCACCCACAACGGCACCCTGTACCTGCTCGCGACCGGCGCGGGCGCCGGCGCGTCCTGGCCGCTCGTCGCCGCGTTCATCGAAGACCTCGTCGAGACCGCCCGACACCTCGCCGCCGCCTCCACAGGCGCCCGCCTAGACCCTCCACTGCTGCTCGCCCTCGACGAGATCGGCAACCTCGCCCCTCTGCCGTCCCTGCCCGTGCTCATGGCTGAAGGCGGTGGCACCGGCATCACCACCATGACCGTGCTGCAGTCCCTGTCCCAGGCACGCGACAAGTGGGGCGACCACGCGGCCGGGGCGATCTGGGACGCGTCCATCGTCAAAGTCGTCCTCGGCGGCACGTCCGCCGCCCGCGACCTCCAAGACCTGTCCGCGCTCGTCGGCGAACGCGACGAACAGACCGACTCCGTCACCCGAGGCGACTACGGCTCCCGGTCCGTGCAGAGCTCCACCAGACGCGTCCCCGTCATGCCACCGGAAGTGATCCGCACCCTGCCGTTCGGCACCGCCCTGCTCCTGCTGCGCTCGGCACCCCCAGTGGTCACCGACCTGCGTCCCTGGACCCGGCGACCCGACGCCACCCGGCTCGCCGGCGAGCGCATCGCCGTCGAACGATCCCTACGACGATCAGCGTAAGAGCGCCACCCCCCTGCCCGCCCCCGCCCTGCCGCCTCGTCCTGCGCCGGGAGCCGGATGGCTGGGGGCCGTTGGCCGGCGGGCTGGGCGTCGGGGTGCGGCGGCACACCTACCACTCGAGAGCGGCTGCCGATAGGGCGCTGCGCCAGCAGCTGGAGGTTGCGATGTCCATCCCTACCCAGACGTGCGTGTCCGGGTTCATCGTGTCGATGGGCGCACTCGAGCAGACCGCCAAGGGCGTCCACTACGTGCGGGCCCGAGTCGGCGCCGTCGCGCCGGCCGGTGGCCAGATCGACCCGGGCCAGCCAGTCAGCAAGGTCTACTTCGACCTATACGTGTACGGCGACGCGGCCGAACGCGTGTCGCGCCGCTTCCGCAAGGGCGACGTGTTCCTCGCGTCCGGGCGGGTCGGTCACGTCCCGGCGACCGGGACCGTATTCGTCGCCGAGCGGATCGGCCACGACGCCAAGCGAACCACCTACCGGGTGGTGCGCACCCACCAACGCCGGCAACGCGCGCTGCACCGTCGCGAGGTCGACGAACAGGCCACCCCCAGCGCGCCGGGCTCGGCGACCGCGAGCATTCCCGCGCACGCCGGCGCGATCTGAGGGGCCTCGTGACGATGACCAGCGAAACCGGCTCCGGCCCTTGGCGTCACGCCACTGAACCCGACACCGAGACCAACCAGGTTCGGCCGAATCACGACGGGAGGCGAGAACCGGCGCGCGCGATTCGGCAACAGCCTGACCTTCAGCCGGCGAGGATCCAGGTCGTCAACTGGATCGACCTCACCCCCGACGCCGCCCGAGCCCACTGGCAGCGACTGGACCGGTGGGTGACGCAGCTGCGCCGGGACTACGGCCTCCCCCCGAACATCATCCCTCCGCTGTGGCATCGCCACTGGGAGCTGGTCTGGGAGCTGTCGGCACTGCACGCGTTCTGGCTCAACGCCTACGGCCCGGGCGCGCAGGCAACATCGCCGCTGATGTTCCAGCGCTACTTCGCCGAGTCCCGGACCCGGCTGCGCGACTGGGTGGCAACCTGCGGCACGAAGCTCGACACCGACCGCCCGACCCGGCAGACCGCATGGCCCGGCGAGGATCCGCACCTGACCGCGGCCGAGCGGCCCATCGTCGACCGTCAAGCGGACTTCGAGGCGTTCGTCGCTGCCGACGTCGCCCAACGCCGAGCCCGGACAGCTGCGGACGCGTTGACGCTCCTGATTCATCGGGGCGGCTTCGCCGCCGACGCCGCAGATGGTGCCTCATGACCGGCCCGAACGAGCGCGCGCTACGGGAGTTCGCCGACATGGTCGCGATGGAAGACAGCATGACCACCAGTGCATTGCGCCCCCACCGTTTGATGGCCGAGCACGTGTGGAAGGCGCTGCGAACGCTCGGGTTCGAGTCCGGGCGCGTCCTGGTCCACGGCGACGATCCGGCCTCATACCTCGGTCACCCCTACGCGAAGGGCCACGGCTTCGGCTCTTTGGTCGCGACCATCGGCCCGGCCGACGGCAGCGGATACCCGGTCCAGGCGGAGAAGTTCACCAACGCCGGCGAGAACTTCGATCTCGTGATCGCCGCCCTGCCGTTCAACGACGTGAAGTTCGCGCTCCCGTTCCATCAAGACCGGCGTCGAGTCATGCAGGAGGTGTTGACGTTTGTCTCACTCGACCTCACCAAGGCGGGCGGCATGACCGTCGTGCTCGCCTCCCACGACCTGCTCGACGCCCCGGACACCGAGGCCCGCCAAGTGATCGCCGACCAGGCCGATCTGGTCGGCGCGGTCCGCCTCCCAGGCGGCATCCAACGCAACGTCGCTGGCACCGACACCGCAACCGACCTGATCGTCCTGCATCGCGCGCCTCCAGGCCAGCGTCCCCGCAGGATCGAGTTCACCGACACCACACCGATCTTCATCGAGGGCCGGATACTACTGCTGAACACGTACTTCGACGAGCGACCGGACTATGTGCTCGGCCAGATCGACATCGATCCCCGCACGAGCGGGCCGAACGCAATGACCGTCACCGCTGACCCCCGCCAGTTCGAGGCCGACTTCGGCGCCGCCCTGGATGACATGGCAACCACATCGCGCCGTGAAGGCCTCGTCTACTCGGCACGCACGCGGAGCGGAGTCCTCGACATTCCAGGCTCGGAGCAGTTGAATGCGGGCGGCGCGAACCGGGCCCGACCGCTGGCGAGGGATCGGGAGTCCGAGACTCGTGAGAGCGAACCTGTCGTCGACGAGAACCCCGAACGACCAGAGCTCGGGCTGTGGTGAGCAATCGTGAGCACGGTCCACGCAGCCCGGTCGAGGCGCCGCGACTCGGCGACCGCGCCGGCCGCTCGGGGCGCGAACAGATCGAGGCCAGGTCGAGTCGGCGGTCGATCTACAGATTCGGCCGCATCCCCCCGCGTCGAGCCGGGCTGCTGACCTCCGCATCAACCTTCCCCTTCAGCTTCGTCGATCGTGTCGAGCAGATCGTCCTCTTCGTCCGAGACTCGTCCTGCAAGCAACGTGCCGTCAGGATCGACGGGCCGCAGGGACCGGTCCAGCATGATGGCCGGGGTCTGGTCGATGAATGCGTCGGGCTGGATGTAATGCTTCTCGGTGATGACTGTGGAGGTGTGCCCGAGGTACGTCGCAGCGGCGTCCACACCGATTCCGCGGGCGAGGATCGTGGCGCCGGTGCGCCGGTACCAGCGTGGGGTGATGCCAAGACCCTCCAGACCTGCGTCCTTGACCACCTCACGGAACGTACGACGAAGGTTGTGCAGGGTAAGGACCTTGCCGTACCGGTTGTGGAAGATCGTGACCTCTGACTGGTCGGGCGTCAGCTGTGCGAGCCGCTCACGGATCACCCGGGCTGCGAACTCCGGCACCGGGATGCGCCGGTTCGATGCGTCGGTCTTGGGGTGATCCTGGCGGTGGCACCCAGTCTTCTTGCGTTCGACGACGGTGCCCTGGATGTGGGCGACCATCCCCTGCCGAGTCTCGGTGATGTCGACCGGGCGCAGAGCGAGCACCTCCCCCGGCCGCATCGAGGTCCCCAGGAGGACCTCGCAAACATCTCGGACCGTCCCGTCCGGTCGAGGTCCCAGCACACCGGGACCCGTGCGCCACGCGGCGACGGCGGCGCGGATCTGCTGCACCTGCACCAAGGTCATCGCCTGCACCACATGCTTAGGCCGGATCAGATCCGAGGTCCCCTCCAGCGGATTGCGAGGGATCGCGTCGTGACGCAGTGCGAACGCGAACATCATGCTCAGCAGCGTCTTGGAGTGCTTAGCTCGCGAGTAGGAGACCGCGAGCTCGCTCTTGAGGAAGACCTCGACCCTGCCGGTGGAAAGTTCGCCGAGGGTGTAGCTGGCGAAGAACGGCAACACGTGCAGGCGAAGGTCGTCGCGGTAGTTCTCCTTGGTCCCCTCCGAGATGTCGCGGACCTCAAGGTCTTCGAGCCACAGCTGGGCCAGATCTCCGAACGGGCTGGACAGGCTCAGTAGCCCGCCGCCGCCGTACCCGACGCGCGAAGCCAGGCGGTCCTTGATCGAGGACTGCACCGCCCGCATCGACCTCGCGGTGGCGCGGACCTTGCGCAGCCGGCCATCCAGGTCCCGGTAGCGGGTCTCCGCCCGGTACCTGCCCCCTAGGTCGACGATCCGGATCTCACCGAACGTCCCGATGGAGGTGCGCGGCCGCCCGCTCACGGTCGGCTCCGGTCATGCCTGCGAGCGTCGTCGGCCTCCATCCGGGCGAGCCAGGCCTCGATCTCGACCACCCGAAACATCAGCCTGGGTCCGACGCGGAACCCGCGTGGGCCGCGGCCCTTGGTCCGCAGGTCGTACAGCGTCTGCGCGCTGACGTGGAGCCTCTCGGCGAGCTCCGGCAACGAGAGCACCTCTAAGGTGCGCGGCGCACTGTCCTGTATGTCCATGAAACTCAGGTGTGCGGCCCGCGCCGAGGGTCCTCGAGACGCGCCGAGATCGGGCCGCTCCAGGTCGAGTGACGACGCCAAAGTGCCCAATAAATGCCCACAGGCCATGTCCTTGCTCCTCTTCAGGAGCCCAGACATGGCCTGTGACCTGCGACTACGGGTGGAGCTGAGGGGATTCGAACCCCTGACCCCCTGCATGCCATGCAGGTGCGCTACCAGCTGCGCCACAGCCCCGCTTCACCCTTGCGGGCCTCGTGAAGTCTAGGCTACGAATGCCCGAGATCACGAATCGAGCCGCCACGACCCGAGAAACCAGCCTACGTGAGGTCCGTGCCCGCGTTCCACTGCTCGATGGAGGTCGACGGTCCGAGGTCGTGCCCGAACAGGCGCCAGCCGGGGCTCACCTTCTCGGTGTTGCGGCGCAGCTCCGTCCAGTGCGCGTTCGTCAGGCCGGCGATCCCCCGCCAGCCCACGGTGTCGAGGCCGAGCAGCGCGGTGATCGCCAGCGTGATGGCGGCGCCGTGCGAGACGACCACGAGCGCGTCGTCGGCCTCCAGCCGGTCGGCGTGCTCGGTGATGGCCTCGACCATGCGGCTCGCGACGGCGGCGCGAGTCTCCGCGCCAACGTTCTCGGGCTCGCCGCCGGCGCGCCAGACGGCGAACTCGTCGGCCCAGCGGGCCGAGATCTCGTCGCCCGTCAGGCCCTCCCACAGGCCGAAGCTCCGCTCGCGCAGCCGTGGGTCGACGACGAGCGGCTGATCGGTGATCTCTGCCAGGAAGCCAGCGGTCGCGACGGCGCGGCTCAGGTCGGACACGACGATCGCGCCCGGCTTGGTGGTCGCGACGAGCGCGGCCGCCGCGGTGCGCGCCTGCCGGGCCCCGATGTCGTCGAGCGGGATGTCGACCTGGCCCTGCAGGCGCAGCGTCGCGTTGTGCGCGGTGCGGCCGTGCCGCCAGAGCAGCAGGGTGCCTGCGCTCACGCGGTGAGCTCCGCGGTACCGCTGCCGCCCCGGGCGTCGTCGGGCAGGTCGATGAGCGGGCAATCCTTCCAGAGGCGCTCGAGCGCGTAGTAGACGCGGTCCTCCGCGTGCTGGACGTGGACGACGATGTCGCCGAAGTCGATGAGGACCCAGCGGCCGGCTGCCTTGCCCTCGCGCCGGATCGGCTTGGCGCCCAGCTTGTGCAGCGACTCCTCGACGGCGTCGACGATGGCGCCGACCTGGCGCTCGTTGGTGCCCGACGCGATCAGGAACACGTCGGTGAGCACGAGGTGCTCGCTGACGTCGAGCGCGATGATTTCCTCGGCCTTGAGGGTCGAGGCGGCACGGGCCGCGGCGATCGCAAGCTCGACGGCGCGGGGGGTGGCGGTCATGGTTCTCCTAGGTGGGACGACGAAAGCGCCGACGACGACGCGGTGGGAGCCGGCGCGAAGGCAGCGGCAGCAGTTGGCTCGGGTGAGCCCCTGAGGATGAGGAGCCACACCAGGAAGCCGAGCACGAACGCGACGAGCGCGAGGGTGAGCATCTGCAGCACGGTGTAGGCGGGGCGCCGGGGGCGCCGGGCGGGGGCGGCGTCGGCGACGGCTGGCTTGCTGGTCTCGGCGGCCGGCACGTCGTCCGCGGCGGGCTCGGGCTCGGGCCGCGTGACGGCGTCGAACGAGCCGGGTGGAACGTTGCCCCAGCGCGGGACGAGCGGCGCGCCCGCCCCGGTGTCGGCGGCCGCCGCGGGGGTCGTCGCCGACGCGCCGTCGGTGGTCTCCACGGCCGCCAGCGGGCTCCACAGCGCCTGGCTGCCCGGCGCGGCCGACGTCGGGGACAGCGGGGCGGGAGCGGCCGGCACAGCGGCGGCTCCACCGACCCGACCCTGCGGCCCCGTGGCAGGGCGGCGCGGGGCGACCGGCGGGTAGCCGCGGCCCGGGGACTGCGCCAGCGGCGCCGGGCGGCTCGAGGTCGGCTCGGCGGCGGGAGCGACCGCCCTGATGGTGCCCGTCGTCGTCGGGGGGTGCACGACGGGTGCCTGGGCCTGGTCCTGCACCGGGGCGGCGGCGTTGCGCATGGCGCGCCGGGACAGGGCGGTCGGCACGCGCGGCGCCGGCGAGGCGGGCTCCGTGGGTGCGGCGATGTCCGGCCGGTCGACGGCGGAGGCCTGGGTCGGGCGCGCGGGCGCGGGCCGGGCGGTCACGGGCGGGGTGGGTCGCGGCGGGACCCACGTCCGCGTCGCCGTGGCCGGCGGCGTCCCCGTGGTCGACGGCGGATCCGTGTCCGGGGCGAGCCGCGGCGTGGGAGCAGCGGGCGTCGCTGCAGGGCGCACCGATGCGACGGGCGCCTTCGCGGCCGGCGCCTTCGCAGCAGGCGTCGCCGCGGCGGGCGCCTTCGCAGCAGGCGTCTTCGCAGCAGGCGTCGCCGCAGCAGGAGTCTTCGCAGCAGGCGCCGCCGCCGGCGGCGTGACGGCAGGCCCGGGCGCGGCGGGGGCAGCGGCCTCCGGGGCAACCTCCGAGGCACGCTCGAGCTCGCGCCTGGCGCGCCGCGACAGGGGCGCGGTGACTGGCGCGTCGGCGACTGGCTGCCCGGGGGTAATTTGCTCGATCGCGGCGTGCTGCGTGGCGAGCTCGCGCGCGCGCTCGAGCTCGCGGCGTCGGCGGCGCTCGCCGGGTTCGTTACTCATCGTCCTGACCTCGATATAGACCGTGCTTGGCGATGTACTGCACGACTCCGTCCGGAACCAGGTACCACGCCGGCTTCCCGGCCCGGACCCGTGCCCGGATGTCGGTTGACGAGATGGCAAGCGCGGGCACCTCGAGCACCTGGACCCGATCGGGCGGGAGCCCCGCGACCGAGAGCTGGTGCCCCGGCCGGGTGACCGCGACGAACTGCGCCATCGTGAAGAGCTCCTGGGCATCCTTCCAGCGCAGGATCTGCTCGATCGCGTCGGCGCCGGAGATGAAGAACAGGTCCGCGCCGGCGCGCTCCGCGGACAGGTCCCGCAGCGTGTCGACCGTGTACGTCAGCCCGGGCCGGTCGAGGTCGACCCGGCTGACGGTGAAGCGAGGGTTCGACGCCGTCGCGATCACGGTCATCAGGTACCGGTGCTCGGCGGGCGAGACGACCTGATCCTGCTTGAACGAGGACCTCCCGGTCGGGGCGAAGACGACCTCGTCCAGGTCGAACCGGGCGGCTGCCTCGCTCGCGGCGACCAGGTGACCGTGGTGAACGGGATCGAACGTGCCCCCCATCACCCCGATGCGAGGTCGCCGGTGCGTCATGGGTGCAGCCCGCCCGAGGTCGCTAGTGACGGGTCCCGACACTACGGAACGCGTACGTCACCAGCAGCAGCGCGACCAGTCCCCCGAAGCCGAGGACCCCGAACACGGCCGGCTCGAACGGCAGCTCGTGGGCTCCCGCGGCGGCTTCCTCGGCCAATCGAAGCGCAGCATGCACGTGGTCCTCCTGGGGGTCCGAACGCCGTGCGCCGACCCGCGCACGAAAGCACTAGTGTCGCATGCCACCCGCAGCCGGGGCACCCAGCACGCCGCGCTCAGGCGCGGATCTGGCCCTCGCCCTGGACGATCCACTTCGTCGTGGTGAGCTCGCCGAGCCCCATGGGCCCGCGCGCGTGCAACTTCTGGGTCGAGATGCCGATCTCGGCGCCCAGCCCGAACTGGCCCCCGTCCGTGAACCGCGTCGAGGCGTTGACCATGACGACGGCGGAGTCCAGCTCGGCCACGAACCGCTCGGACGACGCGAGGTCGCTCGTGACGATGGATTCGGTGTGCCCGGACGTCCAGCGCCGGATGTGCTCGATCGCCGCGTCGAGGTCCTCGACGACGCCGACGGCGAGCTCGAGCGCCAGGTACTCGCGGGCCCAGTCGTCATCGGTCGCGGGGACGACCTGCACCCCTGCCGGGGCAAGCTCGGCGGTCCGGGCATCCCCGTGCACGAGGACGCCGGCGGCGGCGAGGGCGGTGAGCGCGCCGGGCAGGAACGCGGCGGCGGCGTCGGCGTGCACGAGCAGTGTCTCGGCCGCGTTGCAGACTCCCGTCCGCTGCGTCTTCGAGTTCAGCAGGATCGGCAGCGCCATCGCAGGATCGGCGCTCGCGTCGACGTACACGTGGCAGTTGCCAGTCCCGGTCTCGACGACGGGCACGGTCGACTCCCGCACGACGGTCCGGATGAGGTCGGCCCCGCCGCGGGGCACGAGCAGGTCGACGAGCCCGCGCGCGTGCATGAGCGCGACCGCTCCCCCGCGGCCGTACGCGTCGATGGACGCGATCGCGTCGCCCGGCAGGCCCTGCGCGACGAGCGCGCGCGAAAGCACGCCGACGATCACCTCGTTGGACCGGGCCGCGGCCGACCCGCCACGCAGGATCACGGCATTGCCGCTCTTGAGCGCGAGGCCCGCCGCGTCGACGGTGACGTTCGGCCGCGCCTCGTAGATCATGCCGACGACCCCCATCGGCACGCGCACCTGGCGCAGCCGCAGCCCGTTCGGCAGCGTCGAGCCGCGCACGACCTCACCCACCGGGTCAGGCAGCGCCGCGAGCTCCCGGAGCGCGGCCGCGATGGCCTCGATCCGCTCCGGGGTGAGCGCGAGCCGGTCCAGCAGGCCGGCCGACGTGCCCTGCGCCCGGCCACGCTCGAGGTCCTCGGCATTGGCCGCGACGATCTCCGGCGTCGCCGCGACGAGCGCGTCGGCGAGCGCGCGCAACGCCGCGTCCTTGGTGGCGCGCGTGGCGGTCGCGAGCGCGCGCGAGGCGACCTTCGCGCGCCGCGCGACGCCGAGGACGGCGTCAGCGACGTCCTCGGACACGACGCCGACGACGCCCTCGGGCACAGCGTCGACGACGCCCTCAGGCACAGCGCCGACGACGCCCTCAGACACGGCGGCCGGGGTCGGACGAGAGCTGATCGCAGTCATGCGCCAAGCGTAGCCGGGCGACCCCGGTCGAGGTCGAGCCCGTAGACGTACAGCGGCCGCCCGTCCGGCAGCAGCACGGTCTCGCGCGCGGGTAGCCGGGCGAAGCCGAGCCGCTCGTACAGGCGGTGCGCCGGCAGCATGTCGGGGCCGGAGTTCAGCACGACGCGGTCGAGGCCGCGCCAGCGCGCGACCGCGATGACGTGCCGCGTCAGCAGCTCACCGATCCCGCGGCCGCGCGCCGCCGGGTCGACAGCCAGCAGGCGGAAGTCGAGCTCGCCCGGGCGCCCGAGCGGCGAGAGGTTCGCGCCGGGGCGCGGCGTCGTGACGGTCCCGAGCAGCTCCCCGGTCGCCCGGTCCTGCGCGACCCAGACCTCGTGCTCGCGGGCCCGCGGGCCGACGTCGGCGATCGACGCGACGTAGTCCGCCGGCAGCACGTACTCGCTCGTGTAGGCGGTCACGGACAGCGCGGCGACCCGATCGATCTCGTCGGCGCGCGCGAGCCTGATCGCGACGCCGTCGCGGCGGCGCAGGTCGAACCGGAAGACGGCGAGCACGCCGACGCCGGGCACCGCGGTCGTCTCGCGGTCGGGCCGGCGGTCGAACCCGAGCCGGTGGTACAGGCGCTGGGCCGTGAGGTTCGCGGGCCCCGTGTCGACGACCAGGGCGCTGGCGCCCCAGCCGCGCGCGCGGTCGATCGCCCCGCGCATGAGCGTGGCCGCGACGCCGCGACCGCGGGCCGGGGCAGCCACCGCGAGGAGCCGGAGCTCGGCCTCGTCCGCGAGGGCGGTCCGGGCGTAGCCCGTCCCGGCCCGCAGCAGGCTCGCGGTGCCGACGAGGTCGCCCGTCACGGCGTCTGCCGCGACCAGCAGGTCGCCGGTGGCGGCGCGACCGGCGGCGTCCGACAGCAGCGCGAGCCGCGCCGGATCCGTGGCCGGCCCGTACGGCCCGGCCGCGAACGCGGCGACCGTGAGCGCGCCGACCTCGCGATACTCCCCTGGTTGCGCCGACCGGACCGTGAGCGCCGCGCTCACTGGTGGGTCCGGCGCACGAGGACGAGGTCGTCGCGGTGCACGACCTCCCGGTCGTAGCCCGGCCCGTGCTCGGCGCGCAGCGACGAGGTCGACCGGCCGAGCAGCGCGGGGAGCTCGGCGGAGTCGAACGAGACGATGCCGCGTGCGACGACGAGCCCGGCGGTGCTGACCAGCTCGACCGGGTCGCCCGCGACGAAGTCGCCCTCGACCGCCGTGACGCCGGCCGGCAGCAGGGAGGCGCGCCCGCCGCGGACGGCGACGACCGCGCCGTCGTCGAGCACGAGGCGGCCGTTCGTGTGCGCGGCGTACGCGAGCCACAGCAGCCGCGTGGAGCGCTTGCGGCCCGTCGCGGCGAACCACGTCCCGACCTCCTGGCCCGCGAGGGCCTGCGCGGCGAGGGTCGCCGACGTGAGCACGACCGGGATGCCCGAGCCCGTCGCGATGGCGACCGCGGCCAGCTTCGTGACCATCCCGCCGGTGCCGACGCCGCTGCCGCGCGCGGTGACCTCGACGCCCTCGAGCTCGCCGGGATCGGTGACCGAGGCGATCCGGTGGGCGCCGGCCCGCGAGGGCGGCGCGTCGTAGAGGGCGTCGACGTCGGTGAGCAGCACCATCGCGTCGGCGTGCACGAGGTGGGACACGAGGGCCGCGAGCCGGTCGTTGTCCCCGAACCGGATCTCGTCCGTCGCGACGGTGTCGTTCTCGTTCACGATCGGCACCACGCCGAGGTCGAGCAGCCGCGTCAACGCGCGCCGCGCGTTGCGGTAGTGCACCCGCCGGATCGTGTCCTCGGCGGTGAGCAGCACCTGGCCGACGCGCAGGCCGTGCGCGGCGAAGGCCTCCGTGTAGTGCGCGACGAGCAGGCCCTGGCCGACGGACGCGGCCGCCTGCGCAGTCGCGAGGTCGCGGGGGCGGGCGCCGAGGCCGAGCGGGCCGATCCCGGCCGCGATCGCCCCCGAGGACACGAGCACGACCTGTCCACCCGCGGCGCGGCGCGCCGCGAGCACGTCCACCAGCGCGCCCAGCGCGGCGGTGTCGAGCCGGCCGTCCTCGCCCGTGAGCGAGGACGAGCCGACCTTGACGACGATGCGGGGCGCGCGCGGCAGCAGCGCCCGGTCGCTGAGCGCCGCGGCGCTCACGAGCCCTGCGGCGTTCCCGTCGCGTCCGGGCTCGCGGCCGGGCCCTTGTCCGCGCGCGGGGCGCCCGCTGCGGGCGCGCCGTCGGGGTCGTCGTCCGTCCACACGCCGGCGGTGCGCTCGGTCCAGAGCTCGGCCCGAGCCTCCGCCTTGGCGTCCATCCGGTCCTTGTACTCCTTGCGCTTGTCCACGCGCGTCGGGCGCGAGTGGTTCTCCAGGCGCAGGTCGGTGCCGCGCGGCCCACCGAGCAGCTCGGAGCCCGTCAGCATCGTGGGCTCCCAGTCGAAGATGACCGCGTTGTCCCCCGCGCCGATGACGACCTCGTCGCCCGCGACCGCGCCCTTGGCGAACAACGCCTCCTCGACGCCCATCCGGGCGAGCCGGTCGGCGAGGTAGCCGACGGCCTCGTCGTTGGAGAACTGCGTCTGGCGGACCCAACGCTCGGGCTTGGTGCCGAGGATCTGGAAGTAGAGCTTGCCCGACGCCTCCTGGCGCGTGACCGTGAACCCCGCGTCGTCGACCGCCTTGGGCCGCAGCACGGTGCGGGTCGGGGGCGCCTCGACGGTCTCGCGCCGGAACCGCTCGACCAGCTGCGCGAGCGCGAAGGTGAGCGGCCGCAGGCCCTCGTGGCTCACGGCCGAGATCTCGAAGACCTCGAGCCCACGCGCCTCGAGGTCCGGGCGCACGAGGTCCGCGAGCTCGCGGGCGTCGGGCACGTCGATCTTGTTGAGCACGACCATGCGCAGCCGCTCGGTGAGCGGCACGCGCCCACCCTCGATGCCGACGTCGCCGCCGTACTTCGCGAGCTCCGCCTCGATCTGATCGAGGTCGCTCAGCGGGTCGCGGTCGGGCTCGAGCGTCGCGCAGTCGATCACGTGCACGAGCACGGAGCACCGCTCGATGTGCCGCAGGAACTCGAGGCCGAGGCCCTTGCCCTCGCTCGCGCCCGGGATCAGGCCCGGCACGTCGGCGACGGTGAAGCGCGACGCACCCGCCTGCACCACGCCGAGGTTCGGGATGAGGGTCGTGAACGGGTAGTCCGCGATCTTGGGGCGCGCGGCCGAGATGGCGGCGATGAGGCTCGACTTGCCGGCGCTCGGGAACCCGATGAGCGCGACGTCGGCGATCGTCTTGAGCTCGAGGACGACGTCGCACTCCTCGCCGGGCTCGCCGAGCAGCGCGAAGCCGGGCGCGATCCGCCGCGGCGACGCGAGCGAGAAGTTGCCGAGCCCGCCGTGCCCGCCGGGCGCGACGACGTACTGGGTGCCGACGCCGACGAGGTCGGCCAGCACGTGACCGTCCTTGGTCTTGACGACCGTGCCGTCGGGCACACCGAGGACGAGGTCGGCGCCCGAGGCGCCCTGGCGCCAGTTGCCCATGCCCTGGCTGCCGCTCGTGGCGTGCCAGTGCGGCGAGTGGTGGAACTCAAGCAGCGTCGTGACCTGCGGGTCGACCTCGACGATGACCGAACCACCGCGGCCACCCGTGCCGCCGTCCGGGCCGGCGAGCGGCTTGAACTTCTCCCGGTGGATCGAGGCACAGCCGTTTCCGCCGTCACCCCCGCTGGCATGCAGCACGACCCGGTCGACGAATGTCGCCACGGCTGGACCCTCCTTGCTCATTGCTGCTCAGATACTGCTATCTCACGCGACGAAGGGGCACACCGAACCGGTGCGCCCCAACATCTGTACTTGCCGAAAAAGCGTCAGACGACGACGTCGATGACCTTGCGACCGCGGCGCGTCCCGAACAGCACCGAACCGGCGGCCAGGGCGAACAGCGTGTCGTCGCCGCCCCGTCCGACGTTGATGCCGGGGTGGAAGTGCGTGCCGCGCTGGCGGACGATGATCGTGCCGGCGTTGACGGCCTCGCCGCCGAAGCGCTTGACGCCCAGGCGCTGGGCGTTGGAATCGCGGCCGTTACGAGAGGAGCTTGCGCCCTTCTTGTGTGCCATCTCGAACCTGCTTTCGTGCTACTCGTGGAAGGGACTGTTCGCAACGCCGGCCCGGGTCATCCCCGGGACGTCACCGCGGAAGACGGTCAGACGATGCTGAGAACCTTGACGCGGGTCAGCTTCTGGCGGTGACCGAGACGGCGGCGGTAGCCCGTCTTGTTCTTGTACTTGAGGATGTCGATCTTCGGACCCTTTTCGTCCCGCACGACCTCGGCCGTGACCACGGTCTTCGCCAGCACTGCGGCGTCGGTGGTCACCTTCTCGCCGTCGACGAGCAGCAAGGCCGGCAGCTCGATGGTCGAGCCGACCTTGGCGGACTGACGGTCCATGACGACGATGTCGCCGACCGACACCTTCTCCTGGCGGCCACCCGACTTCACGATCGCGTACACCACGTTGCTGCTCATCTCTGCTCGGTCAAGTCTGTGCTCGAAGAAAATCTCGGTCCAAATACGTGCGTCCGCCGCGTACTCATCGCACCACAGCCACTCGGGCGGCGCGGGCACACGGGGTGGGCGCGCCATAAGCGCGCCGACATTGAAGGGTACGGAATACGCCGGGCGGGGTCAAATGAGCCCTCATTCCGCGCCCTGCGAGCTGGCCGGGCGCGTGCCGGCGTCGCCGTCGGAACCCGCAGCGAAGACCTCGGGCGCGACCGGGAACAGCTCCAGGCCCTCGTCCGAGTCGAACCCTACGGGCAGGTCGGCGGGGCCGGAGCGACCGGTCTGCTCCTCGAGCGCGGTGTCGTGCGCGTGCGCGGCCGCGGCGGCGATCGTCGCGAGCGTCGCCTTGACGGCCGCCCGTGCCTGCGGAAGGACCGGGACGGCCACTGGGAGCGGGAGAGCCCCGGTCAGAGTCTCCTTGGCCCCGCCACGCTTGCGACGGCCGCCCTTGGACGGGCCGTCGGAGTCGTCGGACGTCGAGGACGAGCCGTGCGAGTGGCCGCCCTGCGGGTGACCGCCCTGCAGGCCGTCGTCGACGTGGCCGTGCTTCTCGATCGGGTCCGTGTGCACGATGAAGCCGCGCCCCATGCAGTGCTCGCACGTCTCGGAGAACGCCTCGACGAGGCCCTGCCCGACGCGCTTGCGGGTCATCTGCACGAGCCCGAGCGAGGTGACCTCGGCCACCTGGTGCTTGGTCCGGTCCCGGCCGAGGCACTCGACGAGCCGGCGAAGCACGAGGTCCCGGTTGGACTCGAGCACCATGTCGATGAAGTCGATGACGATGATCCCGCCGATGTCGCGCAGCCGGAGCTGGCGGACGATCTCCTCGGCGGCCTCGAGGTTGTTGCGCGTCACGGTCTCCTCGAGCGTGCCGCCCGCGCCGGTGAACTTGCCGGTGTTGACGTCGACGACGGTCATCGCCTCGGTGCGGTCGATCACGAGCGAGCCGCCCGAGGGCAGCCAGACCTTGCGGTCCATGCCCTTGGCGAGCTGCTCGTCGACGCGGTGCGCCGAGAACACGTCGCCGGTGCCGGTCCAGCGCGTGACCTTCTCGGCGAGGTCGGGCGCGAGCGCGCCGATGTACCCCGAGATCGTGTCCCAGGCCTCGTCGCCCTGCACCACGAGCGAGCCGAAGTCGCCGTTGAAGATGTCGCGGACGACGCGGATCGCGAGGTCGGGCTCGCCCTGCAGCAGCGCGGGCGCCGAGGCCGACTTGGCCTTCTTCTCGATCGCGGTCCACTGCTCCTGCAGCCGCAGGATGTCGGCGCGGAGCTCGTCCTCGCTCGCCCCCTCGGCGGCGGTGCGCACGATGACGCCCGCCGAGTCCGGGACGATCTCGCGCAGCAGCTTCTTCAGGCGGGCGCGCTCGTTGTCCGGGAGCTTGCGGGAGATGCCGGTCATGCCGCCACCGGGCACGTAGACGAGGTACCGGCCGGCGAGCGTGACCTGCGACGTGAGCCGGGCACCCTTCTGCCCGATCGGGTCCTTCGTGACCTGCACGAGCACGGAGTCGCCCGACTTGAGTGCCTGCTCGATGCGGCGCGGCTGGCCCTCGAGCCCGGCCGCGTCCCAGTTCACCTCGCCGGCGTACAGCACCGCGTTGCGGCCCTTGCCCACGTCGATGAACGCCGCCTCCATGCTCGGGAGCACGTTCTGCACCCGGCCGAGGTAGACGTTGCCCGCCATCGAGGCCTGCGCCTGGCGGGAGACGTAGTGCTCGACGAGCACCCCGTCCTCCATGACGGCGATCTGGGTGGCGCCGTCGATCTCGCGCACCACCATCGTGCGGTCCACGGACTCGCGCCGGGCGAGGAACTCCGACTCGGTGATGATCGTGCGCCGGCGGCCGGCATCGCGGCCCTCACGGCGCCGCTGACGCTTGGCCTCGAGCCGCGTCGAGCCGCGCAGCGCGGTGACCTCGTCGGCGCCCGTGGCGCCGATGTTGCTGTTCGAGCCCGAACCCGATCCGCCGCTGCCGGAGCGCGAGCCCCGGGTGCGCGCCTGCGGGGCGGGCTCGGACTCGACGCTGTCGGTCCCGCGCCCGCTGCGGCGACGACGGCGGCGGCGACGGCTCGACCCGCCCTCGCCGTCGGCGTCGCCCGTCTCGTCGGCGTCGTCCGAGCCGTCCTCGGCCGCGGCGGCGTCGCCGGACGCGACCTCGGCGTGCTCGGGCCGGGGCTCGCGGTCGTCCGTGCGGTGCTCGCGACGGCCGTCGGCCTGGTTGTCCTGGTTGTCAGCGTCCGACTGGTCCGTGTCGGACCCGTCCGAGCCGCTGCGCCCGCGACGACCGCGGCCGCCACGGCGGCGGCGACGGCGCGGGCCGCCGTCCTCGTCGTCGTCGGCGGGCTCGTCGCTCGCCTGCTCCGTCGCGTTCTCGTCAGCGGAGCCGGCCACCGCGGCGGCCGGGACGGCGGTCTGCGTCGCGGCGGCAGGCTCGAGCTCGTCGACGGCGTCGGCTGCGCGCGAGGAACCGCGCCGGCGCGAGGCGCGCCGGGGCGGCATCGCGACGGCGATCTCGGCGATCGCCTCGTCCTCGTCCTCGACCGCGAGGTCGGCGGCCGGGCTGGTCTCGACCGGGGCCGACTGGTGGGCGCGGGCCTGGTCGTCACGGGTGTCGGCGGCGCGGGGCGGGCCAGCGGGCGACTGGGCACGCCGACGGCGCGGGCGGGTCGTCGCGTCCGGCGCCTGGAACAGCAGCTCGGTCGCGGAGTGCACGACGGGCGCCTCGTCGGCCGGCGCGGCGGGCGCCGTCGCGGCCGGCTCGGGGACGACCGGCTCGGAGACGGTCGGCTCGGAGACGATCGACACGCTGGCCGCCGGCGTCACGACGGGCTCGCTCGCGATGCGTGACCTGCGCACGGACCGGCGCGGCGCCTTGGCCGGCGCGTTGGCCGCGGCGGCGAACTCGGCGAAGACGTCGAACGTCGAGCTGGCCGAGCGCTTCGCGGCGGCGGACAGCTCCGGCTCGGCCGCCTGCTCGGCGGCCGGCTGCTGGGCGGCGGGCTGCTCGGGGGCAGGAGCCTCGGCGGCGGGCACCTCGGCGGGCGCGACCGGCGCGTCCACCGGCGCGACGGCCTTCTTGGCCGCGCGGGTCGACGTCGCCCGCTTGGCCGGGGCCTTCTTAGCGGCGGCCTTGCGGGGTGCGCGGGCCGACGCGGCGGGAGCCGCCTCAGCCGACGCAGCGGCGGGCGCCGCCTGATCGGACACAGTGGCGGGCGCCGCCTCCGTCGCGGCTGCGGCGGGCGCTGTCTCGGCGCTGGGGGCTGCGGTCTTGCGGGTCGCGCGGCGGCGGGGAGCCTTGACGGGCCGGTCGCCTGCGGCTGCAGGCGCACTGCCTGCGGCCGTCGATGCGCTGGTGGTGCTGTCGGGCGTGGTATCGAGCGTCACTCGCGGTGCTCCTGGGTGCCCCCGGACGCCGTCCACACTCCCCGGCGCACGCGGGCGGTCAGTCGTCGCTCACGCGGTTACGCGGCGACGGAAGTCGGTCGCGACTGGCTGCAACACGCGGGCGGCGCCGGCGCCCGCCTGTTCGCCCTGGTGGGGCGGCGGCGGCGCGGCGAGCCGCGAAGCGCGGTTGCGGCGAGCACGGACATCGATCACGAGGGCGGTGTGGACACCCTCACGACCGATGTCAGTATCGCACAGCGACCCGCGACCGCTCCCCCGACGCGGCCGTCGACGCCGCGTGTCGGGGGCCGGGCGTCCGCGCCGTCGGCCATCACTTTTCCCACGGCGCGGCGACGGGGAAGTACCGCTCGAGGAACTGCGTGACCCGCAGGTTGCGCTCGTCCGGGCTCACCTCGGGAAAGCTGCTGTCGTTGAGGCAGAAAAAGTCGTGCGAGCGCTTCTTCAGCAGCTGATCGAGTGACGCGAGCCCGGAGACCAGCGTCGTGTCGACGTACTTGACCTTCGCGTTCTCCTGCGTGACGGCCCTTCCCGTGAGCAGCGCGTAGTAGTGGTAGAGCGAGTTGGTGACGGAGATGTTGTCCTTGGCCCGGAACCGGCTGGCGGCCGTGGCGGCGTACTCGGCCGCGAACTCCCGCTCCATCTCGAGCAGCACGCTGCGGCGCAGCGGCGTCGCGCAGTGCTCCAGGTGCCGGGTGGTGATCCGGCCGAACCGTTCGTACAGGAGCGTGCGGTTGACCCGCGCGGCGTTCTCGAAGCCGCTGCGGTCGAGGTGGTTGTCGCCGAGGCCGATGCGGGTGCTGGCCTCGATGAACTTGGTCACGCCGCCCGGGGAGAAGAACATGTCGGGCCCGACCGGGCGCCCGAGGAACATGTCGTCGTTCGAGTACAGGAAGTGCTCGGACAGGCCCTCGATGTGCTGGAGCTGGGACTCGACGGCCTGCGAGTTGTGGGTCGGCAGCACGGACGGGTCGAGGAAGTGGTCCTCCCCGCGCACGAGCGTCACCGACGGGTGCTCGGCGAGCCACGCGGGGCGGTCCGAGTCGGTTGCGATGAAGATGTGCCGCACCCACGGCGCGAACATGTACACCGACCGCAGGGCGTACTTGAGCTCGTCGATCTGCAGGAAGCGGGCGTCGGAGTCGTCCCCCTCGCCCACGACGACGCCCTGGGCCTGCAGCGCGCGCGCCGCGCGGTATGCCGGGCTGTTGCCGTCCACCCACGAGAAGACCAGGTCGATGTCGAAGTCGATGTCGGTCGCGTGGTCGGCGAACATGTTCTCGATCGTGGGCCACTCGAGTCCGTACCGGTTCACGGTGCCGCGCACGGCCTCGACCACCGGCAGGGTGCGCCGGGTGAGCGAGTTCTCGATCGGCAGGATGAGGTTGTCGTCCTCCCACGACCACAGCTCGAGCTGCACGCCGCCCGAGGACCCGTAGGTGAGGCCGCCCACGGGCTCGACCCGGGGCCGGTACAGCCGGAAGATCCGCGCCTTGCCGCCGACCGCGAGCGCGCCGTCGGACACCAGGAGCGCGGTCTTCTTCTTCGCGTCGACCGTCATCGAGTAGAACGGCTCGTCCCGGCACGCCGCGACGAGGACCTCGCGCAGCTCGCGCCGGCGGCGCCAGTCGACCGCGATCACCGGGCGCCGGTCGTTGCCGCGCACGAGGAGGTATGCGATGCCGCCGGCGTCGAGCGCGCCGCGGATGAACAGCAGGTCCTCGATCATGGCGTCGTGCGGCGTCCGGTCGGTGTTGACGACGGCGTAGCGACCCTTGACCTTGATGATGTCCGGGCGGTCGGCGAGCCGTGCGACGGCGGCCGGGGACGTGACCTCGACGACCTCCCGCTCGCTCTCCTCGGGCTCGGGCGCGCCGAAGTAGACGTCGTCGTGGAGGGCGTGCGGATCCGTGATGAAAACCTCCGAGAACGGCGGGGTGGCAACTGGCCCCCATCGTACGTTCGGCCACGTGACGCGCGCGGCCACGCGGGTCGCCCCCCGGACGGCCACGCCCGTCGCCACGCCCATCGCCACGCAAGTCCAACACGACGGCCCGGGGCCCGACTCTGCGCGCCGCGCCCGACGTAACCTGGACGAGCGCAGTTCTCGCCGCGCGGCGGGGCTGGACCGCGATCGAGCAGTGAGCGCGAGGAGTCACGGATGACGAGCCACGGGGGGCCGGCCACGACCCGCACCGCTGACCTGCTGAGCGCGATCCTCGCGCTCGCCGCCGACCTCGACCTGCCCAGCCTGCTCGAGCGGTTCGTGCAGGCGAGCACGGACCTCACGGGCGCCCAGTACGGCGCGATCAACATCCTCGACGAGCGCGGGCACTCCCTGACCTTCGTGCAGAGCGGCCTCGACAACTCAACGATCTCCCGCCTCGCCCGGTCCCCGCACGCCGTCGGCGTGCTCGGCCAGATCCCGGCGCACGGCGTCCTGCGGCTCGAGGACCTCACGCAGCACCCGGCCTTCCAGGGCTTCCCGGCCGACCACCCGCCGATGGGCTCGTTCCTGGGGACCGCGGTGCGGGTACGCGAGGAGGTCTTCGGCTACCTGTACCTGTCCGAGAAGGTCGGCGGCTTCGACGCCGGCGACGAGGAGGTGGTCCGGGCCCTCGGCGCGGCCGCGGCGGTCGCGATCCAGAACGCGCAGCTGTACGGCGTCGCCGGCCGGCGCGAGCACTGGCTCCAGGCGGGGCAGAAGATCACGACGATGCTGCTCGAGGGGGCGGAGGAGGAGGAGGCGCTGCTGCAGATCGCCTCGACCGCGCGCGAGATCTCGGGCGCCGACACCTCCGCGCTCGTGCTGCCCGGCATGGGCGGCGAGCTCGTGATGGAGATCGTCGACGGGCACTCGAAGGAGAAGCTGCTCGGGCTCACGATGCCGCGCGACGGCCGGTCCTGGGAGGCGTTCACGAGCGGCGCGGGCGAGGTCGTGCCGTCGCTCGCCACGTCGCGCCGGCTCCAGCTCGAGCCGATGCGCCAGTTCGGGCCCGCCATGTACGCGCCGCTGCGGACGTCGGGCCACAGCGTCGGCGTGCTCGTCCTGCTGCGCCGGGTCGGCTCGGCGCCGTTCGCGACGAGCGACCTCGTGCTCTCGCGGTCGTTCGCGGCGCAGGCCGCCCTCGCGTTCGTGCTCGCCGAGGCGAGGCACGCGCAGGACGTCGCCGCGCTGCTCGACGAGCGCGAGCGCATCGCGCGCGACCTGCACGACCTCGCGATCCAGCAGCTGTTCGCCACCGGCATGCAGCTCGAGACCGTCCGGCGGCGAGCGGCGCGCGGCGTCGACCCGTCGGAGCTCACCTCGATCATCGAGGAGGCGCTGGACAGCGTGGACTCGACGGTCCGCCAGATCAGGGCGATCGTGCACGCGCTGCGCGACCCGGACGCCGCGACGTCGCTCGTCGAGCGCCTGCGCCGCGAGTCCTCGCTCGCCCGGACCGGGCTCGGGTTCGCTCCCTCGCTCGTGGTGACGTTCGCGGGTCGCGTTGTCGACTCGGCCCAGGACGAGCAGGGCGACGTCGACCGGATCGACGACGCGGTGCCCGCGGACCTGGCCGACGACGTCGTCGCCGTCGCGCGCGAGGGCCTCGCCAACGCGGCGCGGCACGCCCACTCGTCCTCGGTCATGGTGCGGGTCACGGTCACGGGCGTCGGGCCGACCGGGATGGTCGAGATCGAGGTCGAGGACGACGGCGCCGGCCTGTCCGTGGCCCGGGACCGGAACTCGGGCACCCAGAACCTCGCCGCGCGCGCCCGGCAGCACGGTGGCACGTTCAGCCTCGGCACGCCGCCGTCGGGGCGGGGCACCCTGCTGCGCTGGCAGGCCCCGCTCGGCTGAGCCACCGCGGGGGCGTTCTCGGGTCCTTGGTCCTACCGCGCGGCCGACGCCGTATGGTAGGACCAACCCGACCGAGCGAGCGAGGGGCGCCATGGTCCCCGACGGACGCACCACCCCGGTCGCGAGCACCGACCTGCTCAGCGCGTTCATGGCGCTCTCGGCCGACCTGGACCTGCCGCGGCTGCTCGAGCGATTCGTCGCCGCGAGCACGAGCCTGACGGGCGCGCAGTTCGGCGCGATCAACGTGCTCGACGAGCACGGCGCCTCCGTCACCTTCGTGCAGGCCGGCATGCCGGCGCCGATCGTCGCGGCGCTCGCGAACCCGCCGCACGCGATCGGGGTGCTCGGCGAGATCCCGTCGCACGGCGTCCTACGCCTGCACGACCTCATGGAGCACCCCGCGTTCCGCGGCCTCCCCGCGGGCCATCCCCCGATGCACTCGTTCCTCGGCACCGCGGTGCGCGTCGGCGAGGAGATCTTCGGGTACCTCTACCTGTCGGAGAAGGTCGGCGGCTTCGACGCCGGCGACGAGGCAGTCGTGACCGCGCTCGCGGCCGCGGCGGCGATCGCGATCCAGAACGCGCAGCACTACGAGGCGGCCATGCGGCGCGAGCAGTGGCTGCGGGCCGGGCAGCAGATCACGACGATGCTGCTCGAGGGGGCCGACGAGGAGGACGCGCTGCTGCAGATCGCGAGCACGGCGCGCGAGATCGCCCACGCCGACACCGCGGCGCTCGTGCTGCCCGGCATGGGCGGCGAGCTCGTGATGGAGATCGTCGACGGGCGGGGCCGGGAGAAGCTGCTCGGGCTCACCATGGCCCGGATGGGGCGCTCCTGGGACGCTTTCGCGACGGGGCAGGGGGCGCTCGTGCCGTCGCTCGCGACCGCCCGCGACCCGCAGCTCGCGCCGCTGCGGGAGTTCGGACCGGCCCTGTACGCCCCCCTGCTCTCGTCCGGGCACTACATGGGCGTGCTCGTGCTGCTGCGCACGGTCGGCCGGGCGCCGTTCGACGCCAGCGACCTGGACCGGGCGCAGTCGTTCGCGGCGCAGGCCGCGCTCGCGTTCGTGCTGGCCGAGGCGCGCCGCACCCACGACGCCGCCGCGCTGCTCGACGAGCGCGAGCGCATCGCGCGCGACCTGCACGACCTGGCGATCCAGCAGCTGTTCGCCACGGGACTGCAGCTCGAGACGGTGCGCAGCCGCACGGCCGACGGCTCCGACCCCCGGCTCACGCGCATCGTCGAGACGGCCCTGGACAACGTGGACTCCTCGGTCCGGCAGATTCGGGTCATCGTGCACGCGCTGCACAACCCGGACACCGCGACCCCGCTCGTGGAGCGGCTGCAGCGCGAGTGCGCCCTGGCCCGGACCGGCCTCGGGTTCGACCCGGCGCTCGAGGTGGTCTACGAGGGGCACCCGATCGGCGCAGGCCCCGGCGACATCGCGGCGATCGCCCGCATGGACGACGTGCTCGGCGCCGACCTCGCGGGCGACGTCGCCGCGGTGGCCCGCGAGGGGCTCGCGAACGCGGCGCGGCACGCCCACTCCACGACCGTCTGGGTCCGGGTGAGCGTGGCCGGGTCCGGGCGGGGCGGGACCGTGACGATCGAGGTCGAGGACGACGGCGTCGGCCTGTCCCCGGAGCGCGACCGGCACTCGGGCACCAAGAACCTCGCCACGCGCGCGGGCCGGCACGGCGGCACGTTCACCCTGGGCACGCCACCCTCGGGCCGCGGCACCCTGGTGCACTGGCGGGCCCCGCTGGCCTGAGCGGCCAGCTGCCGCGGAGCGCCGGTGTGGCGCGCTGGCTGCGGCTCCTGGCTACGAGTCGCCCGGTTCGGCGCGCCAGCCGCTGTGCTTGCGCGCGGCGACCCACGCGGCCACCTGGGTCCGACGCTGCAGGCCCATCTTCGCCAGCAGGCTCGTGATGTGGTTCTTGACGGTCTTCTCGGCGACGCTCAGGCGCTCGGCGATCTCGCGGTTGGACAGGCCCTCGCCGATGAGGTCGAGCACGCGCAGCTCGCTTGGCGTCAGGTGCTCGGTCGGGTCCTCGTGGCCGGCCTTGTGCCGCGTCACGGTCCGCTCGTCGAGCAGGGTGCGTCCCGCGGCGACCGCCCGCACGACGTCGGTGATCTCCGCCCCCCGCACGCTCTTGAGCAGGTACGCGACGGCGCCGGCGTCGAGCGCGGCCGCGAGGGCGTCGTCGTCGTCGAACGAGGTGAGCACGATGGCGCGCACCTCGGGCTGGGTCTCGCGCACCTTACGCATGAGGTCGATGCCGGTGCCGTCGGGCAGCTGCAGATCGACGAGCATGATCTGGGGCCGCACCAGCCCGGCGCGCCGGACTCCGTCGGCCACCGACCCCGCCTCGGCCACCACGTGCATACCCTCCGCACGCTCGACGACCTCGGCGATGCCGCGACGGACCACCTCATGGTCGTCGACAATCATCACCGTTATGACGGCGGCACGGTCCGCGGACGAGGTCAGGTTGCTGATCACCACCTCGGCATCGTAACGATGAGTGGGACCGTTCCGAACACGGCGGGGCCGAGCACGCCCAAACTGGTGAATCCTGGGGGGGCAAACCCCCGCCACGAGAGGCCACCATGTCGTTCACCCTGCTGCTGCCGACGTCCCTGCCGCTGACCCCGGAGGTGCCCGCCGGCGTCGTCGTCGTCCCGTACGCGGTGGACGAGCCGCTGCCCGCGGCCATCGAGACGGCGGACGCGATGGTGGTCTGGGGCAACCCGGCGGGTCAGCTGCGCGACGCCGCGGCCCGGGGCGCGAGGCTGCGCTGGGTGCAGGCGCTGGCCGCGGGCCCGGACGCAGTGCTCGGCGCAGGCTTCGTTCCGGGCGCGGTCATCACGTCCGGCCGATCGCTGCACGACGGCCCGGTCGCCGAGCACGCGCTGGCGCTCGTGCTCGCCGCCGCGCGGCGCCTGAACCTGCTCGTGCGGGCCCAGACGGCCCACCGCTGGGCGGCGGAGCTCGGCGGCCTGCAGCCCGGCCGGCCCGCGGACTCGTTCCGGACGCTCGCGGGCGCGCGGGTGCTCGTGTGGGGCTTCGGTTCGATCGCGCAGGCACTCGCCCCGCACCTGCGGCTGCTGGGCGCCGAGGTGACCGGCGTCGCGAGCTCAGCGGGCGAGCGCGTCGGCTTCCCGGTGATCGCGGCGGCCGACGTCGAGGCGGCGCTGCCGACGACCGACCTCCTGATCGGGATCCTGCCTGCGACGGCCGACACGCACCACGCGATCTCGGCCGAGCGCCTCGCGCTGCTGCCTGCGCACGCGTGGGTCGTCAACGTGGGCCGGGGCACGACGCTCGACGAGGCCGCGCTCGCGCGCGCGGTGCACGAGGGCCGGCTCGGCGGCGCGGCGCTCGACGTGTTCGAGATCGAGCCGCTGCCCGCGGATTCGCCGCTGTGGGACGAGCCCAACGTCATCGTGTCCCCGCACGCGGCCGGCGGCCGCCCGACGGGCGCCTCAGAGCTCGTCAGCGCCAACCTGGCGGCCCTGCTGGCCGGCCAACCGCTGCGCAACGTGGTCGCTCGCTGACGCGGAGGTAGTCCCTCCGCGGTGAGGTAGTCCCTGCGCGGTGAGGTAGTCCCTCCGCGGCGAGGTAGTCCATCCGCGGTGAGGTAGTCCATCCGCGGTGAGGTAGTCCCTGCAGAAGGACGGCAAAGTCAAGGTGTGGGAGCAACGCCGGGGGTTATGCGGCGAGTAGCAGCTGGTTCAGCCGGTCGGCTGGGGTTTGTAGGTCCAGGGTCGGGCGGGGTCTGCGGTTCAAGGTAGCCGCAACTCGATGCAGGTCCGCGGGGGTATGTACGGCCAGGTCGGAGCCCTTTTCGAACCAGAATCGCAGGAGCCGGTTCGTGTTCTCGTTCGTGCCGCGCTGCCAGGGTGAGTGCGGGTTGCAGAAGTAGAGCGTCGCGTCGAGCGCGGTCTGGATCTGGGCGTAGTGGGCGAGCTCGGTTCCGCGGTCCCAGGTGATCGAGCGACGCAGATGTTCGGGCAGGCTGCTCATCTCGCGGATCATCGCTGCCGCGACCGCGCCTGCACTGTGATCGTCGGGCAGGTGCAGCAAGATCGTGAATCGGGTGCTGCGCTCGACCAGAGTGCCGATCGCGGTCCCGTTGCGGCCGATGATGAGGTCACCTTCCCAGTGCCCAGGGATCGCCCTATCCTCGACCTCGGCTGGCCGGTCACTGATCTTGAACGCCTCCTTGTAGGGGCTGCTCTTGTGCCGGTCAGCGGTATGGGGAACTCGCTTCTTGCGTTGCAAACTCAGCTTCTTGGCCAGGTCAGCGCGCAAGTTCCCGCGACTTTGGACGTAGAGAGCGCGGTAGATCGTCTCGTGGCTCACCTGCATCCCCTGATCATCGGCGAAGGTGAGCGCCAGCATCGACGAGATCAGCTTCGGGCTCCACCCGACGTCCATCCACGCAGCGATCTGCGCGCACAACGGCGCGTTCGCGACCAGCTTCAACGGCTTCGGCCGCCGCCGGGCCTGATGGGCCCTGGCATGGGCGAGCGAGGCGTAATAGGCCCCGTCCGGGCCCGCGTTGCGCCTGACCTCTCGCCAGACCACGGACTTGTCCCGACCGATCGCCTGCCCGATCAAGGCATAGCTCATGCCCGTGCGCCGGCCCATCTCGATCATCCCCCGATCGGCCAACGTCACCATCCGCTCGCTGGCGTCGCGATCCGTTCGTGGCCCCGGGTCAGCCAGACCACCCAAGCGCCCACTGCGCAGCTCCATCCCCCCAGCCTGGGCCCACCACCGGAAACCCGTGGCCCCAACAGCACCGACACGCGCAGAAGCAGCCTCAACACTCAGACCACCACAGACCAGATCCACAAACCGAGCCCGAGTGCCCTCAGGGAACTTGACCATCACAACGCTCCTTCAACAGGGGCGTTGCTCCCACCATATGAATCTGCCGACTACCTCACCCGGAAAGGACTACCTCGCCGCGCGCACGCCCTACCAGCGGCCGGAGCGGGGGCGGGGCTGGCAGGTCGGGCAGGTGTACGCCGACCGGTTCATGAACTCGTCCCGGCGCACGGGCGTTCCGCAGCGCGGGCACGGCCGGCCCTCCTGGCCGTAGACCGCGAGGGACCGGTCGAAGTAGCCGGACTGGCCGTTCACGTTGACGTAGAGGGCGTCGAAGCTGGTCCCGCCGGCGACGAGCGCCTCGCTCATCACCGCCGCCGCCGCGTCGAGCAGCCGCCCCGCGTCGACGGCGCGCAGGACGTCCGTCGGGCGCGCGTAGTGCAGACGCGCGCGCCACAGCGCCTCGTCGGCGTAGATGTTCCCGACGCCGGACACCAGGGTCTGGTCCAGGAGCGCGCGCTTGACGCCGGTCCGGCGGCGTCGCAGGGCCGCGATGACGCCGGCGCGGTCGAGCGCCGGATCGAGCAGGTCCCGGGCGATGTGCGCGACGGGCTGCGGCACCGCAGGCTCGGCCGATCCCTGGCCGCCGGCGGCGCCGTCGGTCGTCGGGGTCAGCGCCGTGACCGACAGGTGCCCGAACGTGCGCTGGTCGATGAAGTGCACCTGCGCGCCGTCGTCGAGCCCGATCCGGACGCGCAGGTGCGCGGGCACCGGGCCGGCGGGCTCCGCGCCGTGCACGAGCAGCTGACCGCTCATGCCGAGATGGGCCATCAGCGCGGCGCGAGGTGGCCCCGCCGCGGACGAATCGGGCCCCACGGGCGTGTCGAGCCCCGCGGGCGCGTCGAGCAGCAGCCACAGGTACTTTCCCCGCCGGACCGCCGCGTCCAGGCGGCGGCCCACGAGCTCGCCGACGAACTCCGCCGGACCGCCCGGCTGGCGCCGCACGCTGTAGTCCCGCAGCACGTCGACGCGCGCGACGGTGCGCCCGAGCACGTGCCTGGCAAGCCCGGCACGCACCGTCTCGACCTCGGGGAGCTCAGGCACGGTCTCGCGTCGGAAGGGGGCCGGTCAGGGCCGGCCGGCGGCGGCCTGCAGGGAGCCGTACGCGGCCGCGGCCGCCTCCTGCTCGGCGATCTTCTTCGCGGGGCCGGTCCCGGTCCCCCGGACCTCGCCCGCGATGACGGCCTGCGCCGTGAACGTGCGCTCGTGGTCCGGGCCGACGCCGACGACCTCGTAGGCGACGAGGCCAAGCCCGAGGTCGGCCGAGAGCTCCTGGATCGAGGTCTTCCAGTCGAGCCCCGCGCCGAGGTCGGCCGCGACCTCGAGGGTCGGCCCGACGAGGCGTTCGACGAGCACGCGCGCGACCTCGAGCCCGTTCGCGATGAAGACGGCGCCGATGACGGCCTCGAGCGTGTCGGACAGGATCGAGTCCTTGTCCGGCCCACCCGTCGACAGCTCGCCCTTGCCCAACAGCACGTAGGACCCGAGGTCGAGCGTGCGCGCGATCGCGGCGAGCGCGCGCTGCGACACGGTCGCGGCCCGCATCCGGGCGAGGTCGCCCTCGTCCTGGCTCGGGTGCCGGCGGAACAGCGCCTCGGTCACGACCAGCCCCAGGACGCTGTCGCCCAGGAACTCCAGGCGCTCGTTCGTGGGGATACCGCCGGCCTCGTGCGCGAACGACCGGTGCGTCAGGGACAGCACAAGAAGCTCGGGGTCCAGGTGGACCCCGAGCTTCTCGCCAAGCTGCTCAGCCGGAGCGCCGGCCACGTCGCGCGGGTGCGTCGACAAGGCCGACGTCAGCTCGCGTGCTCGGTGCGCATGGCCTCGGAGTACTGGCGACCGTTGTAGTTGCCGCAGGTCGGGCAGGCGATGTGCGGGCGCATGTTGCCCTTGCACTGGGGGCAGGTGGTGAGCGCGGTAGCAGTGGCCTTCCACTGCGACCGACGCGCACGGGTGTTGCTGCGCGACATCTTGCGCTTCGGAACAGCCACGGCTAGCTCTCTTTCGTTTCGTCCAACGTGCCCTGGAGCCGATTCAGCGCGGCCCACCGAGGGTCAAGGATCTCATGCGAATGGTCCGGGTCGTCCGCCAGGTGCGCTCCACACTCGGAGCACAGTCCCGGGCAGTCTGGCCGGCACAGCGGTCGGAACGGCAGTGCAGGCACCACCGCGTCTCTCAACGCGGGCTCGATGTCGATCAAGTCGCCATCGAGCTCGCGCACGTCCTCAAGGTCGTCACCCTCGGCCTCAGCGGCTCGGGCACGCTCGGAGTACGCGTACAGCTCCGTCAGGGGCACGTCGACGTCGTCGACGACCTCATCCAGGCAGCGCACGCACTCTCCGACCGCCCGGCCACGGATGTGACCGGTGACCAGGACCCCCTCCATCACGGACTCGAGCCGAAGCTCCAGCTCGACCTCCGTGCCGGCGGGGATGCCGATCATGTCCGTGCCGAGGTCTTCCGGTGCCGGCACAGTGCGCTGCACCCGTCGCATCGATCCGGCACGCCGTCCGAGCTCATGAGTATCGAGCACAAAGGGCGATCGGGGATCGAGTTGGTTCGGGCGCTCCACAGCTGCGGTTCCAGACAGGTAGACGTCGGCCCGTGCCAGACCGGCAGGACCAACCGACAACACTACCTGCTCAACCGGGGCGACCCAAACGCGAACCCGATCGCGGCCCGGTCGGACCCGGTCGGGCCGCGCTACGCACCCGGTTCGGCGTCGGCGAGCCGGTTCGCGAGCTTCGCGCGGCCCGCCTGCACCTGGGCGAGCACCTTGCCGAGGTCGATCTCGAAGTCGCCGAGGCGCCGGTCGCAGTAGTCGTCCGCATCCCGTCGCAGCCCCTCCGCGACGCCCTCGGCGGCGGCGATGATCTCAGCGGCCCGCTCGTGCGCCGCGATCGTCACGTGCTCGGCGTCGACCAGCTCGGTGGCCTGCGCGCGCGCGGCGGCGAGGATCGCGTCCGCATCCGCCTGCGCGACCCCGCGCGCGGCGCCGGCGGCCGCGAGCACGTCGTCGGCCTGGCTCAGCTGCGTCGGGAGCACGTCGCGGGCCTGGTCGAGCAGGTCGAGCAGCTCGGCGCGGTTGATCAGCACGGACGACGACATCGGCATCGCGCGGGCGTGCGTGACCGTCGCGGTCAGCGCGTCGAGGATGCCGGTGAGCCCCTCGGGCTGGCTCCGGTCGAAGCCATCCTCGCCGGTGGCGGTCTGGTCAGTCATCGGTTACTCCTTCTGGTCCGCGGGGCCGATGCCCAACGCGTCACGCACGACGGCCTCGACGCCAGCCGGCACGAGGTCCCCGATCTGGCCGCCGTGGCGCGCGACGTCTTTCACGAGCGACGACGCGATGTGCCCGAGCGCCGGGTCACCCACCACGAACACCGTCTCGACGCCCGTCAGGTGCCGGTTCATGAGCGCCATCGGCAGCTCGTGGTCGAAGTCCGCGCCGCCGCGCAGGCCCTTGACCACGACCGTGGCGCCCACCTCGCGGCAGAAGTCGGTGAGCAGCCCGCCGACGAGCTCCACGCGCACGCCGTCGAGGCCCGCGAGCGCGGCCCGGGCGAGTGCGACCCGCTGCTCGGCGGTCAGCAGCGCCTGCTTGCTGGAGTTGTGCGCGACCCCGACGACGACGCCGTCGAACATCGCGCTGGCTCGCCGGACGACGTCGAGGTGCCCGAGCGTGACCGGGTCGAAGGACCCGGGGCAGACGGCGATGGTCACTCGGCCAGACTATGTCAGGGCGCTGGCTGTGGCGGTGACCCCGCCGCGTGGGTCGCGTCGGCGAACCACACCACCGTGTCGCCGTAGGCGCGCCGTTCGCCGCGCTCGAGGCCCGCGGGCCAGCGGGGCTCGGGGCTGCGCGCGGCGCGTTCGACGACGACGACGGCGCTCGGGGCCAGCGCGGCCGCGGCGACCAGGGCGTCGAGCACCTCCGCGACGTCGTCGTCGGCGAGCTCGTACGGCGGGTCGAGGAACACGAGGTCCCACGGCGGGTCGACGGGCCGCCGCACGAACCGCTCGGCGCGGTCGGCGACGGCGACGACGCCGCGCAGGCCGAGCGTGGCCGCGTTGGCGCGACACACGTCGACGGCCGGCCGGGCCGAGTCGACGAGCGTCACGGCGAGCGCGCCGCGGCTCGCGGCCTCGAGGCCGAGCGCGCCCGATCCCGCGTACAGGTCCAGCACGTGCGCGCCGTCGACGGCTCGCAGGTGCTCGAGCCGGGAGAACATCGCCTCGCGGACCCGGTCGCTCGTCGGGCGGGTCCCGGTGGGCGGAACCTTCAGCGTGCGGCCGCCGGCCGAGCCGGACACGATCCTGGTCATGGGGTGCTCCCGTTCACTCGGACGCCGTCGGGGGCGCCTTGACGTGGGCGCAGACGGCCAGGGCGATCGCCGACGCCGCCACCTGGCCGAGCAGCACCGGGGTGGTGACGAACCCGAGCACGATCGAGATGAGCACCGGGACCAGCCCGAGGATGACGACGTCGGGCCCGCGCGCCAGCACTCCCCCGATGCCGACCGGGAGCGCGCCCGCGGCGGTCGAGACGAGGGGGCCGGACCAGTCGGGCGAGGGCCGGTACGCCGACCGGACGGCGGCGCCGGCCCAGACGGGGGTCGACAGCACCGCGAGGACGAGCCAGCCGCCGAGGCCGCCCTGGAGCTGCGCGACGGCGGCGAACGCCGCGGCCGACCACGCCAGCATCACCGCGCCCGGCACGACCATCCGCAGCTGGCGGACCCGGGCCGCCTCCAACGGCAGCAGGCGGTCGAGGATGGGGGCCATCTCGGCCCGCCGGGCGCCCTCAGCGGTCGCCACCATCGCGACGTACCCGGAGACGACGACCGCGGCCGCGAGCACGCCGGGGTTCGCGATCTGGTGCACGCCCACGAAGACGGCCGGCACGCACGCGGCGGCCACGACCTGCAGGACGTGCCGTGGGGAGCGGACGAAGACGGCCAGGTCGGCCGCGACGAGCGCGGTCTCGGCCGAACGCACCCAGCCGAACCGGGCGACCCGGCGCCGGCGCGTCGCGGCGGCCCCGTCGGTGAGGGCGCGGCCCAGCTCGCGCGAGTCGAGCGAGACGACCGCGCCGACGGCCTGGCTCGCCACCGAGCCGCTGTCGCGCAGGTCACGCGCGGGGATGCGGGCGAGGCGCCGGTCGAGGGCGACCGCCGCGGCGACGACGGCGACCGCGAGGACCGGGATGAGCACGGCCGGCGGCTCCGGCACGTCGGACAGGCTCCAGCCGAGGACGGCGCCCAGGAGCGCCAGCAGCGGCACGAGCGCGATGAGCGCGTTGCCCGTGGCCGCGATCCGGCGCCGGACCGCCCCGAGCGACTGCCCGACCCCGGCCAGCAGGACCAGCAGGGCGGCGCCCAGGCCGCCGACGGCCCCCACGCGGAGCGCGCGCCCGACGGACAGCGAGCCGTCGTTCGGCAGGCCGAGATCGATCAGCGCGAGCAGGACCGTCGCCACGGCTCCGGCGAGCAGCGGCAGGCGCACCGCCGTCGGGCGCAGCAGGCCGCGCCGGTCGACGGGCAGCGAGAGCCACCACGTCGCCTCGGCGCCGCCGACCCCGACGGGGCCGAGCCGGCCGGCGAGCGAGAGCAGCACCCCGACGAGCCCGACGACGAACAGCGTGGCGAGGCTCGGGATGCTCAGGTCGGGCCCGGCGAGCGGCACGGCGGGCTCGGGCGGGAGCGCGTCGCGCATCGCGTTGACGAGGCCGAGGGCCAGGGCGATGCCGATGGCCGCGCTGATCACCGCGTAGTAGACGTCGCCGAGCAGCTCGCCGATGCCGGCGCCGCCGCGCCGGCGCGCCGTCGCGGACGTGAGCCGGCGGATCTGCCGGCCGGAGGGCACCGCGAGCGCGAGCGGCGCCGCCCCGGCGTCGGCGTCCTGCGCCGTCACCGGGCCGTCACCGCGCGGGCTCGGCGCGGATCGCCCGGGCGGCGTCGGCGACGCTCAGGCGCGCCGACGTGTCGTCGGCGACGAGGACGGCGCGATGGGCCACCGCCTCGAGCAGCTCGGGGTCGTGGGTCGCGAGCAGCACGGCGCCGCCGCCTGCGGTCTCGGCCCGCAGCCGCTCGGCGAGGCGCGCGCGCATGCGCTGGTCGAGGCGCTGCTCCGGCTCGTCAAGCACGAGCAGGCGGCGCGGCCGGGCGAAGCCCGCCGCGAGCAGCAGGCGGCGACGTTGGCCGGAGGACAGCGCGACGGGAAGCACGTTGGCGTGGTCGATCAGCCCGAAGTCCTCGAGCAGCTCGAGCACGACGTCGCCGGCGTCGGGCAGGCCGTGGCCCCGCGCCGTGAGCAAGAGGTGCTCGCCGACCGTCAGGGCCGGGAAGTAGGCGTCGTCGTCGAGGACGCTCGAGACCTGGGCCCGGAAGGCTCGTTCGCGCTCGTCGACGGGACGGCCGAGCACCGTGAGCGTCCCGCTCACGGGCGCGAGCAGGCCGAGGACGGCGCGCAGCACGGTCGACTTGCCGGACCCGTTCGCGCCGACGAGCCCGAGCGCGCGCCCGGGGTGCAACGTGAAGGAGACGGGGGCGCAGACCGGCTCCCCGCCGTAGCTGAGGACGAGGTCGTCCACGCGGATCACAGGGGGGGCGGACACGCGAACAGCGTACGCACCGCCGGGGTCGCCCTCCGCGCGCCCCGGGACGCCGGACCCGGCGGTCAGGACCGCTCGAGGAACTCCTCGCGCTCGCCGGCGAGCTGCTGCTCGATCGCGTCGCGGAGCTCGGGGTGGCGCGCGAGCGTCGGGTCGGCGGCGACGAGCGCCGACGCGTCCACCCGCGTCTGGGCGATGAGGTCGCCGTCGCGGGTCACGCGGAGCAGGCGCAGGGAGCTCGCGCCGCCGGACTGGGCGGCGCCGAGCACGTCGCCCTCGCGGCGCAGCTCGAGGTCGACGTCCGCGAGCGCGAAGCCGTCGGTCGTCTGCGCGAGCGTGCGCAACCGGGTGGCCGACGGGCGGCCCGGGTCGTCGTCGACCGCCCCGGAGACCAGCAGGCACAGGCCCGGCGCGCTGCCCCGACCCACCCGGCCGCGCAGCTGGTGGAGCTGCGAGATCCCGAACCGGTCGGCGTCCAGCACGACCATGACCGTCGCCTCCGCGACGTCGACGCCGACCTCGATGACCGTCGTGGACACGAGCACCTGGAGCTGGCCCGCGGCGAACTTCGCCATCGCAGTCTCCTTGTCGTCCGCCGACATCCGCCCGTGCAGCACGCCGATCTCGACGCCCGCGAGCGCCGGCAGCGCGCGCAGCTCGTCCGCGACCTCGAGCACGGCGCGCAACGGGCGGCGCGCGCGGGACTCACCGGCGCCCTCGTCGAGGTCGAGCGCGAGCAGGTCGGCGCCGTCCTCGTCGTCGCCCGTCCGCGCGCCCGGCCGCTGGCGGTCGCCCGCGCCGCCCGCGCGCGGCTCGTCGGGGTCGATCCGGGGACAGACGACGTACACGCGGTGGAACGCGTCGACCTCCTCGCGCACGCGCCGCCACGTGCGGTCCATCCAGCGCGCGTTCTCGGCGGCGACGACGTGTGTCGTCACGCCGCTGCGACCGGCCGGCACCTCGCGCAGCGTCGAGGTCTCGAGGTCGCCGAACGCGGTCATCGCGACGGTCCGCGGGATCGGGGTGGCGGTCATCACCAGCAGGTGCGGCGCGCTGGCGGCCTTCGCCCGCAGCAGGTCCCGCTGCTCGACACCGAAGCGGTGCTGCTCGTCGACGACGACGAGACCGAGGTCGGCGAACTGGACGTTCTCGCTCAGCAACGCGTGCGTGCCGACGACGATGCCCGCGCGGCCGCTCGCGGCGTCGAGCAGGTTCTCGCGCCGGGCCACCGCGCCCTGGGAGCCGGTGAGCAGCGCGACCCGCGTGCCGTCGTCGTCGCCGCCGAGGAAGCCGCCCTCGGCCAACGACCCGAGCAGGGCCCGCAGCGTGCGCACGTGCTGCGACGCGAGCACCTCGGTCGGGGCGAGCAGCGCGGCCTGCCCGCCGGCGTCGACCACCTGAAGCATCGCGCGCAGCGCGACGACGGTCTTGCCGGAGCCGACCTCGCCCTGCAGCAGCCGCTGCATCGGCTGCGCGCGCGCGAGGTCGCGCGCGAGCTCCACGCCGACCTCGCGCTGCCCGGCCGTGAGCGTGAACGGCAGCTGGGCGTCGAACCGGTCGAGCAGGCCGCCGACCACGCCCGGCCGGGCCGTCGCCTCCTGGCTCGCGGCCTCGGCGCGCCGGCGCGCCAGCGCCGCCTGCAGCACGAACGCCTCCTCGTACCGCAGCCGGTGCATGCCCCGGCGCGACTGGTCGTCCGTGAAGGGCTCGTGCACGTCGCGCAGCGCCTCGTACAGCGTCGACAGCGTGCGCTCCTGGCGCAGCGCCGCAGGCAGCGGGTCGGGGACGTCCGCCTCGGTCAGCGGGCCGAGCACGGTGCGCACGCTGGTCTGGATGCGCCACGACGGGATCGACGCGCTCGCCGGGTAGATCGGGATCGGCCGGCCGGCCTCGACGAGCGCCTCCGCCTCGTCGTCGACGTCGACGCCGACGATCACGTAGTCGGGGTGCGTCAGCTGCCGGGTGCGCTGGTAGAGGCTCACGGTGCCGGTGAACAGGCCGACGCGCCCCGCGCGGAGCTTGATCTCGTGGCCGTGCAGGGGCCGCTTGGCCTTGGCGAAGAACGTCAGGTTGAGCGAGCGCGAGCCGTCGGTCACGACCGCGGCGAGCATGTACCCGCCCGAGCGGACCTGCCGGACGGTCGCCTGCCGCACCTGCGCCATGACCGTGACGTGCTCGCCCACCTGGATGCTCGACAGGTCGGTCAGCTGGCCGGGTTCGTTGTAGCGGCGGGGATAGTGCCGCAGCAGGTCGCCCGTCGTGTGCAGGCCGAGCTTGCCGAGCGGACCCGCGGTCCGGGGCCCGAGCACCTTCGCGAGCGGCTCGACGAGCCGCCCGACCGGCTGGTCGACCTCGTCACCCAGCTCGGCGGTCATCCGCGTCCCTCGCTCCCGGCCCGTTCGACGGCCCTCATCTCGACGCCCCTTCGACGCTGCGCACGATCATTGGACACCACTCGTCCGACACGGCTCACTCGACACCCAGCGCGATCGCCGGCGACGCCTGGCCGCCGTCGAGCACCACGACCTCGAGGGCGGGATGAGCCCGGCTCAGGTGCCCCACGAGCCCGGCGAGTACCCCGTCCTGCACCCCGGCGCCGCGCAGCACCGTGAGCACCTCGCCGCCGGCGGCCACCAGCTCGTCCGCGACGACGGCGGTGCGGTCGACGTCGCGCGCGCCCACCTGGGCGGTCCGGACGCCGCCGACGGCCGCGCCGATCGCGGCGAGCGTGCCCGCGACGTCGTCGGACCCGTCGAGGGCCGCCGCCGCGGCCAGCCCGGCGACGACGTGGATGTCGTCGACGGCGTCGAACACGTGCACCGCGAGCGGCGAGTCGATGGCGAGCGCGGCTGCGTGGGCCGCGGCCGACCCGGGCAGCACGGCGACGGTCCCGGCGCCGGTGTCGACGACGGCGCGCAGCACGCTCGCGGCGCTCACGGCGCCGCCCGTCCCTGCGTCGCCCGATCCTGCGTCGCCCGATCCCACGTCACCCGGTCCCGCGTCGTCGAGCACCATGACGACCGCACCGCTGCGCGCGAGCTGGCGCAGCAGCGCGGGCGCGCGGGTGCCGGCGACCAGCCCGAGCCGTCCCGCGGCGGGCCGCGCGTCACCGCCGGCGCACGTCGCGGGCCGCGCCGCGACGAGGCGGCCGAGGTGGCGGACCATGATCTGCCGCTGCGCGGCCGAACCCGCCGCCGCACCCGTGGCCGAACGGTCGGCGCCCGTGGCACCCGCGGCCACCGCGGCCGCCGGGTCGTCCGCGTGCACGTGCGCATGCCAGGTCCCGTCCCCGCCGACGACGGCGACCGACTCGCCGAGCGCCTGCAGGCGAGCGCTGAGGCGGGCGCCGTACCCGGGGTCGGCGGACTCCACGACGTACATGACCTCGAACTCGCCGTCGGATCCGGACTCCCCCGCCGTCCCGGTCGGCTCGGCGCCCGGGTCGGCGGCGGTGCCGGTCCCTGACGCCGCGGCCCCGCGCGGCGCGATCGGGCTCGCACCCGGCGCGGGCGCGCCGGTCACGACGACGACGAGCGCCTCGAGGATCACCACCAGACCGGCGGCGCCGGCGTCGACGACCTGCGCGGCGCGCAGCACCGCGAGCTCGTCGGGCGTGCGGGCGAGCGCGTCGCGGGCCCCGGCCAGCGCGGCCAGGACCGTCGCGGCGAGCCCTGCCCCCGCGTCGGCCGCGGCGCGCGCGCAGGCGGCGGCGGCGGTCGCGGCCGTGAGGATCGTGCCCTCGACGGGCCGGGCCACGGCCGCGCGGGCGGCCCGCTGCGCCTCGGCCAGCGCGCCGGCCAGCGCGTGCGCGCCGAGCTCGCGCATCGGCGCGGCGACATCCGCACCGTGCACGGCACCGGGGTCCGCCTGCTCGGCCGCGGACGCGAGGCCGAGCAGGAACTGGCTCGCGATGACGCCCGAGTTGCCGCGCGCGCCGAGCAGCGCGCCGTGCGCGAAGGCCCGCAGGGCCGCGGCGACCGGCGGGTCGAGCGCGAGACGGCCGACCTCGTCGGCGCCTTGCGCGATGGTGAGGTAGAGGTTGGTCCCGGTGTCGGCGTCGGCCACGGGGAACACGTTGAGCGAGTCGATCGGCCCCCGCTCGTTGTCGAGCGCCCTCGTCGCGGCCGCGGCCCACGCCCGGACCGACTCGCCGGTCAACCGCTCCACGTACGTGTGCTCCCTCGCTGCGGACCCGTCACGGGTGTCCCTCGTCCCGCCCACACGATGCCTCATGCCACGCTCATTTGGGTGGCGGGCCGGTGTCGGCTAGTCTTGCCAGGTTGTCCGGCCGAGTCCGGGCACCGGTGGCGCGCCCCTGCGGTGTACCGCGACCCAACCAATGCCTTCGCCGCTATCGCGGCGTGCACGACGATCAGGAGAGACCGTGGCTGCCAACTGCGACGTCTGCGGCAAGAGCCCGAGCTTCGGGCACAGCATCTCGCACTCGCACGTCCGCACGAAGCGTCGCTGGAACCCGAACATCCAGCGCGTGCGTGCCGTCGTGGCCGGCGCCCCCAAGCGCCTGAACGTGTGCACCTCATGCCTCAAGGCCAACAAGGTCGTGCGGCACGCCTGAGATGTACCCGTGTCACGGCCGCGACTCGTCGCGGCGGTGACGAGCTCGACCAGAACTGCACACGACGTCGACTGAGCCCGTGGGGGGTCACCCCCGCGGGCTTCGTCTGTGCCCCCTGGCCTCCATCGACGAGACCTGTCGGCGGGAACTGCTGCGCTTGCCGCGGCACAATGGCAGGGTACTGACCATGGTGGAACAGCTCGGTGAAGTGACCATCCGGCTCGCCGACGTCGCCGACGCCGCGGAGATCGCCCGCGTGCACGTCGCGTCCCGGCGCGAGGCGTACGCCGGGATCGTCGCCGCCGAGTACCTGGCCGCGCTGGATCCCGCGGCCCGCGAGCCGGAATGGGCCGACTACCTGCGTGCCGGTCCGGACGAGGGCGTCCGGACGTGGATCGCGTGGACCCCGGGCCACGCGCTGGGCTTCGCATCGCTCGGGCCGAGCCGCGACGAGGACGCCGCGCGCAACGAGCAGGAGATCTACTCCATCTACCTCGACCCCGGGATGTGGGGTCACGGGGTCGCGCGCGAGCTCATGCGCACGATCCTGGCCGAGGTCGCTCCCCCGGTCCACGTCTCGCTCTGGGTGCTCGCGGACAACGAGCGCGCCCGGCACTTCTACCGCCGGCACGGCTTCAGCCCCGACGGCACCGAGCGCCTCCAGGAGTTCGGCGGCGAGGAGCTCCTCGAGGTCCGCTACCGCCGCCGCTGACGCGTACCTCAGCCGCGGAAGTGGTCCCAGCCCGGCGACGTCGTCGTCGGCGCGAGGCCGCCCACGAGCACGCCCGGACCGGTCGGCCCGGCCGCCAGCACACGGCCGACGGCGCGGAACGGGTCGGGCACGGCCGCGCCGGCGGGAAACGTCGCGAGCAGGCCGTGATCCTCGCCGCCGGTGAGGACCCAGTCGGCGGCCGACGCGTCGAGCGCCGCGGCGGCCCCGGCGAGCTCGGTCAGGTCGGCTCCGAACGCGTCGGCGACGGGGTCGAAGTCGAGCACGACCCCGCTGGCCGCGGCGATCCGGCCGGCATCGCGCAGCAGCCCGTCAGACACGTCGAGCATCGCGGTCGCGCCCGCGAGCGCCGCCATGACGCCCGCGGCGAGCGGCGGATCGGGACGCAGGTACGCGCGCACGAGGTCGGGCGCCACCTCGCCCCGGCCGGCCGCGAGGAGCGCGAGGCCGGCGGCCGACCGGCCGCGCACCCCGGCGTGCGCGACGACGTCGCCCGCGCGGGCCCCCGACCGGAGCACCGGTGCGCGCCCCGCCAGGTCGCCATGCACCGCGACCGACACGACGACGGCGTCGCCGCCGGACAGGTCGCCCCCGACGACGCCGACGTCCTGCGGCCCGCACGCCGCGGCAAGGCCCGCCGCGAGGCCCGCGACCCACGCCGCCGGCAGGTCGCCCGGGATCACGAGGGTCACCACCAACGACGTCGCGCGCGCGCCCATCGCCGCGATGTCGGCGAGGTTCTGCATCGCGGCCCGCCAGCCGACGTCCACTCCCGTCGACCAGTCGCGCCGAAAGTGCCTGCCCTCGACGAGCACGTCGGTCGAGACGACCACGCGCCCGTCGGGGGCCGCGACGACGGCGGCGTCGTCCCCCGGGCCGAGGAGCGTCGCCGACCCGACCGGCAGCAACGGGAAGATCAGGGCGAGCAGGTCGTCCTCGGTGAGCTCGGCGACGGTCGGCCCGGCGTCGCTGACGGGAGGCGCGGGGTCGGACGGGGGCACGGGGCTGGCGGCGGTCACGGCCGCAACGGTACCGAGCCCGCACGGGCTACCGTGACCGGGTGCCCCGCCTCCGCCTGCCCGCCGCCGCCGCCGGCCTGCTGGTCGTCGCGACGGCGGCCTGCGCGCCGGCCGTCAGTGTGCGGGTCGCGCCCGCGGCGGCCGACCCGATCTGCGCGAGCGTGGTGCTCGCGCTCCCGGACGAGCTGGCCGATGGCGCGCGCCTGGACACGACGAGCCAGGCGACCGCCGCCTGGGGCGACGCGGCGGCACCGATCGTGCTGCGCTGCGGCGTCGACCCGCTGCCCCCGACGACGCAGTCCTGCGTCACGGCCACCGACGCCGCGGGGGTCAGCGTGGACTGGGTCGCGGTCGAGGGCGCCCGGGCCGCCGACGGCACCGCGACCTGGACCTTCACGACCTACGGCCGCGAGCCCGCCGTCGAGGTCACGGTTCCGGGCCAGGTGACCGCCGACCGCTCGACGAGCTTCCTGGTGGACCTCTCGGCGGCGGTCACCCACGCGCCGCAGCTGCGCAGCTGCCTGTGACCGGTGGGGCGGGTCAGCGCAGGCCGGTGGGGCGGGTCAGGGCCAGCTGGAGGAGCTCGTCGATGAGCTCGGCGTAGCCGAGGCCCGACTCGGCCCACATGCGCGGGTACATCGAGAACGGCGTGAAGCCGGGCATCGTGTTGATCTCGTTGACGATGACCCGGTTCTCCGGGGTCACGAACACGTCCACGCGCGCGAGGCCCTCGCAGCCGACCGCTTCGAACGTCCGGATCGCGAGCTCGCGCACCTCGGCGTTCACCGCCGCCGGCAGGTCCGCCGGGCAGGTCAGCTCGACGCCGGCCTCGTTCAGGTACTTCGCCTCGAAGTCGTAGAAGTCGTGCCGCGTGTCCGTGACCACGATCTCGCCGGGCTGAGAGGCGCGCGGCCGGCGACCGTCGGGGCTGCCGAGTACGGCGCACTCGATCTCGCGGCCGACGATCCCGGCCTCGATCACGACCTTCGGGTCGTGCACCTGGGCCGCCGCGATCGCCGCCGGCAGCTCGGCGAGGTCGTCCACCTTCGTGATGCCGAGGCTCGAGCCGCCCCGGGCCGGCTTGACGAACACCGGCAGGCCGAGCAGCGCGACGGACTGGGTCCACGCCACGGGGTTGCGCTCGAACGCGCCGGGGCGCAGCACGGTGTATCGCCCGATCGGCAGCCCCTGCCCCGCGAGCACGAGCTTCATGAAGTGCTTGTCCATGCCGACGGCGGAGGCGAGCACGCCCGCACCGACGTAGCGCAGATCGACGAGCTCGAGCATCCCCTGGAGGGTCCCGTCCTCGCCGAACGGTCCGTGCAGCAGCGGCAGGACGACGTCGACCCGCCCGAGCGCCGACGGCGCGGCGTCGGGCGCGAGCAGGCTCAGCCCGGCCTCGTCGGCGGCCTGCGGGAGCAGGACCCGCGACGGCCCGTCGACGACCTCGGGGAGGCGGCCGTCGATGATCGCCCAGCGATCGGGGTCGTCCTCGACGAGCACCCAGCGCCCCGCCGGGGTGATCCCGACCGGCACGACGTCGTACTTCTCGCGGTCGATCGCGCGCAGCACGCCGCCCGCGGTCGCGCAGCTGATCGAGTGCTCGCCGGAGCGCCCCCCGAACAGCACCAGGACCCGGGGTTTGGCCACGACGCCGGCGACGACGTCGAGTGCGGTCTGCGGGTTCGTATCCATCGCGCCCGACCCTACCGGCCCGAGACCCACGGGCCGTCGCGGCGCGGCGGCTAGCCTGCACGCATGCACGCATCCATCGGGCCGGACGGCCGCACGCACGCGCTCGCTCCGGACACGGTCGTCGTCACGTCGGGCCGCCCCGCCCGCACGCCGGGCGGGCCGGTGAACCCACCGGTCGTCCTCTCGTCGACGTACGTCTCGCAGGGCACCCCCGCCGACGGCGAGCTCGTCTACGCGCGCTCCGGCACCGAGACGTGGGTGCCGTTCGAGCGGGCCCTGGCCGACCTCGAGGGCGCGGCGCAGCCGGCGCTCGTCTTCTCCTCCGGCATGGCCGCGATCGCCGCCGCGATGTCCCTCGTGCCGCACGGCGGCCGGCTCGTGCTCCCCCGGCACTCCTACCAGGTCACGCTCGGCTTCGCCGCCGACCTGGCCGCCCGCGCGGGGGTCGAGGTCGTCGACGTCGACATCGCCGACACCGCCGCCGTGGCCGCGGCCCTCGGCGGGCCGCGGCCCGCGTCGCTGCTGTGGATCGAGTCGCCGACCAACCCGATGCTCGAGGTCGCCGACGTGCCCGCGCTCGTCGCGGCCGCGCACGCCGCGGGGGTCCCCGTCGCGGTGGACAACACGTTCGCGACGCCGCTGGTCCAGCGCCCGCTCGCCTGGGGCGCCGACGTCGTCGTGCACTCGGTGACCAAGTACCTCGCCGGGCACTCCGACGTGGTGCTGGGCGCCGTCGTCGTCGACGACGCCGCCCTGCGCGAACGGTTCCTCGCCTACCGGTCGCTGCACGGGGCGATCGCGGGGCCGTGGGAGGTGTGGCTCGCGCTGCGCGGGCTGCGCACGCTCGCGCTGCGGATCGGCCGCTCGCAGGAGTCCGCGGCCGAGCTCGCGCGCCGCCTCGCCGCGCACCCGAAGGTCGCGCACGTGCGGCACCCGAGCCTGCCCGACGACCCCGGGCACGAGCGCGCGACCCGGCTGATGAGCGGGTACGGCTCGATCATCGCGATCCGGCCCGTCGGCGGCGCCGCGGCCGCCGACGCCCTGGTCGGCGCGCTCCAGGTGTGGGTGCCCGCGACGAGCCTGGGCGGGGTCGAGTCGAGCCTCGAGCGGCGGCGGCGGTTCCCCACCGAGTCGGCGACCGTCCCCGACGACCTGCTGCGGCTGTCGGTCGGGATCGAGAACGTCGAGGACCTCTGGGCCGACCTCTCGCACGCCCTGTCGACGCTCTAGCGAGGATCTAGCGCACGCGGTCGCGAGGCCCGGGTCAGGCGCCCTCGGCCTTGCGGGGGCGGGCGAGCAGCAGCGGCGCGAGCTCCTCGACCGGCAGGCCCTCGTGCAGCACACCCACGACCGCCGCCGTGATCGGCATCTCGACCCCCACGCGCTGGGCGAGCTCGAGCACGGGGCGCGAGGTCTTGACGCCCTCGGCGGTGCCGCCCGTCGCAGCGATCGCCTCGTCGAGCGTCATGCCCTGGCCGATGCGCACGCCGAGGCTGTGGTTGCGCGACAGGGGCGACGCGCACGTCGCCATCAGGTCGCCCATCCCGGCCAGGCCGGGGAAGGTCTCGGCGTCGGCGCCGAGCGCGAGCCCGAGCCGGGTGATCTCGACCAGGCCGCGCGTGATCACGGTTGCCATGGTGTTGAAGCCCAGGCCACGGCCCTGCGCGATCCCGACCGCGACCGCGATGATGTTCTTCACGGCGCCGCACAGCTCGACGCCCACGACGTCCGAGTTCGTGTAGGGCCGGAACGCGGCCGACGAGCACGCCGTCGCGACGAGCCGGGCGGTGCGCGCGCTGGTCGAGGCGACGACGGTCGCCGTCGGCTGCCGCTCCGCGATCTCGCGCGCGAGGTTCGGCCCCGAGAGCACCGCGATGCGGTCCGGCTTGAGCCCGAGCGCCTCGGCGACGACCTGGCTCATGCGCCGGTCGGTGCTCAGCTCGACGCCCTTCATGAGGGACACGGCCACGGCGTGGGCCGGGATCAGCGCGCGCAGGGGCTCGAGCGTCGCGCGGGCGCTCTGCGACGGGATCGCGATCGCGACCAGGTCGACGCCCGCGAGCACGCGCGCCGCGTCCGTCGACGCCGTGAGCTGGGCGGGCAGCGCGATGCCCGGCAGGCGCGCCTCGTTGCGGTGCTCGGTCGTGATCTGGGCGCACACGGCGGCGTCGCGGCCCCAGAGGGCGACGTCGCAGCCCGCGTCGGCGAGCACCGTCGCGAAGGTCGTGCCCCACGCGCCCGTGCCGAGCACGGCGGCCCGCAGGGCGCTCACGCGAGGGGCTCGGGTCCGCCGTCGGCCGTGCCTGCGGCCCGCCCCTGGGGGTAGCGCGGGTCGTACCGCTGCGCGGGGGCCTGCTCGCCGCGGATCTCCTCGAGCAGGACGGTGATCGCCGCCATCACGCGCTCGGTCGCCTCGCGCAGGGTCGCGGTGCTCATCGGCCGGTCGTACAGGTCGGACAGGTCGACCGGCGGCCCCGCGACGATCGTCACCGGCTTGGGCGGGAACGGCTTGAAGAGCTTCTTGTACCGGCCCAGCAGCAGCTGTGGGCCCCACTGCGCGGCGGGGATGACGGGCGCGCGCGTGGTCAGCGCAAGCCGCGCGATGCCCGTCTTGCCGAGCATGGGCCACAGGTCGGGCTCGCGCGTGAGCGTGCCCTCGGGGAAGACCGCGACGCACTCCCCCGCCTCGAGCGCCGTGACCGCCGACTGGAGCGACTTCCCGGCGTCGGTCGAGTTCCGGAACACCGGGATCTGGCCGGTCGCCCGCAGCACGTAACCGAGCACGGGCACCGAGAACAGCGACGACTTCGCGAGGATCTTCGGCACGTGCCCGTTGTCGTACAGGAAGTGCGCGAAGGTGAGCGGGTCGATCTCCGTCATGTGGTTCGCCACCGCGATGAACCCGCCCTCGGTCGGCAGGTGCTCGGTCCCGCGCCAGTCCCGGCGCGTGATCGCGAGCAGCACGGGCCGGATCACGCGGGCGACGTTGCGGTAGGCGCGGTTGGAACGCTTCGGTGCGGGCACGGTCAGCGATGCTACCCGGCAGCGCCCCGACCCGGCCGAACCCGCGCCTCGACCCCGGATAAGACCCGGGAGCTCAGACCCGGCTGAACTCCGCGCCCAGCGCGCTGAGCTTGTCGGTGAAGTGCTCGTACCCGCGGTCGATCAGGCCGATGCCCTTGACGGTCGACGTGCCCTTGGCGGCGAGCGCCGCGATCAGGTGGCTGAAGCCGCCGCGCAGGTCCGGGACCTCGATCTCGGCGGCCGCGAGCGGCGTCGGGCCCGAGATGACGGCGGAGTGGTAGAAGTTGCGCTGCCCGAACCGGCACGCGCGCCCGCCGAGGCACTCCTTGTAGACCTGGATCGTCGCGCCCATGCCCACGAGGGCATCGGCGAACCCGAACCGGTTCTCGTACACGGTCTCGTGCACGATCGACAGCCCGCGCGCCTGTGTCAGGGCCACGACGAGCGGCTGCTGCCAGTCCGTCATGAAGCCGGGGTGCACGTCGGTCTCGAGCACGATCGAGTTGAGGTCGCCGCCGGGGTGGTAGAACCGGATGCCCTCGTCGTCGACGTCGAACTCGCCGCCGACCTTGCGGAACGTGTTGAGGAAGGCCGTCATCTCGGGCTGCGTCGCGCCGCGCACGTAGATGTCGCCCTGGGTCGCGAGCGCGGCCGAGGCCCACGACGCCGCCTCGATGCGGTCGGACAGCGCGGTGTGCTGGAAGCCGTGCAGGCGCGCGACGCCCTCGATCCGGATCACCCGGTCGGTGTCGACCGAGATGATCGCGCCCATCTTCTGCAGCACGTTGATCAAGTCCATGATCTCGGGCTCGATCGCGGCGTTCGAGAGCTCGGTGATGCCGTCGGCGCGCACGGCCGTCAGCAGAAGCTGCTCCGTCGCCCCGACGCTCGGGTACGGCAGCGCGATCTTGGTGCCGTGCAGGCCGTGCGGGGCGGTGATGTGGATGCCCTGCTCGCGCTTCTCGACGACCGCGCCGAACTTCCGCAGGATGTCGAGGTGGTAGTTGATCGGGCGGTCGCCGATCCGGCAGCCGCCGAGGTCGGGGATGAAGGCCTCGCCGAGGCGATGCAGCAGCGGCCCGCAGAACAGGATCGGGATCCGGCTCGAGCCGGCATGCGCGTCGATGTCGGCGACGTGCGCGGACTCGACGTTGCTCGGGTCGAGCAGCAGGGTGCCGGCCACGTCGTCGGCCACCACGGTGACGCCGTGCAGCTCGAGCAGGCCGGTGACGACGTCGACGTCGCGGATCCGGGGCACGTTGCGCAGCACGCTCGGCCCGTCGCCGAGGAGCGAGGCGACCATAGCCTTGGAGACGAAGTTCTTCGCACCGCGAACGGTGATCTCGCCCGACAGAGGGGTACCACCATTGACGTAGAGCAGATCATTCATGCCCTCATCGTTGCTCACTCCGGGGCTCAGACCAACCGCACAGGCCAGACTCGGCGCGCCGCGCGCCAAACCTTCACACCACCCGCGCGGGCTACTTCTTCTTCTTGCTGGTGGCCGGCTTGTGCTTCTTCGCAACCTTGCCTGACTTCGCGGGCTTCGCAGCCTTGGCTGGCGCGGGATCCTTGGCCGACTTGTCCTGCTTCGCGGACTTTGCGGCCTTCTTCGCCGTCGGGGCCTTCGCCGGCTTCGCGGCCTTAGCAGCCTTCGCGGGCTTGGCGGCCTTCGCGGGCTTGGCGACTGCGCTCGCCGGGGCGCTCACCGTCGGGGCCGACGGCGTCGCGCTCGCGGCGACCTTCTCCGTCGCCGCCCGCGCCCCGGGGGTTCCCGAGACCGCCGCGCGCAGCGCCGTCCCGGGCCGAAAGCGCGGAGCGGCCGAGGCCGCGATCTCGATCGCGGCGCCAGTGCCCGGGTTGCGACCCGTGCGGGCCGGCCGCTCGACGCGCTCGAACGTGCCGAAGCCCGTGAGCGTGACCCGGTCGCCGACGACGAGCCCGTGCTGGATCTCGCCGAGCACGGCGTCGAGCGCGGCGACGGCGGCGGCATGGCTGCCGAGCCGACCTTCGAGCAGGGCAACGAGTTCGGTCTTGTTCACCGCGACACCTTCATCCGTTGGGCGCGCCGGACGCCGCAGATCGCCGCGTCGCGCGACTCCCACCCTAGGGGAGCCGGCGGCGCGGGTCAGCCCGAAACGCGGCCGACATGCGATCGGCTCAGGCGGACGGCCGGGCGGCGGCGATCTCGACCGACGGCAGGTGCCGGGCGGGCAGGGTGGTTGGCCGCCAGGGCGCGCGGGTCGTCTCGAACGCGGCGATCTCGTCGGCGTGGTTGAGCGTGAGGCCGATGTCGTCCAAGCCCTCCATCAGGCGCCAGCGCGTGTAGTCGTCGATCTGGAAGGGCGCCACGATGTCGTCGCACGTCACGGTGCGGGACTCGAGGTCGACGGTCACCTCGGTCCCGGGCGCCTGCTCGAGGACCTTCCAGATGAGCTCGACGTCCTCCGCCGAGCAGGTCGCCGCCAGCAGACCCTGCTTGCCCGAGTTCCCCCGGAAGATGTCGGCGAACCGCGTCGAGATCACGACCCGGAAGCCGTAGTCCTTCAGGGCCCAGACGGCGTGCTCACGCGAGGAGCCCGTGCCGAAGTCGGGGCCGGCCACGAGCACGGAGCCGACCGCGTAGGCGGGCTGGTTGAGCACGAACGCCGGGTCGCCGCGCCACGCGGCGAACAGCGCGTCCTCGAAGCCGGTGCGGGTGACCCGCTTGAGGTAGACGGCGGGGATGATCTGGTCGGTGTCGACGTTGCTGCGGCGCAGCGGGACCCCGACGCCGGTGTGCTGGGCGAACTTCTCCATCAGGAGTCTCAGGCTTCCTCTTCGCGCCGGGCCGGCGCTGCGCGCCGGGCCCGGCTGGTCAGGTGTGGGGTGGTACCCGGGCTACGCCGGCTGGAGGTCCGTCACGCGGGTGCCGGTGCCGGCGTCGTCGCTGAGGTCCGAGATCGACGACAGCGTGCCGCGGATCGCCGTCGCCGCCGCGACCAGGGGCGAGACGAGGTGCGTGCGGCCGCCCTTGCCCTGGCGTCCCTCGAAGTTGCGGTTCGAGGTCGAGGCGCTGCGCTCCCCCGGGGCCAGCTGGTCCGGGTTCATGCCCAGGCACATCGAGCAGCCGGCGTTGCGCCACTCCGCCCCGAAGTCGAGGAAGATCTTGTCGAGGCCCTCGGCCTCGGCCTGCAGCCGGACCCGGGCGGAGCCGGGCACGACGAGCACCCGCAGCGAGTCGGCCTTGTGTAGCCCGTCGATGACCGCGGCGACCGCCCGGAGGTCCTCGATGCGGCCGTTGGTGCACGAGCCGATGAACACCGTGTCGACCGCGATGTCACGCAGCGGCGTGCCGGGCGTGAGCGCCATGTACTCGATCGCGCGCTCGGCCGTCGCCCGGTCGCCCGGGTCGGCGATCTCGGCGGGGATCGGGACGTTCGCCGACAGGGGCAGGCCCTGGCCGGGGTTCGTGCCCCACGTGACGAACGGCTCGAGCTCGCCTCCGTCGAGGGTGACCTCGACGTCGAACACGGCGTCGTCGTCGCTCTTGAGCGTGTTCCAGTAGGCGACGGCCTCGTCCCAGTCCGCCCCCTCGGGCGCGTGCGGGCGGCCCTTGAGGTAGGCGTACGTGGTGGCGTCCGGGGCGATCATGCCCGCGCGGGCGCCGGCCTCGATCGACATGTTGCAGATCGTCATACGCGCCTCCATCGACAGCGCGCGGATCGCCTCGCCGCGGTACTCGAGCACGTAGCCCTGGCCGCCGCCGGTCCCGATCTTCGCGATCACCGCGAGGATGATGTCCTTCGCCGTCGTGCCGGGGCGCAGGGCGCCGTCGACCGTGATCGCCATGGTCTTGAAGGGGTTGAGCGGCAGGGTCTGGGTCGCGAGCACGTGCTCGACCTCGCTCGTGCCGATCCCGAACGCGAGCGCGCCGAACGCGCCGTGGGTCGAGGTGTGCGAGTCGCCGCAGACGACCGTCAGGCCGGGCATGGTGAGCCCGAGCTGCGGGCCGACGACGTGCACGATGCCCTGGTCGGCGTCCCCGAGGGAGTGCAGCCGGACTCCGAACTCTACGGCGTTGTTGCGCAGCGTCTGGATCTGGGTCCGGCTCGTCAGGTCGGCGATCGGCCGGTCGATGTCGAGCGTCGGGGTGTTGTGGTCCTCGGTCGCGATCGTGAGGTCCGGCCGTCGCACCGGGCGCCCCGCCAGCCGCAGCCCCTCGAAGGCCTGCGGGCTCGTGACCTCGTGGACGAGGTGCAGGTCGATGTAGAGCAGGTCCGGCGCTCCGTCGCTGCCGCGGCGCACGATGTGCGCATCCCAGACCTTCTCCGCCAGCGTGCCGGCCATGTCTCGAGTCCTCTCGTGTCCCTGCCCGGCGGGGGTGTCCCGGGCGCGTCGCCAGCCGGATACTTGCGTCTCAGTCTTCGAGACGGCAGTATCGACCTATGGACAACTCTAGCGGAGTCGGCGTGCTGGACAAGGCCGCGTCGGTACTCAGTGCTCTCGAGGCCGGCCCCGCCACCTTGGCACAGCTCGTCGCGGCGACCCACCTCGCCCGCCCGACGGCGCACCGCCTCGCGGTGGCCCTCGAGCACCACCGCCTCGTCGCGCGCGACATGCAGGGGCGCTTCGTGCTCGGCCCGCGCCTGTCGGAGCTTGCCACGGCCGCCGGCGAGGACCGCCTGCTCGCCGCGGCGGGTCCCGTGCTCGGCGCCCTGCGCGACCATACCGGGGAGAGCGCGCAGCTGTACCGGCGCCAGGGTGACCAGCGCATCTGCGTCGCCGCCGCGGAGCGGCCCATCGGCCTGCGCGACTCGATCCCGGTCGGCGCCGCCCTGTCCATGCAGGCGGGCTCCGCCGCCCAGATCCTGCTGGCCTGGGAGGAGCCCGACCGGCTGCACCGCGGCCTCCAGGGCGCGAAGTTCACCGCGACGATCCTCTCGGGCGTCCGACGCCGCGGCTGGGCCCAGTCGGTCTCCGAGCGCGAGCCCGGGGTCGCCTCGGTCTCGGCGCCGGTGCGCGGACCCTCGGGCCGGATCGTGGCCGCCGTGTCCGTCTCGGGCCCGGTCGAGCGCCTGAGCCGCCAGCCCGGCCGCCTCCACGCCGCGGCGGTCGTCTCGGCCGCCAACCGCCTGACAGAGGTCCTCCGCCGCACAGCGGAGTAACCCCCCCCATCGTCAGCCCGGTTTTCAGGGGAATGTGTGCGCTGGACGCACCGATTCCCCTGAAAACCGGGCTGTAGCGGGGCGGGCGGCGGCGCCGGGCGGGGCTTGAGCGCTGCGGCGAACTGGGAGGTGTGGTCCCGAAATCGCCAACAAATGCGCCGCAACTCCCAGTTCGACGAGTTCGAGGTCGAGGGTGGCGCGTAGTTCGACGAGTTCGAGGTTGAGGGTGCCGAGTTCCGACGCCACTGCGCAGCCGACGGCCGGCGTCACCCGGCTCGCGAGTGTGGGCGTTCGGTTGTCGCGGGCGCGCATGTGGGCATTCGGTCCCCGGACCACCCACCCGATCGGGCCTCGGGGGTGATCTCCCCCGCTCGTGGGTCTCGAGAGCGGATCGCCCGCGCGCACGGGAGCTCGCGGGACAGGGCGGGTATGACGAAGGCCCGGTCACCGCGAGGTGACCGGGCCTTGATGTACCCCCGACGGGATTCGAACCCGTGCTACCGCCGTGAGAGGGCGGCGTGCTAGGCCGCTACACAACGGGGGCCTAAGCAGCCTTTTCGCGACCCGGTTGCCCGGATCGCGAACGACTACGAGTGAGCACCTTACCCGAAACTCCGGGAAGGATTCACGCTGGGGTACCAGGACTCGAACCTAGAATGTCGGTACCAGAAACCGATGTGTTGCCAATTACACCATACCCCAAAGTGGTACAAGCCCCCCACGGGCCTGCGGTTTCATCCGCAGAACACGGGGTCCGTACCGGCGGTTAACACTACCCGAGCCCACCGGGTGGGTCCAACCACGCGCCGCTGGCCAGCCCCGGACGTGACGAACACCACGCTCCGCGGCGGTTGCGAACGCGGCGCCTCAGAACCGGGCGTCTCAGAACCCCAGCGCCGCGCGCAGCCCCGCGAGCCCGGGCAGCACGATCACGCCCGCGGCCGCGACGTCGTCGGCCGAGATCTCGACCCGGCGCGCGCCGGGCCGGTCGAGCCAGACCCCGATCAGGCCGGCCGCCGACGCCGCCTGCGCGTCGATGTCGAGCTCGTCGCCCACGTAGGCGGTCCGGGCCGGTTCGGTGCCGAGCAGGCGGCACGCCTCGAGGAAGACGCGCGGGTCGGGCTTGCCGAAGCCCAGGGTGTCGAGGCCGACGAGCATCGGCATCGCGCCCGCGAGGCCGGCGCGCGCGAGCTTGCGGGTCTGGTACCCCACGAGGGCGTTCGACAGCGCGCCGACCGCGACGCCGTCGGCGCGCAGCTCCGCGATCACCTGGAGCGCGTCGGAGTGGGCCGCCCAGGCGCTCTGCACGCCCTCCTCGAAGACGGCGTCCCAGGCGTGGAAGGAGTCGAGGTCGAGCGCCGCCCCGCCGAACTCGGCCTGGAGGTCGTTCGCGCGCGCCATGCGCTGGGCCTCGTACCCCAGCTCCCCCGCGGTGTACTGGCGGTAGTAGCCGAGCGAGTCCGCCCGCCAGTGCGCGAGCACGTCCCCGCCGCGCGCCGCGGGCAGGTGCGGCAGGTATGCGCTCGTCGTGCCCGCGAGCGCGCGGGCGAACGCGCCGCGGGTGTCGACGAGCGTGTCGTCGATGTCGAACAGGACGCCGTCGACCGGCCGCGCGCCCGACCCGGCCGCGCCCGGCCCGCCCACTAGAGCGTCGCGCGCAACGCGCGCAGGCGGGCGAGCGAGCTGTCCCGGCCGAGGATCTCCATGGACTCGAACAGCGGCGGCGACACGCGCCGGCCGCTGATCGCTGTGCGCAGCGGCGCGAACGCGAACCGCGGCTTGAGCCCGAGGCCGTCGATCAGGGCCTCGTTCAGCGCGACGTGCACGGGCTCCGCGGCGAAGCCGTCGGCCGGCAGCGCCTCGAGCGTCGCGATCGCCGCGTCGAGCGCGCCCGCCGCGTCGGGGCGCAGCGCGGCGACGGCCTGCGCCTCGAGCTCGACCGCGTCGTCGGCGGTGAACAGGAAGCCGAGCATCCCGGGCGCCTCGCCGAGCAGCGTCATCCGCTCCTGGACGAGCGGCGCGCCGGCGTCGAGCAGCGCGCGGTGCGCGGCCGACAGGTCGGCGTACGCGTCCGCCGGGACGATCCCGGCCGCGTGCAGGTACGGCACGAGGCGGCCCCGGAAGTCGTCGGGCGCGAGCAGGCGCAGGTGCGCGGCGTTGATCGCCTCGGCCTTCTTGAGGTCGAAGTGGGCGGGGTTTGGGTTCACGTCGGCGACGTCGAACGCGGCGACCAGCTCGTCGACCGAGAAGATGTCGCGGTCGGGGCCGATCCCCCAGCCCAGCAGCGCGAGGTAGTTGAGCAGCCCCTCGGGCGTGAAACCGTGCTCGCGGTGCAGGAAGAGGTTCGACTCGGGGTCGCGCTTGGAGAGCTTCTTGTTGCCCTCGCCGAGCACGTACGGCAGGTGCCCGAACACGGGCAGAACCTCGGCGACGCCGATCGCGAGGAGCGCGCGGTAGAGCACGACCTGGCGAGGGGTCGAGGAGAGCAGGTCCTCCCCGCGCAGCACGTGGGTGATGCCCATGAGCGCGTCGTCGATCGGGTTCACCAGCGTGTACAGCGGCTGGCCGTTGCCGCGCACGATGACGTAGTCCGGGATCGACCCGGCCTTGAACGTCACGTCGCCCCGGATCAGGTCGGTGAACGTGACGTCGTCGTCGGGCATCCGGATGCGCAGCACGGGCGCGCGACCCTCGGCGCGGTAGGCGGCCTTCTGCGCGTCGGTGAGGTCGCGGTCGAAGCCGTCGTACCCGCGCTTCGGGTCGCGCCCGGCGGCGCGGTGGCGCGCCTCGACCTCCTCGGGGCTCGAGAAGGACTCGTAGGCGTACCCGCCCGCGAGCAGCTTCGCGGCGACGTCGGCGTACAGGTCCATCCGCTGCGACTGGCGGTACGGCTCGTGCGGGCCGCCGACCTCGACGCCCTCGTCCCAGTCGAGGCCCAGCCAGCGCAGCGCGTCGAGCAGCTGGAGATAGCTCTCCTGGCTGTCGCGCTCGACGTCGGTGTCCTCGATCCGGAACACGAACGTGCCGCCCACATGCCGCGCGTACGCCCAGTTGAACAGCGCGGTGCGGATCAGGCCGACGTGCGGCGTCCCGGTCGGGGACGGGCAGAACCGAACCCGGATCGCCGATCCGGTCGGGGCGGCGTCGGCCGCAGTGAGCGTGGTGGGCGTGGTGGTCGTTGCGGTGTCAGGCACCCGACCAGCCTAGGCCGACCCCCAGGTGCGGCGGATCAGCTGCGCCGGATCACCGGGTTGCGCAGCACGCCGAGGTCCTCGATCTCGATCTCCACGACGTCGGCATGCACGACCGGGCCGACGCCGGCGGGCGTGCCCGTGAGGATGACGTCGCCCGGCAGCAGCGTGAAGACCTCGGAGATGAACGACACGAGATGGGCGACGTCGAACACCATCGCCGACGTGCGCCCGTCCTGGCGCAGGTCGCCGTTGACGCGCGCGGTCACCCGGAGGTCGTCGGTGTCGAGGTCGGTGACGATCCAGGGCCCGAGCGGGCACGAGGTGTCGAAACCCTTCGCGCGCGTCCACTGCCCGTCGGTGCGCTGCACGTCGCGCGCGGTCACGTCGTTCGCGGCGGTGTACCCGAACACCTGCGCGAGGGCCTTCTCGGGCGGCACGTTCTTGGTGATCTTGCCGATCACCACGGCGAGCTCGGCCTCGTGGTGCACCTCTTCGGAGTACGACGGCAGCACGATCGGGTCGTCCGGCCCGATCACCGACGTGTTCGGCTTGAGGAACAGCAGGGGCGTGGTCGGGACGTCGTTGCCGAGCTCGGCGGCGTGCGCGGCGTAGTTGCGGCCGACGCCGATGACCTTGGACCGCGGGATGACCGGGGCGAGCAGGCGGACCGAGTCGGTGAGCGGGACCCGCTCCCCCGTCGGCTGGACCGGCATGTAGATCGGGTCGCCGGACAGCACGACGAGCTCGAGCGAGCCCGGCTCACCGTCCACGAGGGCGTAGCGGGGGTCGTCACCGGTGGTAAATCGAGCGATGCGCATGCTCAACCCTAGGCACGCTCAGACGCGGGCGAGCACCTCGCCGTGCAGCACGGCGAACCAGGCGTCCTCGCTCGCACCCCACAGGCGCCACGCGTCGGCCAGGTTCTCGAGCGCGACGTCGTCGGCGAGCCCGCGCGCGATCGCCTGGCTCGCGAAGTCCGACGACGTCGACCGCTCGGCCCAGAGGTCGGCCCACCACGTGCGGTCCTGCGGTGTCGCGTAGCACCACGCGGCGGAACTCGGCACGATTCCGGCCGGGTCGAACCCGGCCTCGCGCACCCACGACAGCAGCCGGCGGCCGGCGTCGGCCTGCGCGTGGTTCGCCGCGGCGACCTCGTGGTAGAGCGCGAGCCAGTCGTCCAACCCGGGTGATTCGGGGTACCAGGTCATGGCGGCGTAGTCGGCGTCGCGGACGGCGACGAGGCCGCCGGGCCGGGTCACGCGGCGCAGCTCGCGCAGCGCCGCGACCGGGTCCACGAGGTGCTGCAGCACCTGGTGGGCGTGCACCACGTCGAAGCTCGCATCCGGGTACGGCAGCGCGTAGACGTCGCCGACGTCGAACACGATGCCGGTCGCGCCGGCCTCGCGCGCGGCCGCCCGGGCGAGGTGGATCACCCGCTCCGACCGATCGAGGCCCACGACCTCGCCGGGCGCGACCCGCGCCGCGAGGTCGATCGTGATGGAGCCCGGCCCGCAGCCGACGTCGAGCAGCCGCTGGCCCGGCACGAGCGCGGGCAGCAGGTACGCGGCCGAGTTCTCGGCGGTCCGCCAGCGGTGCGAGCGGAGCACGGACTCGTGGTGGCCGTGCGTGTACTGATCCTGGATACTCACCCCACCAGTAGGGGGTGCCCGCCGGCAGATATCAACCGGCGGAATGTTCCATCTTGCATGTCGGACGCCCCGCGCGCACGGCGGCGAGACCGTAACCTGCACCCGTGAAGCGGATCGTTGGTATCGACGTGGCGCGCGGCCTCGCGGTGCTCGGCATGATCACCGCGCACGTCGGGGTGATCGGCACCGAGTTCTTCTCCCCGACCGGCTGGCTCGCCGTCGTCGACGGGCGCTCCGCCGCGACCTTCGCGGTGCTCGCCGGCGTGTCGATCGCGCTGCTGTCGGGGGGGCCGCAGCCGGCGACGGGCGTCCGGCTCACCCGCGCTCGGATCCGCCTGTGGGTGCGCGCCCTCGTGCTGCTCGCGCTCGGCTTCGTCCTGACGGGCCTCGGCACGCCCGTCGCGGTCATCCTGCCGAGCTACGCGGCGTACTTCGTGCTGGCGCTGCCGTTCCTGCGCACCCGCTCCGCGGTGCTGCTCGGGTGGGCGGCGGCCGTGGCGGTGCTCGGCCCGCCCGTCTGCTTCGCCCTGGAGGACGCGCTGGCCGGGTACACCGGCCCGCTGACCCTCGCGGTCGAGCTGGTCATCTCCGGGTACTACCCCGCCGGCATCTGGATGGCCTACGTGCTCACGGGCCTGGCGGTGGGCCGGCTCGACCTCGGCCGCCGCGACGTGCGCGAGCGGCTGCTGCTCGCGGGGCCGTGCCTGGCCGTGCTGGGGTACGTCGGCGGCGGCCTCGCCCTGCGCGCCGGCCTTGCCGGCGGCGCGGACCCGACCGTGCTGCGGCTGCTGACCACGGTGCCGCACTCGGACACGACGTTCGAGGTGGTCGGCAACATCGGCGTCGCGCTCGCGGTGCTCGGCGGGTGCCTCGTGCTCGCCGAGCGCGCACCGCGCCTGGTGTACCCCCTCGCCGCGACGGGCGCTCTCTCACTCTCGGCCTACTCGTTCCAGATCGTCGCGATCGCGGCGCTCGGCGACGTCGTCGTGCGCCAGCCGCACGTCGGCACCCACCTGGCCTTCCTGGCCGTGACCCTGCTCGCGGCGAGCGCGTGGCACGCCTGGCTCGGGCGCGGGCCGCTCGAACGCGTGCTGCACGGGCTGTCGACCCGCGCCGCGGACTCGATCGCTGGCGCCGCGCCAGCGCCGGGCCCGACCGCGCCGCCCGCCGTCCCGTAGCGGGGCGGGGCCTACCGACCGGCCGCCTCTGGCTCCTGCGGGGCCTGCGGGGGCTGCGGCGCGGGCCAGGGGCCGAGCGCGGGGGGCGGGGCGCCGTCGTCGGCGACGACGGGCCCGGCCGGCTCCCGCCCGGCCAGCCAGGCGACGAGGTCGGTGCGCGCACCGCGAAGCACCCGGGTCGGGCCGGTCCCCAGCTCCTGGACCCACCCATCGGGCGCCTCGAGCACGAGCGCGCTGCCGCCGGGGAGCCGCTCCGCGAGAAACGCGGTGAGGTGCTCGCACAGCTGCACGCTCCAGTCGCCGCTGGCCGGTCCGAGGTCGAGGTCGGTGAGGTGGATCTCCACCTCGCGCCACCAGGCCTGCGCCATGTCGAGCGCAGTGCCGGCGCGGTAGCGCACCGGCCGGGACCAGTCCTCGCGCGTCAGGTCGGCGAGCAGCGCGTCGATGCGCTCGGTCGCGGACGTGATCGCCGAGCGATGCTCCGCGGCCGACGCCGGCGCGCCCGCCTCGATTGCGGCGTCGCGCGCCGGGCGACCGCCGTCGTAGACGTCCACCAGTGCGCCGCGCCGCGCGTACTCGATCTGCCGGGTCGCCGCCGCCGCGAGGCCCACCAGGTGCGCGAGGACGTGCCCGCGGCTCCAGCCGGGCAGCCGCGACGGCGCCGCGACGTCCGCGTCGGTGCAGCCCGCGATGGACGCAAGCAGGCGCGCGTGCGCGCCGCGGATCGCGGGGACGAGCTCGGCGGGGGCGACGCGGGCGGCGTCGTCGGGCCCGGTCACGGCCACACCAGCTCGTGCCGCCAGGCGCCCGCGACGTCGTCGCGCGTGTAGACGACCCGCACGTGCGCGCGGGTGGGGTCGCCCTGCCAAAACTCGGCGGTCAGCGGGACCAGCGCGAGCAGCGCCCACTCGGGCAGCACCCGCGCGGGCTCGAGCGCGACACGCTCGAGCGCGGCGGCCATCGCCGCGTGCAGCTCGGCGGTCGACGCGAGGGGCTCCCCCGGGCGGACGGCGAACGCCGCGGCACGCGAGGCGGGCGACCGCGCGAGGAAGTCGGCGTCCCGCTGCAGCGCCCCGCGGTCGACGACGATCCCGGTGAGGCGGACCTGACGGCCCTGCGGCTGCCAGTAGAAGCTCGCCGCCGCCGCCGGGTTCAGCGCCAGGTCACGGGCCTTGCGGCTGCGTGCGTCGGTCGCGAACTCCCAGCCGCCGTCGTGCACGTCCTTGAGGATCACGACCCGCGCCGAGGGCGCGCCGACGGCGTCGGCGGTCGCGAGCGTCATCGCGTGGGGCTCGGCGACGCCCGCGTCGATCGCGTGGCCCAACCAGTCGGCGAACAGGTCGAACGGATCGGCCGGGACGTCGGTCGGATCGAAGGCCGGGAGGGAGCCGGCGAAGACCGGGAGCCGGCGGAGCCTGGAGCGCAGAGTGGGCACGATCTCGACCCTACGGCGGTCCCGGCCGGTCCGCCCTGGGTCGACGCGCCGCGGCCGGCCCGTGCCTACCCTGGTGCCATGACGAGCCCGGAACCCGCCGGCGTGCCGCACACCCTGGCGTCGCGCGAGTGGCGGCCCGTCGCCGCGGCGCACGCGGCGCGTGCCGACGCCCTCACGGCCGGCCACCGGGCGCGCCGCGGCACCGGCGAGCGGCACCCGATCGACGACTTCCTGTACGACTACTACACGATCAAGCCCAGCCTGCTGCGCCGCTGGCACCCGGGGCCGGGCGTCGTCCTGCGCGCCGACCCGGGTGGCACCCCGGCCGAGCACTCGGCCTGGCGGTGGTACGCCGTCGACGGCGCGGGCTCGGTCAGCCTCGATGTGCGGGCCTTCCTGAGCGACCGCGGCGACACCGCGCGCTACGTCCGGACCCTGCTCGAGGCGACGGCGTCCCGGCGCGCCCACGTCGGCTGCTTCGGGCTGCACGAGTGGGCGATGGTCTTCCACCAGGACGACGAGCGCCGGCGGCACGACCTGCCCCTGCGGCTCGGCCGCGCCGGGACCGACGCCGTCGTCGCGGCGCACCCGATCCGGTGCAGCCACTTCGACGCGTTCCGGTTCTTCGCGCCCGACGCCGTCGCGCTGAACGCGCTCCAACCGACTCGCGCGACCCAGGTCGAGCTCGAGCAGCCGGGCTGCCTGCACGCGGGGATGGACCTGTTCAAGTGGGCCGGCAAGCTCGGCCCCGTCGTGCCGGGCGACCTGCTGCTCGACTGCTTCGAGCTCGCGCGCGAGATCCGGACGCTCGACATGCAGGCGTCGCCCTACGACGTCTCCTCGCTCGGCGAGCCCGCGGTCGCGATCGAGACGGCGGCGGGCCGGGCCGAGTACGCCGCCAGGCAGCGCGAGTTCGCCGAGCGGGCGGCACGACTACGGGGCCGGTTGATCGAGGCGATCGACGCGGGTGGCGCGGCCTGAGGCGACGCCGCCCGGGTTCAGCCCGCGTGCCGCTGCCGTGCGGTGCGGCGCCGGAGCGCGATCCGTTCGTCCTCCGCCAGCCCGCCCCAGACCCCGACGTCCTGGCGAGCCTCGAGCGCCCACGTCAGGCAGGTCTGGATCACCGGGCACCGACCGCAGACCGCCTTGGCCTCGGCGAGCTGCAGCACGGCTGGGGCTGAGCCACCGATCGGGAAGAACAGCTCGGGATCCTCGTCCAGGCACGCGGCCTCGTGGCGCCAGTCCATGGACATCTCCTCGAGCATGGTCGAGGAGCCCGTTGCTGGGGCAGGTCTCGAGCGGGGTGGAATTGCGACGGCTTGAGATACTTTCCCTCGCGGGATCGTCCGCCGCCAGGGGACGAAAGTCCCGGGTCGAAGTAGCCCGCACGGGCGAGCAGCGATCACGCCTCGGCGGCGCCCGGGAGGTGCTCGGTGGCGCCCGCGTAGCCCCGCGTCCCGGGGATCGTGCCGGGGGCGTAGATGAGGCGCATGACGCCTGTGGGGAGAGACTCCGAGCTGAGCAGCGTGAGCGGGTAGATCGGCTCGCCCTCGTCGAACAGGCGCTCGCCACGGCGAGCCGCGACGGGATGCACGAGCAGACGAAGTTCGTCGAGCAGGCCCGCTGCGAGGAGCTGGCGCACCACGGAGACCGACCCGGGAATCAGGATCTTGTGGATGCCGGGCTCCGCCGCGAGCGCCGCGACTGCCTCGATGAGATCGCCACGGATCGCCTCGGCGTTCCGCCAGCCCAGCTCGGCGGACCCTCGCGTCGCGACCACCTTGCGGGTGTCTCCCAGCTGCGCGGCGAACGTCGCGTCGTCCCCGCCCGCGGCTTCTCGGTCCGGCCAGGCGCCCGCGAAGCTGTCGTACGTGACGCGACCGAGGAGCAGCACGTCCACGTCCTCGTAGTCCTCGCCCACGGCAGCACCCATGCGCTCGTCAAAGTAGGGAAAGTGCCAGGCCGGATCGATCTCGACGACGCCGTCGAGCGCCATGAACAGGGTAGAAACGATCGTCGCCATCGGGTGGTCCTCCACTCTCGCTCCACCCCAGCGGCGTCCGGGGCCTTCTCATCGAACACCGACCGGGCGACGCGCGCATTCTGAGCCGGCGCCACGTCCTGAGACGATAGGTGCGTGTCCACCCTCACCGACCGTCCGCTCACGCTCGCCCAGCGGATGCCCGCGGACCCGGATCCGGACGCGCTGTACGACGCCTTCATGGCCTGGGCGACCGATCAGGGCTACGACCTCTACCCCGCCCAGCAGGAGGCCCTGCTCGAGCTGGTGACCGGCTCGCACGTCATCCTCTCGACCCCCACCGGCTCCGGGAAGTCGCTCGTCGCCATCGCCGCCCACTTCGTCGCGCTCGCGCAGGGCCGGCGCACCTTCTACACCGCCCCGCTCAAGGCGCTCGTGAGCGAGAAGTTCTTCTCGCTCGTGGCGGCGTTCGGCTCGGACAACGTCGGCATGATGACCGGCGACTCCTCGGTCAACCCGGGCGCGCCGATCATCTGCTGCACGGCGGAGATCCTGGCGAACATCGCGCTGCGCCAGGGCGGCATCGACGGCGACGAGTCCGTCGTCGGCCAGGTCGTGATGGACGAGTTCCACTTCTACGCCGACCCCCAGCGCGGCTGGGCCTGGCAGATCCCGCTGCTCGAGCTGCCGACGGCGCAGTTCCTGCTGATGTCGGCCACGCTCGGGGACGTCTCGTTCTTCGCCGCCGATCTCCTTGAGCGCACCGACCGGGCCGTCGCCGTGGTCGAGAACACCGAGCGGCCCGTCCCGCTGAACTTCAGCTACGCGATCGAGCCCCTGGTCGAGCTGCTCGAGGAGCTCGTCAACACCCACCGCGCGCCGGTGTACGTCGTGCACTTCACGCAGGCGGCGGCGGTCGAGCGCGCCCAGGCCCTCATGAGCATGAACGTCGCGACGCGCGCGCAGCGCGACGAGATCGCGACCGAGCTCGGGGACTTCCGGTTCGGTCCGGGCTTCGGCCGCACGCTGTCGCGGCTGCTGCGCCACGGCGTCGGCGTCCACCACGCGGGCATGCTGCCGAAGTATCGGCGCGTCGTGGAGCGCCTGACCCAGAAGGGGCTGCTCAAGGTCGTCTGCGGGACCGACACCCTCGGCGTCGGGATCAACGTGCCGATCCGCACGGTCGTACTGACGTCCCTCGTGAAGTACGACGGCGTCCGGATGCGGCACATCTCGGCGCGCGAGTTCCACCAGATCGCCGGCCGCGCCGGCCGCGCGGGCTACGACACGGTCGGCGAGGTCATCGTCATGGCCCCCGACCACGTCATCGAGAACCGCAAGCAGCTCGAGCGCGCGGGAGACGACCCGAAGAAGATCCGCAAGATCGTCCGGAAGAAGGCGCCCGAGGGTGCCGTGAACTGGACCGACAAGACGTTCGAGCGCCTGCGCGACGCCGCGCCCGAGCCGCTGACCTCCAGCTTCGCGGTCTCGCACGCCATGGTGCTGAACGTCCTCGCGCGGCCGGGCGACCCGATCGCCGCGATGCGGCACCTGCTCATGGACAACCACGAACCGGAGTCGGCGCGCGGGCGGCACGTGCGCCAGGCGATCGCCGTCTACCGCTCGCTCAAGGCCGCCGGCGTGATCGAGCGGGTGCCCAACGCCAACGGCGTCGGCCGCACGGTGCGCCTGACGGTGGACCTGCCGGCCAACTTCGCGCTCAACCAGGCGCTCTCGCCGTTCGCGTTCGCGGCGCTCGAGCTGCTCGACCTCGAGTCCCCGACGCACGCGCTCGACGTCGTCTCCGTCATCGAGGCGACCCTCGACAACCCGCGCCAGGTGCTGTCGGCGCAGGCGAACAAGGCCCGCGGCGAGGCCGTCGCCGCGATGAAGGCGGACGGGCTCGAGTACGAGGAGCGGATGGCGCTGCTCGAGGACGTCACCTACCCCCAGCCTCTCACCGAGCTGCTGACCGGCGCGTTCATGACGTATCGCCAGACCAACCCGTGGGTCGCCGACCTGGAGCTCGCCCCCAAGTCCGTCGTGCGGGACATGCACGAGCGGACGATGACCTTCGTCGAGTACGTCTCCTACTACGCGCTCGAGCGCACCGAGGGCGTCCTGCTGCGCTACCTCGCGGACGCCTACCGCGCGCTGCGTCAGACCGTGCCCGAGGAGAGCCGCACCGAGGAGCTCGCGGAGCTGGTCGAGTGGCTCGGCGAGCTGGTGCGCCGCACCGACTCGAGCCTGCTCGACGAGTGGGAGCGGCTGCGCAACCCCACGGACGACGGCGGGCCCGCGGTCGACGTCGACGCCGAGGACGCGCCGAAGCCGATCACGGCCAACAAGCGCGCCTTCCGCGCACTCGTGCGCAACGCGCTGTTCCGCCGCGTCGACCTCGCCGCGCGCGAGAACTACCGCGCCCTGGGCCTGCTCGACGGCACCGACTGCTGGGACGCGGACGCCTGGGCGGACGCGCTCGACCCGTTCTACACCGACCACGACGCGATCGGCTTCGGGCCGGACGCGCGCGGCCCCAAGCTGCTCCAGATCACCGAGCGGCCGGGCGACGACGACGGCGGCGCCCGCTGGGAGGTCCGCCAGATCCTTGACGACCCGGCCGACGACCACGACTGGCGCATCGACGCCGTGGTCGATCTCGCCGCCTCCGACGCCGCCGGCGAGGTCGTGCTGCACATCACCGCGGTCGGGCCGCTCTAGGCTGCCCACGTGTCGAAGAAATCCTCCGGGCCGGCCAAGGGGTCGGCCAAGCACCCCGGGGCCGGCACCCCCGCGCTCGTCGCGCTCGACGCCGCCGGGGTCGCCCACACCGTGCACGCCTACGCGCACGACCCCGCGAGCGCCGTCGGCTACGGGCTCGAGGCCGCCCAGGTGCTCGGCCTCGAGCCCGCCCGCGTGTTCAAGACGCTCGTGACGAGCATGGACGGCACGCTCACGGTCGCGGTCGTCCCGGTGACCGGGCAGCTCGACCTCAAGGCGCTCGCCCACGCCGTCGGGGGCAAGAAGGCCGCGATGGCGGCCCAGGCGGACGCCGAGCGCGCGACGGGCTACGTCGTCGGCGGCATCTCGCCGCTCGGGCAGCGCCAGCGCCTGCGCACGGTGGTCGACGCGAGCGCGCTGGACCACCCGACCGTGTTCGTCTCGGGCGGGCGCCGCGGCCTCGACGTCGAGCTCGCGCCGGCCGAGCTCGTGCGGCTCACGGGCGCCGTCGTGGCGCCGATCGGCCGGGCCTGACCATTCGCTCGCGCGAGCGCGTCGTCAGCGGACGCCGAACGGGGCGTCGGTCGGGACGATCACCTTGCCGAGCGGCGTGAGCGAGACCGGGATGAGCTTGAAGCTGGCGATCCCGAGCGGGATGCCGATGATGGTCAGGCACATCGCGATGCCGGTCGTGAGGTGGCCGATCGCGAGCCAGATCCCGGCGACGACGATCCAGAGCACGTTCCCGATCGCGGAGCCGATCCCCGCCGTGGGCCGGTCGACGATCGTGCGACCGAAGGGCCAGAGCACGTAGTTGGCGATCCGGAACGACGCGATGCCGAACGGGATCGTCACGATCAACAGGCAGCAGATCACCCCCGCGAGCGCGTAGCCGACCGCCATCCAGAAGCCGGACAGCACGAGCCAGATGAGGTTGAGCAGGGTGCGCATGCCCCCAGCCTGCCGCATCCGCCCGGCGGCGCGGTGCCCTAGGGTGCGGTGGCATGAGCGAGGACCACGACCGGGCGGACGGCATCGTCGCGAGGCTGGGCCGGGTCCGGACCCGGATCGCCGACGCCGAGCGCGACGCCGGCCGCGAGCCCGGCTCGGCGCGACTGCTGCTGGCGACCAAGACCGTGCCGGCCGCGCACGTGCGGGTGGCGATCGCGGCCGGGGCGAACCTGATCGGCGAGAACCGGGTCCAGGAGCTCGTGGCCAAGGGCCCAGAGCTCGCCGGGCTGCCGATCGAGATCCACCTGATCGGCCATCTGCAGGGCAACAAGGTCAACCCGGCGCTGCGCTGGGCGGGCTGCGTCGAGAGCGTCGACTCCCCCGAGATCGCCGCCCGCCTCGGCGAGCGCAGCGCCGACGCCGGCCAGGTGCTCGACGTGCTGCTGCAGGTCAACGTCTCGGGTGAGCCCACGAAGTACGGCGTGGCGCCCGACGCGGCGGCGGACGTCGCGGCCGCGGTCGCGCAGGTCGCCGGCCTGCGGCTGCGCGGCTTCATGACGATCGGGGCCAACTCCGCCGACGCCGGCGTCGTTCGCGCCGGCTACGCGCGCCTGCGGGAGCTGCGCGACGGCGTCGTCGGCTCCGGCCTGGCCGGCACCTCCGACGCGTCCGAGCTGTCGATGGGGATGAGCGGCGACCTCGAGCTCGCGATCGCCGAGGGCGCGACGATCGTGCGCGTGGGGACGGCGGTCTTCGGGGCGCGCCCCGCCTGACCATCGCATGTCAAGCAACCTTGACATGCGATCATGTGTCAAGCATCCTTGACACATGATCGAGACCCTCCAAGCCCTCCACGCACTCAGCCCCGCGCCCGGCGTCGTCGCGGCACTCATCACGGCTGCGGTGCTGCTCGTCGGTTCCGATCCCGTCCTGGGCCGCCGCCAGCATCGGGCGTTCCTCGCCGAGCTCGCCGCGGACCCCATCGGGGCCGGCGAGGTGCAGGTCCGGTTCTACCGGTCCTGGGCCCGACAGGGCTGGCTGTGGGCCGGCGGCGTGGTCGCGCTGGTGCTGGCGGCGCCGGGCGTCGACCTCGCGGACCTCGGACTGCGGCTGCCGACGTCCCTCGGCGGCGCGTCGCAGCCCTTCGTGGTCGGGGCGCTCGCGGGCATCGTCGGCGCGTTGGTCGGCGGGGTGGTGGCTGCCCGCCGACGGGACGGCCGAGGCCGCACGGCCCCCCGGATGGCGGGTGCGGCCGCCGTCGTGCCGATGCTGCCGACGACCCCGCGCGCGCGGCGCGGCTGGGTGGGGCTCGCCGTGACGGCCGGGCTGACCGAAGAGGTGACGTACCGCGGCCTGATCGTGCTCGTCCTCGCGCTGGCGCTGCCCGGCGCCCACCCGGTCGCGGTCGTGCTGGTCGCCGGCACGGTGTTCGGCGCGGCGCACTGGTACCAGGGGCGGGCCGGCATGATCGCAACTGGCGCGCTGGGCTGCCTGTTCACCGCGATGTACCTCGCCACCGGGAGCCTGCTGGTCGCGATGGTGCTGCACGTGCTGATCGACCTCCGACCCGTGCTGACCGCCGCGCCCCGGCGCCCCGCCGCCGCGACCCAGCAGCAGGGCGCCGAACGCGCATGAGGAACGACGTCCGAGCCCGGCGCGAGGAGGCGGGGCTGTCCCAGGCCGCCCTCGCCGCGGCGCTGGGGGTGTCCCGGCAGACGGTCAACTCCCTCGAGACGGGCAAGTACGACCCGTCCCTCCCGCTCGCGTTCGCCCTTGCCCGGTACTTCCACCTGACGATCGAGGAGCTCTTCCATGTGGACCTCTAGCCGCAGCCAGGCCCAGCAGCGCACGGCCTGGTACGTGGGGACGACGACGGCGGTCGTAGTCACCGTCAGCGGCTACGCGCTGCTCGCGCGCGCCACGAGCGACGGCACCGCCGAGGGCTTCCTCACCGGCGGGCTCTTGATCGTCGCGCTCGCCGCCCTCGCCCGCTGGCGCAGCGTGCGGCGCAGCGATCGCGCCGGGACCGCGGCCCGCCTCGGGGGCGGCCAGCCCGACGAGCGCGACCGGCGCGTGCTCGAGGCCTCGTTCGCCGTCGTGGGCCTGGCCGCCCTGGTCGCGACGTCGTTCACCTCGATCGCGGCGCTGCTCGGGGCGGACGCGGAGAGCCTGCTCACCGCGCTGCCCCTGCTGCTCGTCGCCGTGCTCGTCGCCGCGTTCGTGGTGATCAACCGCCGGACCTGAGCCGGCCGAACGGCGAGCGGCGGCTCGGCCGCGTCACGGCACGCGGGCGAGCCACTCCTGCGTGCCGAACTTGGTCGCCACGAGCTCCTCGGCGCGCTCGACCTCGGCCGGGCGCAGCGCGCCGTCGACCACGTCGTAGCGCGAGCGGAAGTGCTTCTTGAAGGCGTCGATGACCTCGGTGCGCGGCAGGCCCGTCTGGGAGCGCACCGGGTCGACGCGCTTCTTGGCGCTCGTGGTGCCCTTGTCGGACAGCTTCTCGCGGCCGATCCGCAGCACCTCGAGCATCTTGTCGGCGTCGATGTCGTAGGCCATCGTCACGTGGTGCAGCACCGCTCCCCCGACGAGCCGCTTCTGCGCCGCGCCCGCGAGCTTGCCGGCCGGGGACGCGATGTCGTTGAGGCCCGCGTACGCGGCGGTGACCCCGACGTCCGCGAGCGCCCCGAGCACCCAGTCGTCGAGGAACGCGTACGACTGCTCGAACGTCAGGCCGTCCACCAGCGATGCGGGCACGACGAGGGAGAACGTGATGCAGTTGCCCGCCTCCATGAACATGGCCCCGCCGCCGGAGATCCGGCGCACGACCGTCACGCCGTGCCGGTCGGCCCCCTCGGGGTCGACCTCGTTGCGCAGGGACTGGAAGGACCCGATGACGACGGCCGGGTCGACCCACTCCCAGAACCGCAACGTCGGGCCGCGCCGGCCGGCCGCCAACTCCTCGGCGAGCACCTGGTCGAGCGCGACGTGCAGCACCGGAAGCTGGGGCGCTTCGTGGATCAGCTCGAACGTGAGGTCGCGCCAGCTCGACGCGTGCCCCAGCGCGCGCCGCACGGCGATCGCGATCGCCTCGGGGCTGAAGCCGACGAGCGTGACGCTCTCGTCGAGCGCGGCCTCGATCGCCGCCGTGAGCTGCGCGACGCGCGCGTCCGCGGGCTGCCCCACCAGCGCAGCGTCGATCAGCTCGAGCGCGTCGTCGGGGTCGAGGAAGAAGTCGCCACTGATCGACACGGCGGACAGGACGCCGTCGGTCACCGTGACGTCGGCCGCGACCAGCTTGCCGCCGGGCACCTTGTACTCGCCGCGCAGGGCGGACACCACGTCATCATCGCTCACCAAGTCATCCTATGACCTGCGTCGACGGCCAGGTCAGCGGCGCGTGACGCCCGCCCGGAGCAGCCCGTACACGATGGAGTCGACGATCGCCTCGAACGACGCCTCGATCACGTTGGGGCCGACGCCGACCGTGCGCCAGGTGGCATCGGCGCCCGAGTCCATGGTCTCCACGAGCACCCGCGTCGTCGCGTCGGTGCCGTGCATCGTGTCCATGATGCGCACCTTGAAGTCGATCAGCTCGAACCGCTCGATCTCGGGGTACGTCGCCACCAGCGCCTGCCGCAGCGCATGGTCGAGCGCGTTGACCGGGCCGTTGCCCTCGCCGGTCGCGACCGTCCGGGTGCCGCCGGCCGTGAGCTTGACGGTCGCCTCGGCGCTCGCGCGCCCGAGGACCGCCGCGTTGGTCTCGACGATGACCCGCCAGCTCTCGACGTCGAAGTAGGTGACGCGGTCGCCGTCGACCTCCTCGCGCAGCAGCAGCTCGAACGACGCGTCGGCGGCGTCGTAGGTGTAGCCCTGCGCCTCTGCCGTCTTGATCCGCGCGGTCACGCGGCCGAGCAGCTGGTCCTGGCCCGCGAGCTCGAGGCCGAACTCGCGCCCCTTGAGCTCGATGGACGCGCGCCCGGCCATCTCGGAGATCAGCATGCGCATGTCGTTGCCGACGCGCACCGGGTCGATGTGCTGGTAGAGGTCGGGGTCGACCCGGATCGCGCTCGCGTGCAGGCCCGCCTTGTGCGCGAACGCGCTCGCGCCGATGTAGGGCTGGCGCGCGAACGGGCTGATGTTGGTGATCTCGCTGATCGCGTGCGCGATCCGGGTGGCCTCGCGCAGCCCGCCCGGGCCCGCGAGCAGGGTCCGGCCCTGCTTGATCTCGAGGTTCGCGACGACGGCGATGAGATCGGCGTTGCCCGTGCGCTCGCCGTACCCGTTCACGGTGCCCTGCACGTGCTCGGCGCCCGCGCCGACGGCCGCGAGGGAGTTCGCGACCGCGCAGCCCGAGTCGTTGTGCGCGTGCATCCCGATGACGGGGCCGTGCCCGACGGCGGCCCGGACGTCGCCGACGATCTGCGCGACGCCGTCGGGGAGCATCCCGCCGTTCGTGTCGCAGAGCGTGACGACCTCGGCCCCCGCGCCGAACGCGACGCGGACCGCCTCGAGCGCGTACGCCGGGTCGTAGCGGTACCCGTCGAAGAAGTGCTCGGCGTCGAGCACGACCCTGCGCCCCTCGCCGACGAGCAGCGCGACGGTGTCGGTGATCATCGCGAGGTTCTCGGCCGCCGTCGTGCGCAGCGCGCGCTCGACGTGCCGGATGTCGCTCTTGGCCACGAGCGTGACGACGGGGGCCTGGGCGTCGAGCAGAGCGCGCACCTGCGGGTCGTCCCAGGCGTGCGTGCCGGCCTTGCGCGTGGCACCGAAGGCCGCGAGCTCGGCGTGCACGAGGTGCAGCTCCTTGGCGGCGCGCGCGAAGAACTCCGTGTCCTTCGGGATCGCGCCCGGCCAACCGCCCTCGATGAAGCCGACCCCGAGCTCGTCGAGCAGCGGGGCGATGGCGAGCTTGTCGGCGACCGAGAGGTTCATGCCCTCCTGCTGCGCGCCATCGCGCAGCGTGGTGTCGTAGACGTGGAACGCCGCGAGCGGCGGGTGATCGCTGGTCACGTTGGGCTCTCTGGATGGGGTGACGCTCTACCGGGTGGCGCGCTATCTGCTGACGATCTAGCTGCCGGCGGGGGGTGGTGCCGGTCAGGCGATCGACTGGTCGGCGGGCGGGGGGTGGTGCCCGACAACAAAAAGACCCCCCGAGGGTACGGGAGGTCTGCGCGTTCGGCGGGTGGGGCCGAACGCGCTACACGATAATAAGCTGGGACTGGTGCACGGCCTCACTATGACACCGTGACCGACCAGTGAGAAGGGGTGTCCACCCACCGGACACCCCGCCCCGCTAGACGAGCCGGCGGAGCCAGCCGTGGCGGTCGGCGGCCCGGCCGTACTGGATGTCGGTGAGCTCGGCGCGCACGCTGGTGGTGACCGCGCCCGCGGCGCCGTCGGCCACCGTGAGATCGAAGTCGGTGCCCTTGAGCCGGCCGATCGGGGTCACGACGGCGGCGGTGCCGCACGCGAAGACCTCCGCGACCGAGCCGTCGGCGATGCCGGCCAGCAGGTCGGCGAGCAGGATCTGGCGCTCGCGCACCTCGTGCCCGGCGTCGGTCAGCAGCGCGATGATCGACGAGCGCGTCACGCCTTCGAGGATGGAGCCGGTGAGCTCGGGGGTCGAGACGCTCCCGTCCGCGTGCACGACGAACACGTTCATGCCGCCGAGCTCCTCGATCGCGGTGCTGGTGGCGGCGTCGAGGAAGCAGACCTGCTCGCAGCCGTGGTCGTACGCCTCCTGCTGGGGCAGCAGGCTCGCGGCGTAGTTGCCGCCGCACTTCGCGGCCCCGGTGCCACCCTGGCTCGCGCGGTGGTAGTCCTGGGCGACCCAGATCGACACGGGCGCGACGGCCCCGCCGAAGTACGGCCCGACCGGGGAGGCGATCACGAGGAACTCGGCCTCGAGGGAGGGCCGGACGCCGAGGAACTTCTCCGACGCGTACATGAACGGGCGCAGGTACAGGCTCGTCTCGTCGCCCGTGGGGATCCAGTCGACGTCGGTGCGCACGAGCGCGACGAGCGCGCCGAGGAAGTCCTCCGCCGCCAGGACAGGGAGCGCGAGCCGGCGGGCCGACGCCGCGAACCGCGCCGCGTTGGCCTCGGGCCGGAACGACCAGACCGAGCCGTCGGCGTGCTGGTACGCCTTGAGGCCCTCGAAGATCTCCTGGCCGTAGTGCAGGACGGCGCTGGCGGGGTCCAGCAGCAGCGGCCCGTACTTCACGACGCGGCGGTCGTGCCAGCCGGCGTCGACCGACCAGCCGATCCGGACCATGTGGTCGGTGAAGACCGTGCCGAACTTGGGCGTCGCGAGCGCCGCGAGCCGCTCGGCCTCGGGCACCGGCGCGTCGTTGCGCTGCACGGTGAAGGCGGCCACCGCGCCGGCGAGCGACTCGGGGACGCGAGCGGCGGAGATCGTGGACATGAGGCGGTGCCTTTCACCAGAGGACAACACAGACGGTACCCGCGGTCGCCGCCGGGCCGTCGGCTCGTCGACGGCGGCGCGGGGCTCGCGGACCGGCTCAGCCCGCTACAGGCTCAGCCCGCTACAGGCTCAGCCCGCGATGCGCGCGGCGAGCTCCTTGCCGACCTCGGCGGTCGTGCGCGCGCTGCCCGCCCCGCTCGGCCGGTCGGCAAGATCGGCGGCGACGGCGCGCTCGACCGACGCCGCGGCGTCGGGCAGCCCCAGGTGGTCGAGCAGGAGGGCGACCGACAGCACGGTCGCGGTCGGGTCGGCGATCCCCTTGCCCGCGATGTCCGGGGCCGAACCGTGCACGGGCTCGAACATCGACGGCGCGAGGTGCCGGCCGCCCGAGTCGACGTCGGGGTTGATGTTGGCGGACGCCGCGAGGCCGATCCCGCCGGTGATGGCCGCCGCGAGGTCGGTCAGGATGTCGCCGAAGAGATTGTCCGTGACGATGACGTCGAACCGGGCCGGGTTCGTCACGAGCAGGATCGTCGCGGCGTCGACGTGCAGGTAGTCGACGGTGACGTCGGGAAACTCGGCGTTGACGGCCTCGACCGTGCGGCGCCACAGGTGCCCGGCGTGCACGAGCACGTTGTGCTTGTGCACGAGCGTGAGCTTCCGGCGCGGGCGGGCGGCCGCCCGCGCGAAGGCGTCCCGCACGACGCGCTCGACGCCGAACGCCGTGTTGACGCTGACCTCGTTCGCGACCTCGTGCGGCGTGCCGACGCGGATCGCGCCGCCGTTGCCGACGTACGGGCCCTCGGTGCCCTCGCGCACGACGACGAAGTCCACGTCCCCCGGCGCCGACAGCGGCGAGGTGACCCCCGGGAAGAGCCGGCTCGGGCGCAGGTTGACGTAGTGGTCGAGCGCGAACCGCAGGCGCAGCAGCAGGCCGCGCTCGAGCACGCCGGACGGCACCTGAGGGTCGCCGACCGCGCCGAGCAGGATCGCGTCGTGCGTGCGGATCGCCGCGAGGTCCGCGTCCGTGAGGGTCTCTCCCGTCGCGTGCCAGCGCCGCGCGCCGAGGTCGAACTCGGTGGTGCGCACCGCGACGTCCCGGCCGACGAGCGCCGCGTCGAGCGCGAGCAGCCCCTGCTCCACGACCTCGGCACCGATGCCGTCGCCCGCGATCACTGCCAGTTCGAGGTTCCGCGTCATGGCGCCGACCCTAGTGCGAATCCCACGCCTCGGGACGGCCGTCTCACCTGTCGGCTACTCCGACGCGGGTGCCGCCGTCGTCGGCCGGGCCGGGAAGCGAAGCTCGAACCTCTCGAGCACCACCGGCAGGGACTCGTCGAAGGTACGCCCGCGGGCGGCGAGGGCCCGGCCGAACGCGGCGCGGTGCTCCCTGCGCCACGTATCGAGGGATCGGTCACCTTCGCCCTCGAGCCAGGCGGACTCGGCGTCGACCTCGGCGAACGGCACGACCCGCACGGCGCTCGTGCGCACGAGCGCGCACGGGTGGCCGCGCCCGTCGAGCAGGATCGAGAGGTCGCCGGGCCGCGGGAGCGGCTCGTCCGCGTCCTCGTACTCCCAGACCGCCGACGCGGTCGCCGTCTTCAGCCCGGCGAGCACCAGCGCGAGCAGCTCGTCCGCGAGCTCGGGCGAGTCCCCGAACGCCCAGGCGGGCGGCAGCACGCTCGCCGCCGGGCTGAGCCCGGTGATCACGGGCAGGCGCGCGAGGCCGACGCGCGAGCGCGCCAGCTCCCAGAACGCGACGAGCGCGGCGCCGGCCTCGTCGGGGGCGGCATCGCGGTCGGTCTCGAGCTCGGGCATGCACCTATCCTCCCCCGTCGCGCGCGGCCCCCGCCGCACTCCCCCGCACGCAGCGGCGTCCGCGCTCGGAGGTGACGAGCACCACCGGACGCGGACGCCGGTCGAGCAAACCCGCCGTCAGCGGGCGGCGGAACCCTCGACGAAGTCGGAGTCGGTCGGCTTGACCCAGGCGAAGAGCTTGCGCAGGCGGCGGCCGACGGCCTCGATCGGGTGCGCCTCGCCCTTGGCGCGCAGCGCCGTGAACTCCGGCGCGCCGGCGTCCTGGTCGTCGATGAAGCGCTTCGCGAACGCGCCGTTCTGGATGTCCGCGAGGACGGCCTTCATGTTCTCCTTGACGCTCGGGTCGATGACCCGCGGGCCGGAGACGTAGTCGCCGTACTCCGCCGTGTCCGAGACGCTCCAGCGCTGCTTGGCGATGCCGCCCTCGTTGATGAGGTCGACGATGAGCTTGAGCTCGTGCAGCACCTCGAAGTACGCGACCTCGGGCTGGTAGCCGGCCTCCGTGAGGGTCTCGAAGCCGTACTGGATGAGCTGGGAGACGCCGCCGCACAGCACGGCCTGCTCGCCGAAGAGGTCGCTCTCGGTCTCCTCCGTGAAGGTGGTCTTGATCCCGGCGGCGCGCAGGCCGCCGATCGCCTTGGCGTAGGACAGCGCGAGCGCCCACGCGTTCCCGGTCGCGTCCTGCTCGACGGCGACGATCACGGGCACGCCGCGCCCGTCGACGTACTCGCGGCGCACGAGGTGGCCGGGCCCCTTCGGGGCGATCATGACGACGTCGACGCCGTCGGGCGGGGTGATGTAGCCGAACCGGATGTTGAACCCGTGCGCGAACACGAGCGCGGACCCGGCGGCCAGGTTGGGCGCGATGTCGTTCGCGTACAGGTGCCGCTGCGCCTGGTCCGGCGCCAGGATGACGACGACGTCGGCCCACGCGGTCGCCGCGGCGACCGTGAGCACCTGGAGCCCGGCGTCCTCGGCCTTCGCGCGAGAGGAGCTGCCCTCGCGCAGGCCGACGCGCACGTCGACGCCCGAGTCACGCAGGTTCAGCGCGTGCGCGTGCCCCTGGCTGCCGTACCCGATGACGGCGACCTTGCGGCCGGCGATGATCGAGAGGTCGGCGTCGTCGTCGTAGAAAAGCTCTGCCACGGTGGATCTCCTCAGATGGGGTGCTACGCGCCTGGACGAGCCGACGCGCTGAACGGGACAAGGGTGGTGGGTTCGGGCCGGGTGGCCCGGCCCGGTTCGGTCAGGCCGAGCGGATGGCGCGGTCGAGCGCCCGGTCGGTGATGGAGCGTGCGCCGCGGCCGATCGCGACCGTGCCGGACTGCACGATCTCGCGGACGCCGTACGGCTCGAGCGCGGCCAGCAGCGCGTCCAGCTTGTCGGGCCCGCCGGTCGCCTCGATCGTGACCGCATCCGGGACGACGTCGACGACGTGCGCCCGGAAGAGCTCGACGACCTCGAGCACGCCGCCGCGCTGGCCGGCCTCGGCCCGCACCTTGACGAGCAGGAGCTCGCGCTGGACCGAGGACGACGCCTCGAGCTCGACGATCTTGATGACGTTGATCAGCTTGTTGAGCTGCTTGGTCACCTGCTCGAGCGGCAGGTCGTCAACGTCGACCACGACCGTGATCCGCGAGACGGTGTCGCGTTCGGTCGGACCGACCGCGAGCGAGTGGATGTTGAACGCGCGGCGGGCGAACAGCCCCGCGACGCGCGTCAGCACGCCGGGCTTGTTCTCCACCAGGACGGAGAGCGTGTGCCTGCTCATTGCCATGATCCCCTCAGTCCTCGCGGTCCCACGCCGGGGAGATGCCCCGGGCGTACTGGACCTCGTCGTTGCTGACGCCGGCGGCGACCATCGGCCAGACCATGGCGTCGGGCGAGACCGTGAAGTCGACGACCACCGGCTGGTCGTTGATCTCCATCGCGCGCCGGATCGTCGCGTCGACGTCTGCCTTGGACTCGCACCGCAGGCCGACGGCGCCGTACGCGTCCGCGAGCTTGACGAAGTCGGGCACGCGCCGCGTGCCGTGCCCCGTGTGGAGGTCGGTGTTGGAGTACCGCTCGTTGTAGAACAGGGTCTGCCACTGGCGGACCATGCCGAGCGAGGAGTTGTTGATCACGGCAACCTTGATCGGGATGTCGTTGATCGTGCAGGTCGCGAGCTCCTGGTTGGTCATCTGGAAGCAGCCGTCGCCGTCGATCGCCCAGACCGTCCGGTCCGGCGCGCCGACCTTGGCGCCCATCGCGGCCGGCACGGCGAAGCCCATCGTGCCGAGGCCGCCCGAGTTGAGCCAGGAGTTGGGGCGCTCGTACCTGATGAACTGCGCCGCCCACATCTGGTGCTGGCCGACCCCGGCCACGAAGATCGACTCCGGGCCGGAGATCTCGCCGATGCGCTGGATCACATGCTGCGGCGCCAGGTGCCCGTCGTCGGGGTCGGTGTAGCCCAACGGGAACGTCTCGCGCCAGTCGTCGATCTGGCGCCACCAGCCCTCGAGGTCCGGCTTGCCGTGGCGCGTGTGCTCGCGCGCGAGCTCGGGCAGCAGGTCCGCGAGCACCTCGCGCAGGTCGCCCACGATCGGCACGTCGACCGCCTTGTTCTTGCCGATCTCGGCGGGGTCGATGTCGGCGTGCACGACGGTCGCGTTCGGCGCGAAGCTCGAGAGCTTGCCGGTCACGCGGTCGTCGAAGCGGGCCCCGAGCGCGACGATCAGGTCGGCCTTCTGCAGCGCCGCGACCGCCGTCACCGTGCCGTGCATGCCGGGCATCCCCAGGTGCTGGGGGTGGGAGTCGGGCAGCGCGCCGCGGGCCATGAGCGTGGTGACCGCCGGCGCGCCGGACGCGTCGACGAGCGCGCGCAGCTCGGCCGAGGCACCCGCGCGGATCACGCCGCCGCCGATGTACAGGACGGGCCGGCGCGCCGTGGCGAGCAGGCGGGCGGCCTCGCGGATCTGCTTCGAGTGCGGCTTGGTCACGGGGTGGTACCCGGGCAGGTTGAGCTGCTGCGGCCAGCTGAACGTCGTCTGCGCCTGCATCGCCGACTTCGAGATGTCGACGAGCACGGGCCCCGGCCGTCCCGTCGAGGCGATGTGGAACGCCTCGGCGATGACCCGCGGGATGTCGTCGGCGTTGGTGACGAGGAAGTTGTGCTTGGTGACCGGGAGTGTGATGCCGACGATGTCAGCTTCCTGGAAGGCGTCGGTGCCGATGAACGACGCACCGACCTGGCCCGTGATCGCGACCATGGGGATCGAGTCCATGTTCGCGTCGGCGATCGGGGTGACGAGGTTCGTGGCGCCGGGCCCGGAGGTGGCGATGCAGACGCCGACCCGGCCGGTTGCGTGCGCATAGCCCGAGGCCGCGTGCCCGCCGCCCTGCTCGTGCCGCACGAGGATGTGGCGCACGCGGGTCGAGTCCATCAGCGGGTCGTACAGCGGCAGGACGGCGCCGCCCGGGATGCCGAAGACGACGTCGACGCCGGACTCCTCGAGGGACCGCACGATCGCCTGCGCGCCCGTGACCTGCTCGGGCCCGGCGGCCACGGGCGACGACGACGCCGCGGCGGCCACGCGCTCGACGAGCGCGTCCGGGCCGGGCGGGCGCGGAACGACGCTCGGGACGACGCCGTGGGCGCCGGCCGTGCGCGGTGGTGCCGGATGGTGTCCCTGGACCATCGATGTCTCCCTGAATTCGGCGTTGCACGTGCGGGGCACAAAAAAACCCCTCGGCCCGCGTACGGGCTGGGCGAGGGGGAAGCGCGCTGGCGGGGCCTAGTGGAATGGCCTCAGCCCGCGCGCCCGATAACTACAAGCCCGGCCACGACGACGAGGCCGGACGCTGAGAGAAGGATCGCCTGCATGCGTCGCACCTTACGCCGCCGCGGCCACCCGTGTCACTCCGGAAGCCCTGCGTCTCACATCGTGGTTCACATGCCCACAGGATGGACGCCGGCGACTGCGGGTGCCGGCGACACCGTGCCGTCAGCAGCAGCGGGCCTGCGGCGTCGAGTCGTCGTGCCGGGACCGCCAGTACGCCCGCTCGGTCTCGGGTGCGGTCCCCGGATGCGTGCGGGCGAGGTGCGCCACATAGCGCGCGTAGTCGTGGTCCCCCATGAGGGTCGTGGCGTACCACCGGACGCCGCCCGCGGCACGGGCGAGCGCCCGCACGGAGGCGGCCGCCGCCGGGCGCAGGCGCGCCCGCACGGTCCCGCCGAGCCGTGCGGGCGACGCCATCAGTGCCTACCGGTCGGAACCGGCGTGCGACCACCGTCGCGGCCGAGCGCGTCCCACTCCGCCTGCACGGCCTTCTCGGCCGGCGTCGCGAGGAGCCCGTTCGGGGCGAACAGGTGCGACGGCAGCTCGGGATCCTCGCTCGTCGGCATCCCGCCGAGCCTTCTCGACTTGACCATCACGGCCACGGCCGCCCCGACCACGATCAGGACCAGGACGGCGAACACGATCGACAGGGTGCCCTGGATGAACGTGTTCCGGATCACCGCGTCGATCGCCTGTGGGTCGGCCGCGGAGCCGAACGACTCGGCACCGGAGGCCTTCGCATCGAGGAAGGCCTGGTGGTTCGCCCAGTACCCGATCTTCGGGTTGCTCGAGAAGATCTTCTGGTACGACGCCGTCATCGTGATGACGAGGTCCCACAGGAGCGGCGCGCCCGCGATCCAGGCCCACTTGCCCCGCCCCTGCTTGACCAGGACAGCGGTCACGACCGTGAGCGCGATCGCCGCGAGCAGCTGGTTGGCGATCCCGAACAGCGGGAACAACGTGTTGATGCCGCCGAGGGGATCGGTCACGCCCATGAGCATGATCGCGCCCCAGCACGCCACGACGAGCCCCGAGCAGAGCCAGGCGCCCACGCGCCAGGACGGGTCGCGGAACTTCTTGGCCGCGCCGCCCAGGTTGCCGATGGTGTCCGAGAGCATGAACCGGGCGACCCGGGTGCCGGCGTCGACGGTGGTGAGGATGAACAGCGCCTCGAACATGATCGCGAAGTGGTACCAGAACGACGCGAGCGCGGAGCCGCCGAAGACGCCCGACAGCACCTGGGACATGCCGATCGCGAGGGTCGGAGCGCCGCCGGTGCGCGAGATGATCGAGGCCTCGCCGACGTTCGTCGCGGCCTGGGAGATCTCGGCGGGGGTGATCGGCGTGCCGCCGAGGCCCAGCCCGTTGACGTACTCCGCCGCGACCGTCGGGTCGGCGCCCGTGAGGGCAGCCGGGGCGTTCATGACGAAGTAGAGGTGCTGGTCGATGACGAGCGCGGTGACGAGCGCCATGATCGCGACGAACGACTCGACGAGCATGCCGCCGTAGCCGATGATCCGCGCCTGGCCCTCCTTCTCGAGCATCTTCGGCGTGGTGCCCGAGGCGATGAGCGAGTGGAAGCCCGAGAGCGCCCCGCACGCGATGGTGACGAACAGGAACGGGAACAGCGAGCCAGCGAACACCGGACCGGTGCCCTCGATCGCGAAGGTCGTGACGGCGGGGGCGTGGATCTCCGGGCGGACGACGAGGATGCCGACCGCGAGCAGGGCGATCGTGCCGACCTTCATGAAGGTCGACAGGTAGTCGCGGGGCGCGAGGAGCAGCCACACGGGCAGGATCGAGGCCGCGAAGCCGTAGCCGATGAGGCACCAGGCGATCGTCACGGGCTCGAGCGTGAACCAGGCCTGGCCCCACGAGGTCTCGGCGACCCAGCCGCCGGAGATGATCGCGAGCAGCAGCAGCACGAGTCCGATCCCGGAGACCTCGGAGACCTTCCCCGGCCGGAGGGTCCGCAGGTAGACGCCCATGAAAAGGGCGATCGGGATGGTCATGGCGATGGAGAAGACGCCCCACGGGCTGGCCGCGAGGGCGTTCACGACGACGAGCCCGAGGATGCCGATGACGATGATCATGATGACGTAGACGCCGATGAGCGCCGCGGTCCCGCCGACGCGTCCGAGCTCGTCGTGGGCCATCTGGCCCAGGCTGCGGCCCCCGCGGCGGACCGAGAGGGTCAGGACGAGATAGTCCTGCACGCAGCCGGCCAGCACCGCGCCGAAGATGATCCAGATCGTCCCGGGGAGGTAGCCCATCTGGGCCGCGAGCACAGGCCCGACGAGCGGCCCGGCACCTGCGATGGCAGCGAAGTGGTGGCCGAAGAGCACGCGACGGTCGGTCGGCATGAAGTCTTTGCCGTTGTCGTACGTCTCGGCGGGGGTCGCCCGGTCGTTGCGGGGCTTGACGACGTTGTACTCGATCAGGCGCGCGTAGAACCGGTAGCCGATGATGTAGGTCGACACCGCCGCGAGGACGAACCAGACCGCGTTCACGCTCTCGCCGCGGACGAACGCGACCATCGCCCACGAGATCGCCCCGAGCAGCCCGATCGCGGCGAACAGCAATTTCTTCCGGCCCGTGATGGGATTCGTGTCGATCACCCCGACCGGGGGTGACGCAGGATCTGTGCGAACAAGCTCGACGCCGGTGTCGGCCATGGGCTCTCCGTGATGCGTGACGTCACCGCGCCCGAACCCGTGCGGCCGGCGTCAGCATGACGCACAGAATTCTAACAGCGGCGCATTCTATGCTCGGCGATAAACTCGCGACTCCCAGGGGCGCAGTCGCCCCGGCTCGATTGACGCGGCAGCATTGTGCGCGGATTCCGCGGGCGGCAATTGCGTCGTTATTGGCCCAGGTGCGGACATATCCGGCACGGCCGCCCGCGGCCCGACGAAGTCGGGGTAGTTGCCGATGAGGCGCTCGGCGGAATCCCAGGATCGCGCGTCCGACAGGTCGACGGTCTGGTTCTCGCCGGTGAAGTTGCCGAGCACCAGCAGCTCGACGTCGCCGAGCCGGCGTGTGAAGGCGTACACGGCCTCGTCCGTCGGCGCGAGCATGGTGAAGTCGCCGAGGGCGACGGCGGGCACCGTGTGCCGCAGCTCGATCAGGCGCCGGTAGTGGTGGTAGACCGACGCCGGGTCCGCCACCTGCGCGGCCGCGTTGATCCGGTCGTGGTTCGGGTTCACGTCGATCCACGGCGTGCCGGTCGTGAACCCCGCGTGCGGACCCGCGTCCCACTGCACCGGTGTGCGGGCGTTGTCCCGGCTCATGGCGCGCAGGGCCGCGAGCAACGCGCCCTCGTCGGCGCCGTCCGCGCGGGCCTGCGCGACGTAGTTGAGGGACTCGATGTCGCGGTAGGAGTCGATGCGCTCGAAGTGCGCGTTCGTCATCCCGAGCTCCTCGCCCTGGTAGACGTACGGCGTGCCGCGGTGCAGGTGCAGGACAGTCGCGAGCATCGTGGCGGACAGCTCGCGGTGCGCGTCCGAGTCGTCCCCGAAGCGCGACACGATCCGGGGCTGGTCGTGGTTGTCCCAGTACAGGCTGTTCCAGCCCGTCTCGGCGAGCCCGGCCTGCCAGCGCCCGAACGACGCCTTGAGGTCGGTGAGCCGCAGCGGGCGCACGTCGAACTTCGTCGCGCCCTGGTCGAGCCCGACGTGCTCGAACTGGAACACCATGTCGACCTCGCCGCGGGCGGGGTCCGTGTACGCCACCGCGTCGTCGACCGTTGCGCCCGGCATCTCCCCGACCGTCAGCAGCCGGTCGCCCCGGCCCGCGAACACCTCGCGGTGCATCTCGTGGAGGAACTCGTGGATCCGCGGCCCGTTGGCGTAGTGCGGGTGGCCGTCGCCGAACCGGCCGCCGGCGCGCACGCTGCCGTCGGGCAGCGAGCCGTCGAGCGCCACGGCCTTCGAGATCATGTTGATGACGTCCATCCGGAAGCCGTCCACGCCGCGGTCGAGCCACCAGCGCATCATCGCGTAGATCGCCTCGCGCACCTGCGGGTTCTCCCAGTTGAGGTCAGGCTGCTTGCGGGAGAACAGGTGCAGGAAGTACTGGCCGGTCGCCGGGTCGAGGTGCCACGCCGGCCCAGAGAACGCCGACTCCCAGTTCGTGGGCTCGGCCCCCGGCGTACCGGGCTCGAGGTGCGGGCGCGCGTCCCGCCACCAGTACCAGTCCCGTTTGGGGTTGTCCCGCGAGGACCGCGACTCGACGAACCACGGGTGCTCGTCGGAGGTGTGGTTCACGACGAGGTCCATGACGAGCTTCATGCCGCGCGCGTGCACGTCGGCGAGCAGCGCGTCGAAGTCCGCGAGGGTGCCGAACACCGGGTCGATCCCGCGGTAGTCGCTGATGTCGTATCCGGCGTCGTCCTGCGGCGAGGGGTACACCGGGGACAGCCAGATCACGTCGACCCCGAGCCGCTCGAGGTGGTCGAGTCGGCCCTGGAGCCCGCGCAGGTCGCCGATCCCGTCGCCGTTCGAGTCCGCGAAGCTGCGCGGGTAGACCTGGTACACGACGGCGCTGGTCCACCAGGGCGCGCTCGCGGTGGGCTCGTCGCTCACGTGACTCTCCCTCCCCCAGGGCGCCTAGATCAGGACCGCGCCGGTCGAGGCCGACTGGACGAGCTTGGCGTACTTCGCGAGCACGCCACGCGTGTAGGTGGGGGGCAGCGGAGCCCAGCCGGTGCGCCGCGCGGCGAGCTCGGCGTCGTCGACCAGCAGGTCGAGCCGCGAGCTCTCCATGTCGAGGCGGATGCGGTCGCCGTCGCGCACGAACGCGATCGGGCCGGCGTCGACGGCCTCGGGCGCGACGTGCCCCACGCAGAGCCCGGTCGTGCCGCCCGAGAAGCGGCCGTCCGTGAGCAGCAGGACGTCCTTGCCGAGCCCCGCGCCCTTGATGGCGCCGGTGATCGCGAGCATCTCGCGCATGCCCGGGCCGCCCTTCGGGCCCTCGTACCGGATGACGACGACGTCGCCGGCCACGATCGTGCCGTCCTCGAGCGCGTCGAGCGCCAGGCGCTCGCGCTCGAACACGCGCGCGGTGCCCTCGAACACGTCCGAGTCGAAGCCCGCGGACTTCACGACCGCGCCGTCGGGGGCGAGCGAGCCCTTGAGGATCGTGATCCCGCCGGTCTTGTGGATCGGGTTGTCCAGCGCGCGCAGGATCTTGCCGTCGGGGTCCGGCGGGTTGATGTCCGCGAGGTTCTCGGCGACGGTCTTGCCGGTGACGGTCAGGCAGTCGCCGTGGATGAGGCCCGCGTCGAGCAGGGCCTTCATGATGACGGGCACGCCGCCGACGCGGTCGACGTCGGTCATGACGTACTGGCCGAACGGCTTGAGGTTGCCCAGGTGCGGGACCTTGGCGGCGACGCGGGTGAAGTCGTCGAGCGTGAGGTCGACCTCCGCCTCGTGCGCGATCGCGAGCAGGTGCAGCACGGCGTTGGTCGAGCCGCCGAAGGCCATCACGACGGCGATCGCGTTCTCGAACGCGTGCTTGGTCATGATGTCGCGCGCGGTGATGCCAAGCCGCAGCAGGTTGACGACGGCCTCGCCCGAGCGCACCGCGAAGTTGTCGCGGCGGCGATCGGCCGACGGCGGCGCGGCGGAACCGGGCAGCGACATCCCCATCGCCTCGGCGACGGACGCCATCGTGTTCGCGGTGTACATCCCGCCGCACGCGCCCTCGCCGGGGCAGATGGCCCGCTCGATGCGGCCAAGGTCCTCGGTGCTCATCAGGCCCTTCGCGCAGGCCCCGACGGCCTCGAACGCGTCGATGATCGTGACGTCCTTCTCGGTGCCGTCGGAGAGCTTGACCCAGCCCGGCATGATCGAGCCGGCGTACAGGAACACCGAGGCGAGGTCGAGCCGCGCGGCCGCCATGAGCATCCCGGGCAGCGACTTGTCACACCCGGCGAGCAGCACCGAGCCGTCGAGCCGCTCGGCCTGCATGACGATCTCGACGCTGTCCGCGATGACGTCCCGCGACACGAGCGAGAAGTGCATGCCCTCGTGGCCCATCGAGATCCCGTCGGAGACGGAGATCGTGCCGAACTCGAGCGGGTAGCCGCCCGCGGCGTGCACGCCGGACTTCGCGGCCTTCGCGAGCCGGTCGAGGGACAGGTTGCATGGCGTGATCTCGTTCCACGAGCTCGCGACCCCGATCTGGGGCTTCGCGAAGTCCTCGTCCCCGAGGCCGACGGCGCGGAGCATCCCGCGCGCGGCCGTCGCCTCGATGCCGTCGGTCACCTTCCGGCTGCGGGGCTTGATGTCGATCGCGCCGCGCCCGGCGCCGGGGGTGGACGTGGTGCTCGTGCTAGCCGTGGGCTCGGTCGTCGCCGTCATGGCGCGAGTCTAGATCGGCAGGTGGCAGGCCGCTTCGTCCGGTCGCCTCGCGGACACACCAGGCACATGTCAGCCCTCACGCGCCTGCCACGTGCACACGCAGGCCTCGTTGCCCTCGGGGTCGGCGAGCACCCAGAAGGCGGGCGCGCGCCGGTCGGACACCAGCCGGCCGCCGGCGGCGATCGCCGCCGCCACGCGCTCCTGCGCGACGTCGTGCGGCACGTCGACGTCGACGTGGATCCGGTTGCGCTGCGGCCGGGGCGCGTCCATCTGCTGGAACCAGACGGTCGGCCCAATCCCGTCGGGGTCGACGACCGCCGGGCTCAGCCCCTCGGACGGGGGCAGCACCTCGTCGCGGTAGCCGAGCACCGCGCGCCAGAACGGCTGCACCGCCGGGATCTGCAGGGCGTCGATCGCGATCTCGACGACCGCGGGGCGCGTCGGATCACCCGCGAACCCGAGCTCGTCCGCGACGGCCGAGATCTCCCGCGCGAGGGCGACGTCCTTGCCCGTCAGCCCGCCGGCGTCGTGCGTGGTGAGCACGACGTGCACGCGCGGATAGCGCAGATCGAGGTCGGGGTGGTGCCCGGCCGCCTCGGCGAGGTCGCCGATCCGGGCGACGAGCTCGACCCCGCGCGCGAAGTCGCCCGTGCGGAAGCTGGCGTGCAGCCGGCGCTGGACGACCCGCCAGTGCCGCTCGTCCACCGAGCCCTGCGCCGCCCCGTCCGTCAGTCTGGTTGCCATCCGGCCACTGTCGCACCGCCCGCCGTCACGCGCCCACCGACATCCGCCTGGCGGTCCGGCGCGCGGGGGTTGCAGTTGACGTAGCGTCAACTTCTAGGGTGTCGATCCGAGGGCGGAACCGCCGCCCTCGACGGTGGTCGACCGCGACCGGTACCCGGGGAGGAACGCATGCCGAGCGAGGGAAGCTGGACGATCGGCGAGCTGGCTCGCCTGTCCGGCGTGACGTCGCGCACGCTGCGGCACTACGACGCGATCGAGCTGCTCGCGCCGTCGGCCGTCGGGGCGGGCGGGCGGCGGGTGTACGGGCGGCGCGAGTTGCTCCGGCTCCAGCAGATCCTCGTCCTGCGCGAGCTGGACGTCGGGCTGCCGACGGTCGCGGAGATCCTGGGTGCCGGCGTCGGCGGCGGCGAACCCGCCGGCACCGACGGGACAGCCGGCGCCGGCGACGACGGCGCCCGGATGCTCGCGCGGCTGCGCGAGCACCACGAGCGGCTGCTCGCCGAGCGGGACCGGTTCGCCCGGCTCGCCCGGACGGTCTCGGCCACCATCACGGCACTCGAGAAAGGCGAGGACATGGCAGCGGACAAGCTCTACGAGGGCTTCGACAACAGCCAGTACGACATCGAGGCGCGCGAGCGCTGGGGGGACGAGCCGGTCGACCGCAGCCACGCCGCTTGGGCCCGGCTCGGGCCGGCGGGCCAGGAGGCGTTCCGGGGCGAGACCGCGGCGATCAACGCCGGCCTGGCCGCCGCGATGGCCGACGCCCTGGCGCCGGACCACGAGCGGGTGCAGGCGCTCGTCGCGCGGCACCACGCGCAGGTCGGCACGTTCTGGACCCCGAACCGCGCGTCCTACGCCGGCCTGGGCCAGCTGTACGTCGACGACCCGCGCTTCACGGCGACGTACGACGCCGTGGCGCCCGGGCTCGCCGAGTACCTGCGCGACGCGATGGGCCGCTTCGCCACAACGCTGCCCGGGTAACCCGGATGTGGCCCTAGGCTCAGGCGCGTGAGGTCTCAGGGAAGAGCCACGATCATCGACGTCGCCCGGTCCGCCGACGTCTCGGTCGCGACCGTGTCGAAGGTGCTCAACGGTCGCTACGGCGTCGCCGTCGCGACCGCGGAGCGGGTCCGGGCCGTGATCGAGCAGCTGGGCTACGAGTCGAGCCTCGTGGCCCGGAGCCTGCGCTCGCACCGGACCAACGTGATCGGCGTGCTGCTCGCCGAGTTCGAGCCGTTCAGCACCGAGCTCCTCAAGGGCCTGTCGAAGGCGATCGGGGGCAGCGGCTACGAGCTCCTGGCGTACTCCGGCGGCGGCCGGGCGGGCGGGAACGTCGGCTGGGAGCGGCGCTACCTCTCGCGCCTGAGCGGCACGCTGATCGACGGCGCGATCCTCGTGACGCCAACCGTCATCGACGACGAGTACCGGATCCCGGTCGTGGCGGTCGACCCCCACACGGGGCCGTCCGCGCTCCCGACCGTGGACTCCGACAACCTCGCGGGAGCGGTCCTGGCGACCGAGCACCTGCTCGGGCTCGGGCACCGCCGGATCGGCTTCCTCGCGGGCCGGCCCGACCTCGAGTCCGCACGACTGCGCGAGGAGGGCTACCGCAGCACGCTGGCCGCCGCGGGCCTGCCCGTCGACCCGGACCTCATCCGCGTCGGCTGGTACCGCGAGGAGTCGGCGGACCAGCCCGCGCGCGAGCTCCTGACGATGGCCGACCGGCCGACGGCGATCTTCGCCGCGAACGACCTCTCGGCCCTGAAGACGATGGAGGTCGCCCGGTCGCTCGGCCTGTCGATCCCGGCCGACCTCTCCGTCGTCGGCTTCGACAACGTGCCCGAGGCGGCGCTGTCCACGCCGGCGCTGACGACGATCAGCCAGCCGATCCAGCAGATGGGCGTCGAGGCGATGCGCCTGCTCATCGCACTGGTCAACGGCGACGAGGTCGCCGACACCCACCGCCGGCTGCCCACCGAGCTCATCTCCCGGGGGTCGTGCAGCGCGCCCTGAGCGGCCGCGCTCGCCTCAGGTCTGCGCGACGACGTTGGCCGGCGCCTCGCCGGCGACGAGGCGCCCGAGCTGGGCCTGGATGACCGCGACCATGCGCGAGTGGCTCGCGGTCGTGTTGCCGCCCTCGTGCGGGGTGATGATCACGCCGGGCGCCGCCCACAGCGGATGGCCGGCCGGCAGCGGCTCGGGGTCGGTCACGTCGAGCGCGGCGCGCAGGCGGCCGGACTCGAGCTCGACCAGCAGCGCCGCGGTGTCGACGACCTTGCCGCGAGCCACGTTCACGAGCAGCGCGCCGTCGGGCATCAGCGCCAGGAACCGGGCGTCGACGAGCCGCTCGGTCTCCGGGGTGAGCGGGACGATGACGATGACCACGTCGACCGTCGGGAGCAGCTCGGGCAGCTCGTTCACGCCGTGCACGTGGCCGCCCGGCTCGTCCCGGGCCGTGCGGGCCACGCGGACGATGTCGACCTTGAACGGCTCGAGCCGCGCCACGATCGCGGACCCGACCGAGCCGTGGCCGAGCACGAGCACGCGCCGGTCGGCGAGCGAGGCCCGCACCCGGGACGTCCAGACGCCGGCGGCCTGCTGACGCAGCGCGTCGTCGAGGCCGCGCTGGGACGCGAGCACGAGCGCGAGCGCGAGCTCGGCGGTCTCGTCGTCGTGCACGCCCCGCCCGTTGCCGAGCGTGATCCCGGGCGGCAGGTGCGGCAGCACGTGCTCGTACCCCGCGCTGGGAAGCTGCACGAAGGACAGCCGGGGCAGCCCGCGCAGGCGCCCGAACCCCGCGGGGTCGAGGAAGTACGGGGGCACGACGACGGCGTCCACCTCGCGCGCGACGTCGGGGTCCAGCGGCCGGCGCAGGTCCCAGACGACGAGCCGCACCCCGGGCGGGGGGACGAGGTCGGCGAGCGTCGCGGCGTCGGGCACGGTCACCGTGAGCGACCCGCGCCGCGGGGCCGTGGCGGAATCGGCGGATTCGGCCGGGGCAACAGGATCGGCAGGATCGGCATGGGCAGCGGCAGCGGCAGCGACGGGGGCGGGCACCCCGAGAGTCTCTCGCGGATCGCCGCGCAGGACGAAACACAGGACCAACGGCCCGCGACCCGGCCCTGCCGGACGCTCCAGAGTGGGTTGTATCGGGACCCGCACTAGGACGAAAGGCCCCGACCCTGCACACGCGACCTGCAAGGAGGCAGCTCATGTCCACGCACCGCTCCACCGGTTCTCCCCACGGCGTCAGCGCGGCCGGCGGCGGCGCCGCGCCCCACCCCGCGACGCTCATCGACACCGACGTCGTCACCTCGAGCGCCGGCCGGCACGTGCTGGCGGCGAGCCGGCTCGCCGTCGGCTTCATCTTCCTGTGGGCGTTCCTCGACAAGACCTTCGGCCTGCACTATTCGACCGGCGCCGCGGTCGCCGAGGGCACCCCGAGCCTGTCCTGGCTCGAGGGCGGCACGCCGAGCCAGGGGTTCCTGACGTTCGCGACGATCGGCCCGTTCCAGGACTTCTTCGCCTCGATCGCCAGCCCCGCGAGCGACTGGCTGTTCATGCTCGCGCTGCTCGGCGTCGGCGCCGCCGTGATGCTCGGGATCGGGCTTCGGGTCAGCGCCGCCGCCGGCACGCTCCTCATGCTGTCGATGTGGCTCGCCGAGTGGCCGCTCCAGCAGGGTTCGACGAACCCGCTGATCGACTACCACATCGTGTACGCGCTCGTCCTGATCGCGTGCGCGGTGCTGCGCTCCGGCGACACCTGGGGCCTCGGGCGCCGCTGGGCCGCGCTGGACCTCGTGTCCAGGAACGGCTGGCTGCGCTAACGGCCGCTCACCTCTCGGCGCGCACGACCTCGGCGTCGGCGGCGTCGGCTGCCTCGGCGACCTCCTGGGCGACCGCGACCTCCTCGGTGGTCTCGGCGCCGTCCCGGATGTGCCGGGTCACCCACGGCGCGAGCGCGAACAGCGCGAGCGCGAACACGAGCGCGACGGCGCCGATCGCACCGAAGTACAGCGTGTCCGAGGTGCCCTCGGTCGCCGTCACGAGCTGCGCGGTGATGGCCTGCCCCGCCGCGGGAGCCAGGAACCACAGCGCCATGGCCTGGCTGCGGAAGGCCCGGGGGGCGAGCAGGGTCGCGGCCGCGAGCCCGACCGGGGACAGGCACAGCTCGCCGAGGGTCTGCACGACGTAGACGAGGATCAGCACCCAGGCGGGCGACTTGCCGTCGCCCGCGACCGCCGAGGCGCCCGCGAGGAACAGGAACGACACGGCCGCGAAGGTCAGCCCGATGGCGAACTTCGCCGCCGTCGGCGGGCGGCCGCCGGTGCGCAGCCAGAGCCACGCGAACACCGGCGCGAGCAGGATGATCGTCGCGGGGTTCACCGACTGGAAGAACTCGGGCGCGAACTCCCAGCCGAAGATCGACAGCTCGGTGCGGTTCGCGGCGAAGCTCGCGAGGGTCGTGGCCGCCTGCTCGAAGATCATCCAGAACAGCATCGCGGCGACGAACAGCGGCACGTACGCCATCAGGCGCGACCGCTCGGGCGCGCTGACCTTGGGCGAGCGGAACATCACGACGAAGTACGCGACGGGCGCCGCGAACGCGAGCACCGACAGCGTGTCGATCATCGTGGTGACCCCGAACGAGCCCGAGATCAGCCGCGCGACGAGCGCCACGGCGACGATGCCCGTGACGATCATCCCGAAGGTGCGCACCAGGCGCGGCCGGTCGGCCGGCTGCAGCGGGTTGGGGGCGCCGTCGCCCGCCTCCCCGAGCAGCTTGCGGCCCGCGACGAAGAACGCGAGCGCGATGCCCATCCCGACGGCGGCCACCGAGAAGCCCGCGTGGAAGCCACCCGCCGCGCGCGCGGCGCCGACGACGAACGGCGCGACGAGCGAGCCGAGGTTGATCCCCATGTAGAAGATCGAGAAGCCCGAGTCGCGGCGGGTGTCCTCGCGCGAGTAGAGCTCGCCGACCATGCTCGATACGTTGGGCTTGAGCAGCCCCGTGCCGAGCGCCACGAGCACGATGCCGAGGTAGGAGAACCCCGCGCCCGGGATCGACAGGAGCACGTGGCCGGCCGCGATGACGAGGCCGCCGTACAGGGTCGAGCGGCGCGCGCCGAGCACGCGGTCCGCGAGCCAGCCGCCGACGACCGAGAGCAGGTAGACCGAGGCGCCGTAGATCGAGACCACCGCGAGGCCGGTGGTCTCGCCGATCCCGAGCCCGCCGTCGGCGACGGCATCCGTCAAGTAGTACAGCAGGATGGCGCGCATCCCGTAGTAGCTGAACCGTTCCCACAGCTCCGTGGTGAACAGCGTCATCAGCCCGCGCGGGTGGCCGAAGAAGCCGCGGCTGAGCGGCACCACCGACGGCGCGGGGGACAGGGGATCATTGGTCATCGTTCTATTATCTCGCGGTGACTTCGGCGTGACTGACGCCAAAGTCCCGCGTGACCCTGCCTTGGGTGTGCAGGGACGGCCGGGCTACGCGGGCAGCCCGAACCGATACTCGTCCTCGAGGATGCCCATCTCGACCGCGTCGCACCAGCCGTCGCCGTCGCGGTACGCGTCGCGCCGCAGCCCCTCGACGACGAAGCCCATGCCCTCGTAGATCGCCTGCGCCCGCGTGTTGATCGAGAGCACCTCGAGCCCGACGCGGTGCAGGCCGACGCCGTCGAACGCGAGGCCGAGCACCAGCCCGATCGCGTCGCCGCCGTAGCCCCGCCCGCGCGTCGACGGCCGCATCGACAGGTGCAGGTCCGCGCAGCCGCGCGCCTCGTCGATGTCCTTGAGCACGATCTGGCCGAGGAAGTCGTCCGAGCCGCTCGCGGTCACGGCGAGGTCGATCCGGCCGTCCCGGTCGGCGACGGTCGCGCACCATGCGTCGACCTCGGCGCGCGTGAACGCGGCCGTCTGGCCCGTGACGCGCCGGCTCTCGGGGTCGCTGACGATCTCCCAGAGTCCGCCGCCGTCGCGGGCGCCGATCGGCCGCAGCCGGACGAGCTCACCTTCGAGGGTGGGCTTGATCATCCCGGATCAGCCCTCGACGCCGAGCTTCTCGAGGATCAGGGCGCGCACGCGGCCCGCGTCCGCCTGCCCGCGGGTCGCCTTCATGACCCCGCCGACGACGCTTCCGACGGCCTGGATCTTGCCGCCGCGAATCTTCTCGGCGACGTCCGGCTGCGCGGCGAGCGCCTCGTCGATCGCGGCGAGGAGCGCGCCGTCGTCGGACACGACGCCGAGCCCGCGGGCCGCGACGACCTCGGCCGGGGACCCCTCCCCCGCCAGCACGCCCTCGAGCACCTGGCGGGCCAGCTTGTCGTTGATCTTGCCGGAGTCGACCAGGCCCTGGAGCTCGCCGACCTGCGTCGGCGTGATCGGCAGGTCCTCGAGCTCGCCGTCGGTCGTCTTGACGATCCGCGCGAGCTCCCCCATCCACCACTTGCGGGCCGACGCCGGGCTCGCACCTGTCGCGATCGTCGCCTCGATGAGGTCGACCGCGCCAGCGTTGACGACGTCGCGCATCTCGGCGTCGGCGAAGCCCCAGACGCCCTGCAGACGGTGCCGCCGCGCGACGGGCATCTCCGGCAGGCTCGCGCGGATCTCCTCGACCCACGCCCGGCTCGGCGCGACGGGCAGGAGGTCCGGCTCGGGGAAGTAGCGGTAGTCGTCGGCGTCCGACTTGATCCGGCCCGCCGTCGTCGTGCCCGTGTCCTCGTGCCAGTGCCGCGTCTCCTGCGTGATCGAGCCGCCGGCCGCGAGCAGCGCGGCCTGGCGGGTGACCTCGTAGCGCACGGCGCGCTCGACCGAGCGGAACGAGTTGACGTTCTTCGTCTCGGTGCGCGTCCCGAGCGGGGACTGCGGGGTGTCGCGCAGCGAGAGGTTGACGTCGGCGCGGACGTTCCCGCGCTCCATGCGGGCCTCGGAGACGCCGAGCGCGCGGAAGATGTCGCGCAGCGACTGCACGTAGGCGCGCGCGATCTCGGGGGTCCGGGCGCCGGCGCCCTCGACCGGGCGCGTCACGATCTCGACCAGGGGGATGCCCGCGCGGTTGTAGTCGACGAGCGAGTACTCCGCCCCCTGGATGCGGCCGGTGGCGCCGCCGACGTGCGTGTTCTTGCCGGCGTCCTCCTCCATGTGCGCGCGCTCGATCTCGACCCGGAAGATCGTGCCGTCCGCGAGCTCGACGTCGAGGTGACCATCGAACGCGATGGGCTCGTCGAACTGCGACGTCTGAAAGTTCTTCGGCACGTCCGGGTAGAAGTACTGCTTGCGCGCGAACCGGCAGGACTCGGCGATCTGGCAGTTGAGCGCGAGGCCGATCCGGATTGCGTACTCGACGGCGGTGCCGTTGACGACCGGGAGCGAGCCGGGCAGGCCCAGCGACGTCGGCGAGACGGCGGTGTTGGGCTCGGTGCCGAACTCCTGCGGCGCCGAGTCGAACATCTTGGTCTTCGTGCCGAGCTCGACGTGCACCTCGATCCCGAACACGGGGTCGAAGCGCTCGATCGCGTCGTCGTAGTCCATCAGCTCGACGGGGCCGTGGGTCGTGGTGCTCATCGGGACGCCTCCAGGGAGATCGCAGGACTGCGGGCGAGCTCGGGCGCGCGGCCGAGCAGCGGGCCGCCCCAGCGGCTCTCGAGCAACGCCTCGAGCGCGGCGCCGACCCGGTAGAGCCGGTCGTCGGCCTTCGCCGGGGCGAGGATCTGGAGGCCGACGGGCAGACCGTCGTCGGACAGGCCGTTGGGGACCGACATGCCGGGCACCCCGGCGAGGTTCGCCGGGATCGTCGCGACGTCGTTGAGGTACATCGCGAGCGGGTCGTCGAGCTTCTCGCCGAGCTTGAACGCGGTGGTGGGCGCCGTCGGTGACACGAGCACGTCGGCCTTCTCGAAAGCGGCCGCGAAGTCGCGCTGGATGAGGGTGCGAACCTTCTGCGCGCTGCCGTAGTACGCGTCGTAGTACCCAGCGGACAGCGCGTAGGTGCCCAGGATGATCCGGCGCTTGACCTCGTCGCCGAAGCCCGCGCCGCGGGTCGCGGACATCACGCGCTCAGCGGTGACGGCGAGACCGTCGCTGCCGTCGGGCGTGACGCGCAGGCCGAATCGCATGCCGTCGAACTTGGCCAGGTTGCTCGAGGCCTCCGCCGGCAGGATCAGGTAGTACGCGCCGAGGGCGTACTCGAAGTGCGGGCAGGAGACCTCGACGATCTCGGCGCCGGCGCCGCGCAGCAGGTCGAGGGATTCCTCGAAGCGCGCGCGCACGCCGTCGGAGTAGCCCTCGCCGCCCAGTTCGGTGATGACCCCGACGCGGACGCCGGTCAGGTCGCCGCTCGCGCCGCGGCGGGCCGCGGCCGAGAGCGCCGGGAGGGGCTCGTCGATGGAGGTCGAGTCGCGCGGGTCGTGCCCGCCGATGAGCTCGTGCAGCAGCGCGGCGTCAAGGACGGTGCGCGTGACGGGGCCGGCCTGGTCCAGGCTCGAGGCCAGCGCGATGAGGCCATAGCGGGACACGCTGCCGTAGGTCGGCTTGACCCCGACCGTGCCGGTGACGGCGCCCGGCTGGCGGATCGAGCCGCCGGTGTCGGTGCCGATCGCGAGCGGGGCCTCGTAGGAGGCGACCGCCGCGGCGCTGCCGCCGCCGGACCCGCCGGGGATGCGGTCGAGGTCCCACGGGTTGTGCGTGTTGCCGTACGCGGAGTGCTCGGTGCTCGAGCCCATCGCGAACTCGTCCATGTTGGTCTTGCCGAGGATCGGCAGGCCGGCGGCGCGCAGGCGGGTCGTGATCGTCGCGTCGTAGGGCGGGACCCAGCCCTCGAGGATCTTGGAGCCGGCCGTGGTCGGCATGCCCTTCGTCACGACGATGTCCTTGACGGCGATCGGCACGCCGGCGAGAACGTGCAGCGGCTCGCCCGCGGCCCGCCGGGCGTCGACGTCGCGGGCCGTGGCGAGCGCGTCGTCGCCGTTGAGGTACAGGAACGCGTGCACGGCCCCGTCGACGTCGCCGATGCGGTCGAGGTGCGCGCGGGTGACCTCGACGCTCGAGACCTCTCCGGCGGCGAGCTTGGTCGCGAGCGCAGCGGCGCTCAGGCGGGTGAGATCGGTGGACTCCGCGGTCATCAGTCCTCCTCGAGAATCTGGGGGACCAGGAACTTGCCCTGGTCGGCGGCGGGGGCGCCCGCGAGGACGTCCGCCTGGGCCAGCGCCGGCTCCGGCACGTCGGCGCGGAAGACGTTGGTCATCGGGAGGGGATGGCTGGTGGCGGGTACGTCAGCGGTGGCAACCTCGCTGACCCGTGCGACCGACTGGACGATCACGTCGAGCTCACCCGCGAGGCGGTCGAGCTCAGCGGGCGTCAGGTCGATCCGGGCCAGCCCGGCCACACGCGCGACCTCGTCGCGGGAGATGGTGGACATGGACCCGAGTCTAGTCGGGGGCTAGCCCTACCCTGAGAACGCATGGTCACCGGATCGACCGGCACCCCCGGCGCGCAGAAGGATCGAGGCATGAACTCCAACCCCACGATCCCCTCGCTCCCGATCCAGGCTGCCGCCTCCGGGCCAGCGGCACCGGCCCCAGCACCCGGCGCGGCGCCGGGCGCAGCACAAGGCGCGGCGCCGGACGTAGCACCCGGTCGCGCCCGCACCGAGCCGCCCGCCGCCGCCCGCACCCCGAGCCTGCTGGGCCGGCTCGGCCGCGACTCCGCCTACGTCCTCGCGGCGCTGCCGATCGCGATCGCCTCGTTCGCCGTGCTCGTCACGGGCCTGTCCCTGGCCGCCGGGCTGCTGATCACCGTGATCGGCATCCCTGTCGCGGTGGCCACGCTCGCCGTCGCCTCAGGCTTCGCATCGCTCGAGCGGTCACGGCTCGTGCTACGCGGCACGCCACTGACACCGGTTCGCCGCCGGGCCAAGGTCACGGGGCGTTCGTGGCTGCGCCGGATGCTCACCCTGCTGGCCGACCGGAGCCGGTGGGCGGAGGTGCTGCACGGGATCCTCGTGCTGCCGATCGCCATCGCGACCTGGTCGATCGTCCTCACCTGGTGGGCGGGCACGCTCGGCGGCCTCACGTACTGGTTCTGGACCCGGTGGCTGCCCGACTCCGCGCCCGACTCGAACACGACGCTGCCCGAGCTGCTCAACCTGCCCATCTCGGACTCGCTGTTCAACCTCCTCGTCGGCCTCGCGTTTGCCGCGACGCTCGTCCCGGTCGTGCGTGGCTGCGCGAACCTGCAGGCGGCGTGGGCCGACCTGCTGCTGTCGGGGTCCTCCCGGCGCGCGCTCGAGGAGCGCGTCGAGGACCTCACCGAACGCCGCGTCGCAGCGGCATCGGCCGAGGCGCAGGCCCTGCGGCAGTTCGAGCGAGACCTGCACGACGGGCCGCAGCAGCGGCTCGTCCGGCTCGGCATGGACCTGTCCGTCGCGGAGCGCCGGCTGGACGACGACCCGGCGGCCGCGCGGGAGCTCCTCGGGCTGGCGCGCATGCAGGCGAGCGAGGCGCTCGCCGAGCTGCGCGCCCTCTCCCGCGGAATCGCGCCGCCGATCCTGTCGGACCGCGGGCTCGAGGCCGCGCTCGCCGCGGTCACGGCACGCACGCCCTTCGCGACAAGGCTCGACGTCGATCTCGGCGCCGGTCCGCGCCCGCCCGCGGCCGTGGAGAACGCCGCGTACTACGTGGTCTCGGAGGCGCTCACGAACACCACGAAGCACGCCGGGGCGTCGTCGGCGGCGGTGAGCCTGCGACGCGTGCGGGGAGCCGACAGCGCGGAGGTGCTGCGCGTCGTGATCGACGACGACGGCACCGGGGGCGCCGACATCGCCAAGGGTCACGGGCTCGCGGGCCTGTCGGACCGCGTCGCCGGGCTCGACGGCACGCTCTCGATCGACAGCCCGCTCGGCGGGCCGACCCGGCTCGTCGCCGAGCTGCCGTGCTGAGCCGGTCGTTGCGCATCGTGCTCGCGGAGGACTCCGTCCTGCTGCGCGAGGGCCTGGTCCGCCTCCTCGAGGAGGCGGGCCACGCCGTCGTCGCAGCGGTCGACAACGCCGACGAACTCGTCCCTGCGGTGCTCGCGCACCGCCCCGACGTCGCCGTCGTGGATGTGCGGATGCCCCCCACGTTCACGGACGACGGCCTCCGCGCCGCGGTCGAGGCGCGGCGGGCGCAGCCGGGGCTCGGCGTGCTCGTGCTGTCGCAGTACGTGGAGGAGTCGTACGCGCGCGACCTGCTCGCCGACGGCCTCGGCGGGGTGGGCTACCTCCTCAAGGACCGAGTGCAGGACCTCGATTCGCTCGAGGACGCGTTGTCCCGGGTCGCGGGCGGGGGCTCGGCGATCGACCCCGAGGTGGTTGCGCAGCTGCTCGTGCGTCGGCGCGTCGCGGACCCGCTCGGCGGCTTGACCCCACGCGAGCGAGAGGTGCTCGGGCTCATGGCCGAGGGCAGGTCCAACGCGGCGATCGCCCAGCACCTCGTGGTCAGCGACGGCGCGGTCGAGAAACACATCCGGAACGTGTTCACGAAGCTTGGCCTGCCGCCGTCGGAGGAGGACCACCGCCGGGTCCTCGCGGTGCTGGCCTGGCTGCGCGGGGCCAGCTGAGGGAGACCCGTTCGTGGTTCTCAGCCGTGCAGGCCGGATCCGATGAGTGCGAGCAGGGCCTGCCCGTAGGCCTCGTCCGCCGAGTCCGCCTCGAAGGTCAGCTCGCCCCCGGAGAGCGAGCTGGTCGTGACGCGGTAGAACGCCTGCGCCGCCGCGAGCGACCGGAACGTGCCGCCGAGCATCGTGCGCAGCTGGTCCTCGCGCGGCAGCCAGAGCGCGTCGTCCTGTGCCACCGAGTCCAGGGCCCACTCCGTCGTGCCGTTGAAGCCGAGGACGGTGCCGGTCGGGAACTCGTGCGCCTCGATCATCATGTCGCTGATCGTGAAGATCTCGCCGGTGAGCTCGGGCGCGAGGATCGTGAACTGGTCGCCCGAGCGCGGCTGCCAGCGGACGCCGGCGGCGTGCAGCCGCAGGGCGAGGTCGATGGAGATCACCGCGCCAGTATCTGACGGGTCGGCCGGGAGCGCGCGGGGTGCCCGGGGTGTGGATAGGCGGGGTGCGTGTGGGTGGTGTGTCCTAGTCTGTACACATGTTCGAACCGAGCGATGACGAGGTAGCGGGGGCCCCGGCGGGGGCCGGGTCGGCGGTCGCGGGCGCCACCGGTGCTGGCGTGCTGCCGGTGTCGGTGGATGTGGCGTTCGGGCTGTTGCTCGGGCGGGTGTTCGCGGAGGCGGGGGCGGCGTTGGCGCAGGCCGCGGCGGCGGGGTCGTGCATTGCGGGGCCGATCGATCAGGTCGCGTTGGCTACGGCGTTGATGGGGCAGGCGCCCGGCTCGTCGCTGGTGGACCTGCTCGAGGGCCTGTCCCCGGGGGACGTGCATGATGCGGTGTTGATCGAGGCGATCGCCGCCTGGGAGCGCGTGACGTCGTTGGCTGCGGCGCGGCAGGGCGAGATGATCGCCGAGTTGGCCCGTCGGCGGGATGCGCAGCGTCTGGGTGAGTTCGTGGGTGATGAGGTCGCGTCGGTGCTGGTGATGTCCCGGTCGGTGGCGGAGGCAAAGGTCAGCCTCGGGACCTCACTGCAGGCGTGGCCCGCGGTGCGCGAGGCGTTGGCGGTTGGGGTGATCGATCACCGCAAGGCGACCGCCTTGGTCGACGGGGTCGGGCACCTCGACGGCGACGCGGCCGCGGCCGTGCTGGACGCGGTGCTGCCGGTCGCGGCGGGTTTGACGGTGCCGGCGTTGAAGGCGCGCCTGCGCAAGGTCGAGCTGACCGTGAACCCGGCCGCCGTCGCCGAACGCCACGCCCGCGACGCCGCCGACAGGAATGTGCGGGTCAGCCCGGCGCCGGGGGTGATGGCGTGGTTGACCGCGTACCTGCCCGCCAAGGACGCGATGACGATCTACACCGCGATCGACGCCATCGCCGCCTCCGCCGACCCCGCCGACCCACGCGGTGTGGCGGCGCGGCGCGCGGACGCCCTGACCGACCTCTGCGCCGACATCCTCGACAACGGCATCGCCCCCACCACCGCACTACCAGGCACAGCGGGACCGGGTCCCGGGACAGCGGGTCAGGCCGGCGGGACTCCGAGGGCTGGCGGGGTCTTGAAGACCGAGCACGGGCGTCGACCGCACCTGCAGGTGACCGCCGCCGCGACCACGTTGCTGGGGTTGGATGAGGTGCCCGGGGAGCTGGCCGGGTACGGGCCGATCCCCGCAGACCTGGTGCGGGCGATCGCGGCGGACGCGACGTGGCGGCGGATCTTCACCGACCCCGCCACCGGGTGCGTGACCGGGATCGGGCCGCGCGGGTACCGGCCCGGCGCCGACCTGACCGGCACCGTCCTGGCCCGGGACAAGACCTGCACGTTCGTGGGGTGCCGGATGCCGGCGTGGCGATGCGACCTGGACCACCGCGACCCCTACGACCACGACCACCCCGACCTCGGCGGGCAGACCTGCGCGGAGAACGTCCACTCGTTGTGTCGTCACCATCACCGGGCCAAGACCTACGGCGGCTGGCACCCCGACCTCGACACCTCCACCGGCGACACGTGGTGGACCTCACCAACCAAACACCGCTACAAGCGACCCTCGACCGACGCCAACCCCGACCGGCCCTGGCTCCACACGCCCCAGCCCGACGACCCACCCTTCTGAACCGCGAGCAGCGAGCCGCGAGGCCTTCTGAGTCGCGAACCCTTCTGCGCCGCGAGGCCTTCTGAGCGGACAAGGCTGACGGGGTCGTCAGCGGGAGCGGCCGGCGCCGTCAGCGGAGCGACCGTCGCCCTCAGCGGGAGCTGAAGGCGGCGTCGAAGGCGGCCGTGGGCGGGTCGAACGCGAGCCGCTTCACGAAGGCCAACGCCTCGGGCGCACCGACGAGCCGGTCCATCCCGGCGTCCTCCCACTCGACCGAGATCGGGCCGTCGTACCCGATGGTGTTCAGCATCCGGAAGCTGTCCTCCCAGGGGACGTCGCCGTGCCCGGTCGAGACGAAGTCCCAGCCGCGGCGCGGGTCGGCCCACGCGAGGTGCGAACCGAGCCGTCCGTTGCGCCCGTTGCCGACCCGGCGCTTCGCGTCCTTGCAGTCCACGTGGTAGATCCGGTCCCTGAAGTCCCACATGAACCCGACGGGGTCGAGGTCCTGCCAGACGAAGTGGCTCGGATCCCAGTTGAGCCCGAACGCCGGACGGTGCTCGATCGCCTCGAGCGTCCGCACGGTAGTCCAGTAGTCGTACGCGATCTCGCTCGGGTGCACCTCGTGCGCGAACCGCACCCCCACCTCGTCGAACACATCGAGGATCGGGTTCCACCGGTCCGCGAAGTCCTGGTAACCCGCGTCGACGAGCTCCTGCGAGACGGGCGGGAACATCGCGACGTACTTCCAGATCGAGGAGCCCGTGAAGCCGACGACGGTCTGGACTCCGAGCCGCGCCGCGGTCCGGGCCGTGGCCTTCATCTCCTCCGCGGCGCGCTCCCGGACGCCCTCGGGCTCGCCGTCGCCCCAGACCCGATCCGAGAGGATCCCCCGGTGGCGCTGATCGATCGGGTCGTCGCACACCGCCTGACCCAGGAGGTGGTTGGAGATCGCGTAGACCGAGAGGTCGTACTTCTCCAGCAGGTCCAGCTTCGAGCGGATGTACGCGTCGTCCTCGGCGCCGCGCCACGGATCCAGGTGGTCACCCCAGCAGGCGACCTCCAGGCCGTCGTAGCCCCACTGCGAGGCGAGCCGCGCGACCTCCTCGAACGGCAGGTCGGCCCACTGCCCGGTGAACAACGTGATCGGTCGTGCCATGGTCTGCTCCTTACCTTGACGCTGGACTGTGAACCGGACGGCCGCGCTATGTCCGGCCGTGCGACGGACCGGCCGTGCGACGAACCGGCCGCGCTACGAACCGACCGCGCTACGAACCGGCCGCGGTCGGCAGGGCCACCCACGCCCCGCCCGCGGTGGAGCTGCGCTCGACGGCGTCGAGCACCCGCTGGATCTGCAGGCCGTCCGCGAAGCTCGGCTCCGGCTGCCGTCCGGCGGCGATGGCGCCGACGAGGTCGACGGCCTGATGCGTGAACGCGTGCTCGTACCCCAACCCGTGCCCGGCCGGCCACCAGGCGCTCAGGTACGGGTGGTCGGGCTCGGTGACGACGATGCGCCGGAAGCCCGCCTCGACGGGGGCGAGGGTCGCATCGAAGTAGTTGAGGACGTTCATGTCCTCGAAGTCGAAGGCAAGGGAGCCGGTCGTCCCGTTGAGCTCGAGCCGGATCGCGTTCTTGCGACCCCACGCGAACCGGGTGGCCTCGAACGTCGCGATCCCCCCGCCCGAGAGCCGGGCCAGGAAGATCGCGGCGTCGTCGACGGTCACCGGGCCGCGCCCCGTTCCGCCGCGCCCGTGCAGGCCCGCGAACGAGTCCGCGACCGGGCGCTCGCTCACGAACGTGGTGAGCACCCCGCCGACGCTCGTTAGCACCTCCCCCGAGATGAACTGGGCGAGATCGACGATGTGCGCGCCGATGTCCCCGAGGGCGCCGGACCCCGCCCGCTGCTTGTCGAGGCGCCACGACAGCGGGGCCTGCGGATCCGCCAGCCAGTCCTGCAGGTACTGGGCGCGAATCTGGCGGATCTGGCCGATCCGCCCGTCCGCGACCATCCGCCGGGCGAGCTCGATCGCCGGCACGCGCCGATAGGTGAACCCGACCATCGCGAGCACCCCGCGGGTCGCGGCCTGCGCGGCCGCGGCGGCCATCGCCTCGGCCTCCGCCACCGAGTTCGCCAGCGGCTTCTCGCACAGCACGTGCTTGCCGGCCGCGAGCGCCGCGATCGCGATCTCGGCGTGCGTGTCGCCCGGCGTGCAGATGTCGACGACGTCGACGTCGTCCCGCTCGATCAGGGCCTTCCAGTCCGTCTCGACGTCGGCCCACCCCAGCCGGCGCGCCGCCGCCCGGGCCGCGCCCTCGCTCCGCCCGCCGAGCACGGTCAGCTCGGGCCGCAGCGGCAGGTCGAAGAACCGTGGGGCGTTGCGCCACGCCTGCGAGTGCGCGGCACCCATGAACGCGTAGCCGATCATGCCCACCCCGAGCCGCGGCGGATCGTCCTCAGCCATGGTCATCCTCCGTGTCCCGTCCCGTCCTGTCCCGTCCGGGCCTCAGGACTCGAACGCCGACGCGAGGTACTGGTCCACGTTGTCCTTCGTGACGACCGGCGCGTAGAGCTGCACCTTGCGCGGCACCTCGACCTCGACCAGGTCGCTCATGGCCTTGCCGTGGACCAGCAGGCGGGCGAGGCGGATGCCGTCCGCCGCCTGGGTGGACGGGTAGATGACCGTCGCCTTGAGCACGGTGTCATCGGCCTGGATCGATCGCATGACGTTGGCCGACCCCGCGCCGCCGACCATCACGAACTCGTCCCGGCCGGCGTTCTCGATGGCGGCGAGCACGCCGACGCCCTGGTCGTCGTCGTGGTTCCACAGGGCGTCGATCTTCGGCGCCGCCTGCAGCAGGTTGGCCGCCGCGGCCTCGCCGCCCTGGACCGTGAAGTCGGCCGCGACGCGGTTGTCGACGTCGAGGCCGCATCCCGCGAGTGCGTCGGCGAAGCCCTGGCTGCGGTCCTGCGTCAGCGGCAGGGAGTCGATCCCGGCGATCTCGGCGACCACGGCGTCGGACTGGCCCCCGAGCTGCTCGCAGATGTAGGAGCCCGCGCTCACGCCCATGCCGTAGTTGTCGCCGAGGATCGTGGTCCGGGCGGCATTCGGGTCCGAGAACTCGCGGTCCACGTTGATGACGACGATGCCCGCCTCCATCGCCTCGGTCGCGACCTCGGTCAGCGCCGCGCCGTCGAACGGCAGCAGCACGATCGCGTCCACCTTGTCGTTGATGAACGTCTCGATCTGGCTGATCTGGAGGTTCACGTCGTTCGTCGCCTCCGCCTGGATGAGCTCGACGTCCTCGAACGACTCCGCCTCCGCGACCGCGCTCTTCGTGATCGCCCCCATCCACCCGTGGTCGGCCGCCGGCGCCGAAAACCCGATCCGGACCATGTCCCCGGGCTCGTCGTTGTCGCTGACGGCGACGGGCGCGCTGTCGGCGGCGTCGGCGGTGTCGTCCGCCTCCGGGGTGTTCGACGTGCACCCCGCGGCGAGCAGGGCGAACGCCGCCGTCGAGCCGGCGGCGAGCAGCAGCCGGCGGCGGCGCATCAGTGGTGCGGACATGGTGTTCCTCCTTGAACGGGGCGGTGCTTCGGTGAGGTCGAACGAGGTGTGCGAGCCGGTCGGCTCAGGTGCCGTGGCTGCGGGCCGCGATGCGCTGCTGGAGCAGCACGGCGACGACGATGATCACGCCCTTGGCCACGGCCTGCGCCGAGATGGACAGGTTGTTCTGCGTGAAGACGTTGGTCAGCGTGGAGAAGATCAGGACGCCGAAGACGGTGCCGACGATCGTGCCGCGCCCCCCGACGAGCAGCGTCCCGCCCACGACGACCGCCGCGATCGCGTCGAGCTCGTACAGCTGCCCGTGCGTCGAGCTGCCGGCCGTCGTCCGGGCGAGCATCATCACGGCCCCGATCCCTGCGGTCAGGCCCGCGAGCGCGTACAGGTACATCGTGTGCCGCTTGACCTTGATCCCCGCGAGCCGGGCCGCCTCGGGGTTGCCGCCGACGGCGAGCGTGCGGCGCCCGAAGGTCGTGCGGTTGAGCAGGATCCAGCCGGCCACGGCCACGGCGGCGAAGATCCACACCAGCACCGACACCCCGATCAGGTCGGTCCGGAAGAAGTCGAGGAAGGGTTGGACGTGCACGATCTGGGTCTGCCGGTTGGCGATCATCTCGGCGAGCCCGCGCGCGGCGACCATCATCGCGAGCGTCGCGATGAACGCGACGACCCCGCCGTAGGCGATGAGCACCCCGTTGATGAGCCCGGCGCCGACCCCGACGGCGAGCGCGACCCCGACCATCACGATCCAGTGCGAGTCCTGCGCCATCGTCTGGGTCGCGAGGGTCGTCGCCCAGACCGACGCGAGCCCGAGCACCGAGCCGATCGACAGATCGATGCCGCCGCCCGTGATGACGAAGGTCATCCCGATGCTCAGCACCCCGATCACGGCGGCCAGCCGCAGGATCGTCATGAGGTTGTCGACGCTGGCGAAGCGCTCGCCCGCGGTGATCACCCCGACGGCGCACAGCGCGACGAGCGCGATGACGAGCCCGAGGTTTCGCCCGGCGGCGCCGCCGAACAGCCGGCGTACGCCGGATCGGGTAGTCGTGTCACTCATGCGGGCATCCCTTCCATCACGAGGTCGAGCACGCGGTGCTCGTCGATCTCGGTCGCCGGTCCGGCGTGCACGACCCGCCCCTCGGAGACGACGAGCACTCGGTCGGACAGGCCGAGCACCTCCTCGATCTCGCTGGAGACGACGACGACGGCGGCGCCGCTCGCCGCGAGGTCACGGATCAGCGCGTAGATCTCGGCCCGGGCACCGACGTCGACGCCGCGGGTCGGCTCGTCCAGGAGCAGCACCGTGCAGCCGTGCACGAGCCAGCGCGCGAGCAGGACCTTCTGCTGGTTGCCGCCCGACAGCGTGCGAGCGCTGCGGTCGGGGTCGGCCGGGCGCAGGTCGAGCGCCTCGATCTGCGCCCGCGCGGCCTCGCGCTCGCCGGCCTCGTCGAGGAACGACGCGCGGGCGAAGCGCGCGAACGCGGACAGCGTCACGTTGCGGTACACCGGTTCGTCCAGCAGCAGGCCCTGGCTCTTGCGCTCCTCCGGGCACAGCCCCAGGCCTGCGGCGACCGCGGCCGGCACCGAACCGGGCCGGACCCGGGTTCCGGACACCAGCACCTGACCGCTCGTGGCGCGGCGGGCCCCGAACACCGTCTCGAGGATCTCGGACCGGCCCGACCCGACGAGCCCGGCGAGCCCGACGACCTCGCCGGCCCGGACCTCGAAGTCCACGTCGGCGAAGACCCCGCGCAGCCCGAGGCCCTCGACGCGGAGCAACCGCTCGGCGTCCGGCGCGACGGGCGGCCGGACGGGGAACGCGTGCTCGACCGTCCGCCCGGTCATCAGCCGGATGAGGTCGGCCGTCGGCGTGCTGGCCGCCGCGAGGCCGGTCGCCACGGTGCGGCCGTCCTTGAGCACCGTGATCCGGTCGCCGATCTGGCGGATCTCCTCGAGCCGGTGGGAGATGTAGACCACCGCGACACCCGACGCCGTCAGCTCCCGAACCACCCGGAACAGGTTCGCGACCTCCTCGGAGTCGAGGACGGCGGACGGCTCGTCCATGATGATCACGCGCGCGTCGCGCGAGAGCGCGCGCGCCATGCTCACGATCTGCTTGCCGGCCGCGCTGAGCCGCCCGACCTCGCGCTGCGGCGAGATGTCGTCGTGCCCGAGTCGACGCAGCAGGGCCCGGGTGCGCTGGCGCGCCGCTCGGCGCTGGGAGAAGCCGGCGACCGCGACCTCGTGGCCCAGGAAGACGTTCTCCGCGACGCTCAGCCCGTCCACGACGTCGAGCTCCTGGTACATCGTCGCGACGCCGAGCCGGAGCGCCGCGACCGGGTTCGCGATCGTGACCGGCGTGCCGTCGATGCGGATCTCACCCTCGTCGGGCTGGTGCGCCCCGGCGAGGATCTTGATGAGTGTCGACTTGCCCGCCCCGTTCTGGCCGAGGACGCAGTGCACCTCGCCCGCCCGGATCTCGAGATCGACGCCGTCGAGCGCGCGCGCTCCCGGGAACTGCTTGACGATCCCGTGCATGCTCAGCAGCGCGGCGGGTGGGTCGACGTTGACCATGAGGGGAACGCTCGCAGGAAGTTCTGCCAGACGTCAAGCAAAAGTCGTGACCGATTTGAGATGTTATGTGAACGTGACCGACCGAAGTCGAGATGGTTCACTGGGCGCATGGTGGCGGATCAGCTCCGGGTCGTCCCTCGACCGGCCGGGATCGGGGAGCTGTTCCAGCTGCTGCGCGACGGGCAGCCGCGGACCCGGGCCGACCTAGCCCAGGAGACCGGCCAGTCGCGCTCGACCGTCGCCACGCGGGTCGATCAGCTGCTCGCCTCGGGGTTCGTCGCGGCGGCCGGCGAGGCGAGCTCGACCGGCGGCCGCCCGCCGGCGACGTTCGCGTTCAACCCGGCCGCCCGCATCGTCCTCGCGATCGACCTCGGCGCGACCCACGCACGCGTCGCGGTCACCGACCTTGCCCAGCACGTGCTCGCCGAGGTGAACGAGCCGATCGCCATCGCGCAGGGCCCGGAGCCCGTGCTCGCCCGCGTCGCCGCGGTCGGCGCCACGCTCGTCGCCCGGGCCGGCCGCACGCTCGCCGATCTTGTGAGCGTCGGCGTCGGGCTGCCCGGGCCCGTCGCGCACTCGACGGGCCGGCCGATCGATCCGCCGATCATGCCGGGCTGGGACGACGCCGACGTGCCGGCACACCTCGGCGGGCTCCTGGGCTCGGTGGTGCTGGTCGACAACGACGTGAACCTCATGGCGCTCGGCGAGCACGCCGCCGTGTGGCCCGACGTCGACCACCTGCTCTTCATCAAGGTCGCCACCGGGATCGGCGCCGGCATCATCAGCGACGGCCGCATCCGGCGCGGTGCGCAGGGCGCGGCGGGCGACCTGGGACACATCGCCGTCCCGGGCGGGCCCGAGGTGGCCTGCCGGTGCGGCAACACCGGCTGCCTCGAGGCGATCGCGAGCGGTCAGGCCGTCGCCGACGCGTTGCGGGCCGAGGGCCTCGACGTCGCGACGAGCGCTGACGTCGTCGCCCTCGTCCGCGCGGGCGACCGGGCCGCGAGCCTCGCCGTGCGCGAGGCGGGCCGCGACATCGGCAAGGTCCTCGCGACCTGCGTCAGCCTGCTCAACCCGTCGGTCATCGTCGTCGGCGGCGTGGTCGCGGGGGCGGGCGAGCACCTGCTGGCCGGGATCCGCGAGGTCGTCTACCGCCGGTCGCTGCCGCTCGCGACGCAGCACCTGCGCATTGTGACCACCCGCACCGCGGGGCGCGCCGGGGTGCTCGGGGCGAGCTCGATGGCCACCGAGCACGTGCTCTCACCCGCCGCGATCGACGCGCTGCTCACCTGACCAAGGCTCAGCATCCGACGACTCAGCACATCCAGACGACTCGCGCATCCAGACGACTCGCACATCCAGACGACTCGCGCATCCAGACAACTCGCGCATCCAGACGTCTCAGCGCTGGCGGTACACGTACCGCGCTGCCGGCGCGAAGCCGAGCTCCTCGTACAGCGCGATCGCGGCCTCGTTCGACTCCTCGACCTGCAGGAACGCGCGGCGGGCCCCGCGGCTCGCCGCGACCCGGAGCGCCTCGAGCGTGAGCGCCCGGCCGAGGCCACGACGCCGCGCCCCGGCGTCGACGCACAGGCACGAGAGCCCGACCCACTCCTGCTCGCGCGCCGCCCGGATGACCCCGACCGTCCGCCCCTCGCTCCGCGCGCGGACGTACGCCGCGGGCGCCCCGCGCAGGACCGCGGCGGCGACCGCCGGATCGACCGGGTGAGCGCTCTTGACCGCGAGCCACGCCGTGAGCCAGGCGTCGTCCGGCGCGGCAGCCTCCGTGGTGGTCAGCTGCGCCCGCGCGCCGAGGACGGCGAGCTCCGCGAGCTCGGCGAGCTGCTCGAGGTCGCCGCGCACCATCACCTGCGTGCGCGAGACGGTCCGATAGCCGCGCGAGCGCAGCACCTCGTCGAGGTTCTCGGGCAACGACTGCGCGCAGACGCGGAAGATCGCCGGCTGGCGCGCCGTCGCGTAGACCCGCTCGACCTCGTCGAGGCTCGCGCGGACGTCGGCCGGCTCCGCCAGCGCGACGACGCTGTTCGCGCGCCGGGTGAACCCCGCCGACAGGCCCAGCCGCCAGCCGTCGACGTCGCGAACCTCGACCGGGCGCCACAGTGCCGTCTCGATGCGCAGGCCAGGCCCCTCGGGCACCTCCCGCGCGTAGACCCGGAGCGAGACCGCCCCGACGTGCCAGTCCCGGGCCGGCACCCGAACGAAGCCGAGCCGCCCGTACAGGCGGTGCGCCGCCGCCATCGGCTCGAGGGTCGACAGCACGACGCGCCGGGCGCCGCGCGCGACGGCCTCCAGCAGCGCCGCCCGGGTCAGGGCGCGCGCGATCCCCTGCCGGCGGGCCGCGGGCGCGACCGCGAGCATCCGGATCTCGAGCTCGCCCGGCTCGGCGATCTCGGCGTACGGGCTGCCCGCGGGCGCGAGCGTCACGGTGCCCGCGAGCTCGCGCGCCGCGGGCGGCGGGGCGGCAGACGTCGGCTCGGCGGACGGCGCCGACGCGGGGAGGAGCGCGACGAGCACCGTCGCCTCGCGGGCGCGCCGCGCGGCGTCCCGCAGCTCGAGGAGGTAGCTGTCGCCCGGGTCGAGCAGGCCGTCCGCAAGGTACGCCTCGGCGGTGAGCGCGCCCGCCGCCGCGATGTCGTCAGGGGTCGTCGCGACGCGGATGATCAGGTCGGCCATAGCGCAGCTCCTCGGGTGGCGTCGATGGGGCGCCCTGGCACAGTACCTACACTGGAAGCGTGCCGACGATCCCCGAGCAGGACGCCGTCGACCTGCGCAGACGCGCCCGGTCGAGCGGGAGCCGGGTCGCTCGCCGGCTCGTCGACCAGCCGCTGCGCTCGCTCGGCGTCGGGGCCGCGGTGCTCGTCCTCGCCGCGACCGCGGGCTTCGGCGGCCTCGAGTCAGCCATCGCACCCACCCTCGCGCCGGTCGTGCCGGGCACCTCGGTCGCTGCGGCCCCGTTCGAGATCACGCTCGACAAGGTGCTCTGGACGGCGGAGCTGCCGGGCGCGTACCTGACGTCGGACGGCAACCGATGGCTCGCGATCACCGCCACCGTCACGAACACGGCCGACTCCTCGGTCGTCGACCCAGTGATCGACGCGCTCGCGCTCGCCGGCGTCGCCGGGCTCGTCAAGGAGCCGGTCCGCGGGACCGACCGCGTCACGTCGAGCGCGCGGCTCCTTCTCGCGGACGGCAGCAGCCCCTTCCCCGTGCAGCCCGGCCTCGCCTACGACCTGGTCTTCCTGTTCGAGCAGTCCGGCGAGGTTCCCCCACCGACCGAGGTGACCGTGCAGGTGCTCGGCCACACCTCGCGGCCGAGCACCCTGGACCGGACCCAAGGCTGGTTCGACCCGACCGTCGTCGCGCAGGCCACGCTGCCGCTGCGCGAAGCCGTCGACACCGCGGCCGTCGACAACGCGGCCGTCGACAACGGAGCGCAGGAGTGAAGGCTCCCCTCGCGCTGCGGGCCCGGCAAGCAGGCGTCGTCGCGCTCGTCCTCGGCGCGCTCGTCACCGGTCGCGTCGTCACGACGGCGTTCGCCATCGACGGAGTGGTCGACGCGCCGTTCGTGCACACCGCGGGCACGGGCGACGTCGTCACGCTCCGGTACGCCGCGCTGACGGCAGCCGAGCCGGCCGGCTCGACCATGCTCGACGCCGCCGGCGCGCTGCTGCAGACGCCCGGGGTCTGGGTCGTCATCCCCATGACCATCACCGCGGTCGGTGAGCCGGCCCGGCTCGGCTACGCGGCCGTGCGCGGCTCCGACGGGCGCCTGTACACGGCCGACGGCAGCCGGAGCCAGTTTTCGCCGGGCGTCGCCCAGCCCGGCGTCCCGCGGTACGCGAGCGTCGCGGTCGAGCTGCCCGCAGCGGCGGCGGCGGGCGCTCATCTGCTGATCGCGCTCGACGGCCTCGACCAGCGCCGGGACGATCTCGCCGACATCGATCTCGCCATCACGGTCGAGCAGGCCGAGCAGTGGGCGACCCGCACCGCCCCGGCCGAGCTCAGCCCGGCGTCGTCGTCCCCGCCGGGTGCGCAGTGACGGCCCCGCGGAACGGGTCGTGGTGGCGCCGCAACCGGTGGGGTCTCGTCGCACTGCCGCTCGCGCTCGCCGCCGCGCTCGGCGCCAGCTCGGACCGCGTGGCGACGTACTACTGGAACGCGGGCCTGCACCAGCCGCAGGGCGCCGACCAGGGCGAATGGCTGAGCTTCAGCACGACCTACGTCGACGCGAAGGGCACCCACGGGCGCGAGCTCGACCTCCGGCTCGACGCGGCGCGCGACCTGCCCGGCGTCGCGACGGGCCCCGGCACGCGCCTCGTCGAGGTCACCCTGAGCTTCCGGGCCGACCCGGCCCTGCCGCTCACGGGCTGTCGGCTCGCGCTGCGGGACGCCCGCGGCACCCGGTACGAGGCCATCGACGACATCGTCGGGCCGGATGCGCTGCCCCTGTTCTCGTGCGTGCCGGTGGAAACCCCGGGACCAGGGCCGTCGCTCGGAGACATCGACGCGAGTCTGGGCGCGGACGACTCCCCGCCGCGGCCTCGCGAGTGGACGGTCACGGGGGCCGTCCTCATTCCCGCCGATGTCGCGGTCACGGAGGTCCTCGTGTGGTGGCAGGAGCCCGACTACGCGAGGCTGGCGTTGGGCTGACCTGACGGGTCGGGCGCCGGCGCTGCGGGGTCGGCGTGGCCGGCGATGTCCGCGGGGTCCGCGGGGTCCGCGCGGGGGCCGGCACGGTCCGCGCCGAGGATGCGGTCGACGGCGGCGGCGAGCAGGCACATCGTGATCGTCAGCCCGATGGCCCGCGTCACGGTGCCGACGTGGGGCGAGAACGCCAGCCACGTGTCGACCCGTTGGGGGCCCAGCCAGGCGCGCACGAGCAGCTGCAAGCCGTCCTCGATGCGCGCCGAGGCGAGGAACGCGAGCGCGAAGACCAGCATGGGTCCGAGCCCCGCCACGGCGAGCCGCCGGACCCCGCCGACGAGCCCGCTGAACCGGACCCGCACGTCGCCCACGAGCTGGCCGACGAGCTCACCGCCCCACCGCCGCACGGGCGCCGGGAGGCGGTCGAACCGGCTCGTTAGACCGCCGCGCGGCAGCCGGGCCGGCCCGGGGGCGAGCTTGTGCCCGTACACGATCGCGCCCACGGTCAACCAGGCGAGCGGCACGACGACGATGTCGTCGAGCTCCCCGAGGGTCCCGCCGACCCAGGTCACCACGGCGTCGAGCGGCCGGGCGGCCGGGCCGACGAGGTCGAGGAGGTCGAGCCACCACGACAGGACGATGTCGATCGCGCGCCGGCCCTCGACCCAGGCCCACGCCTGGTCCTTGGAGGCCGCGAGGTATGCGGCGAGCGTCATCATCCAGACCACCTCGACGTACGCGCCGACGAAGCCGAGCCGCGCCGACCGGCCGCGCCCCTCGAGTCGCGCAAGCCCCCAGCGCACCGCGATCGCGCCGATCACGATCGCGGCGGCGACCCACCCGGTGGCGAAGACGAAGCGGTCGATGTCGATACCGCCCGCCCCGAACAGCGGCGCCGCGTTCTCGGTGAACTCCTTGCCGGCGATCGAGTTCCGGTACCGATACGAGTCCTCGGCGAGCAGGCCGTACGACGCGTACACCGCGAGGAACGGGACCAGAACGCTCGCGAGCATGTCGATCAGCTGGCGTTCGCGCCGGGTCGTCGGATCGACGGGTGCGCGCACCGCGCCCGCGGCGGCGAGGAACGGCAGCGAGCCGCGCAGGACGTGCAGGAGCAGGACGATCGACGTGATCGAGCACAGGGGCGCGAGCACCAGCACCGCGGCACCAAGGGTGTTGCTGACGCCGCTCAGCTCGACCGCCGCCCAAAGCGCCGCCATCCGGCCGGCGCCGCCGAGGAGCGCGATCGTGAGCAGGATCGGCCAGTGCCCCAGCCAGAGCCGCGCGGCCGTGCGGACCACGGACACGAGGTCGGCGCCGCCGGCCCGGAGCCCGCTCCGGGCGGAGGCCGCCGGCGCGGTTGCGGGGTCAGACACGCGCGGCCGCCTCCGGGGCGACGTCCGCGGCGTACACGTCCACGGCATCCGCAGGGGCAGCGCTCCCGGGACCCTCGGCGAGCAGCCGCGTGAACCCCGCCTCGTCGAGCACCGTCAGGCCGAGCTCGCGGGCCTTGGCCTCCTTGGACCCCGCGTTCTCGCCGACGACGACGAAGTCCGTCTTCTTCGACACCGTGCCCGCGGCCTTGCCGCCGCGCGCGATGATCGCCTCCTTCGCGCCGTCGCGCGAGTAGCCGGCCAGCGACCCGGTGACGACGACGGTGACCCCCTCGAGCGTGCGGGGCACCGACGCGTCGCGCACGTCGGCCAGGCGAACCCCGGCGGCCTCCCACTTGTCCACGATGCGGACGTGCCACTTCTCGTCCTCGCCGGGCTGCTCGAACCAGTCCCGCAGCGCTGCCGCGATCGTCGGCCCGACGCCCTCGACGCCGCCGAGCGCCTCCGGGTCGTCGCCGGTCGCGGCCTGCCTGATGCGCTCGAGCGAGCCAAACTCCGTCGCGAGCGCGCGCGCCGCCGTCGGGCCCACGTGCCGGATCGACAGCGCGACGATCACGCGCCAGAGCGCGGTCTCCTTCTTGGCCTTGTCCAGGTTCGCGAGCAGGCTCTCGCCGACGGCGTTGAGGTCACCGGCCTCGCGGGCGCGGCCCTTGACCTTGGACTTCGCCGACAGCACGAACAGCGGCACGCGCCGAAGCTTGTCGGCGTCGAGCGCGAACAGATCGCCCTCGTCGGCGACCACCCCGGCCTCGAGCAGCGCGCTCGCGCCCTCCCAGCCGAGGGCCTCGATGTCGAAGGCCCCGCGCCCGGCGACGTGCGAGAGCCGCTCGCGCAACTGCGACGGGCAGGACCGAGTGTTGGGGCAGCGCAGGTCGGCGTCGCCCTCCTTCGACGGGGCCAGCAACGTCCCGCACGAGGGGCAGTGCGTCGGCATGACGAACTCGCGCTCGGTGCCGTCGCGCAGCTCGACGACCGGGCCGACGATCTCCGGGATCACGTCACCCGCCTTGCGCAGCACGACGGTGTCGCCGATCAGCACGCCCTTGCGCTTGACCTCGCTCGCGTTGTGCAGCGTCGCCATGGCCACCGTCGACCCGGCGACGAGCGTGGGCTCCATGACGCCGTACGGAGTCACGCGCCCGGTGCGGCCGACGTTGACCCGGATGTCCAGCAGCGTGGTGTTGACCTCCTCCGGCGGGTACTTGAACGCGATCGCCCACCGCGGCGCGCGGCTCGTCGCGCCGAGCCGGCGCTGCAGGTCGAGCTCGTCGACCTTGATGACGATGCCGTCGAGCTCGTGCTCGACGTCGTGGCGGTGCACCCGGTAGTACTCGATCATCTCGGTCACGCCCGCGAGGTCGGACACGACCCGCGAGTGCGTCGAGACCGGGATGCCCCAGCCCGCGAGCAGGTCGTAGGCCTGCGACTGGCGCTCCAGCGGCGGCGCGCCGGCGGGCCACCGCACGGCGCCGATGCCGTGCGCCAGCATCTGCAGCGGCCGGCCGGCTGTGACCCGCGGGTCCTTCTGCCGCAGCGAGCCGGCCGCGGAGTTGCGCGGGTTGGCGAACGGCGCCTTGCCCGCGGCGACCTGCGCGGCGTTCAGCGCCTCGAAGCCCTCGACGGGCAGGAAGACCTCGCCGCGGATCTCGATCTCCTCGGGGTGGTTCGTGCCGCCGAGCGTGTGCGGGATGCCGCGGATGGTCTTGACGTTGTTCGTCACGTCCTCGCCCGTGCGCCCGTCGCCGCGGGTCGCGGCGCGCACGAGCCGGCCGCCGCGGTACAGCAGCGCGATCGCGAGCCCGTCGATCTTCAGCTCGCACAGGTAGTGCGTGTCGGCCGCGGCGCCGTCCAGCCCGGACTGCACGCGCTCGGCCCACGCCGCGACGTCGTCGGCCGAGAAGGCGTTGTCGAGCGAGAGCATCCGCTCGAGGTGATCCACGGCCGTGAACTCGGTCGAGAACGTCCCGCCGACGAGCTGGGTGGGCGATTCGGGCGTGCGCAGCCCGAGCTCGGCGTACCGCTCCTCGAGCGCACCGAGGCGCCGCAGCAGCACGTCGTACTCGCCGTCGCTGACCGTCGGGGCGTCGCGCACGTAGTAGGCGAACTGGTGGTCGCGGATCCGCTCGGCGAGCTCGGCCCACCGGCGCCGGGGGGCGTCGGGTTCGAGGCCGACGTCGAGGTCCTCGTCGAGGTCCTCGTCGGCGGGGCCGGGAACGCTCAGGTCGGTCGGCTGCTCGGTCGGCTGCTGGCTCACGCAGGTCATCATCTCGCGTGCCGCCCACGCCGCGCGTCGCGGCTCGCGCCGCCGCGCCGCGGGAGGGTGCACTCAGCCGTCCTCGGCGCGCTCCGCGATGAGCTCGGTCGCGCGGATCACGTCGGCGAGCCCCGCGCGTGCGGAGTCGGGCGTCGCGTCGGCGGACGGCCCCGCGACGACGACGACGTCGCGCAGCCGCGCGGGCGGCAGCCCCAGCCGCCCCCAGGGGCCGAGCAGGGCACCCGCCTGCCCGACGACGTCGGGCCCGCCCAGGTCGGACCCGGTCCCCCGCGACCGGCCGGCGCGCGCGGCGGCGCCGACCCCGGCCTCGGCCACGACCGCGGCGGGCAGGCCAGCCCAGAGCCCGACGCCCCGCTCGACCGCCTCGGCGATCCGGTCCCAGCCGCGCTCGTTGAAGCCGTCGACGGCCAGCGCGATGGCATCTGCCCCGGCCGCGACGACCGAGCGGACCGGGATCCACGACTCGCCGGTGTGGACGACGACGCGCGTAGCGCCCGCGGCGCGCGCCGCCTCGGCGACGAGGCGCAACTGCTCGCTCACGACCCCCGCGGGCACGGCGCGCAGCACCGAGTTGCCCGCGAAGGTGGGCCGGCGGCCCAGGAGCACCTCGGCGAGGGTCGACTCGTCGAGCACGAGGGTCGGCTCCGCGCCGGGCACGGCGACCCGCAGCGCGGCGAGGTGGTCGGCGACCCCGACCGCGAGGGACTCCGTGAGCTCGCGGACCGCCCCCGGGTCCGAGAGCACGCGGTCGCCGCGCGCGAGGTACAGGTGCGCCGCGAGCGTGAACGGGCCCGTGACCGCCGCGACGAGCGGCCCCGCGTAGCCGTACGCGGCGACCGCGAGCGCGTCGACGTCCTCGCGCAGCAGCGCGGCGGCGCGCAGGCAGTCCCGGCCCGGTCGGTCCGCGAGCTTCCAGCCGTGCGGGCCGAGCTCGGCGGGCAGCTCCGCCAGCAGCGCCGCGCCGCGCCCGGTGGGCTCGGCCCCGTAGCCGCGGGCCGCGAGCTGCACGAGGAACGGCAGCCCGTCGACGCCGGTCGGCGTCGACGTGAGCTCGCCCATGACTGCGGTCTGCGCCTCGAGCACGTCGGTGCCCGCCCAGGGCCCGAGGCCCGAGACCGCCGTCATCCGGCGAGCCGCGCATGCAGGAAGCCGATGGTGCGCGCCAGCGCGACCTCGGCGGCGCCAGGGTCGGACAGCTCGACGTCCGCGTTGGCGAACGAGTGCTCGGTGCCGCGGTACGTGAAGGTGTCGACGGGCGTGCTCGCGGCCCGCAGGGCGCGGACGAAGGACTCGACGTCGTCGGCGGACTCGAACTCGTCGTCGGCGGCGAGGTGCAGCTGCACGGGGCAGCCGATCTCGGCGGCCACCTCGAGGTCCGCAGTCGCGTAGTACGCGACGACGGCGTCGAACCGGCCGTTCCCGGCGGTGCGGAGCGCGAGCCAGCCCCCGAGCGAGAAGCCGACCACGCCGACGTGGGCCGATCCCGCGGCCCGCAGCCGCTTGCCGGCCGCCGCGATGAGGCGCCGCGCGGCGTCGTCGTCGAGGTCGTCCGCGAGCGCCTCGGCCCGGCCCGGGTCCCGGGTCGTGACGCCGTCGTACATGTCCACGAGCTCGACGTCGAAGCCAGCCATCGTCAGCTCGTCGGCGAAGTCGGCGACGTGCGGCAGCGGGCCGTACCAGTCGTGCACGACGACGACGCCCGGGCCGCCGCCGGCGCCGGCGCCCGGGGCGACGGCGGAGTCATCCTCGTCGTCGGGGTCGTCCAGGTCGTCGTCGAGGTCGTCGTCGATCACCTCGTCGACCAGCTCGTCGTCGAGCGGCTCCCCGTCGAGCGGATCGCTGCTGAGCGGGCCGTTCGAACCCGCCGCACCCGCTGGCTGAGCGTTCATCCGCGCACCTCCGCTGTTGCCGTGACCCGTTCCGTCGCGCTCACCGTCGCCTGCCCGAGCACCCGCGTCCCGTCGTACAGCACCACCGACTGTCCGGGCGCCACACCGCGCAGCCCCGGCCCGCCGGCGTCGCGGTCGACCTCGACCCGAAGCGCTCGTCCGGGCAGCGTACGCACCCGCACCGCGGCCGTCGCGCCGTGCGCCCGGACCTGCGCCGAGCAGGCGATCCATGGCCCGGGAACGGCGTCGCCCGCGGCTTGGCCGACGTCGCCTGCGGCCGGGCCGGCGTCGTGCGCGAGCCACCCGGCGTCGTCGGCCACGAGCGCCGCGATCTCGAGGTCGCCGGCCGGGCCGACCACGACGCGGTTGGTCACGGGCTGCACCTCAAGCACGTACCGCGGCTTGCCGTCGGGCGCGGGGCGGCCGATCGCGAGGCCCTTGCGCTGCCCGACCGTGTAGGCGTAGGCGCCATCGTGCGCGCCGACGACGCGGCCCGCGGCGTCGACGATGTCGCCCGGCCGCGCGCCGAACTTGTCACGCAGGAAGCCCTGGGTGTCGCCGTCGGCCACGAAGCAGATGTCGTAGGAGTCCGGCTTGGCCGAGACCCCGAGCCCGCGCGCGGCCGCCTCGGCCCGCACGTCGTCCTTGGACGCGGCGTCGCAGAGCGGGAACATCGAGCGCGCAAGGCGGTCGGGGCCCATCACGGCCAGCACGTACGACTGGTCCTTGGCGAGGTCGGCGGAGCGGTGCAGCTCGCGCGTGCCGTCGGCCCGGTCCTCGATGCGCGCGTAGTGCCCGGTGCACACCGCGTCGAACCCGAGCGCGAGGCCCTTGTCGAGCAGCGCCTCGAACTTGATGTGCTCGTTGCACCGCACGCACGGGTTCGGGGTCCGGCCGGCGGCGTACTCCGCGTAGAAGTCGGCGACGACGGTCTCCTCGAACCGCTCGGACAGGTCCCAGACGTAATACGGGATCCCGAGCACGTCGGCCGCGCGGCGCGCGTCGCCCGCGTCCTCGATCGAGCAGCACCCGCGGGAGCCGGTGCGGAACTGGTCGCGGTTGCGCGATAGGGCCATGTGCACGCCGACGACGTCGTGGCCGGCGTCGACCGCGCGCGCCGCCGCGACCGCGGAGTCGACCCCGCCCGAGAGCGCCGCGAGGACCCTCATCGCCGTGCCCCCGCCGCGATCGCCGGCGCGGCGAGCCCGGCGCGCCGGGCGCGCTCGACGGCGCCGGGCAGCGCGTCGATCAGCGCGTCGACGTCGGCCGCGGTCGACGTGTGGCCGAGGCTGAAGCGCAGCGCGCCGCGCGCGTCGGGCTCGCTCACGCCCATCGCGAGCAGCACGTGGCTCGGCTGCGGGACGCCGGCCTGGCACGCTGAGCCGGTCGAGCACTCGACCCCGGCCGAGTCGAGCAGGTACAGCAGCGAGTCGCCCTCGCAGCCGGCGAACGTCAGGTGGGCGTTCGCGGGCAGCCGCGCCGCCGGCCCGGCCGCGGATCCGGCGACGGCCCCCGCGGCCGGGTCGGGCCCGCGCAGCACCACGTCGGGGACCGCCGCGCGCACGCGGGCGACGAGGTCGTCGCGCAGCGCCGCGAGCTCGCTGGACCGCGCGGGCAGCTCGCGCACCGCCGCGTCGAGCGCGACGGCGAACGATCGCGCGGCGGGCGCGTCGAGCGTGCCCGACCGCACGCCGCGCTCCTGCCCGCCGCCGTGCAGCAGCGGGGTGAGCGCGAGGTCGCGCCGCGCGAGCAGCGCGCCGCTGCCGGGCGGGCCGCCGAGCTTGTGGGCGCTCACCGTCAGCGCGTCGAGGCCGGACGCGGCGAAGTCCACCGGCACCTGCCCGACGGCCTGGACGGCGTCGGAGTGCACCGGGATCCCGTGCCGGCGGGCCAGCGCCACGACGTCGCCGAGCGGCTGGACCGCGCCGACCTCGTTGTTCGCCCACATCACGGACACGAGCGCGACCTGCTCCGGCGCGGCCGCGAGCTCGGCCGCGAGCGCGTCGAGGTCCAGCACGCCGTCGCGGTCGACGGGCAGCAGCACCACCTGGGCGCCCTCGTGCTCGCCGAGCCACCGAGCCGGGTCGAGCACCGCGTGGTGCTCGACGGCCGAGACGAGGATCCGGCGGCGCGCCGGGTCCTGGGCGCGGCGCGCCCAGAAGATGCCCTTGACCGCGAGGTTGTCCGCCTCCGTCCCGCCGGCGGTGAACAGGACCTCGCTCGGGCGCGCGCCGAGGCCCGCCGCGAGCCGCTCGCGCGCCTCCTCGACCGTGCGGCGGGCCGCCCGGCCGGACGCGTGCAGGGACGAGGCGTTGCCGGTGCGCGCGAGCTCGGCGGTCATCGCGGCGATCGCCGCGGGCCGCATCGGAGTCGTCGCTGCATGGTCGAGATAGGCCGTCACGAGCATCGAGTCTACGAACCTCCCCGGCCCGAGTGCGCTGGCTGGCAGAATGGGGTGGTGGAATCCAGCGCCGATCCGGCTCCCGTGGCATTCTCCGGCTCCCGGCTCGGCTGGCGGGACCTCCCGCGTGCCGTCCGGGCCCGGATCGCCGAGCTCGCCGGCGCAGAGGTGATCGCCGAGACAAGCGCGACGAGCGGCTTCAGCCCGGGCTTCGCGGCGGTCCTGGAGCTCGGCAACGGCCACGAGATCTTCGTCAAGGCCGTCTCGGCCGAGCAGAACCCCGTCTCCCCCGAGCTCGCCCGCCGCGAGATCACGGTCGCCACGGCCCTGCCCCCCGAGGTTCCGGCGCCCGCCCTGCTCTGGTCGGACGACGACGGCACCTGGGTCCTGCTCGGCTTCGAGGCGGTGCACGGGCGCTCGCCCGAGCAGCCGTGGCGGGCGCCCGACGTCGCGCGGGTGCTCGCGGCGCTCGGGGACCTCGCCGCCGCCCGGCCGGTGGACCCGCACGGGCTGCAGCCGATCGCCGTCGCGCTCGCCGACGACTTCCGGGGCTGGCGCACGATCTCCGCGGCCGCCCACTCCACGCAGGTGGACGAGACCGGCCGCCGCGGCGAGCGCGGCGCCTGGGTCCTCGAGCACGTCGACGACCTCGCGGCGTGGGAGTCCGCCTGGCCGGAGGCCGCGCTCGGGACCGCGCTCGTACACGGCGACCTGCGCGCCGACAACGTCCTGCTGGACGGCGACCGGACCTGGCTCGTGGACTGGCCGCACGCGACCATCGGCGCGCCGTGGCTCGACCTGGCCTTCATGCTGCCGAGCGTCGAGATGCAGGGCGGCGGCGACGCCGACGCGCTGTTCTGGGCCCAGCCGGTGTCCGCCGGCCTCGACCCCGCGGCGCTGCGCGCGGTCCTCGCGGCCCTCGCGGGCTACTTCGCGCACAGCTCCCTGCAGCCGTCGCCGCTCGGCATCCCGAATCTGCGCCGGTTCCAGGGCGCTCAGGCTGAGGTCACCCTCGACTGGATCCGTCGCCTGCCTGCCTGAGCCGACTTGACCAGGTACATCGCCGCGTCGGCCGCCGCGACGAGCGACGCGGCGTCGTCGCCCGGACCGGCGCAGACCGAACCCGTGCTCGCGCGGCACTGCAGCGCGACCTCACCGATCGTGATCGGGTCGTCGAGCACCCGGCCCAGGCGCGCGGCCAGGCGGTCCACCTGGCCCGCCGGGCACTCCTGGACGACGACGAACTCGTCGCCGCCCACGCGCGCGATCGCGTCCGCACCGCGGATGCTCCGATGCAGGCGCTGCCCGACCTCCTCGAGCACGCCGTCGCCGACGGCGTGCCCGTGCCGGTCGTTGATCTCCTTGAACCCGTCGAGGTCGAGGTAGGAGACGACGAGCTGCTGGCCGTCGCGGCGGGTCCGAGCGAGGGCACTCGTGAGGAGCTCGTCGAGCAGGCGCCGGTTCGCCAGCCCGGTGAGCGCATCGCGGAGCGCCAGGTCGCGGTAGAGCGCCTCGCTCGCCGCGAGCCGCTGCTCGACCTCTCGCCGGTCTGTGACGTCGCGCCCGACCGCGAGCACCTCGGCGCCACCGGGCCGCGGCAGGTAGAGATCCGTCCACTCGATCCACCGGTCGCCCGACAGCTCGACGTTGTTCGTCAGGAGCGGCGCCTCGGGGGCCATCCGGGCGACCTGGCGCACGAGGCTGTCGAGCTCGATGGTCGTAAGCACGGTGTCCATCGTCCGGCCGACCAGCTCGAGCGCGTCGCCGCCGACCGCGGAGGCCCAGGCCTTGTTGCAGTACACGAGCACCAGGTCGTCCACTCGGTAGCGCGAGATCCGCTCCGTGAGCAGGTCGAGGACCTCGACCAGCGGCGCGGCGGCCGGCGCCGGCGCGTCGGCGCCGCGTCGGTCCGTCCGCGCGGCGAGCTCGGCCAAGGCTGCCGGCTGAACGGAGCCTCCTGACGGCACAGCGCCTGCTGGCAGCACGGAGCAGCCGTCCCGCGACGGTCCCTGGCTCATGTACGGCTCCTCAGTGAGGTGTTTTCCTTCTCATCGGTCGCGGCGGCCCGAGACTTCGCGATTTCCTCAGGTGAAATCAGCCCTCGAGACGACGCAACTCCGCTGTGACCTGCGGGAGGACCTGGAAGAGGTCGCCCACGATGCCGAAGTCCGCGATCTCGAAGATCGGCGACTCCGGGTCGGAGTTGATGGCCACGATCGTGCCGGCGGCCTGCATGCCGCCGCGGTGGTGGACCGCCCCGGAGACGCCCGCGCCGATGTACAGCCGCGGGGCGACCGTCACCCCGGTCTGCCCGATCTGCGCCTCGTGCGCGATCCAGCCCTCGTCCGTCGCCACCCGTGTCGCGCCGACGGCGCCCCCGAGCACGTCGGCCAGCTCCTCGAGCGGCCCGAAGTCGCCGTTCGTGCCGCGCCCGCCGGCGACGACGACCTGCGCCTCGCTGAGGTCCGGCCGGCCCGACGTCGGCCGCTCGGTGCGCTGCTCGAGCGTCACCGCGCGAGCGTGCGCGCTCACCACCGGGCTCACGAGCACGACCTCCGGGGACGTCGGGGCCGGCGCGGCCTCGGCCGGGACGGAGTTGGCCTTGAGCGCGACGACCGCGAGCGGCGTCGTGATCGCGCAGCGGGTGGTCCAGCTCCCCGCGAAGACGGTCTTGTCCGCGACGACCCGGCCGTCGTCGATCGCGAGGCCGCCCGCGTCGACCACGACGCCGGCACCGGTGAGCACGCCGACCCGCGCGGCGACCTCCTTGTTCTCGAACGTCGAGGTGAGCAGCAGCAGGCTCGACTCGTGGGCGATCGCGAGCTCGGCAAGGACCTCGGCGACGACGGGCGTCAGGTGCGCGTCCGCCGCGGCCTCGCCGGCCGGGCCGAGGGTGACGCGGTAGACCCGCTCGACGCCGGCCTCCCCGAGCGTCGCGCGGACGTTCTCGAGCCCGCCGCCGAACCAGACCCCGTGCACCGGCGCGCCCAGCGCGCGGGCGGCCGTGAGAAGCTCCAGCACGGGCGGGCGCAGCCGACCCTCGTGCTGGTCGAGCAGGACGAGCGCGGGGACGGTCGCGGTCTCGGTCATCGCTGGCTCCTTGAGGTCACGAGCTTGTTCTCGATCAGGTACGCGGCGAGCGTGACGCCCGCGGTCCCGTCGTCGGTCAGGAGCACGCGCTGCTCCCGGGCCGGGCGGGCGGCCGCGGCGAGCACCTCGGTCCGGGCCCCGGCCGCGCCGACGACGGCCTCGTCGACGCCGAGGTCCGCGAGCGAGCGGACCGTCACGGGCTTCTTGCGCGCCGCCATGATCGACTTGAAGTTGGGGTAGCGCGGCGCGTTCGCCTGGTCGGTCACGCTGACCAGGGCGGGCAGCGGCGCGCTGAGGATCTCGGTCGCGCTGTCGAGCTCACGCCGCACCCGCACGACGGAGTCGGCGATCGAGACCTCCGCGGCCAGGGTGAGCTGGGCAAGGTCGAGCTCGGCCGCGAGCGCGGCAGGCAGCATCGACGTCATGCCGTCGAGCGCGGCCATGCCGGTCACGACGAGGTCGACCGGCCCCTGCTCGGCGAGCTCGCGGATCGCCGCGGCGAGCACCGCGACGGTGCCGAACACGTCGGAACCCGCGACCGCGTCGTCGAGCACGTGCACGGCACTGTCGGCGCCCATCTGCAGGGCGCGGCGCGCCGCGTCCTCCGCGTCGTCCGGCCCGACGGTCAGGGCGATCACCTCGCCGGTCCCGCCCGCCTCGACGTGCGCCTCGAGGAGGCTGACGGCCGCCTCGACGGCGTTCTCGTCGAGCTCGTTGAGCGTGCCGTCGCCGCCGTCGCGCACCACGCGACCGTCGGGGTCGAGGCTCCGGTCGGACTGGATGTCCGGGACGTGCTTCACGCAAACCACGATTTTCATGCTGGTGCGATCCCTCCAGGCGCGGCCACGCCGACGGGCGCTGACCTCTCGGCTGGCCGATCCGGACTCGGCCCGACCACCGGAGGAAGGCTACCCGTACCCCCGCGCCCGGACTTCACCCGGTCCGCCGGCGGTGATCGCCGCGCCCGTGTCCGCGGGGCCCTGGCCGTGCGGAACAATGTTCTGGGTGAACGCCCCAGTGTCGCCCCCCAGAGCCATCCGGATCCCGCCGTTCGGAGCGCGGCTGACGGCCGACGGCATCGACGTCGCGGTGCTCGCCTCGCACGCCACGGGCGTCGAGGTCTGCCTGCTCGACCTCGACCCGAGCGAGCCGACCGGCTGGCGCGAGCGCCGGGTGGCGCTCGCCGGGCCGAGCTACGGCGTCTGGCACGCCCACGTGCCCGGCGTCCGGGCGGGGCAGCACTACGGCTTCCGGGCCCACGGCGACTGGGATCCCGCGAGCGGCCTGCGGCACAACCCCGCCAAGCTCCTGGTGGACCCGTACGCGCGGGGCCTGGTCGGCGACCTGTCGTACGGCCCCGAGACCTACGGCCACGTCGTCGCCGCCGGTGGCGTGGGCGACGCGTGGGGCCCGGCCGACCCGCGCGACTCCCGCGCGCACGTGCCGCACTCCGTCGTCGTCGACACGAGCTACGGCGGCTCGCCCGTGACCCACCCGGAGATCCCGTGGCGGGACACGGTCGTCTACGAGGCCCACGTGCGGGGCCTGACCCAGGCGCTCCCCGGCGTCCCGGCGGAGCTGCGCGGCACGTACGCCGGGCTCGCGCACCCGGCGACGGTCAGCCACCTGCTCTCGCTGGGCGTCACGACGCTCGAGCTGCTCCCCATCCAGGCGTTCACCTCGGAGCCGCACCTGATCGACAAGCACCTCACGAACTACTGGGGCTACAACACCCTCGGGTTCTTCGCCCCGCATGCGGCCTACGCGACCGAGGCCTCCCGCCTCGGCGGCCCCGGCGCGGTGCTCGCCGAGGTCAAGGGCTCCGTGCAGCTGTTGCACGAGGCGGGCATCGAGGTCGTCCTCGACGTCGTGTACAACCACACCTGCGAAGGCGGCGACGGCGGCCAGCAGCTGTCCTGGAGAGGCCTCGACAACGCGGTGTACTACCTGCACGACGGCGGCACTCCCGCGCGCTTCGCCGACGTCACCGGCTGCGGGAACTCCCTCGACTTCCGCCGCCCGCGGGTCATCCAGCTCGCCCTCGACTCGCTGCGCTACTGGGCCCAGGAGGTCGGGGTGGACGGCTTCCGGTTCGACCTCGCCGTGACGCTCGGGCGCGGCGTGACCGGGTTCGATCCCGACCACCCGTTCCTCGTGGCGCTGCAGACGGATCCGACGCTGGCGGGCCTCAAGCTGATCGCCGAGCCGTGGGACCTCGGCCCGGGGGGCTGGCGCACCGGGGCGTTCCCGCCGCCCTTCGCCGAGTGGAACGACCGCTACCGCAACGCGATCCGCTCGTTCTGGCTCTCCGACCCCGGGCAGGCCGCGCACGGCCGGGCCGGGCACGGCGTCGCCGAGCTCGCCACCCGGCTCGCCGGCTCGGTCGACCTGTTCGGCCACAGCGACCCGGCGCTGATGCGCGGGCCCGTCGCGTCGATGAACTTCGTCACCTCCCACGACGGCTTCACGATGGCCGACCTGGTCGCGTACGAGCACAAGCACAACGGGGCGAACGGCGAGGACGGCCGCGACGGCACCGACGACAACCGGTCGTGGGACCACGGCGTCGAGGGGCCGGTGCCGGCCGGCTCGGTCGGGATGGAGATCGTGCCCCTGCGCCGGCGCTCGATCCGCAACCTCATGGCCACCCTGCTGCTGTCGGCCGGGACGCCGATGATCAGCGCGGGCGACGAGATCGGCCGGACGCAGCACGGCAACAACAACGCGTACTGCCAGGACAACGAGATCTCCTGGCTCGACTGGGACGTCACCGGCTGGCGGCACGACCTCCTGGCGACGACGCGGTACCTGCTGCTGCTGCGGCGCGAGAACCCCGCGCTGCGCCCGGGCGCGTTCTTCCGCGGCGCCCCGCTGGTCGCTGGCGAGCGCGCCGACCTCGCCTGGTACGACGTCGGGGGCAAGCCACTCGACCACGACCGCTGGCACGACCCCGCCGTGCGCACCCTGCAGATGCTGCGCAGCGTCCCCGCCGACGCCGCGGGCCCGGCGCAGAGTGCGGTGCTCGTCGTCATCAACGGCGCGCTGGACGTGGTCGACGTCGCCCTGGCCGACGACCGGCCCACCGAGTGGGAGCTCGCCTGGGACAGCACGTGGGAGGAGCCGGGCGAGCGGGCGGCCGCGGCGATCGGCGGCGGGCTGCACGCCGCGTCGGGCGCGATCGCCTCCCTCGAGGCGCTCTCGCTCCGGGTCTACCTCGCCCGCTGAACGGCATCGCCCGCTAACCGCTGCGCGCGGGCGCACTGGCGGCCTACGCTGCCGCCATGCCAGCGCCGGAACTGCCCGCCACCACCGACGTCGTCGTCATCGGGGCGGGTCTCGCCGGCCTCGTCGCGACGGCCGAGCTGACCCGCGCGGGGCATCGGGTCGTGCTCCTCGAGCAGGAGCCCGCGGCGAGCCTGGGCGGCCAGGCCTGGTGGTCCTTCGGGGGTCTGTTCCTGGTCGACTCCCCCGAGCAGCGCCGCCTCGGCATCAGGGACAGCGCCGACCTCGCCCTGGCGGACTGGCTGGGCTCGGCCGACTTCGCCGCCGACGGCGCCGACGCGAACCCGCGCGCCTGGGCGGAGGGCTTCGTCGACTTCGCCGCCGGCGAGCTGCGGCCCTGGCTGCACGGGCTCGGCGTGCGCTGGTTCCCCGCGGTCCAGTGGGCCGAGCGCGGCGGCTACCTCGCGGACGGCCACGGGAACTCGGTGCCCCGGTTCCACGTCACCTGGGGCACGGGCCCGGCGATCCTTACCCCGTTCGTCGAGTCGCTGCGGCAGGCCTGGCGCGACGGCCTCGTCGAGGTCCGCTTCCGGCACCGCGTGACGGCCCTGACCACGACCGACGGACGCGTCACGGGCGTCGCGGGCGAGGTCCTCGCCGCCGACGCCGGGCTCGGGCGCGGGCAGCGGTCCTCGCGCGAGGCGGTGGGCGGCTTCGAGGTCACGGCGAGCGCCGTCGTCGTCGCCGCGGGCGGGATCGGCGCGAACCACGACCTCGTGCGGGCGACCTGGCCCGCGGAGTTCGGCGCCCTGCCCGCGCGGATGCTGTCCGGCGTGCCCGACCACGTGGACGGCGCGATGATCACGGCCGCCGCGGCCGCGGGCGGGCAGGTGCTGAATGCGGGACGCATGTGGCACTACCCGGAGGGCATCGCCAACCACGACCCCGTCTGGACGGCGCACGGGATCCGCCTCCTACCCGGCCCGACGTCGCTGTGGCTCGACGCCGACGGCCACCGGCTGCCGGCGCCGCTGTTCCCGGGGTTCGACTCCCTCGGCGCGCTGCGGCACCTCACCTCGCGCGGGCACGACCACTCGTGGTTCGTGCTGAACAAGGCGATCATGGGCACGGAGTTCGCGCTGTCCGGCTCGGAGCAGAACCCCGACCTGACCGGCAAGGACGTGCGCGCGGTCCTGCAGCGGGCGCTGCCCGGGGCGGTCGGGCCCGTCGAGAGGTTCGCCGAGCTCTCGAGCGAGTTCGTGTGGGCGAACACCCCGGCGGACCTCGCGGCGGGGATGAACGCCCTGACCGACAGCGACGGGCACAGCGACGAGCGCGACGGGCACAGCGACGAGCGCAACGAGCGCAGCGACGAGCGCAATGGGCACAGCGGCCGGATCGACGGCGCCGAGCTGGCGCGGACGATCGCGGCGCGCGATCGCCAGGTCGCCACCGGGCTCGGCAAGGACCTGCAGGTCACGGCGACGGCCATGGCGCGCCGCTATGTCGTCGACCGCCTGATCCGGGTCGCGCCGCCCGCAGCGATGCTCGACCCGAAGGACGGCCCGCTCCTGGCGGTGCGGCTGTCCGTGCTGACGCGCAAGACCCTCGGCGGCCTGCACACCAACCCGACCGGCCAGGTGCTGCGCCCCGACGGGTCGCCGCTCGCGGGGGTGTGGGCGGCCGGCGAGGCGGCCGGGTTCGGCGGCGGCGGCATGCACGGCCACCGCGCGCTTGAGGGCACGTTCCTGGGCGGCTGTCTGTTCTCCGGCCGGGTCGCGGGCCGCGCCGTGGCGGCCGCGCTGCGCGCGTAGGGCGAGCGGCCGCAGAACCGGCGACGTCCGCACCCCGTGGGTTCACCACGGGATGCGGACGTCGTTTGGTGCGGGTGCTTCAGGTCGGGCGCCGTCAGGTCGCGTTGGCGACCAGGCCGAGCTCGGCGATCGACGCCAGGCGCGCGTGCTTGGGCACGATGCGCACGGTGTAGCCAAACGGTCCCGACGCGGCAAGCTTGACGTCGCCGCCGAACGCGTGCCGACCGCCCTCGTACGCCTCGTCGTGCGCGAGCGGCAGGGTGCCGAAGGTCGACAGGTCGTCGGCCTCCGTGACACGCCCGTGCACGACCTGCACCTCGACGTCCGACGGCGAGAGCGCGCCGAGCGACACGTACGCCCGCACGTGCAGCTCGTCGCCTACCTGCGGGACCTCGCCGACGCCGGACTCGATGTGGTCGACCCGGACGTTCGGCCACTCGGAGCGGACCGTCGCCTTCCACGCGGCGAGCTCGCGCGCCCCCGCGAACGTGTCGGCGCCGAGCTCGCGCCCCGCGACGGCGGCCGGCGCGTACAGGTGCTGCACGTAGTCGGCGACCATGCGCGTGGCCTGGACCTTCGGGCCGAGCGTCGCGAGCGTGTGTCGGATCATCTCGAGCCAGGTGACGGGCAGCCCGCGCTCGTCGCGGTCGTAGAAGCGGGCCGCGACCTGGTTCTCGATGAGGTCGTACAGCGCGGCGGCCTCGAGCGTGTCGCGCCGGTCGGCGTCCTCGACGCCGTCGGCGGTCGGGATCGCCCAGCCGTTCTCGCCGTCGAACCACTCGTCCCACCAGCCGTCGAGGATCGAGAGGTTCAGCCCGCCGTTGAGCGCCGACTTCATGCCGGAGGTACCCGACGCCTCGAGCGGGCGCAGCGGGTTGTTGAGCCAGACGTCGCAGCCCGGGTAGAGCGCCTGCGCCATGGCGATGTCGTAGTTCGGCAGGAAGACGATGCGGTTGCGGACGTCCGCCGCGTCGGTGAACCGCACGAGCTGCTGGATCAGCCGCTTGCCCTGCTCGTCCGCCGGGTGGGACTTCCCGGCGATGATCATCTGGACCGGCTTGTCCGGGTCGGTGAGCAGGGCCCGGAGCCGCTCCGGGTCGCTCAGCATGAGCGTGAGCCGCTTGTAGGTCGGCACCCGCCGTGCGAACCCGATCGTGAGCACGTCGGGCGAGAGCGCGTCGTCGACCCAGCCGAGCTCGGCCGGGCTGGCCCCGCGCTGGCGCCACGACGCCCGCAGGCGGCCGCGCGCGTTCTTCACGAGCTGGGTGCGCAATGTGTGCCGCATCGCCCAGAGCTCGGTGTCGGTGATGCCGTCGGTGCGCAGCCAGCCCGTGCCGGTCGCGACCTCCTCGGACGTGAAGCGCTCCGCGGCGAGGTCGATCAGGCGGCGGTCGACCCAGGTCGGGGCGTGCACGCCGTTCGTCACGGACGCGATCGGCACCTCGGTCTCGTCGAATCCCGGCCAGAGCTCGCTGAACATGCCGCGCGAGACCTCGCCGTGCAGCAGCGAGACGCCGTTGGCGCGGCCACCGAAGCGCAGGCCCATGATGGCCATGTTGAACATCGTCGGGTCGCCGCCGGGGTAATTCTCCGCGCCGAGCCCGAGCACCTTGTCGACGCCGATGCCGGGAGTCGAGTTGTCGCCGCCGAAGTACTGCGCGACGAGGTCGGACTCGAAGCGGTCGATGCCGGCCGGGACCGGGGTGTGCGTCGTGAACACGGTCGCGGCGCGCACTGCCTCGAGAGCCTCCTCGAACGTCAGGCCGGAGCCGGTGACGAGCTCACGGATGCGCTCGACGCCGAGGAACCCGGCGTGCCCCTCGTTGGTGTGGTAGACCTCCGGCTCGACCGCGCCGGTCAGGCGCGACCACAGCCGCACCGCGCGGACGCCGCCGACGCCCAGGAGCAGCTCCTGCTGCAGCCGGTGCTCGCCGCCGCCGCCGTACAGGCGGTCGGTCACCTTACGCGCAGCCTCGTCGTTCTCCGGGACGTTCGAGTCCAGCAGGAGCAGCGGGACGCGGCCGACGGCGGCCATCCAGACCCGCGCGTGCAGCTCGCGGCCGCTGGGCAGGCCGACCGACACGATCGCCGGGCTGCCGTCCGCCTCGCGCACCAGGCGCAGCGGCAGACCGTCGGGGTCGAGCACCGGGTAGGTCTCGACCTGCCAGCCGTCGCGGGTGAGCGACTGCTTGAAGTAGCCCGCGCCGTAGAGCAGGCCGACGCCGATGATCGGCGCGCCGAGGTCCGAGGCGCTCTTGAGGTGGTCGCCCGCGAGGATGCCGAGCCCACCGGAGTACTGCGGCAGCACCGACGTGATCCCGAACTCGGGCGAGAAGTACGCGATCGCCGCGGGCATCGACCGGCCCTGGCTCGCAACCGACTGGTACCAGCGCGGGTCGACCAGGTAATGGTGCAGGTCCTGGGCGGACGTGCGGACCTGCGCGACGAAGTCCTCGTCGGCGGCGAGGGCCGCGAGCCGCTCGGGCCCGAGCGCGCCGAGGAGTGCGACCGGATCGCCCTTGACGGTCGCCCACAGGTGCGGGTCGATCGTCTCGAACAGGTCGCGAGTGGGCGCATGCCAGGACCAGCGCAGGTTGTGCGCCAGCTCGTCTAGATCCTGGAGTGCGGCCGGCAGGAGCGTGCGGACGGTGAATCGACGGATGGCTTTCACGTGCCAGACCTTACAAGTCGAGACGCGCGTGTTGCACGCTCGTCCGTGTCGCGCTTGGCGAGACCGCCGACACGCCTCGCAACGCCCGGCCGACGCCCGGACGACACCCCGGCGCGGGCCCGCCCCCCGACGCGGCCGGAGGCAGGGCTCGATAGGTTCGGGGGGTGAACCACGCACAGCACTCCCAACCGAGGCCCGACGGAATCGGCCGCATCCCGGTGCTCGACGTCGGACCGAGCGTCCAGGAGGGCCGCTGGCCTGCGAAGGCGGTCGTCGGCGAGGCCGTTCCGGTGCGCGCGACGGTCTTCCGCGAGGGCCACGACGCCGTCGGCGCGACGGCCGTGCTCGTCGGCCCCGACGGCGTCGACCGGGCCTGTGCCCGCATGGTGGACATCGCCCCCGGCCTCGACCGGTTCGAGGCGCGGCTCGTCCCCGACGAGCCCGGCGCGTGGGGGCTGCGCGTCGAGGGCTGGTCGGACCCGTACGGCACGTGGAGCCACGACGCCGCGATCAAGGTGGCGGCCGGCATCGACGTCGAGCTCATGTTCGCCGAGGGCATCCTCGTCCTGACCCGGGCCGCCGCGCTCGAGGGCCTTCCTGACCTCGCCTGCCAGGCGTTCGCGGACGCGATCACGGCGCTGCGCGACACGGCCCGGCCGGCCGACGTCCGGCTCGCCGCCGCGCTCGCCGCGCCCGTGCGGTCCGCCCTGGCGGCGCACCCGCTGCGCGACTTCGTGTCGCCGTCGCGCACCTACCCGCTCACCGTGGACCGCCCGCTCGCGCTCGCGGGCGCCTGGTACGAGATGTTCCCGCGCTCCGAGGGCGCCGTCTTCGACCCCGAGCTCAAGCAGTGGCGCTCCGGCACGTTCGCGACGGCCGCACGCCGGCTGCCCGCCATCGCGGCGATGGGCTTCGACGTGCTCTACCTCACGCCGATCCACCCGATCGGCACGACGTACCGCAAGGGCCGCAACAACTCCCTGACCACGGCCCCGGGCGACCCCGGGTCGCCCTACGCGATCGGCTCGGCCGACGGCGGGCACGACGCGATCCACCCCGAGCTCGGCACGTTCGACGACTTCGACGACTTCGTCGGCGCAGCCCGGGACAACGGCCTCGAGATCGCGATCGACCTCGCGCTGCAGTGCTCGCCCGACCATCCCTGGGTCACGGAGCACCCGGAGTGGTTCACGACCCGCGCGGACGGCACGATCGCGTACGCCGAGAACCCGCCGAAGAAGTACCAGGACATCTACCCGGTCAACTTCGACAACGACCCCGCGGGGATCTACGCCGAGGTGCGCCGCGTCGTGCAGGTGTGGATCGACCACGGCGTCACGGCCTTCCGGGTCGACAACCCGCACACCAAGCCGCTCGAGTTCTGGGAGTGGCTCCTGGCCGACGTGCGCGCGGCGCACCCTGACGTGCTCTTCCTCGCCGAGGCGTTCACCCGTCCCGCGATGATGGCGACCCTGGCCCGGATCGGGTTCCACCAGTCGTACACGTACTTCACCTGGCGCACGACGAAGGTCGAGCTCGAGGAGTACCTCACCGAGGTCTCGGGCGAGGACGGGTCCTTCATGCGCCCGAGCTTCTGGCCGACGACGCACGACATCCTGCCGCCGTACCTGCAGACGGGTGGCGTCGCGGGGTTCGCGATCCGCGCCGTGCTCGCCGCAACAGGCTCGCCGACGTGGGGCATCTACTCCGGCTACGAGCTCGTCGAGAACGTCCCGCGCCCCGGCGTCGAGGAGCAGATCGACAACGAGAAGTACGAGTTCAAGCCGCGCGACTGGGCCCGCGCCGACACGATCGGGATCTCGACCCTCCTGACGCGCCTGAACGAGCTGCGCCGCGCGCACCCCGCGTTGCAGCAGCTGCGCGACCTGCAGGTGCACCCGACGTCCGACGACGGCCTGCTCTGCTTCTCGAAGCACGTCGCGGCCGAGCAGTCGCCGACGGGCCACGCCGACACGGTCATCGTCGTCGTGAACCTCGACCCGCACGCACCCCACGAAGGGGTGATTTCTCTCGATCTCGAGGCGCTGGGCCTGCCTGCGGACGGATCCGCCGGCGGCGCGCTCTTCGCGGCGCACGATGAGCTCTCCGGAGCCACCTACGCTTGGGGGGATCGACCGTTCGTCCGACTTGATCCGCACGTGCAGTGCGCCCACCTGATCCACGTGAGGACCCCGTGACGTCTCCTGCCGCCGCTCAGCCTGGCTCGATCCCCCAGCCGGAGACCGGCCAGCTCGCGCTCGGCGCGCTGCCCGCGCGACGCCAGCCCGCGGTCCCGCCCATCACGACCCCCGGCCTGTCCGACGACCCGAACTGGTACAAGACCGCGGTGTTCTACGAGGTCATGGTCCGCGCGTTCTCGGACTCCTCGGGGGCGGGCACGGGCGACATCCGCGGCCTGATCGACCGGCTCGACTACCTGCAGTGGCTCGGCGTCGACTGCCTGTGGCTGCCGCCGTTCTTCCCGTCGCCGCTGCGCGACGGCGGGTACGACATCTCGGACTTCACCGCGATCGCGCCGCAGTTCGGCACCACCGCCGACTTCGCGGAGCTGATCGAGCAGGCGCACGCCCGCGGCATCCGGCTCGTGCTCGACCTCGTGATGAACCACACGAGCGACGCGCACCCGTGGTTCCAGGCCTCGCGGGCCGACCCCGAGGGCCCGTACGGGGACTTCTACGTCTGGAGCGACGTGACCACGAAGTACGAGGATGCGCGCATCATCTTCGTCGACACCGAGACGTCCAACTGGACCTTCGACCCCGTCCGGCGGCAGTTCTTCTGGCACCGCTTCTTCAGCCACCAGCCGGACCTCAACTTCGAGAACCCGCGGGTGGTCGAGGCGATGACCGACGTCGCGCGGTTCTGGCTGCGCCTCGGCGTCGACGGCTTCCGGCTCGACGCGGTGCCGTACCTGTTCGAGGCCGAGGGGACCAACTGCGAGAACCTGCCCGAGACCCACCTGTTCCTGCGGGACCTGCGCCGGGTCATCGACACCGAGTTCCCCGGCCGGATCATGCTCGCCGAGGCGAACCAGTGGCCCGAGGACGTCGTCGGCTACTTCGGCACGGACGACGAGCCCGAGTGCCACATGTGCTTCCACTTCCCGGTGATGCCCCGCATCTACTACGCGATCAAGGATCAGCGCTCGACGCAGATCCTGGACATCCTCGCCGACACACCGCAGATCCCGCTCAGCGGGCAGTGGAGCACGTTCCTGCGCAACCACGACGAGCTCACGCTCGAGATGGTCTCTACCGAGGAACGCGCCTCGATGTATGGCTGGTTCGCGCCCGACCCCCGGATGCGCGCCAACGTCGGCATCCGCCGGCGCCTCGCGCCGCTGCTCGACAACTCGCGCAAGGAGATCGAGCTCGCGCACGCGCTGCTGCTGTCCCTGCCCGGCAGCCCGTGCCTGTACTACGGCGACGAGATCGGCATGGGAGACAACATCTGGCTGCCCGACCGCGACGCGGTGCGCACCCCGATGCAGTGGACCCCGGACCGCAACTCCGGCTTCTCGACCGCCGACCCGGGCAAGCTCTACCTGCCGGTGATCCAGTCCCTGGTCCACCACTTCACGAATACGAACGTCGAGACCCAGCTCGCGCAGCCCACGTCGCTGCTGCACTGGGTGCACGGCATGCTCTCCGTCCGGCGCCAGCACCCCGCGCTCGGCATGGGCGACTTCACGCCGGTCGTGTGCGACAACCCGTCGGTACTCGCTTTCGTGCGCAGCACGCCGGGCGAGACCGTGCTGTGCATCGCCAACCTCGCCTCGACGGCGCGGTCGGCGAACCTCGAGCTGCCCGCGTGGGCGGACGCCGAGGTCTCGGACGTGTTCGGCGGCGCGCCGTTCCCGACCGTCGGAGCGTCCGGGCGCGTCGTGATCACGCTCGGCTCGCGCGACTTCTACTGGCTGCTGCTGACCCCGCGCGGCGAGTGACCCACCCGCACCCCGAGCGATTCGGAGCCTGCCCATGACCACCCCCGCCCATCAACCGGCGCAGCCGGCATCCGTGAGCGACGCCGAGCTGCTCGCGGTCCTGCGCGACTGGCTGCCCGAGCGCCGCTGGTTCCCGGCGAAGGACGGCGACGCGGAGATCACCTCGGCGGGGGCGTTGACCCTCGTCGACCCCCGCGGCGAGGCGGAGATCCGCATCCTGCTGGTCCGCGTCGTCTCGCCGACCGTCGACGTCGTGCTGCAGGTGCCGCTGTCGCTGCACCGCGGCCGGAACCGGGCGTCCGGCGCCGGCTGGATCGCGACGATCGGCACGCCGCCGGTCGACGTGCGCGACGGCGTCGGCGACCCCGCGTTCCTGCGGGCGTGGCTCGAGGCGGCGAGCGGGCCCGGCTCGGCACCCGCCGACCTCGACGTCGACCTCGACAAGGCCCATGTCATCACGGGCGAGCAGTCCAACACCTCCGTGATCCTGCCGGGCGCCGACGGCGACGCGCGGGGCGGCGCGATCCTGAAGATCTTCCGGGCGCTGACCCCGGGCGACAACCCCGACGTCGACGTCCCCCGCCGGCTCGCGGCCGACGGCTGGTGGCACGTGCCGCGCCCGCTCGGCTGGCTCGAGGGGTCGTGGTCCGAGGACGGCGCGCCCGCGGCCGGGCACCTCGCGGTGCTGAGCGAGTTCGTGACGCAGGCCGCCGACGGCTTCGAGCTCGCGTGCGACCTCGCCGGCAGGGGCGAGTCGTTCGCCGACCTCGCGGCCGACCTGGGCGCGGTGGTCGCGAGCATGCACCGCGCGCTCGCGGCCGCCATCCCGGTCGCACAGACGCCGGCCGACGCCGCCGCGACGGAGCTCGCCGCCTCGCTGGCCGCGCGCTTCCGGTGGGCCCGCGGCGCCGTGCCCGGGCTCGACGCCTGGGCGCCGGCCGTCGCCGCGCGCGTCGCGCACCTGGCGGCCCGCACGGACCTGCCCAACCGCCAGCGCGTGCACGGCGACCTGCACCTCGGGCAGGCGCTCCGCGCCCGCGGGGAATGGTTCATCACCGACTTCGAGGGCGAGCCGCTCAGCACGGTGGCCGACCGCACCCGCCCCGACCTCGCGCTGCGGGACATCGCCGGCGTGCTGCGCTCGATCGACTACGCGGCCGCCGTCAGCGGCGGCACGCCCGACTGGATCGAGACCGCGCGCGCGAGCCTGCTGGCCGGGTACGCGACGTCGTCGGGCACCACGGCCGACGCCGAGCTGCTCGAGGTGCTCGAGCTCGACAAGGCGCTCTACGAGGCGGTCTACGAGGCGCGCAACCGGCCGCAGTGGACCCACATCCCCGCGGCCGCGCTGACTCGGCTGCTCGGCCCCGGTACCGCCTGACCTGCACCGGCGGGGGCAAGATTCCGGCCCCCGCCCGCATGTCCGGGTCGAGAAGTGCGCGCCCACGCCATCGGCGTGGAAAGGTGGAACCATGGACAGCAGCCCGAAGACCTCCGTTTCCCCCACCGTGACGCCCGATGAGCTCGCGCGCGTCGCGGCCGGCACCCACGGGGACCCGCACACGGTCCTCGGGCCGCACCTCGAGGGCTCGGCCGTCGTCATCCGCGCACTGCGGCCGCTCGCGGACTCCGTCATCGTCGTCACGGCCGACGGCGAGTGGCCGGCCGAGCACGTGCACGAGGGGGTCTGGGCGGCGACGCTGGCGAGCACGACCGTGCCGGACTACCGGCTGCGCGTGACCTACGGCGAGCTGACCACGCTCGTGGACGACCCGTACCGCTTCTGGCCGAGCATCGGGGAGCTCGACCTGCACCTGATCGGCGAGGGCCGGCACGAGGAGCTCTGGACCATCCTCGGCGCGAACCTGCACACGTATCCCAGCGCGAGTGGCGACGTGCACGGCACCTCGTTCGCCGTCTGGGCCCCGAACGCCAAGGCCGTGCACGTCATCGGCGACTTCAACCTCTGGCAGGGGGCCTCGCACGCGATGCGCGTGCTCGGCTCGAGCGGCGTGTGGGAGCTCTTCGTTCCCGACCTCGGCGCGGGCACCCGCTACAAGTTCGAGATCCTCGGCAACGACGGCGCGTGGCGGCAGAAGGCCGACCCGCTCGCCAAGGGCGCCGAGACGCCGCCCGCGACGGCGTCGGTCGTGATCGACTCGAGCTACGACTGGCAGGACGCCGACTGGCTCACCGCGCGCTCGGCGACGGACCCGCACGCCGGGCCGATGAGCATCTACGAGGTGCACCTCGGCTCCTGGCGGCCCGGCCTGACGTACCGCGAGCTCGCCGTCCAGCTCACCGAGTACGTCGTCGCGATGGGCTTCACGCACATCGAGCTCATGCCCGTCGCCGAGCACCCGTTCGGCGGCTCGTGGGGCTACCAGGTGTCGTCGTACTTCGCGCCGACCGCCCGGTTCGGCCACCCCGACGACTTCCGATACCTCGTCGACTCGCTGCACCGCGCCGGCATCGGCGTGATCCTCGACTGGGTCCCCGCGCACTTCCCCAAGGACGAGTGGGCCCTCGGCCGCTTCGACGGCACCGCGCTGTACGAGCACCCGGACCCCCAGCGCGGCGAGCAGATGGACTGGGGCACCTACGTCTTCAACTTCGGCCGGCGCGAGGTGCGCAACTTCCTGGTCGCGAACGCGACGTACTGGTTCGAGGACTTCCACCTGGACGGCCTGCGCGTCGACGCCGTCGCCTCGATGCTGTACCTCGACTACTCGCGCGAGGCCGGGCAGTGGCAGCCGAACATGTACGGCGGCCGCGAGAACCTCGAGGCGATCTCGTTCCTGCAGGAGGCCAACGCAACGGCCTACCGCCGCACGCCCGGCGTGATGCTCATCGCCGAGGAGTCGACCGCGTTCCCGGGAGTCACGGCCCCGACCAGCGTGGGCGGGCTCGGCTTCGGGCTGAAGTGGAACATGGGGTGGATGAACGACACCCTGCGCTACCTCGCGGAGGCCCCGATCAATCGTCGGTACCACCACCACGAGGCGACCTTCTCGCTCGTGTATGCGTTCTCCGAGCATTTCGTCCTGCCGATCAGCCACGACGAGGTCGTGCACGGCAAGGGGTCGCTGCTGACGAAGATGCCCGGCGACCACTGGCAGCAGCTGGCCGGCGTGCGCGCGCTGCTCGCCTACCAGTGGTCGCACCCCGGCAAGCAGCTGATCTTCATGGGCTGCGAGTTCGCCCAGCCGCAGGAGTGGAGCGAGGGTCGGGGTCTCGACTGGGGCACCCTCGACGACCCGGGTCACGCGGGCGTCCAGCGCGCTCTCGTCGACCTCAACGCGGTCTACAAGGCCTATCCCGCCCTATGGTCGCGCGACTTCGACCACACGGGCTTCGAGTGGATCGACTCGAACGACGCCAACCACAACGTGCTGGCCTACCTCCGGTGGGACACCGACGGCAACTCCGTCGCCGTCGTGATCAACTTCGCGGGCGTGCCGCACGAGGGCTACCGCCTGGCCCTGCCTTCCGGCGGAGCCTGGCGCGAGGTCCTGAACACCGACTCGCAGGAGTACGGCGGCTCCGGCGTCGGCAACCTCGGCCTCGTGTACGCCGAACCCGTGCCGTGGAACGGCCGGCCGTTCTCCGTCCGGCTGCGCGTCCCCCCGCTCGGGGCGCTCTACCTGGTCCCGGCCGAGACCGACTGACCCGCGCGGCGCTTCGGCGCTTCGGCGCTTCGGCACTTCGGCGCTTCGCGCGCCGCTCGAGTTCGAGTTCGAGTTCGCGAGTCTGTGCCGAGTTCGCGGATCTCGATCCGGTCCTCGGTGCGGAATGGCGAACTCGCGGGCGGGTGCCTGACTCACCGAGGCCGTGATCGAGGTGGGCTGCGCCGTGGACGCTGACGGCGTGCACCCGTGGCCGGTCGCGCCCGTCGAGGGCCACATGCTCGGACTGATGTCGCAGGTGAAGGCGGCTGAGCAGCTGACGATCGGTGCCGCGCTCGAGGGGTCTGCCGAGCTGGCGTGGAAGGCGTTCGGGCTGCACCCGCTCGTCGATTCCGTCGCGGTCGGCCGCTCGTTGCTGTCCGGCTACACCCAGGCCTTCCCCGACCTTGGCCGCGCGTTGTCCTGAGGCCCGCTGTTGGGCCCGAGTTCGTCATTCCTTGGGTGGCGAGTTCGTCCCTGTGTGGCGAGTTCGTCGTTGTGTGGTGAGTTCGTCCGTCCTCGTGGACGTTCTCGGCGGGGAAGGACGAACTCGCTGGTTTGGGGACGACAAAGAGCCACCCCCGAAGGGGTGGCTCTTTGTGTAATGGTTGTCCGGCGGCGACCTACTCTCCCACACAGTCTCCCGTGCAGTACCATCGGCGCAGAGGGGCTTAGCTTCCGGGTTCGGAATGGGACCGGGCGTTTCCCCCTCGCTATGACCGCCGTAACTCTATGGAGATATCTGGTTGCGGGTATACCCGTCCGTATCTCGGGAACCGCACAGTGGACGCATGGCAACAGTGTAAGTGTGTCAAGTTATCGGCTTATTAGTACCGGTCAGCTTCACGGGTCTTTAGTCCCCGCTTCCACATCCGGCCTATCAACCCAGTGGTCTAGCTGGGAGCCTCTCGGGACGTATCCCATGGAAACCTCATCTTGAAGCAGGCTTCCCGCTTAGATGCTTTCAGCGGTTATCCCTTCCGAACGTAGCTAACCAGCCGTGCTCCTGGCGGAACAACTGGCACACCAGAGGTTCGTCCGTCCCGGTCCTCTCGTACTAGGGACAGCCCTTCTCAAGTTTCCTGCGCGCGCAGCGGATAGGGACCGAACTGTCTCACGACGTTCTAAACCCAGCTCGCGTACCGCTTTAATGGGCGAACAGCCCAACCCTTGGGACCTACTCCAGCCCCAGGATGCGACGAGCCGACATCGAGGTGCCAAACCATGCCGTCGATATGGACTCTTGGGCAAGATCAGCCTGTTATCCCCGGGGTACCTTTTATCCGTTGAGCGACGGCGCTTCCACAAGCCACCGCCGGATCACTAGTTCCGACTTTCGTCCCTGCTCGACCTGTCAGTCTCACAGTCAAGCTCCCTTGTGCACTTGCACTCGACACCTGATTGCCAACCAGGCTGAGGGAACCTTTGAGCGCCTCCGTTACATTTTAGGAGGCAACCGCCCCAGTTAAACTACCCATCAGGCACTGTCCCTGATCCGGATTACGGACCGAGGTTAGATATCCAGAGCGACCAGAGTGGTATTTCAACGTTGACTCCACCGACACTGGCGTGCCGGCTTCACAGTCTCCCACCTATCCTACACAAGCCGCACCGAACACCAATACCAAACTATAGTAAAGGTCCCGGGGTCTTTCCGTCCTGCTGCGCGTAACGAGCATCTTTACTCGTAGTGCAATTTCGCCGAGTTCACGGTTGAGACAGCGGAGAAGTCGTTACGCCATTCGTGCAGGTCGGAACTTACCCGACAAGGAATTTCGCTACCTTAGGATGGTTATAGTTACCACCGCCGTTTACTGGGGCTTAAATTCTGAGCTTCGCCTTGCGGCTGACCCGTCCTCTTAACCTTCCAGCACCGGGCAGGCGTCAGTCCGTATACATCGTCTTGCGACTTCGCACGGACCTGTGTTTTTAGTAAACAGTCGCTTCTCCCTGGTCTCTGCGACCTTCGAACGCTCCCCCAGCTAGTGGGTTCACGCCTCAGGCCCCCCTTCTCCCGAAGTTACGGGGGCATTTTGCCGAGTTCCTTAACCATGATTCTCTCGATCGCCTTAGTATTCTCTACCTGATCACCTGAGTCGGTTTAGGGTACGGGCGGCTAGAATCTCGCGTCGAGGTTTTTCTTGGCAGCATAGGATCACCCAATCATCCCGCATAAGCGGTCACCATCAGTTCTCAGGCTTAACAAGAGGCGGATTTGCCTACCTCTTACCCTACAACCTTGGACGTGGACTACCATCGCCACGCTGGGCTACCTTCCTGCGTCACCCCTGTTAATACGCTTACCTAATAGCAGTTCGGTTCGCGCGCTCCCCCGGCACGTCCCCGAAGGGATCTAGCCGGCTTCAGGCGCTTAGCATCACCACGGTCGGTATGGGCGATTCTTCGCCGGTACGGGAATATCAACCCGTTGTCCATCGACTACGCCTGTCGGCCTCGCCTTAGGTCCCGACTTACCCAGGGCGGATTAGCCTGGCCCTGGAACCCTTGATCATTCGGCGGACGGGTTTCTCACCCGTCTTTCGCTACTCATGCCTGCATTCTCACTCGTGTAGGCTCCACCGCTGGGTTACCCCGCGGCTTCACTGCCCACACGACGCTCCCCTACCCATCCACACACCTGGACCACGAAGGCCTGGTTATTATGTGAATGCCACAGCTTCGGCGGTATGCTTGAGCCCCGCTACATTGTCGGCGCGGAATCACTTGACCAGTGAGCTATTACGCACTCTTTCAAGGGTGGCTGCTTCTAAGCCAACCTCCTGGTTGTCTGTGCAACTCCACATCCTTTCCCACTTAGCATACGCTTGGGGGCCTTAGCTGGTGGTCTGGGCTGTTTCCCTCTCGACAACGGAGCTTATCCCCCGTAGTCTCACTGCCACGCTCTCACTTACCGGCATTCGGAGTTTGGCTAACGTCAGTAACCTTGTAGGGCCCATTAGCTATCCAGTAGCTCTACCTCCGGCAAGAAACACGTGACGCTGCACCTAAATGCATTTCGGGGAGAACCAGCTATCACGGAGTTTGATTGGCCTTTCACCCCTAACCACAGGTCATCCCCTCGGTTTTCAACCCAAGTGGGTTCGGTCCTCCACGCGGTCTTACCCGCGCTTCAACCTGCCCATGGCTAGATCACTCCGCTTCGGGTCTAGAGCACGCGACTGAATCGCCCTGTTCGGACTCGCTTTCGCTACGGCTTCCCCACACGGGTTAACCTCGCCACGTACCACTAACTCGCAGGCTCATTCTTCAAAAGGCACGCTGTCACCCCTGCTAGGGAGGCTCCAACGGATTGTAGGCACACGGTTTCAGGTACTATTTCACTCCCCTCCCGGGGTACTTTTCACCTTTCCCTCACGGTACTTGTCCGCTATCGGTCACTAGGTAGTATTTAGGCTTAGACAGTGGTCTGTCCAGATTCACACGGGATTTCTCGGGCCCCGTGCTACTTGGGATCCCCTTCGGGAGGCCACGCCATTTCGTCTACGGGGGTCACACCCTCTGTGCCGGGCCTTTCAATGCCCTTCGACTATGACGCGACTTTCTGACTCCCTATCACCTCGGCAGAGGCAATGGAAAGGTCCCACAACCCCGACTACGCAACGCCTGCCGGCTTGAACACGCAATCGGTTTGGCCTGTTCCGCTTTCGCTCGCCACTACTCACGGAATATCTCTTCCTGTCGGTACTGAGATGTTTCACTTCCCGACGTTCCCTCCACACACCCTATATATTCAGGTGCGGGTCACTGGACATGACTCCAGCGGGGTTTCCCCATTCGGACATCCTCGGATCACGGTTCGTTTGCCAACTCCCCGAGGCTTATCGCAGGCTACAACGTCCTTCTTCGGCTCCTAGTGCCAAGGCATCCACCATGTGCCCTTAAAAACTTGACAACATTAATCTTCTTGCAAAGATCTTCTTACAAAGATGCTCGCGTCCACTGTGCAGTTCTCAAGCTACGGGCGATCCCACGCTCCCCAACCACACCCTTAGGGTGCATCGGCTGGTTCACCGTGATCCGCAGCCACCACCAAACCCCACCATGACGGCGACGATCTGGTCGGTCTGGTCTCACACCCACTGGCATGACCCCAGACCCTGGCGGCCTGAAAGCAACAAGCTTGCGCCCGTGCCCTCAGGACCCAACAACGTGCCCAGCCAACCCCTGCCCCACCTCGCCGCGTTCCACCCCACGCAAGCGCAGGAGTACTAGCAGCTTCCGCAGGTCGCGGTCAGCCATAGTCGATGTTCCACCCGTGAGCACTGCCCCCGACGCGTTCGGCCGGGGCACAGGCCTGGACACCACCAGCAACCCACTACAGGAAACCAGCTAGTGCCAGAGCTCCTTAGAAAGGAGGTGATCCAGCCGCACCTTCCGGTACGGCTACCTTGTTACGACTTAGTCCCAATCGCCAGTCCCACCTTCGACAGCTCCCTCCCCACAAGTGAGGTTGGGCCACCGGCTTCGGGTGTTACCGACTTTCGTGACTTGACGGGCGGTGTGTACAAGGCCCGGGAACGTATTCACCGCAGCGTTGCTGATCTGCGATTACTAGCGACTCCGACTTCATGGGGTCGAGTTGCAGACCCCAATCCGAACTGAGACCGGCTTTTTGGGATTCGCTCCACCTCGCGGTATCGCAGCCCTTTGTACCGGCCATTGTAGCATGCGTGAAGCCCAAGACATAAGGGGCATGATGATTTGACGTCATCCCCACCTTCCTCCGAGTTGACCCCGGCAGTCTCCTATGAGTCCCCGCCATAACGCGCTGGCAACATAGGACGAGGGTTGCGCTCGTTGCGGGACTTAACCCAACATCTCACGACACGAGCTGACGACAACCATGCACCACCTGTACACCGACCTTGCGGGGAGCACATCTCTGCACTTTTCCGGTGTATGTCAAGCCTTGGTAAGGTTCTTCGCGTTGCATCGAATTAATCCGCATGCTCCGCCGCTTGTGCGGGCCCCCGTCAATTTCTTTGAGTTTTAGCCTTGCGGCCGTACTCCCCAGGCGGGGCACTTAATGCGTTAGCTGCGGCACGGAACTCGTGGAATGAGCCCCACACCTAGTGCCCAACGTTTACGGCATGGACTACCAGGGTATCTAATCCTGTTCGCTCCCCATGCTTTCGCTCCTCAGCGTCAGTTGCGGCCCAGAGACCTGCCTTCGCCATCGGTGTTCCTCCTGATATCTGCGCATTCCACCGCTACACCAGGAATTCCAGTCTCCCCTACCGCACTCTAGTCTGCCCGTACCCACTGCAAGCCCGAGGTTGAGCCTCGAGTTTTCACAGCAGACGCGACAAACCGCCTACGAGCTCTTTACGCCCAATAATTCCGGACAACGCTTGCGCCCTACGTATTACCGCGGCTGCTGGCACGTAGTTAGCCGGCGCTTCTTCTGCAGGTACCGTCACGACCGAGAAAACCCGACCACTTCTTCCCTGCTGAAAGAGGTTTACAACCCGAAGGCCTCCATCCCTCACGCGGCGTCGCTGCATCAGGCTTTCGCCCATTGTGCAATATTCCCCACTGCTGCCTCCCGTAGGAGTCTGGGCCGTATCTCAGTCCCAGTGTGGCCGGTCGCCCTCTCAGGCCGGCTACCCGTCGTCGCCTTGGTGAGCCATTACCTCACCAACAAGCTGATAGGCCGCGAGTCCATCCCAGACCGATAAATCTTTCCAGACACTACCCATGCAGGCATGTCTCATATCCGGTATTAGCTCCGATTTCCCGAAGTTATCCCAGAGTCAGGGGCAGGTTACTCACGTGTTACTCACCCGTTCGCCACTGATCCACCAAAGCAAGCTTCGATTTCACCGTTCGACTTGCATGTGTTAAGCACGCCGCCAGCGTTCGTCCTGAGCCAGAATCAAACTCTCCGTAAATGTCTATAAGCAACCCCACCACCAAAGCAGCAAGGCAACCGACAAAACGAAACGACCCCGAAGGGCCAGTTGAACTGACCAAAAAACAGGCACCCCCCACTGACGGAAAGGCACCTGCATTAAGCCAATTTAAAATTCACCAACCCACAACAACCAGACAAAAGCCCAGCCATCACAAGCCAATGAACCAAATGGCATCGACTACTTAGCACGCTGTTGAGTTCTCAAGGAGCGGACGCGCATCCGGTGCCGGTCTCACGACCAGCCCGAAGACAACCGTTCTAACTTAGCCGGTCCAGGCCCTCCGGTCAACTCCGCGAAATGCTCGGATCCGACCGGCTGACATGCTTCCAGCCCATGCTCCGCACGCGTTCGTAGCCCGGCACTTTTACGCGCCGAGTCGATCTGCACGGATTGGCCGCCTGCGGGACCAGCCACCGGCCACGTTTTGCAACGTTTCGGTGTCTGTTTCTCCCTGCTGGGCGACGTTGAGAAGACTACGCAGCGCCTGCCCCGGGGGTCAAATTCCGGCGGCGTGAGCCCCGTCACGCCGGCGCCGAGGCGCTGATCTGCGGCGATGGCGGGGCTCACGCGAGCTCGAGCAGGGCGCAGCGCCAGTCAGTACAGCGCGTTCGCCAGCGCGCGACGCGCCTGCGGCACGCGCGGATCGTCGGCACCCACGACCTCGAACAGGTCGACGAGCCGCACGCGAACCCGCTCCCTGTCCTCGCCCGCGGTCAGGCGCACGAGGTCGACGAGCCGGCTGAACGCGTCATCCACGTGTCCGGTGAGCACGTCCAGGTCGGCCACGAGCAGCTGTGCGTCGACGTCGGTCGGCCGGTCCGCCCCGGCGGTCCGGACACTCGCCTGGTCGAGGTCGCGCGTGCGCTGCAGCAGACCCACCTGCGCGAGCCCAGCCCGTGCCATGTCGTCGCGCGGGTTCTCCCGCAACGCCTGCCCGTACGCGGCCGCGGCCGCGTCGAGGTCGTCTCGCTCGATCGCGTCGTACGCCTCCTGGTGCAGTGGCGCGAGCGGGGGCTCCTCGAGCTCGACCGGCTCGGGCTGCCCCGACCCCGCGCCGGCCGGGGCGACGCCCGTGACGTTGTTCGTGGCGGCGGCGGCGAGCAGCTGGTCGAGCACGGGCGCGATCTGATCGGCCGGGTGCGCACCCTGGAACAGCGGCACTGGCTGCCCGGCCAGGATGGCGACGACCGACGGGATCTCCTGGACCTGGAATGCGGTCGCGATCTGCGGATTGGTGTCGACGTCGATCCGGGCGAGCTGGAACCGGCCGCCGTACCGGGCGGCGAGCCCGCCCAGGTCGACCGCGAGCTGCGCACTCTCGGGGCTCCGCCCCGACCAGAGCAGCACGACCACGGGGTACTGGGTCGAGCTCTGCACGAGGTCCGGGAAGGTCTCCTCGGTCGTGTCGATGACGTAGCCGCCGGCCGCCGGGATCCCTCCGGGCACCCCGGGCGGCGGAGCGGCGGGCCGGCCGAGCCCCGCGAGGTCGACCGCCCCGCGGACGTCGAATCGGGGCTGAGGGCTGCTGGGTTGGCTCATGGGTTCGCTTCTCCCTGGCTCTGACCGGTCAGGAACCGGTGACGGACGTGCGGATGTGCTCGGCTCCCAGCACCTGGATCTGCGCTGCGGAGGCGGCGGGCGGGACGTAGAAGGCAACGACGTCGGCGTAGGTGACGTTGAGGGCGTTGCGGAGCTCGGCGCCGGCGGCGAGGGCGCCCCCGGAGACGGCGGCCAGCTCCGGCGGCAGCACCACGGACGCATCGCTGAAGGTGAGCGCCGACGTCGTCGTCATGGCGGCGACGACGAGCGCGCCGCCGTCGGCGGTCGACAGCGCGAACGTCTGGTCGGCGACCGGCGCGTACGTCTCGGTGAACGTGCCCGCAGTCTGGCTGGCGATCGCGGCGAACGGCGCGCGGCCGCCGGCGATGCCGGCGCGGTACGAGTCGGGCGCCACGAACTGCGAGACGAAGGCCGAGGCGTCGCCGTTGAGCAGGACGTCCGCGTAGTGCGCGACGGTGTCGGTGGGGCTGACCACGAGCTCCGCGCTGTCGAGCGGGACGGCGGTGCTGCCGACCTCCGGCGTCGCGGTCGCCGGCATCTCGACGCCGGGCAGGAGGCGGGCCCAGCCCCACAGCGTGTAGCCGCTGCGCGCGCTCGCCTGCTGCAGGACCAGCAGGCGTGGGCTGGTCAGGTCGTCGGGCTGCTCGCTGATCACGAACTGCGTACGCGGCCAGCCCTGGGTGGTCGGGACGATCAGCGTCTGGGCGTCGAACTGCAGCGCCGTGAGCCCCTTCGCGCCGGCCGTCGCGGTCGACGCCGCGTACTCGGCGGTCCGGCTCGCGAGGGCGGGGCCCGAGACCCTGGCCTCGAGCCCGACGGCGGACAGGGCCGCATCGGAGGTCGTCACGGCGGACCCGATCGCGTCGAGCACGCCGTCGGCCTGACCGATGGTCAGCACCGGCGGGGGCACCGCGGGCGTCGCGCCGGGGATCGGCTGCGGCAGGTCCGCCGCGCAGCCCGCGAGCAGCAGGCACGCGCTCGCGACTGCGGCGACCGGGCGTAGGACACCCGCCGGCCGCCGGACTGCGGAGGGACGGGCATCCGGGCGACGGCGCATCAGGAGTCCTTCCCTTCGGGGGTGTGGGGTTCGGGGGTCGTGCGCGGTTCGGTGGCGGTGCTCGCGCCCGGGTCGGGCTCGGCGCCCTCGCCGGGGAAGCCCCACGCGCGCCGCCAGGCGTCCGCGCGCGAGCCCGGTGCCGCGACGGGCGCCGGTTCCGCGGGCGCGGCCGCGAGGTCGCCGCCCACGGCACCAGCCGCCGACGGCGCGGCGTCCGCCGGGCGGGCATCGGCCGGACCGGCGTCGCTCGCGGCGGGCGCGGGACGGCGCGGCGTCCAGCCCCCGGTGAGCCGGGACCGAGCGCTTCGTGCGGCCGGTGCGGGTTCGGCAGCGGGGGGTTCGGCAGCGGCAGGAACGACAGCGGTGAGATCGACAGCGGTGAGATCGACAGCGGCAGGAACAGCGCCCGCGGGATCGATGGGCCGACCGGAACCGGCGGACCCAGCGGTCCCGGCGGACCCGGCGGAGCCGACGACCACGGCGGAGTCGATCGCCGCGACGTGCGCCTGCGGAGCAGGGGCCACCGCGGGCACCTCGCCGGTCCGCGTGGCCCCGGCCTCGTCCGTGCCACCTGAGCCGCCTGAGCCGCCCTGGCCGCGCCAGCGCAGCGACACCCGACCAGCCGAGCGTGCGCTCGCCGCGGCGGCTGCCTCGGCCTCGCGGATCTGGCGGCGGGTCAGGATCACGGTGGGCTGGCCATCGTCGGCCGCCACCTGCGCGGGGGTGCGGGTGCCGACGTTCGCGGCGGACGAGCGGATCGGGATCGTCGACAGCGAACCCGTCGCGACCGACACCCAGTCCGCGTCCGGGGCGCGGCGCGCGCGGCGCCAGGCCCTGAGGCCGAGACCGAGGCCGACCAGGAGCAGGAGGGCGCCGAGGGCGACGCCGGGCACGAGCCACGGGGTGGTCACGGTCTGCGGCCAGGAGAGCTGGACCTCGGGCGCGCCGGCGCCGTCGCCGACCCCCGCCGCGAGCAGCGTCCACCGGCCCGCCACCGGGGTCCAGGGCAGCTCGGCGCTCGTGGCGCCCGAGGCCCGGGCGAGCCACATGTCCGAGCCTTCGGGGTCGGGCGCGGGCGTCTCGGCGGGAGCCGCCTCGACCGGCGCGGAGCCGTCGGCGGGCGCCGCGGCCGCCTCGGCCGGGGCCTCGGACTCGACGGCCGACGTCGTGAGCGTGTGCAGGTCCGCGAGCCCGGTGACGACCGTGTGGGCGTCCGGGCCGACCCAGCCCGCGACGTCGACCTCCTGGCCGATCGCGAGCACGACCTTGGTGCCGCCGGTCGCGCGGGCGGTCACGGTGACAGGGCTGCCGCCGAGCTCGAGGACCCCGGGCGCGGTGATCACCAGGGTGCCGGACTCGCCCGCGGGCGCGGTCACGACGAGGGTGTCGGAGGCCCTCCAGACCGTGGCGGACGCGACGCCGAGGCCGATGCAGACCAAGCCGAGGATGCCGAGAACAGCGGCGAACGTTCGTTGCAGCACGCACTAGCCCTTTCAGAGATGACGTTCCACCATAGGCGAGGAGCGCCGCGGGGGCGGCCCGGAGGCCCCGTGGTCGCCAACGGGCACCGGCCGACCGCCCGCGACGGATACCCTGGCGGCTGACGGCTGGTAGGTCCGCCGGCGCGCGTCGAGGCTGCGCCCGGTCGAGTCACCGGTATGGCCAGAAGAACACCGGTATGTCCAGGAGGATGCAGTGTCCGACGACCGTTCGCCCTTTCCCGTAGTCAACTTCCGCGGCTACGACCGTGCGCCGGTCGACGCCCGGCTCGCCCAGCTCGAGCAGTCCCTCACCGAGGCGCGGGCCCAGGTCGAGGCCCTCGACGGCCGCACGCTGCAGGTCGCCGGTGAGCTATCCGAGGCCCACCGCCAGCTGCGCGAGGCCGAGCGGCCGACGTACTCGGGCCTCGGCTCGCGGATCGAGCAGCTCCTGCGCTCGGCCGAGGAGCAGTCGTCCGACGTCGTCTCGCAGGCCAACTCCCAAGCCTCGGACGCCCTCGCCCGCGCGAAGCTCGCCGCCGGCCAGTTGCGCGCCCGCGCGGAGAACGAGGTCGCCGAGATGCTCGCGACGACGCGCCGCGAGGCCGAGGAGGTGCGCACGACCGCCGCAAGCGAGTCGGAGAGCACGCTGCTCGACGCGCAGCGCCGCGCCGAGGAGCTCGTCGGATCGGCCGAGCGCGAGGCCGCCCGCATCCAGAGCGCGATCACGACCGAGGAGAGCGAGCGCCGCACCGGCCTCGAGCGCGAGCTCGGCACACTCCGAGCCACCGTCGAGCGCGAGACGACCGAGCTGCGCGTCACGACCGAGCGGACCGCGGCCGAGCTGCGCTCGACGACCGAGGACGCGACCTCGGCGCAGCGCGCCGACGCCGATCGCTACTCGCAGGACCTGCGCCAGTCCGCCGACCAGGACACGACGACCCTGCGGCAGCGGGTCGAGAACGAGGTCGCCGCCCTGCGCGCCGACGCGGAGACCTACTCCGCCACCCTGCGGTCCACCGTCGAGGCGGAGGTCGCGCAGCTGCAGCAGCGCACCGGCGCCGAGGTCGCGACCCTGCGCTCCCAGACCCAGCTGTACGCCGACGGCGTGCGCGCCGCCGCCGACCGTGACGCGGCCGACCTGCGTCAGCGCGCCGTCGCGGAGGCCGCCGCGGTGCGCGCCGAGGCCGATCAGTACGCCGGCTTCGTGCACGCGACCGCTGACCGCGAGGTCGGCGAGCTTCGCTCCGCGCTGGTCGACGAGCTCGCGGCGGTGCGCGCCGAGGCCGAGCGCGAGGTCGCCGAGCTCCGGTCCGCCGCCGACCAGTACGCGTCCGAGCTGCGCGCGAGCGCCGACCGCGAGACCACCGAGCAGCGCGAGAGCGCGCTGCTCGAGAGCACCCACCTGCGCCGCACAGCCGAGCGCGAGACCACCGAGCTGCGCGCCCTCGCGGCACGGGAGACCACCGAGCTGCGCTCGACGACCGAGCGCGACGCCGCCGAGCTGCGCGACGGCACGCGCCTGGAGGTCGAGCGGCTCATCACCGAGGCGCAGCGCGCCGCGGCGGAGGCTGCGACGGCGGCCAAGGCGGTCGCCGACGCGCGGCTCCAGCAGGCCACGCAGGCCCTGGCCGACGCCGAGCTCGAGATCGCGACGCGGCGCGAGGCGTCCGAGCGCGCCGAGGCCGAGCGGCACGAGGCGGCCCGAGCCGAGTCCGAGCGGCTCGTGCGGGACTCCGAGGCGCACGCCTCGGAGGCCGAGCAGCGGGTGGCCAACGCGCTCGAGCGGGCCGAGCAGGTCCGCAAGGACGCGGACGCCCACGCGAAGGAGCTGCTGTCGAACGCCCGACGCAACGCCGACCGGGTCGTGTCCGAGGCGCGCGAGCACGCCGAGAAGAGCCTGTCGGAGTCGATGATCGAGGCCGAGCGCGAGCGCACGACGGCCCAGCGGCAGGTCGAGGACCTCAATCACCAGCGCGAGGCGATCACGTCCTACCTCGACGAGCTGCGCAACCTGCTCGGCAACGACCCGGTCCCGAGCCGCATGGCGCTCGAGCGGGCGAGCCAGACCGAGGCGAACTTCGAGGCGAAGGCGACCAAGGGCGGCCGCAAGGCCAAGAGCGCGCCCGCGCCGGCGGCGCCCCCCACCCCGCGACTGTCGGACGCCACGCCCCGGGCCGCCGAGCCCGTCAGCGAGCCGGCCAAGCCGGCCAGCGAGCCGGCCGCGGCGCCGACCGACGACGCGGCGGCTGATGCTGCTGCCGGCGCCGCGCCCACCGGCACCGCTCCCACCGGCACCGCTCCCACCGGCACCGCTCCCACCGAAGCCGCGCCTACCGGAGCAGCGCCCACCGACGCGGCGCACGACGCCGACGCCGAGCCCGCGGGCGACGAGGTCTCCACCGCAGCAGCCGACGCAGCGAGCACGCCGCGATGACACCGGCACCCGCCGACGACGACGCCACCTGGCGCTCGCGTCGGCGGGAGGCCGCCGCCGACCACGCGAGCGCGCTCGAGCGCAAGCAGGCCGGCGAGTCCCAGCAGGCGCGCGCGCTGATCGCCGAGTTCGTCGCGGCGGCGGCCGCGCGGGGCGTGCCCGCGGTGCCGCTGGAGGCCCGCAGCTACGCGGGAAGGTCGCGGTACCGCACCACGCTGCGCGGGTGGTACCTACGCCAGAACGAGTCGGTCGCGGTCGCGACGGACGGCGAGTTCTACGTGCTCAGCGTCGCCGCGAGCCTGCGGGCCCGCCTGCGCGGCGCGACCCCGCCCGCCAGCGACCCGCCGCTGATCCTCGGCAAGGGCGGCCGGGACGGCGAGTCGATGGACCTCGCCGACGCGCTCGCCCGGATCCTCGACCGGGCCACCTGAGTCGCGACGCGCCCCGCACCGGTCCCGCTCGGTCCGGGCGGGTCAGACCCGATCAGGGCGGGTCAGACCCGATCAGGGCGAGTCAGGCCCGATCTACCCGCAGCGCCAGCGCGTCCAGGGCGGCCGCGACCGGCTCCGGGTTCTCGACGCTCGTCAGGTGCCCCGCCCGGGGGACGACGACGAGCACGGCGTCCGGCAGCGCCGCCGCCTCGTGCTCGGCGGCCGCGAGCGGCGCGATCGCGTCCTCCGCCCCGACCAGCACGAGCGCCGGTCCGGCGAAGCCTGCGAGCACCGCGGTGCGGTCCGGCCGCGCCGCCATCGCCCGCTGCGACCACGCGATGCCGGCGGGGCCCTGCCCGCGGATCCAGTGCTCGACGAGCCCGACCAGCTCCGGCTGACGCTCCCGGCTGGTCTCCCCGAGCAGCGCGCGGGCCATCCCGAGCACCGCGTCGACCCGGCCCTCGGCGAGCACCGCGGCGGCGATGCGCAGGCGGCCCGCGCGCGCGGCGTCGTCGTCGGTCGTCGACTTCGTGTCGAGCAGGCCGAGGCCGGCGACGAGCGCCGGGTGCCGCTCGGCCAGGGCCATCGCCACGTACCCGCCCATCGAGAGCCCCGCTACGACGGCGCGCTCGACGCCCGCCGCGCGCAGGGTCGCGGCGACGGCGTCGGCGGCGGCGTCGATGGACGGCTCGGCGGGCGCCGCGAGCGCGCCGGCCACGTCGTCGCCCGAGGGCGAGTCCCCGAGCCCCGGCAGGTCGGGCGCGAGAACCGTGCGGTCCCCCGGCAGGAGCGCGGCGACGTCGTCCCACATGCGGTGGTCGAGCGGGAAGCCGTGCAGCAGCGCGAGCGGCACCGGCCCGGCCGGGCCGGTGCGGTAGGTGTGCACGGCGAGCAGGCCGTCGATGGTCATGGTTCCTCCAGCGCGTGGGGTGGCGACTCGGGCGACGTTTCGGGCAGCACGTGGCGGACGATCTCGGCGAGCACCCGCCGCACCGCGGGCTCGCCGACCCACAGGTGTCGCGCGCCCTCGACGGCGATGACCTCGGCCTGGCGCACCGCCGCGAACCGGCGGCGGGCCTGCGCGGGCGACAGGTAGAGGTCGAGCTCGGGGACGATCGCGACCAGCGGCGTGCCGGCGGCGTCCCACGCCGCGAGGTCCGCGTCGGTGGCGCGGTGCAGCGGCGGAGAGAGCAGGATCGCGCCCTCGATGGCGGGCGCGGTCGACCGCAGGCCGTGCATGAGCGCGAGCTCGGTGCCGAACGACCAGCCGACGAGCCAGGGCCGGGGCAGCCCCCGCCCGGCCGCGAAGGCGCGCGCGGCGTCGACGTCGAGGCCCTCCGCGGCGCCGCCGTCGAACGAGCCCTCGCTCGTGCCGCGCGGGGACGACGTCCCGCGCGTGTTGAACCGCAGCACGGCCAGGCCCGCGAGCGCGGGGAGCCGCCAGGAGGCCTTGCGCAGCACGTGCGAGTCCATGTACCCGCCGTGCGTGGGCAGCGGGTGCAGCGTGACGAGGGTCGCGACGGGCGGGCGGTCGAGCGGCAGCGCGAGCTCGCCGACGAGCGTCAGGCCGTCCGCCGTGCGCAGCACGACGTCCTCGCGCCGCGCGGGCAGCACGCTCAGCGAGCGCACGTCAGGCGCGGACCCGGCCTGCAGGTGGCCGGCGGGCGCGGGCCCCGGATCGCGCACCTAGCGCCGTCGGCCGCGCGCGGCCCAGCAGGACCGGTGCCAGTGGCGCCGCGCCTCGAGCGACGCCTGCGCGCCCAGGAGACCGTCGGACGCCCACGCCACGAGGTGCGGCGTGCCCGGCGCGATCAGCTGCTGGCAGCCCGGGCAGCGAAACGTTCGCTCGGAGCCGTTGACGGACTGCACGGTCCACGCCCCGTCCGCCGCGTCCTCGCTGCTGCGGCCGCCGAGCGCGCGCTGCAGGTCGAGCGGCGGCGGGCCGCCGACACCGCCCCGCGGGTGCCGCTTGGAGCTCCGACCACTAGGCATGCCCCTATCCTCCCCCACCCGTCGCCGCGCCACCCGTGCGGCCGGCTCGCCACCCGTGCGGCCGACCCACCACCCGGACGGCTACTCGAGGGTGTTCGTGCTCAGGAGGCGCTGGTACCAGCGGGCCGAGTCCTTCCAGGTGCGCTCCTGGGTGCCGTAGTCGACCCGGATGATGCCGAAGCGGCGGTCGTAGCCGTACGCCCACTCGAAGTTGTCGAGCAGGGACCAGACGAAGTACCCGCGCACGTCCGCGCCGGCGTCCATCGCGACCCCCATGGCCTCGAGGTGGTCGTGCAGGTAGGCGACGCGCGCGTCGTCGTGCACGAGGCCGTCGGCGCTGACGTCGTCGGCGAACGCGGCGCCGTTCTCCGTGATCATCATGGGCTGGTCCGGGTAGGCCGCGTGCAGGCCGAGCAGGAGCTCGGTCAGGCCGCCGGGGTCGATGTTCCAGCCCATGGCGGTGTGCGGGCCGGGCTGGGCCAGGAACTCGACGTCGTCGACGCCGACCCACGGGCTCGCGTCCGAGTCGCGGTGGCCGTCGTCCTGGGACCGCTCCCCCTCGCCCGAGAAGTGCCGCACGCGGCCGGTCGAGTAGTAGTTCACGCCGAGGACGTCGAGCGGCACGTGGATGAGCTCGAGGTCGCCGGCCTGGACGAAGGCCCAGTCGGTGACCGCGGCGGTGTCCGCGAGCAGGTCGGCCGGGTAGGCCCCCTCGAGCACCGGGCCGAGGAACGCCCGGTTGCCGACGGCGTCGATCCGGCGCACCGCGTCGACGTCGGCGGCCGACGTCGGGTCGTCGGGCCGGCTTACGTGCAGGTTGAGCGTGATCGACAGCGGGGTGTCCGCGCCCAGCACCGCGCGGATCGCGCGGCCGGCGAGCCCGTGCGCGAGGTTGAGGTGATGGACGGCCGCGAGCGCGTCCGCGCCGTCCGTGCGCCCGGGCGCGTGCACGCCCGAGGCGTACCCCAGGTACGCGGCGCACCACGGCTCGTTGAACGTGGTCCAGACCGACACGCGCGAGCCCAGCTCGACGGCCATCCGCTCGGCGTAGGCCGCGAACAGGTAGGCCGTGTTGCGGTTGACCCAGCCGCCCGCGTCCTCGAGCTCCTGCGGCAGGTCCCAGTGGTAGAGCGTCACCACGGGGTCGATGCCCGCCTCGATCAGGGCGTCCACGAGCGTCGCGTAGAACGCGATGCCCTCGGGGTTGAACTCGCCGGTGCCGCCCGGCTGCACGCGCGACCAGGAGATCGAGAACCGGTAGGCGCCGAGCCCCAGCGCCTTCATCTGCGCGATGTCCTCGCGCCAGCGGTGGTAATGGTCGGCCGCGACGTCGCCCGTGTCGCCGTTGAGGGTGGCCCCCGGGGTGTGGCTGAACGTGTCCCAGATCGACGGGCCGCGCCCGCCCTCGGAGACGGCACCCTCGATCTGGTACGCGGCCGTGGCCGAGCCCCAGAGGAAGTCGGCGGGGAACGTGCGTGTGCTGCTCATCGTCGAGGTGGTCCTTCGTGTCGGGGTCGGAACGGTTCGGGTGCGCGAGTCAGAGCGCGAGCTCCAGGCGCGAGGCACCGGGCTCGGCCGACACCGTACGCGGGTCCGGGCCGACGACGCGGGCCGACCACGCGCCGGTCGCACCCTCGGCCTCGATGAGCACGCGATCGCCGGTCCGGCTCACGGTGAACGTCGCCGCGACGGCGCCGCCGAGCGCGGGCACCTCCACGACGGTGCGCGCGCCGTCCGCGATCTCGTACAGGTCGAGCCGGACGCCGTCGGCGTAGTCGTAGTCGGGCCGGTCGGTGCGCGCGCCGATCGGGAGCACCGTCCCGGGCCGCACGAGCAGCGGCAGCGTGTCGATCGCGCACCGCTGCGCGACCCAGCGCGGCCCGGTGACCTGCGCCCCGGTGACCAGGTGCGTCCACGTGCCCTCGGGCACGTAGTACTCCACGTCCCCGCTGGCCGAGAAGACCGGCGCCACGAGCAGCGCGTCGCCGAGCAGGTACTGGGTGTCGAGCGCCGCCGCGGCACGGTCGTGCGGGAACTCGAGCAGCATGGGCCGCAGCATCGGCGTGCCAGCCGTGTGGGCCTCGCCGGCGACGCGCGCGAGGTACGGCATGAGCGACAGCTTGAGCTGGGTGAACGTGCGGGTGATGTCGACGGCCTCCTCGTCGAAGGCCCACGGCACCCGCACCGAGCCGGACCCGTGCAGCCGGCTGTGCGAGGACAGCAGCCCGAAGGCGAGCCAGCGCTTGAACACCGTGGGGTCGGGGGTGCCCTCGAACCCGCCGATGTCGTGGCTCCAGAAGCCGAACCCCGACAGCGCGAGCGACAGCCCGCCGCGCAGGGTCTCGGCCATCGCCTCGAACGTCGAGTAGCAGTCGCCGCCCCAGTGCACGGGCAGCTGCTGCCCGCCGGCGGTCGCCGAGCGGGCGAAGAGCACCGCGTCGCCCTCGCCGCGCCGCGCGACGAGCAGGTCGAACACGCACTTGTTGTAGGCCTGAGCGAAGTAGTTGTGCATGCGCTGCGGGTCCGAGCCGTCGTGCCAGGCGACGCCCTCGGTCGGGATGCGCTCGCCGAAGTCGGTCTTGAACGCGTCCACCCCCATCCCGAGTAGGCGGTCGAGCTTGCCCGTGAACCACGCCGCGGCGGCGGGGTTGGTGAAGTCGACCAGCCCCATCCCGGCCTGCCAGTGATCCCACTGCCACACGGAGCCGTCGGTCCGCTTGAGCAGGAAGCCCTGCGCCGCCGCCTCGGCGAACAGCGGCGAGCGCTGCGCGATGTACGGGTTGATCCACACGCAGATCTTCAGGCCGCGGGCCCGCAGCCGGGTCAGCATGCCCTCCGGGTCCGGGAACGTGCGCGGGTCCCACTCGAAGTCGCACCAGTTGAACTCGCGCATCCAGAAGCAGTCGAAGTGGAACACCGACAGCGGCAGGTCGCGCGCGGCCATCTCGTCGATGAAGCCCGAGACGGTCGCCTCGTCGTAGCTGGTTGTGAACGACGTCGACAACCAGAGCCCAAACGACCACTCCGGGACGCGCGCGGGGCGACCGGTCAGGGCGGTGTACTTGCGCAGCACCTCCTTGGGGGTCGGTCCGTAGATGACGAAGTACTCGAGCGACTGCCCGCGCACGCTGAACTGGCTGCGCGAGACGTGCTCGGAGCCGACCTCGAACGAGACGAGCTCGGGGTGGTTGACGAACACGCCGTAACCGCGGTTCGTGAGGTAGAACGGCACGTTCTTGTAGGCCTGCTCGCTCGACGTGCCACCGTCGGCGTTCCAGATGTCGACGCTCTGGCCGTTCTTGACGTACGGGCCGAAGCGCTCCCCCAGCCCGAAGACGAGCTCGCCGACGCCGAGGGTGAGCTGCTCGTGCACGTAGTGCGCGCCGTCGTCGGCCGCGACGAGCCCGATGCCCTTGTGCGGGCTCGACGTGAGCACCGCGCCCGCGGCCTCGAAGTCGACCTGCCAGCCCGCGCCCCGGTGCACCCGCACCGAGAGCGCGCCCGAGGTCAGCACGCCGGCCTCGTCGTCGACGGCGACCTTGACCGGCACGCGCTCGTCGCCGCCCAGGACGAACGACGGCCCGGCGTCGACGGCGCCCTGGTGGTGCTCGATCCGGACCCGGATCACGTCGTCCATCGGCGAGCTGTAGGTCACGGTCGCGATGGGCCGGTTCAGGGTGTCGCCCCGGCCGACGATCCGCGCGGTCGGCGCGTACACCGTCATCGAGTCGTGGTCGGACCAGACGTCGTACGCCTGGGCCGGGTGCAGCGGGTGCATCCCGTCGCGCACGAGCCAGTAGCCGTCGGTGAACTTCATGGTGGAACCGTCCTTGTGAGGTCTGCGGGCTACTTGACCGCGCCGGCGGTGATGCCGCGCGTGAGCGTGCGCTGGAAGATGAGGAAGAAGATCACCGCTGGCAGGAGGCTGATGAGCGAGCCCGCGTTGATCGTCGGGGCGTCCATGAGCCGGTCACCCTGCAGCGAGGCGAGCGCGACGGGGATCGTCTGCGTCGCGTTGTCGATGAGCATGACGAGCGGGATGAAGAACTCGTTCCAGGTCCAGATGAAGAAGAAGATCACCAGGACCGACAGCGTGGGGCGGCTGATCGGGAAGACCACGCGCCACAGCACCTGCCACTTGTTCGCGCCGTCGAGCGCCGCGGCCTCGAGCACCGACGGCGGGAAGGTCGCGAAGACGGACTGGAGCAGGTACGTGCCGAACGCGCTCTGGATCACCGTGAAGATGATGATGACCGACCACTGGTTGTTGTACAGGCCCGTCTGCTTCGCGAGGTAGTAGAGCGGGTAGATGAGGGACTCCTGCGGCAGCATGTTCGCGAGTAGGAACAGGCCGACGATCCACAGCCGCCCGCGCACCCGGCCGATGCCGAGCGCGTACGCGTTCAGGAGCGAGACGAGCGTGGCGAGGATCGCCACCGCGCCGCTGATCCAGATCGAGTTGACCAGCTTCTCGGGGAAGTTGACCCGGTTCCAGAAGTTGACCAGCCCGTCGAAGTACAGGTGCGACGGCAGGCTGACCGGCCCGTTGGCCGCGTAGTCGGCGGGCGACTTGAACGCGTTGAGCAGCATGATCACGAACGGGATCATCATCGCCAGCGCGAGGCCCAGCGCGACGGCCAGGATGAGCCAGCGCGACTTGCCGTGCTGGAAGCGCGTGCCGCGCCGGGGGGCGATGGCGGCGGGGGTCGCGGTCAGAACCGCGGAATCGGTGGCCATGTCAGCTGCCCTCCTTGCGCTCGCTCGACGCCTGCGCCCGGATGAACGCGATCGAGACGATGACGACGATGATGGTCAGGACGGTGGCGATCGCCGCGCCGTAGCCGACCTGGGACTTGGGGAAGAAGTTCTGGTAGGAGAAGTAGGACGGCACGTTCGTCGTGTTCTCGGGGCCGCCCTTGGTCAGCACGTAGATCGGGCCGAACACCTTGAGCGCGGCGATCGTGCAGGTCAGGGTCACGACGAACGTCTCCGGCTTGATCTGCGGGAGCGTGATCGCGCGGAACCGTGCGAACCAGCCCGCTCCGTCGAGCTCGGCTGCCTCGTAGAGCTCGGGGTCCACGCGCTGCAGCGCGGCCATGAAGATCACGACGGGGTACCCGAGCTGGACCCAGATCATCACGAGCATGACGGTCGGCATCGCCGTCGTGGTGTCGCCGAGCCAGTTCAGCGCGAGCGAGTCGAGCCCGATCTGGCGCAGGAAGACGTTGAGCGCGCCGGTCTGCGGGTTGAGGATCCAGCCCCACAGGATGCCCGCGACCGCGACGGGGAGGATCTGGGGCAGGTAGTAGGTCGCGCGCAGCGCACTGGCGACCTGGCCGTTGAACCGCTTGCCGAGGTAGTCGAACAGGACCGACGCGAGGAGCAGGCCGAGCAGCGTCGGGACCACGACCATCGCGACGATCATCGCGAGGGAGTTCCGGAACGACAGCCAGAACGTCTCGTCCGAGAGCAGCCGCGTGTAGTTGTCGAGGCCGACCCAGCGCGGCGTGCCGAGCCCGGGCCACTTCGTGAAGCTCAGGTACAGATTCATCACGAACGGCACGACGATCACGGCGATGAACAAGATCGCGCCGGGGATGAGGTACGCCCAGTACACGCCGCCCGAACCGGACCTGCCGCGAGTTCGCCCCGCAGGCGGCCGGCGTACGCGCACGCTCGGGTCCGAAGTTGTCACCATGATGGCAGTGCCTTTCGGTAGATCACGTCTGCGCTCGGGTCGGCGCGCGCAGCTGTGCGCGCGGCGCCAGGGGGCGCCGCGACGGCGCCGGTCGGAGGTCCGGCCGGCGCCGTCGCGGCGAGGGCGGCAGGTCAGCCGATGTTGGCGACGCCGTCGTCGTAGGCCGTGCCGAGCTGGTCGAGCACGCCGGCCGGGTCGGTCGACTGGTTGATCGACGACTGGAAGGCGGAGACCAGCACGTCGTAGTAGCCGGGCACGGGCCAGTCGGGGTAGAACGCCAGGCCGTCGTTGTCGAGGACCTCGTTGAACGCCGTGATGAGCTCCTGGCTCTTCGGGTCGGTGATGTCCGTGGGCTCCGCGGCGACCGGCAGGCCGCCGTTGTTGCCGAGGATCGCCTGGATCTCGGGCCGCATCGTGATGTCGATGAAGTCGTACGCGAGGTCCTTGGCCTTGGAGTTCTCCGGCACGACCCACAGGTTGCCCGAGGACCCGGCGTTGAACTCGTTGCCCGGGAAGTTGAAGATGCCCCAGTCGGCGTCGGTGATGTCGGTCGCGAAGCGGCCGTACCACCAGCTGCCCGAGACGAAGATCGGCGAGGTGCCGCTGATGAAGCTCAGCCCGGCGTCCTCGGCCTTGAGGCTCGCGGAGTCGGAGGCCATGTAGCCGGCCTTGACCCACTGGTCGAACGTCTCGGCGCCGAACTTGAGCGGGTCCGCCTGGAAGTCCACCGGCTCCTTGTACGTCTGGTAGTTGTCGATGAAGGAGCGGTCGGCCTTGGCCATCGCGAGCTCGTAGTAGAGCTGGCCGGCCGGGTACTCGGCGCCCGCCATCGCCAGCGGCGTGATGCCGTCGGCGACGAACGTGTCCATGACGGCGGTGAACTCGGCCAGCGAGGTCGGCACCTCGACGCCGGCGGCCGCGAACATGTCCTTGTTGTAGTAGACCGTCACGAACTCGCCGTAGTTCGGGACGCCGTACCAGCTGCCCGAGCCCATGACGCCGTTCTCGTCGTACCTGGCCGTCGTCTGCAGGCTCTCGGCGAGCTTGTCGTCCCAGCCGCGCGAGGCCGCCTCGTCGGAGAGGTCGGTGAGGAGCCCCTGCGACGCGAGCAGGCCGGCGGTCGCGTTGCCCTTGTTGTACTCCATGATGTCCGGGCCCTCGTCGGAGCTCAGCACCATCCCGGCGGTCTGCTGGATCTGCTCGAACGCCTTCTGCTCGAACTCGACCGTGACGCCCTCGTGCTCAGCCTCGAACACCTTGATCGACTCGTCCCAGGCCTTGCCCATGGCACTGTCGGCACCCTCGTAGTGCCAGAGCTTGAGGGTCGTGGCGTCCGACGCCGCGCCGTCGTCCGAGTCAGCGCCGCCGCACGCCGCGAGGGCGAGCGGGAGGACGGCCAGCGCGGCGATCAGGCCCACTTTGCGATTGGTCAACATGTACGTCTCCTCATTGAGTGGTGCAGATGGTCGAGCGGGGTGGTGGTCGAGCGGGGTGGTGGTCGAGCGGCTAGGGGGTGAGCGGCACGGGCGGCGGGCCGGTGCTGCCGCCCGGTTCCAGCGGGCACGGCAGCAGCACGGGGTCGACGGCGGGGAGCTCGTTCACCGTCAGCAGCGCGAGCAGCGCCTCCACCCCGAGCCGGCCGAGATCGGCGCCCGGGGCGTGCATGGTGGTCAGGGGCGGATTGCTCATCGCGCCCACCCCCGGGGAGGTGACGATCGACAGCACCGAGAAGTCCCGCGGGATCTGCCGGCCCTGCGCCTGGAGCTCGACCGTCGCACCGAACGTCGCGATCTCGTTCATCGTGATGACCGCGGTCAGGCGCGGGTCCCGCGCGAGCAGCTCGGCCATCGCGGCGCGACCCGCGCCCGGGTCCTCGTCGCACAGGATCGACTCGGGGCTCAGGCCCCGCGCGCGCATCGCGTCGGCGTACCCCTCGTCGGCCCGGATCGTCGGCGCGTACCCGTCCGCCCGGCTCGCGGCGGAGTGGTTGAGGAACGCGATGCGCTCGTGGCCGAGCCCGGTCAGGTGCGCGACAGCGTCCTCCGTCGTGCGGGCGAAGTCGATGTCGACGTAGCTGAGGTCGGCGACCTGCGCCGTCCGGCCGATCATCGTGAACGGCACGCCCGCCGCGCGCAGCGCCTCGACCCGCGGGTCCTCGAGCCGGACCTCCATCAGCAGCACCCCGTCGGCCTGCCCCTGCTGGGCGAGGTCGCGGATCTCGCCCGGCTGGTTCGCGCCGAGCGGCCACAGGACGAGCTGGTAGCCGTGCGCGCTCGCCGTCTCGGCCGCGCTCGCGACGAACTCGCTGACGGTGCCGCCGAGGCCCTGCTGCATCGCCGGGTAGGTGAGCGCGAGGACGTGGCTGCGGCGGCTCGCGAGGCTGCGGGCCGCCGCGTTGCGCTGGAACCCGAGCTCGGCCATGGCCGCCTCGATGCGCGCCTTCGTCCGGCTCGAGACCGGGCGCGCGTCGCTGAGCGCGTAAGAGACCGTGCTGAGGGAGACGTTGGCGAGCCGCGCGACGTCCTGCATCGTTGCCATCTCAGCCTCCGTTGGCCGCAGATCGAATGTCGGTGGAGATCGAAGCGCTTCGTCGAAGCGCTTCGATGCATTGGATCATCCACCAAACGAATCCATCGGTCAAGACCGTGTTCCTACCCCGCGCACAGGGGGAGGTCGGCCGCTGCCGGTGGCTTCGGGGGCAGGTCGCTGGCCGGACCGGGCCGCGGCGTCCGATCTGGTCGGTACCGTGGTCACGACGGCGCCGATCGGCCCGCCCGACCGCCCGCCGACCGACGCCCCGACCACGCCGACCGACCCGCCGACCCGCCGACCTGCCGAAGGACCGCAGCCCATGCCTGTGTACGACCTCCCCCGCGCGGAGCTCGAGAGCTACCTGCCCGACATCGGCGAGCCCGCGGACTTCGACGCCTTCTGGGCGAAGACGCTCGCCGAGACCCGCGCGTTCGACCTGAACCTGACCGTGACGCCCGTCGACACCGGCCTGCGGCTCGTCGACGTCTTCGACGTCGAGTTCGCCGGCTTCGGCGGGCACCCGATCAAGGCGTGGCTCACACGCCCGGCGGCGGCCGTCGCCGGCGCGGGCCCGCTCCCCGCCGTCGTGGAGTACAACGGGTACGGCGGCGGCCGCGGCCTGCCGCACGAGCACCTCGGCTGGGCGAGCGCCGGCTACGTGAGCCTGTACATGGACACGCGCGGGCAGGGCAGCCAGTGGGGCAGCGGCGGCGACACGCCCGACCCGGTCGGCTCCGGGCCGGCCGTCCCCGGCTTCCTCACGCGTGGGCTGCTCGACCCGGCCGACCACTTCTACCGTCGCGTGTTCACCGACGCGGTGCGCGCGGTCGAGGCGGTGCGCGCCGTCGACGGCGTCGATCCGACGCGCGTCGCGGTGACCGGCGGAAGCCAGGGCGGCGGCATCACGCTGGCCGTCGCGGGCCTGGTCCCCGGCCTGCTCGCGGCGATGCCCGACGTGCCGTTCGGCAGCCACTTCCGCCGCGCCGTCGACGTCGCGGACACGACGCCGTACACCGAGATCACGCAGTACCTCTCGGTCCATCGCGGGCACGCCGACGCGGCCTTCCGGACGCTCTCCTACCTCGACGGGGTCTCGTTCGCCCGGCGCGCGAGCGCGCCGGCGCTGTTCTCGGTCGCGCTGATGGACCCGATCTGCCCGCCCTCGACCGTGTACGCCGCGTACAACCACTACGGCGCGCTCGGGGGCGAGCCCGCCAAGCAGCTCGAGGTCTACCCGTTCAACGAGCACGAGGGGGGCGCCGGGCACCAGTTCGCGCGGCAGCTGCACTGGCTCGCCGAACTTGCCGGACTCGCCGGACTCGCCGGGGGCGGCGCTACCCCCGGCCACCTCGAGGGGAATGCCCGATGACCGCCTGGACCGACCGCGCCGGCCACCGCGGCTGGCTGTGGGACGAGTCCCTGCGGCTGCTCGAGTTCGGCCGCCGCGCCGTGCCCGCCGGCCAGGGGGCCGGGTGGCTCGACGACGACGGCACCGTCGACCCCGATCGCCCGGTCTTCACCTGGATCACCGGGCGCACCGCGCACGTGTACGCGCTCGGGCACCTGCTCGGTGTGCCGGGCTGCCGCCCCGTCGCCGAGCGCGCGATCGCCGCGCTGCGCACCAGCCTCCACGACGACGAGCACGGCGGCTGGTACGCCTCGATCGCGCCGGACGGCACCCTCGACACCACCAAGAGCGCATACGCGCACGCGTTCGTCGTGCTCGCGGCCTCGACCGGGACCGTCGCGCAGCTCGATGGCGCCCGCGCCCTGCTCGACGACGCGCTCGCGGTGCTCGACGCCCGGTTCTGGGAGCCCGCCGCGGGCCTGAGCGCGGACGAGTGGGACCGCACGTGGACCACGCTCGAGACCTACCGCGGCGTCAACGCCAACATGCACACCGTCGAGGCGCTCCTCGCGGCGGGCGACGCGACCGGCGACGCGCGCTGGCACCAGCGCGCGGCCACGATCGCGGGGCACGTCGTGGCGTGGGCGGGCGCCAACGGGTGGCGCATCCCCGAGCACTTCGACGCCAGCTGGGCCCCTCAGCTCGAGCTGAACGCCGACCGGCCCGACGACCCGTTCAAGCCGTACGGGGCCACGGTCGGCCACGGCCTCGAGTGGGCCCGCCTGCTGCTGACCGTCGACGCGGCGCTGCCCGGCGCGCCAGACGAGACGCTCGTGGCTGCCGCGGTGGCGCTCTACGATCGCGCGGTCGCGGACGGCTGGGCCGTCGACGGCGCCCCCGGATTCGTGTACACCACGGACTGGGCCGGCGCTCCCGTCGTCCGCACGCGGATGCACTGGGTGGCCGCCGAGGCGATCGGCGCCGCCGCCGCGCTGCACCGGGTGACCGGCGACGAGCGCTACGCGGGGGACTACAGCCGCTGGTGGGACTACGCGAGCGAGTTCCTCGTCGACCACGACCGCGGGTCCTGGCACCACGAGCTGGACGCGTCGAACGTGCCGAGCGCCGACGTCTGGCCCGGCAAGCCCGACCTGTACCACGCGTTCCAGGCGACGCTGCTGCCGCTGCTCCCCCTCGCGCCCGGCCTCGCCGTCGCGGTGCGCGACGAGCTGGGGTAGCTCAGGCCACCCACTCTCCCGCCCGCAGCACGCGCAGCGGCCGCAGCCCGGCGTCGACCTCGACGACGTCGGCGCGGCGGCCGGCCTCGAGCGCGCCGACGTCGCGGCGCCCGAGCACGCCCGCGGGGGTGCCGCTCGCGGCGAGGACGGCGAGCTCGAGGGCGACCCCCGAGTCGACGACGCAGCGCACCACGTCGAGCAGGTGCGCCGTGCCGCCCGCGATCGCGTCGCCGTCGGCCAGGCGCGCGACGCCGTCGGCGACCCGGACGCGCATCGGGCCGAGGTCGTAGGTGCCGTCCGGCATCCCCGCGGCGGCCATCGCGTCGGTGACCAGGGCGATCGAGCCGGCGCCGACGAGGTCGAAGACCGCGCGGATGGTCCCCGGGACCAGGTGCGTGCCGTCGGCGATGAGCTCGACGACGAGCTCGCCGCGCCCGGCCGCGGCCAGGCACGACGCGATCGGGCCCGGGTCGCGGTGGTGCAGCGGGCGCATGCCGTTGAACAGGTGCGTGGCGGTGGGCCGCGCCGAGCGGGCGCCGGGGGCCGCCAGCGCCGCGCGCGCGGCCGCGATCGCGGTGTCGACCTGCTCGGAGGACGCGTCGGTGTGCCCGAACGACGGGATCGCCCCGACCTCGACGAGGGCGTCGATGACGCCGCCCGGGCCGCAGATCCCGGCGACCTCGGGCGCGATCGTCATGGTCACGAGGTGCCCGCGAGCCGCGGCGGCGATCCGCCGGACGAGCTCGGGGTCGCCCCCGAGCATGTCGGCAGGGTTCTGCGCGCCGCGCCGGGCCGGCGACAGGAACGGCCCCTCGAGGTGGATCCCGGCGAGCTCGCCGGCGTCGGCGAGGTCAGCCAGCAGCGCGGCCCGGGTGACGAGGGTCCGCGCGTCCGCGGTCACGAGGGACGCCACCAGCGTCGTCGTGCCGTGGGCGAGGTGCTCGCGCGCCGCCCGCCGGGCTTCGTCGACCGTCGTCGCGTCGGGGAAGCTCGCTCCGCCGCCGCCGTGGTTGTGCAGGTCGATCAGCCCGGGCAGCAGGGTCGTGCCCGGCGCGGGCGCGGGCGTCGCCGCGACGACGGCGGCGAGCGCGGCCGGGGCGGTGGCGCTCGCGACCGCCCCGACCCAGACGATCGTGGTGCCCTCGATGACGACGGCGCCGTCGTCGACGACCTGGTACGGCGTGACGACGCGCCCGCGCAGCACGACGGGGATCTCGCCAGTCGCCTCGGGAAGAGTCACCTCAGGAGAAGTCATGGCCCCATCCTCTCGCAGCGCACTGTCGGACGGGGCCGCTCGCGGCCGCTCGCGGGCCTCGAGGCAGCCCGCGCGCCGGCAGGCCTTGCCCCAGCGGGCCGCCGAGCAGCAGGGTGGTGCCGTGGCGGGTGACACGACGTGGGGAGGCGCCCGATGACCGAGCGATACGAGAGCTACGCCGGCGCGCTCGAGCGCGCGAGCGCCTATGCCCGGGACTGGCTGACGGGCCTGCCCGACCGGCCGATCGGCCCGCGGGTGGCGGCCGACGCCCTCCTGGCCGACCTCGCCGGCGCCCTGCCCGCCGGGCCGACCGACCCGGCCGACGTCGTCGACCTGCTCGCCGCGGCCGTCGAGCCGGGCCTGATGGCGATCGGGTCGGGGCGCTTCTTCGGCTGGGTCATGGGCGGCACGCTCCCCGCCGCCCTGGCCGCCGACTGGCTGGTGAGCGCGTGGGACCAGAACGCCGGGATGCGGTACTCGACCCCCGGCGTCGTCGCGGCCGAGGAGGCCGCGGGCGCGTGGCTGCTCGACCTGCTCGGCCTGCCGGCCGGCGCGGACGTCGGGTTCGTCACCGGCGCGACGATGGCGAACTTCACGGGGCTGGCCGCCGGGCGCCAGCAGGTGCTCACCGACGCCGGCTGGGACCTCGACACGCTCGGGCTCACGGGGGCGCCGCGCGTGCGCGTCCTGGCCGGCGCGGAGCGCCACGACTCGGTCGATCTCGCGCTGCGCTACCTCGGGCTCGGCGCGCCCTCGCTCGTGCCGGCCGACGACCAGGGCCGCATCCGGCTCGACGCGCTCGACGACGCCCTCGCCGCGGGCGCCGGCCCGACGATCGTCTGCCTGCAGGCGGGCAACGTGCACTCGGGCGCGTTCGACCCGATCGGTCCGGCCGCCGCGCTCGCGCACGCCCACGGCGCCTGGGTGCACGTCGACGGGGCGTTCGGCCTGTGGGCCGCCGCCTCGCCCGCGCTGCGCGGGCTGCTCGCCGGCTACGCGGCGGCGGACTCGTGGGCGACCGACGCGCACAAGACCCTCAACGTGCCCTACGACTGCGGCATCGCGATCGTCGCGCGGCCCGCTCCCCTGCGCGCCGCGCTCGGGGTGCACGCGAGCTACCTGATGCCGGCGGATCCCGGCCCGGGCGACCCGTTCGAGCGGGTGCCGGAGTTCTCGCGCCGCGCGCGGGGCGTCCCGGTCTGGGCCGCGCTGCGCTCGCTCGGCCGCGCCGGCGTCGCCGACCTCGTCGACGGCCTCGCTCGCAACGCCCGCGCGCTGGCCGCGGGGATGGCCGGCATCGAGGGTGCACGGGTGCTCAACGACGTCGTCTACACGCAGGTCAGCGTCGCGTTCGAGGACGACGCGCGCACTCGCGACGTCGTGGCTCGGCTGCTGGCCGGCGGGACCACCTGGATGTCGGGGTCACGGTGGCAGGCCCGCGACATCATGCGGATCTCGGTGAGCAACTTCGCGACCGACGACGCCGATGTCGCCGCCTCGGTCGAGGCGGTCCGCCGCGCCGCGCAGGCCAGTCAGAACGAACAAGGCCGCCAGCGGGAGGACACCGGCCAGCCCGATCGAAACGGTCAGAAGAGCCGGGCGCCCGAGTCGTCGACGCCGCGCATCGCGTCGTAGTCGAGCACCAGGCAGCCGATGCCGCGGTCCGTCGCGAGCACGCGCGCCTGCGGCTTGATCTCCTGGGCCGCGAAGACGCCGCGCACGGGCGCCAGGTGCGGGTCCCGGTTCAGCAGCTCGAGGTACCGCGTGAGCTGTTCGACGCCGTCGATGTCCCCGCGCCGCTTGATCTCGATCGCGATCGTCGCGCCGGCCGCGTCGCGCGCGAGGATGTCCACCGGGCCGATCGCCGTCGGGTATTCGCGGCGCACGAGGCGCGCACCCGCGCCGAGCAGCTCGATCTGCGCCGCAAGCATGACCTGCAGGTGCGCCTCGACGCCGTCCTTGATCAGGCCGGGATCGACGCCGAGCTCGTGCGCCGAGTCGTGCAACACCTCGTGCAGCTCGATCACGAGCCGGTCGTCGCTCTTGGCGTGCTGCACGACCCACACCTGCACGACGCCGCGGGCCGCCGCGTCCTCGTCGGCGGCCGTCACGACGAGCTTGCACGGCGGGCTCATCCAGTTCAGCGGCTTGTACGACCCGCCGTCGGAGTGCAGCAGGACGCTGCCGTCCGCCTTGACCACGAGCAGCCGCGTGGCGAGCGGCAGGTGCGCGTTCAGCCGGCCGGAGTACTCGGCCGAGCACGTCGCGACGACCAGGCGCACGGGGGGACGTCCTTCGAGAGTGGGAAAGTTCGGGTGGGGAAAGAGTCCGGGTCGGGGCGGCAGTGCCCGGCGAGACGGGCTAGATGATCCGGATCACGGTGCTCGGGGGCGCCGCCTCGAGCCACGAGGCGAGCCCCGCGTAGGCCTCGGGCGACATCGTGAGCTCGAAGTCGTCGTCGAGGTGGCGGCACCGCACGAGGTAGAGGTCCCCGCGGCCGGCACCCGCGAGCGAGACCCGGCCGACCACCTCGAACTGGGCGCGCCGCCACGACCGGGACGGGCGGGGCGCGAGCGACCACGACCGCCACCAGTCGAGCCGGCCCGCGCCGTACTGCGCGATCCCCGCGACCCACGGGCCGTCCGCGGGCTGTGCGGGGCGGGCGGCGCACTCGAAGGAGCCGACCCGCCCCGACAGGGTCCGGATCCGCGACGCGATGAGCGCGAAGACGGCGACCGCGCAGGCCAGGACCAGGCAGACCGCGACCCCGACGAGGGTCACCGTCATCGACATGTCGTCAGGTGCCGGTCAGCGGGACGCTGCGTCGGTGCTCATCGTGACGGAGTCCGCCACGATGGTCACGCGGTTCGCGTCCACGGACAGGAATCCGCCGGCGACCGTCCCGCTCACGTGCGCGCCGGAGACCGGCGTGACCCGGATCTCCCCGGCGCGCAGCACCGACAGCAGCGGCGAGTGGCCGGGCAGGATCCCGATCTCCCCGTCCGCGGCCGGCGCGCTGACCATGCTCGCCTCGCCGGACCAGATCTTGCGATCGGCCGCGACGAGGTCCACGTCGAGGTGCGCCATCAGACGCCGTACTCCTTCTGGATCCGGGCCCAGTTGCGCTCGAGGTCCTCGAGCCCGCCGATGTTGAAGAAGGCCTGCTCGGAGATGTGGTCGAACTCGCCGTCCGCGATCCGAGAGAAGGCCTCGATGGTCTCCGCCATGGGCACGGTCGAGCCGGGCACGCCGGTGAACTGCGTCGCCATGTAGGTGTTCTGCGACAGGAACTGCTGGATGCGGCGGGCGCGGAACACGACCGTCTTGTCCTCCTCGCTGAGCTCGTCGACGCCGAGGATCGCGATGATGTCCTGCAGCTCCTTGTTGCGCTGGAGGATCTGCTTGACGCGCGTCGCGGTGTTGTAGTGGTCCGCGCCGACGTAGCGCGGGTCGAGGACCCGCGAGCTCGAGGCGAGCGGGTCGACGGCCGGGTACAGCCCGCGCGAGGCGATCTCGCGCGAGAGCTCCGTCGTCGCGTCCAGGTGCGCGAACGTCGTCGCCGGCGCCGGGTCGGTGTAGTCGTCGGCGGGGACGTAGATCGCCTGCAGCGAGGTGATCGAGTGCCCGCGCGTCGACGTGATGCGCTCCTGGAGCTGGCCCATCTCGTCGGCGAGGTTCGGCTGGTACCCGACCGCGGACGGCATGCGCCCGAGCAGCGTCGAGACCTCGGAGCCGGCCTGCGTGAACCGGAAGATGTTGTCGATGAACAGCAGCACGTCCTTCTGCTGCACGTCGCGGAAGTACTCCGCCATCGTCAGCGCGGACAGGGCCACCCGCAGGCGCGTGCCCGGCGGCTCGTCCATCTGGCCGAACACAAGGGCCGTCTGCTTGATGACGCCCGACTCGGACATCTCCTCGATGAGGTCGTTGCCCTCGCGGGTGCGCTCGCCGACCCCGGCGAAGACGGACACGCCGTTGTGGTTGTTCGCGACGCGGTAGATCATCTCCTGGATCAGGACGGTCTTGCCGACGCCGGCGCCGCCGAACAGGCCGATCTTCCCGCCGAGCACGTACGGCGTGAGCAGGTCGATGACCTTGATGCCGGTCTCGAACATCTGCGTCTTCGACTCGAGCTGGTCGAAGGCCGGGGGCTTGCGGTGGATCGGCCAGCGCTCGGTGATCTCGAGCTTCTCGCCCTCCTTGGCGTTGAGCAGCTCGCCAGTCACGTCCCAGACGTGGCCGAGCGTGACGTCGCCGACCGGCACGCTGATCGGCTCGCCCGTGTCGGTGACGACGGCGCCGCGCACGAGTCCGTCCGTGGGCTTGAGGGCGATCGCGCGCACCATCGAGTCGCCCAGGTGCTGGGCGACCTCGAGGGTCATCGTGAACGATCGCTCGCCCTCGCCCTGCGACGACAGGTCGATGTCGACGGTCAGCGCGTTGTACATCTCCGGGATGGCGTCGGCGGGGAACTCGATGTCGACGACGGGGCCGATGACGCGGGCGACCCGGCCCGTGCCGGCCCCGCCCGCGGTGGTGGCCGCTGTGGTAGCGGTAACAGTCATGTGTCTCTCGCTTCGCTCGGCCGGAGCGTGCCCCGGGAGGTCTGTACGTCGTGCTGTCTGGTCTGGCGTGGTGCGGGGCTCATGGCCCGTCGAGCGGCGTCAGGGCGTCGCGAGCGCATCGGCGCCCGAGACGATCTCGCTGATCTCCTGGGTGATCTCCGACTGGCGGGCCTGGTTGGCGCGCCGCGTGTAGTCGCGGATCAGGTCCTCGGCGTTCTCCGTCGCTGTGTGCATCGCCCGCTGACGCGCGGCGAGCTCCGAGGCCCCGGCCTGCAGCAGGCAGCTGTAGATCCGGCTGCGCACGTAGCGCGGCAGGAGCGCGTCGAGCACGTCCTCGGGCGAGGGCTCGAAGTCGTACAGCGGCAGGGTCTCGCTCGGCTCCACCGGCGCGACCCCCTCGACGATCTCGAGGGGGAGCATCCGGATGACCCGCGGGACCTGCGTGACCATGTTCACGAACTGGGTGAACACGACGTGCACCTCGGCGACGCCACCGTCGTCGGCGGGAGCGAGAAACGCCGCGAGCAGCGTGTCCGCGATCTCCTGCGCCTGCTCGGCCGTCGGGGCGTCCGTCTCGCCGGACCAGCTCTGCACGACCTCGCGGCCGCGGAATGCGTAGAACGACACGCCGCGGCGGCCGGCCACGTAGAGCGCGACCTCCTTGCCCTGGCCCTGCAGGAGCTCGACGAGCTTCTCGCTCTCGCGCAGGACGCTAGCGGTGTAGGCGCCCGCCATCCCGCGGTCGGCCGTCGCCACGAGCACGGCGACGCGCTTCGTGTCGCTGCGCTCCGTCGTCAGGGGGTGCCCGACGTCGGAGTGCGTCGCGACCGCGGAGACGGCCCGGGTGATCGCCCGGGCGTACGGCGCGGCGGCGGCCACGCGGCCGCGCGCCTTGCCGATGCGCGAGGCCGCGATGAGCTCCATCGCGCGGAAGATCTTCTTCAGCGACTGTGTCGACCGGATCCGCTCCCGGTAGACGCGCTGCTGGCCCGCCACGTCAGCCCTTCTTCTGCTTGACGATCTGCTCCTGCACGACCTCGACCTCGGGCTCTTCGTCGCCGCCGACGAGCGGCGTGCCGTCGGCCTTGAGGAACCCGTTGCGGAAGTCGCCGACCGCCGCGTCCAGCTCCTTCTCGGTCGCCTCCTCGAGCTTGCCCGACGACGCGATCGTCGTGAGCACCTCGGTGTTGCGGCGCAGGTGGTCGAGCAGCTCAGACTCGAACCGGCGCACGTCCTCGATCGGGACGTCGTCGAGCTTGCCCTTGGTGCCGGCCCAGATCGACGCGACCTGGTCCTCGACCGGGTACGGCGTGTACTGGGCCTGCTTGAGCAGCTCCATCAGGCGCGCACCGCGCGTCAGCTGAGCGCGCGAGGCGGGGTCGAGGTCAGAGGCGAACATCGCGAACGCCTCGAGCGAACGGAACTGCGCGAGGTCGATCTTGAGCGTCCCGGACACCTGCTTCATGGCCTTGACCTGCGCCGAGCCGCCGACGCGGGAGACCGAGATGCCGACGTCGACCGCGGGGCGCTGATCGGCGTTGAACAAATCGGACTGCAGGAAGATCTGCCCGTCCGTGATCGAGATGACGTTGGTCGGGATGTACGCCGAGACGTCGTTCGCCTTCGTCTCGATGATGGGCAGCCCCGTCATCGAGCCCGCACCCAGCTCGTCGTTGAGCTTCGCGCAACGCTCGAGCAGGCGCGAGTGCAGGTAGAACACGTCGCCCGGGTACGCCTCGCGGCCCGGCGGGCGCCGCAGCAGCAGGGACACGGCGCGGTACGCCTCGGCCTGCTTCGACAGGTCGTCGAAGACGATCAGGACGTGCTTGCCCTCGTACATCCAGTGCTGGCCGATGGCCGAGCCGGTGTACGGCGCGAGGTACTTGAAGCCGGCCGGGTCGGACGCGGGAGCGGCGACGATCGTCGTGTACTCGAGCGCGCCGGCCTCCTCGAGGGCGCCGCGCACGGCGGCGATCGTCGACCCCTTCTGGCCGATCGCGACGTAGATGCAGCGCACCTGCTTCTTCGGGTCGCCGGTCGCCCAGTTCGACTTCTGGTTGATGATCGTGTCGACCGCGACGGCCGTCTTGCCCGTCTGGCGGTCGCCGATGATGAGCTGGCGCTGGCCGCGCCCGATCGGGATCATCGCGTCGATGGCCTTGAGCCCGGTCTGCAGGGGCTCGTGCACGCTCTTACGCGCCATCACCCCGGGGGCCTGGAGCTCGAGCGCGCGGCGGCCGGTCGTGGCGACCGGGCCGAGCCCGTCGATCGGGGTGCCGAGCGGGTCGACGACGCGGCCGAGGTAGCCGTCACCGACCGGGACGGACAGCACCTCGCCCGTGCGGCGGACCTCCTGGCCCTCCTCGATGCCCGTGAACTCCCCGAGCACGACGACGCCGATCTCGCGCACGTCGAGGTTGAGGGCAAGGCCGAGGGTGCCGTCCTCGAAGCGCAGCAGCTCGTTCGCCATCGCGCCGGGAAGTCCCTCGACCTGGGCGATGCCGTCGCCCGCGAGGATGACGCGGCCGACCTCTTCGGTCACCGCGGCGGTCGGCTCGTAGGACTTCACGAAGCTGTCCAGCGCGGCCCTGATCTCGTCGGGCCGGATCGTCAGCTCAGCCATTGCTCTTCTCCCGTCGTGTCCGGCCCAACAACAGTGCGCCGGTCAAATGTGTCGTGCGGTGCGGCAGTACGCCGACCGTCAGCTAGCAAGTCGTCGTCGAGCATCGTCGAGGCGCGAGAGCACGGTCGAGTCCACGACATCGGACCCGATCTGGATCCGCAGGCCGCCGATCACGCCGGCGTCCACGGTCACGTTCAGCTGGACCTGGCCGCCGTACGCCTGCCCCAAGATCGCGGCGAGGCGGTCGCGCTGCGCGTCGCTGAGCTCCGCGGCGGAGGTCACCGACGCGACGAGGCGGTTGCGGCGCGCGGCGGCGAGGTCACCCGCGTGCCCCAGGGTCGCGGCGAACCGGCGCCCGCGCGGGTGCGCGGTCGCCCGGCGCGCGATGAGCGCCGTCACGGGGGCCGCGCGGCCAGCCAGGATCTGGTCGACGAGCGCGATCCGGCGGTCGGCCGCCACGGTGGTGTCGAACAGCGCGCGACGCACCTCGCGCTGGCCGATGAGCGCCCTCGTGATGCGGAACAGCTCGTCCTCCACGCGGACCAGCTCGTCGTCGGCCTCGGCCGAGGCGAGCACGGCCTGGAAGCCGAGCTCCTCGATCGCCTCGGCCAGGTCCGCCTCGGCGGACCAGCGCGAGCGCACGAGCGAGTCGACCAGGTCGATCACCTCGGGGGTGGCCCGCGCGAGCACGGCCCGAGACAGCCCGGCCTTGGCGTCGCCGTCGATGGACGGGTCCGTTAGGGTGCGGCGCAACGAGCCCGAGCCGTCGAGGGCGTCGACCAGGGCGAATAGCTGCTCGCCCAGCTCGGACGCCCGGACTCCGGCGCCGCGCAGCACGGGGTCGAACCGCGCGGTGGCCTCCTCGAGCGAGACCCGGCTCGTCGCGCGCATCACTTCCCCTTGCCTGCGTCCGCCGTGGTGGACGCGTCGAGCTCGTCCAGGAACCGGTCGACCACGCGCGACTGGCGCGCGACGTCGTCGAGGGACTCGCCGACGATCTTCCCGGCGAGCGCGGTCGCGAGCGTGCCGACTTCGCTGCGCAGCGAGACCGACGCCTGCTTGCGCTCGGCCTCGATCTGGCGCTGTGCCGTCTCCAGGATCCGGTCTGCCTCGCCCGAGGCCTTCGTGCGCAGCTCGGCGATGATCGCCGCACCCTCGACGCGCGCTTCCTCACGGATGCGCGCGGCGTCGGAGCGCGCCGCGGCGAGCTCCTGCGTGTAGCGCACGAGCGCCGCGTCGGCCTCCGCCTGGACGGACTCCGCCTTGGCGAGCCCGCCCTCGATCTTGGCGGTGCGCTCGTCGAGGATTCTCGTGAAGCTCGGCAGGATGAACCGGTAGAACGCGATCGCGATGATCACGAGCACGATCGACGACCACACGATGTCGTAGACCGCCGGGATCAACAGCTCGATGCCCTGGGGCTCCGAGCCTTCTTCGGCAGCCGCCAGCACGGCGGCCGTCAGCGCCGGGACGATCATGTGAACAGGAAGCCCGTGATCAGGCCGAGCAGTCCGAGCACCTCGACGAAGCCGATGCCGATGAACATGGTGGTGCGCAGCTGGCCGGCGACCTCGGGCTGGCGTGCGATGCCCTCGATCGTCTTACCGATGAGGATGCCCAGACCGATTCCCGGGCCGATCACGGCAAGGCCGTACCCGATGGTCGCGACGTTGCCGGAGACCTCGGCAAGAGTGATGGTGTCCACGATTTCTCGTTCCTTCCGTAGGGCGCCCGCCGGATGACGGGCGTCTCAGCGAAGCGAGGACGTCCGGGTCCCCGCTCAGTTTGTGGGTCAGTGCTCTTCTTCGATCGACAGGCTCAGGTAGACGGCCGTCAGCACGACGAAGATATAGGCCTGCAGCGCCGCGACGAAGACCTCGAAGAGCGTCAGCGCGAGCGCACTCACGAAGGTCAAGGCGCCGAACGCCTTCATCGCGGGCGCGGCCTCGATGATGAAGAACTGCGTGGCCGACAGGCACAGCACGAGCATGAGGTGCCCGGCGACCATGTTGGCCATGAGCCGGATCGCCAGCGTCGCGGGCCGCAGCACGAACACCGTGAGGAACTCGATCGGCGTGAGCAGCACGTACATGAACGTCGGCACGCCGGGCGGGAACAGGCTGTTCTTGAGGAACCCACCCAGACCGTGCGCCTTGATGCCCGCGCCGAGGTACATCGCGAACACCCAGAGCGCGAGCAGCAGCGGCAGCCCGATGAGCGAGGTCCCGGCGATGTTCAGGAACGGGATCACGCTCGTGAGGTTGAAGAACAGGATCGCGCAGAAGATCGTCGTCAGGAGCGCGACGTACTTGCGCGCGTGCGCCTTTCCGAGGATCTCCTCGGCGACATTGACCCGGACGAAGTCCAGGATCATCTCGATCGCGTTCTGAAAGCGGCCGGGCACGAGCGTCGCTCGGCGAGCCGCAATCAGGAAGACGGCGAGAAGCGCCACCAGCGCGACCATGCGCACGAGCTGCAGGCGGTTGAACTCGAAGGGCGTGCCCTCGAAGAGGAACGGCGCGGGGAAGAAGTCGGCGATCGACGGGGCGTGAAATCCGCTGTCGCCTTCACCGGTAGCGGCTAAGGGAAGGATCGTCGCGAGGCTGAACAGTGCGTGCTCCCTGAAATCGCGGCTTGCAGGCGGACGCATTCATGCTCGCGCGCCGTCGGGCCTGCCTTCATGAATCGGTCGAAGCGTAACCCACAGACCGTACCGCGCGCGGCCTGGGGGCCGGGCCGGGCTCAGTCTCCGGGCGGGGTGACGTACGGCACTCGGCCCGCGTTCACGGCCCGCAGGTCGAGCGCCGCCGAGCCGATGACCCCCGCGATCAGCACCGCCGCGAGCACGCCGCGGCTATAGAAGTCCTGCCCGCGCAGCACCGCGAGCACGGCGATGAGCACGACGAACTTCCCGAGCCAGGCTCCCAGCACGACCGCCGCCATCTTCGTCGGCGACGACCCCGAAGTCACCAGCATCGACACGACAGTCGTGCCCGAGAACACCAGCGCGAGCCCGACGCCGATCAGCGCGCCCCACACCCCGGGCGTGCCCGCGACGGCGTACCCGACCCCCACCCCGAGCACGGTCAGGGCGGCGAGCAGGGCGAGCATCCCGCGCAGGGCGGCCCGGAAGACCCCGTCGACCGGATCGGGGCGGGGCGCGGGTGCGCCGGCGGCTGTCATGGGTGGGACCTCTCGTCGAGCGTGTGGCCGGCCGTCGAGGCCGCGCCTGCGGACTCGGCGGTCTCGGCGGGCGGGATCGGGCTGGTGCTGCGCACGCGCGCGCGCAGCGGGCCGAGGGTAAGCAGGGTCGCGATGACGACGGCGACGCCGAGGATCACCAGGACGGTCGTGGTCGACAGCGTGATGAGGCCGGCGGCGCCGAAAGCGAAGACCGCCGTCCACAGGTACATGATCACGACCGCGCGCTGGTGGGAGTGGCCGAGCGCGAGCAGCCGGTGGTGCAGGTGCATGCGGTCGGGATGGAACGGCGACTTGCCCGCGCCGAGCCGCCGCACGACGGCCAGAGCCATGTCGAGGAGCGGCAGCAGCAGGACGGCGACCGGCAGCACGATCGGGAGGAAGGCGGGGACGCGCTGCCGACCGGTGACGATGCCCGGGTCGATCTGGCCGGTGACCACGATCGCGGCGGCCGCGATCATCAGGCCGATCAGCATCGAACCCGAGTCGCCCATGAAGATCCGGGCCGGGTGGAAGTTGTGCGGCAGGAAGCCCAGGCACACGCCCACCAGCATGGCGATGACGAGCGTCGCGAGGTTGGACACGTCCGTCGGGCTGGCGGTGCGGGTGAGCAGGTAGGAGTAGATGAAGAACGCGCTGCCGCCGATGGCGATCATGCCCGCGGCGAGGCCGTCCAGGCCGTCGACGAAGTTCACCGCGTTCATCGCCACGACGATGGTTAGCACCGTGAGGAACAGCCACAGCCGCGGCGACGCGATGAGCAGGACGCCGATCGGGAGCTGGTAGAGCACGACCCCGCTCCAGGCCATGTAGCCGGCCGCGAGCACCTGGCCGACGAGCTTGGTCATCCAGTCCAGGTCCCAGATGTCGTCCGCGACCCCGAGCAGGCAGACCATGGTCGCAGCGCCGAGGATCCCCCACACGCGGCGGGAGTCCTCGAAGACCCCGTCGAGGAAGGGGATCTGGCTGGCGACCACGAACGCGACCGCGAGCCCGGCGAGCATCGCGATGCCGCCCAGGCGCGGCGTCGGGACCGAGTGCACGTCACGCGCCCGGACCGCCGTGATGGCGCCGGATCGCAGCGCGATCCACCGTGCGATCGGCGTCGTGACGTAGGTGATCGACGCCGCGATGAACAGGACGAGCAGGTAGACCCTCATCCGGCGGCGCCCTCGGGGCCGTCGACCGGGGCGACCGCGCGCAGCGCCTCGACGTCGATCGCGCCCGCGCGCACGAGCCGCAGCCGGGCGCCGGTCGCGTCCACGATCGTCGACGCGACCCCGCCCGGCGCGGCGCCGCCGTCGAGGTACACCGCGATCGCGTCGCCGAGCTCGTCGAGCGCGCCCGCGGCCGCCAGGGCGGCCGGGTGGCCGGTGCGGTTGGCGCTCGAGACCGCCAGCGGGCCGGTGCGGCGCAGCAGCGCGAGCGCGGCCGGATGGTCGGGCATCCGGAGGGCGACCGTGCCGTGCGTCTCGCCCAGGTCCCACGCCAGCGACGGCTGCGCGCGGCAGATCACCGTGAGCCCGCCCGGCCAGAACGCCGCGACCAGGTCCCGCACGGCGGCGGGGACGTCCCTGGCCAGGCCGTCGAGCGTCCGCGCGTCGGGCACGAGCACGGGCGGCGGCTGCTGACGGCCGCGGCCCTTGGCGGCCAGCAGCGCCGCGACGGCGTCGGGGGCGAAGGCGTCCGCCGCCACGCCGTACACGGTGTCGGTCGGCAGGACGACGAGGCCGCCGCGGGACAGCGCGTTGACGGCCTCGTCGAGCGCGGGCCCCCAGGTGTTGGGGTCCTGCATGTCCAGGAGTCGGTCCGGCGTGCTCACGACGGCGAGTGTTCCACGTCGAGGGCGGTCGCCGGGGGACGGCGGCCCGCGTCCGACCGGCGCGCCACGACCATGCGCGCGCGGCCGGTCAGGTCCGGCTGCGTCTCGGCGGGCCCGAACAGGCCGGTCGCGTCGACCATCGCCCGCGCGGCGGCGTCCTGGACCTCGGCGTGCTCGAGCACGAGCAGGCCACCCGGCCGCAGCAGCCGCGCCGCGGCGGCGACGATCCCGCGCGGCACCTCCAGCCCGTCGGCGCCGAGCCCGTACAGCGCGACCGCGGGATCGTGCTCCGCGACCTCGGGGTCGACCGGCACCGCGCCCGGCGGGACGTACGGCGGGTTCGACACGACGACGTCGACCGTCCCGTCCAGCGCGGCGAGTGCCGTGCGGGCGTCTCCGCGGTGCAGCCGGACCCGGCCGGCCGACAGGGCCGCGACGTTGCGCTCGGCCCAGGCATGGGCGGCCGCGTCGAGCTCGACCGCGTGCACGAGCGCACCCGGCACCTCGTGCGCGACGGCGAGCGCGATCGCGCCCGAGCCGGTGCACAGGTCCACCACGAGCACCTGGTCGCCCGGCCGCGCGGCGGCCGCGTCGATCGCGACCTGAGCGACCTGCTCGGTCTCGGGCCGGGGCACGAACACGCCGGGGCCGACGGCGAGCTCGAGCCCGCGGAACGGCGCCGTCCCCGTGAGGTGCTGGAGCGGGATCCGGGCCGCGCGGCGGGCGACGAGCTCAGCGAACCCCGCGGGTGCGGGCCGGCCGAGGATCGCCGCGACCTGGACCTCGCCGCGCCCGATGCCCAGCAGGTGTGCGGCGAGCAGCTCGGCGTCGGCCCGCGGCGACGGCACCCCCGCGCTCGCGAGCGTCGCCTCGGCCGCGCGCAGCGCCGCCCCCAGGCCGGCGTCGGCCCCCGCAGGGCGGTCGCTCACGCGTCGGAGCCGGCCGCGGCGAGCTGCGCCGCCTCGTCGGCCTCGATCGCCGACCGCACGACCGGCTCGAGGTCGCCGTCGAGCACGGCATCGAGGTTGTACGCCTTGTACCCGGTGCGGTGGTCCGCGATCCGGTTCTCGGGGTAGTTGTAGGTCCGGATCCGCTCCGAGCGGTCGACCGTGCGCACCTGGGAGCGCCGGACGACCGAGGCCGCCGCGGCTTCGGCCTCGGCGCGCGCGGCCAGGATGCGCGCCCGCAGCACGCGCATGCCCTGCTCGCGGTTCTGCAGCTGCGACTTCTCGTTCTGCATCGCCACGACGATGCCCGTGGGCAGGTGGGTGATGCGCACGGCCGAGTCGGTGGTGTTGACCGACTGCCCGCCGGGGCCGGAGGAGCGGTAGACGTCGATGCGCAGGTCGTTCTGGTCGATCTCGAGCTCGCCCGGGTCGTCGACCTCGGGGAAGACGAGCACGCCGGCCGCGGAGGTGTGGATGCGCCCCTGCGACTCGGTCACGGGCACGCGCTGAACCCGGTGCACGCCGCCCTCGTACTTCAACGAGGCGAACACGCCGGCCGCGGGATCGACCGGCCCGCTGCCGCGGTTCTTGAGCGCGACCTGCACGTCCTTGTAGCCGCCCAGGTCGGAGGGGGTGGACTCGATGATCTCGGTCTTCCAGCCGCGGCGCTCGGCATAGCGCAGGTACATGCGCAACAGGTCGGCCGCGAACAGCGCCGACTCGTCGCCGCCCTCGCCGGCCTTGATCTCGAGGATCACGTCGCGCGCGTCGTCGGGATCGCGCGGGATGAGCACGCGGCGCAGGCGCTCGGCGGCCTCCTCGGCGGCGGTGCGCAGCCCGGCGAGCTCGGCGGCGAACGACGCGTCCTCCTCGGCGATCTCGGTCGCGTCCGCGAGGTCCTGCGTGGCCTGGCGCCAGCCGCGGTACGCGGCGACGACCTGGCCGAGCTCGGCGTAGCGCCGCCCGAGCCGGCGCGCGCGACCCGCGTCCGCATGCACCGAGGGGTCGGACAGCTGCGTCTCGATCTCGGCATGCTCCGCGAGCAGCTGCTCAGCGGACCCGAAGTCCTCGCTCATGACGCACCTTCCTGTGGCCTGCACCTGGAGCACACATGACAACGCCGGTGGGCCCGGGGGCCGCCATGGAGGGCGGCGCCCCGGATCCACCGGCGCAAGGGGTCGCTAGCTCTCGGCTGCGACCGTCTCGTCAGCAGGCTTCGCGGCGACCTTCTTCTTGCCGTAACGGGCCTCGAAGCGGGCGACGCGGCCACCCGTGTCCAGGATCTTCTGCTTGCCCGTGTAGAACGGGTGGCAGGCGTTGCACACGTCGGCGCGGACGTCGCCGGACTTCTCGGTCGAGTGCGTCATGAACGTGTTGCCGCAGGTACAGGTGACCGTCGTCAGCACGTAGTCGGGATGAATGTCCTTCTTCACGAAAATCTCCTCGGTAACTGCCCCGGGTCGCAGGCGCGGCGCGCGTACGTGAACCGGAGACCGGTGGAACATTGTGCCAGAACCGCGCGCGGGCTGATTTTCTTCCCGCGCGCGGCGTCTCGCGGTGGTGCGATCGGTCGGTACTGCGATCAGTCCGTGCTGCTGCCGCGCTGGCCGGGGCCGGTCGGCGTGGTCTTCTGGACCTGCAGCAGGAACTCGACGTTGCTGCGCGTCTCGCGCAGCTTGCCCAGGAGCAGCTCGATCGACTGCTGCTGGTCGAGCGCGCTCATCACGCGGCGCAGCTTCCAGTTGATCTTGAGCTCGTCCGCCGGCACGAGGATCTCCTCGCGGCGGGTGCCCGACGCGTCGACGTCCACGGCCGGGAAGATCCGCTTGTCCGCGAGCTGCCGGGAGAGCTTGAGCTCCATGTTCCCGGTGCCCTTGAACTCCTCGAAGATGACCTCGTCGGCCTTCGACCCCGTCTCGACCAGGGCGGTCGCCAGGATGGTCAGCGATCCCCCGTGCTCGATGTTGCGGGCCGCGCCGAAGAAGCGCTTGGGCGGGTACAGCGCGCTCGAGTCGACTCCACCGGACAGGATCCGGCCCGAGGCGGGCGCCGAGATGTTGTACGCGCGCCCGAGCCGGGTGATCGAGTCGAGCAGCACCACGACGTCCTGGCCCAGCTCGACCAGGCGCTTGGCACGCTCGATCGCGAGCTCGGCGACCGTGGTGTGATCGTCGGCGGGCCGGTCGAAGGTCGAGGCGATGACCTCGCCCTTGACCGTGCGCTGCATGTCGGTCACCTCTTCGGGGCGCTCGTCGACGAGCACGACCATGAGGTGGACCTCGGGGTTGTTCGTCGTGATCGCGTTGGCGATCGCCTGCAGCACAAGCGTCTTGCCCGCCTTGGGCGGGGAGACGATGAGCCCGCGCTGACCCTTGCCGATCGGCGAGACCAGGTCGATGACGCGGGTCGTCAGGATGTTCGGCTCGGTCTCCAGCCGCAGCCGGTCCTGCGGGTACAGCGGCGTGAGCTTGCCGAACTCGGCACGCCCGTGCGCCTGGTCGGGGCTACGGCCGTTGACGGAGTCAAGCCGGACGAGCGCGTTGAACTTGCTGTTGCGGCCGGCGTTCGGGTTGGGCACCTCGCCCTCGCGCGGCTGCCGGACGGCGCCGGTCACGGCGTCGCCCTTGCGCAGCCCGGACTTCTTGACCTGGCCCATGGCCACATACACGTCGTTGTCGCCCGGCAGGTAGCCGCTCGTGCGCACGAAGGCGTAGTTGTCCTTGATGTCGAGGATGCCGGCGACGGGCAGCAGCACGTCGTCGTCGTTCACCTCTACCTCTTCGTACCCCGTGAGGTCGCTGCCGGCGGGCCGGCCGCCGCGCGTCGTGCGCTTGCTGCGGTCGCGGTCGCGGTACCGATCGCGGCTGCGCCGACGGCGGCCCCCGCGCTCGTCGTCGTCGTCCAGGACGTTCGCGGTGCCCGGGTTCTGCTGTCCCCGGCCGGCGCTCTGCCGCTGCTGGCCCGCCTGGCCCTGGCCGGCCTGCGGCTGCTGGCCGTTCTGGCCCTGGCCGCCGTGGCGCTGGCCATGGTCCTCGCCCGCGTCGGCCCCGGCGTCGTCGCCGTCGTCGTGGTTCTGGCCCTGGCCCTGGCCGACCCGGCCGGACCGGCGCGAGCCTCGCTCGGGCCGCTCGTTGATGACGATCCCGGCGGTCACGGAGTCGACCGCCTCGGAGGCGCGCGCGGCGCGGTCCCCCCGCGTCTCGGCGAGCGCGCGACGCACGTCGAGGTCGTGCGAGGCCGGGCGATCGCCGTGGCCGTTGGACTCGGCGCTCCGGGCCGGAGCCTCGCTCGCGGCGGCCTGCGACGCGGCGGCCTGCGACACGGCAGTGCTCGACGGGGCAGCGCTCGACGGGGCAGTGCTCGACGCGGCGGGCTCGGCGGCGCTGCGGGTGGCGCGGCGCGAGCGCGGGGCCCGCTCGGCGACCGGGGCAGTCACGGCCGGCGCGATCGCGACAGGCGCGGCGGCGGCCGGCGCGGCGGCGGCGGCGGTCGTCGTCGCGACGTCGCGACGAGCCTGCGCTGCGCCGCCGTTACGGCGGGACTTGATGGCGTCCACGAGGTCGCTCTTGCGCATCTTGGACGTGCCCGGCACGCCCAGCTGCGCGGCGAGCGCCTGCAGCTCCGGCAGGCGCATCGCGGAGACCGCGGCGCTGCGGGCAGTTCCGCCAGCGGCGCCCGAGGCGCTACTCACGGCGGAATCGATAGTTTCAGTCACGAAGGATCCTTCCCCCTCGTCCGGCGGTCTGCAGGTGCACAGTGCGAACCGCGGTCGACGTCCGACACCAGACGGCCGGATCGTTGCTCAAGCCATACGCCGGGAGTTCGCAGGAAGTTCGACGGCCCGGGGACATTGACGGTCTCGGACATCGAAAGCCACTGCGGCGTCGCAACACGTGGGCTGGATTGCCCCCAGTTCGGCCGCCGCGCGTCGATAGCGCGTACTCGGATCCAGGACCAGGAGGCGTCGTCATGTTACCACCGGGACACCCGCGTCTACTCGGCGCGCGGCGTGCCTTCACCCGAACGGGGCGTTTGCCCGTCCGCCCGCCACGTGCCCGCGAGCCGGCGACGCGCTCGTCAGCCGGCGACGCGCTCGACCCGGGCGCCGGCGTCGGCCACGCCCGGGAGGACGAGACGCCACCCTCCCATCACGCCCCCGAACGCTGCGTCGATGGCCGCGTCGGCGTCGGTCGAGCCAGCGGGCCCGGGGCGCGCGAGCACCAGCACGGTCGGCCCCGCCCCGGAGACGACCGCGGCGACGCCGTTGGCGCGCAGGGCGTCGACCAGGGCGAGCGAGTCGGGCAGCACCGCGCGACGGTAGGACTGGTGCAGGCGGTCCTCGGTGGCCGGGAACAGCAGCTCGGGCCGGCGCGTCATCGCCTCGACCAGCAGCGCGGCGCGGCCGGCGCCGAACGCGGCGTCGGCGTGCGGCACGACGGGCGGCAGCACGCCGCGCGCGCGGGCCGTCGCGAGCCGGTTGCCGGGCACGAGCACGAGCGGCGTGACGTCGGGGTGCGGCTCGAACCGCACGGCGCGTGGGCCGTCCGCGTCGGTCCAGGCGATGGTCGCGCCGCCGAGGATCGCCGGCGCGGCGTTGTCGGGGTGCCCCTCGAGCTGCGTCGCGAGGCGGAGCGCGACGACGTCGTCGAGCGCGTCCGGATCGGCGATCAGCCCCCGCGCCGCGACGATCCCCGCGACGACGGCAGCGGCGGAGGACCCGAGCCCGCGTCCGTGCGGGATCCGGTTCGTGCACGTCAGGTGCAGGCCCGTCTGGGACGCGCCGACGTGATCGAGCGCGAGGCGCAGCGCGCGTACGACCAGGTGCTTCTCGTCGGTCGGCACCTCGCCGGCCCCTTCGCCGACGACGTCGACGACGACGTCGGCCGACCCGAGCGCTCGCACGTCGAGGTCGTCGTAGAGCCCCAGCGCCAGGCCGAGCGAGTCGAAGCCCGGCCCGAGGTTGGCGCTCGTCGCGGGGACCCGGACCCGGACGTGGTCGCAGCCGAGCCTCATGACGGCGCGCTCAGCCGATCTCGAGCGCGTCGGCGATAGAGACGACGTCGGCGCTGATGCGCACCGGGGTGATCTCGGCGCCGTCGGCGGTGCGCAGCGCCCACTGGGGGTCCTTGAGCCCGTGCCCCGTGACGGTCACGACGATGCTCGCACCCGCGGGCACGCGGCCGGCGCGCGCGAGCTTGAGGATGCCCGCGACGCCCGCCGCGGACGCCGGCTCGACGAAGACGCCGACGTCGCGCGAGAGGATCCGGTGGGCGGCGAGGATCTCCTCGTCGGTCACGGCCTCGATGAGGCCGCCCGAGGCGTCGCGTGCGTGCTCGGCCTGCGTCCACGAGGCGGGGTTTCCGATCCGGATCGCGGTGGCGATCGTCTCGGGGTCGCTGATGGGGTGGCCGGCCACGATCGGCGCGGCGCCGGCCGCCTGGAAGCCCCACATCATCGGCCGCCGCGTGGCGGGGCCGGACTCGAGGTACTCGGAGTAGCCCTGCCAATACGCCGTGATGTTGCCGGCGTTGCCCACGGGGAGCGCGTGGATGTCGGGCGCGTCCCCGAGCGCGTCCACGACCTCGAACGCCCCCGTCTTCTGCCCCTCGATCCGGTCGGGGTTGACCGAGTTCACGAGCTCGACGGGGTAGCTCTCGGCGAGCTTGCGCGCGGCGATCAGGCAGTCGTCGAAGTTGCCGTCGACCTGCAGCAGCTTCGCGCCGTGCGCGATCGCCTGGCTGAGCTTGCCCATCGCGATCTTGCCGTCCGGCACGAGCACGGCGCACACCATCCCGGCGGCGGCGGCGTAGGCGGCCGCGGAGGCCGACGTGTTGCCGGTCGAGGCGCAGATGACGAGCTTCGCGCCGCGGCCGGCGGCCGCGGAGACGGCCGTCGTCATGCCGCGGTCCTTGAACGAGCCGGTCGGGTTCATCCCCTCGACCTTGAGGTGCACCTGTGCCCCCGTGAGCTCCGAGAGCGCCGGCGCGGCGACGAGCGGCGTGCCGCCCTCGCCGAGCGTGATGATGCGCTCACGCACGTGCGCCGGCAGGCGCTCGGCGTACTCGGCAATGACTCCGCGCCACTGGTGGGCCATCAGGCTCCTTCGACTCGCAGGACAGAGACCACGCGGGTCACCGAGTCGAGCTCGGCGATCGCCGCGACCGTGGCCGACAGCGCGGCGTCGGTCGCCGCGTGGGTGGTGATGATCAGGTGGGCGAGCGACGCCGGGGCGCCGCTGGCGGCCGCGCCGGGACCGGCCTCGCGATCGGCGGCCGGATCGGCGGCGACGAGCTGGGGCGCCTGCCGCACGGCCTCGATCGAGACGCCGTGCTCGGCAAGCACCGCGGACACCTGGGCGAGCACGCCCGGGCGGTCCGCGACGTCGAGCCGCACCTGGTAGCGCGTCAGCGCGGCCGAGGCCGGCAGCACCGGCAGGTCGGCGTACGTCGACTCGACCGGGCCGAGCCCCCCGTGCACGCGGTGCCGCGCGGCCGAGACCACGTCGCCGAGCACCGCCGAGGCCGTCGGGGCGCCGCCCGCGCCGCGGCCGTAGAACATGAGCTCGCCGGCGGCCTCGGCCTCGACGAACACCGCGTTGAACGCGCCGTGCACGCCGGCGAGCGGGTGACTCGCGGGCACGAGCGCGGGGTGCACGCGCGCCGACACGCCCTCGTCGGTCCGCTCCGCGATCGCGAGCAGCTTCACGACGTGCCCGGTGCGCGCGGCCCAGGCGACGTCGTCGGCGGTGATCGCGGCGATGCCCTCGCGGTGCACGAGCTCGAGCGGCACGCGCGTGTGGAACGCGAGCGAGGCGAGGATCGCGGCCTTGGCGGCGGCGTCGAAGCCCTCGACGTCGGCGGTCGGGTCCGCCTCCGCGAAGCCGAGCTGCTGGGCCTGCGCGACGGCGGTGGACAGGTCGAGCCCCTCGGTCGCCATCTGGTCGAGCACGTAGTTGGTGGTGCCGTTGACGATGCCGAGCACGCGCAGGATGCGGTCGCCGGCCAGCGACTCGCGCACCGGGCGCACGAGCGGGATGGCCCCGGCGACGGCGGCCTCGAAGTACAGGTCGACGCCGGCGGCCTCGGCCGCGGCGTAGAGCGTGGGGCCGTCCGCGGCGAGCAGCGCCTTGTTGGCGGTCACCACCGACGCGCCGGCGGCGATCGCGCGCAGGATCAGGCTCCGGGCGGGCTCGAGGCCGCCGATCACCTCGATGACGAGGTCGGCGCGCGCGACGAGCGCCTCGGCGTCGGTCGTCAGGAGCGCGGGGTCGACGCCGGCGCGCGGGGCGGTGACGTCGCGGACGGCTACGCCGACGATCTCGAGCGGCGCGCCGACGCGCGCGGCGAGGTCGTCCCGCTGCTGGGTGAGCAGGCGCACGACCTGCGTGCCGACGACGCCGCAGCCCAGCACGGCGACACGCACCGGGCCCCGCGTCGCGCCGTCGTGCGCCGCGCCGTGCGGCGCGCTGTCCGGAGCAGCCACGTGTGCGCGCCCTTCGTTTGTGGGTCCTGCCAGCGCCGTTGGGCTGACTACCCCGCTCGCGGTCGACCCGCGGCGGCGCCCCCAGGATAGTGCGGCGCCGAGGTAGATCGGCCGCGGCGAGGTAGTCCATCGGCGGTGAGGTAGTCCATCGGCGGCGAGGTAGTCCCTACGCAGGGACTACCTCACCGCGCAGGGACTACCTCACCGTCAGGTCGCCGGCCGTCAGCCTTCGTCGAGGGCCAAGAGGTCGGCCTCCGTCTCGCGGCGGACCAGGACGCGTGAGCGGCCCGCGAGCACCGCGAGGACCGGCGGGCGCGGGACGTGGTTGTAGTTGCTCGCCATCGAGCGGCCGTACGCACCGGTCGCGGGGACGGCCAGCAGGTCGCCGCGCGCGACGTCGGCGGGCAGGTCGACGTCGTGCACGAGGATGTCGCCGCTCTCGCAGTGCTTGCCGACCACGCGGGACAGCACCGTGTCCGCCGCGCCCGGGCGGCTCGCGAGCGTCGCGGTGTACCGGGCACCGTAGAGCGCGGGCCGCAGGTTGTCGCTCATGCCGCCGTCGACCGAAACGTAGGTGCGCGTGAAGGGCGGCTCGCCGTCGACCGTGACCGGCTTGACCGTCCCGACCTCGTAGAGCGTGAACATCGCGGGGCCGACGACGGCGCGGCCCGGCTCGATCGAGATGCGCGGCACCGCGGTGCCGAGCTCGGCGCAGACCCCGCCGACGACGCCCGCGAGGTCCTTGGCGACCCGGCCGGGCTCGATCGGGACCTCCCCGGGCAGGTAGGCGATGCCGTAGCCGCCGCCGAGGTCCACCTCGGCCACCAGGTGCCCCGTCGCGGCGGCCAGGTCGGCGCGCAGCACGAGCAGCTTGCGGGCGGCCTCGGCGAACCCCGCGGGGTCGAGGATCTGGGAGCCGATGTGGGAGTGCACGCCGAGCAGCTCAAGCTCGGGGTGGGACAGCACCGCGCGCAGGCCGGCCATCGCCTGCCCACCCGCGATCGAGAGGCCGAACTTCTGGTCCTCGTGGGCCGTGGCGATGTACTCGTGCCCGCCGGCGTGCACCCCGGTCGTGACGCGCACCATGACCGGCGCGCGCCGGCCGTCGCCGCGTCCGGCGACCATGGCGGCGAGGCGGTCGATCTCCGTGAGGGAGTCGACGATGATGCGCCCTACCCCCGCGTCCAGCGCCCGCTCGAGCTCGGCGTCGGACTTGTTGTTGCCGTGCAGGCCGATGTCGGCGCCCGGCACCGCAGCCCGGAGCGCGACGGCGAGCTCGCCGCCGGTCGCGGTGTCGACACGCAAGCCCTCCTCGTGCGCCCAGCGCGCGACGGCGACGCTCAGGAACGCCTTGCCGGCGTAGTACACGTCGACCTCGGTCCCGATGCCGGCGAACGCCGCGGTGAACGCCGAGCGGAAGGAGCGCGCCCGGGCCCGGAAGTCGGCCTCGTCGAGCACGTACAGGGGCGTGCCGTGCTCGCGGGCGAGGTCGCGCACGTCGACGCCCGCGACCTCGAGCGCGCCGTCGGCGCCGCGCCGGACTCCGCTCGCCCAGACGGCCGGGTCGAGATCCGCCGCGCTCACATGCGGTCCGGGGCGGTCACGCCGAGCAGGTCCAGGCCGTTGGCCAGCACCTGGCGGGTGGCGTCGTTGAGCCAGAGCCGCGTGCGGTGCACGTCGGTGACCTCCTCGTCGCCGAACGGCGCGACCCGGCACTGGTCGTACCACTTGTGGTACGACCCGGCGAGCATCTCGAGGTAGCGCGCGACCCGGTGCGGTTCACGCAGCTCGGCCGCCTGCGCGACGACCCGCGGGTACTCGCTGAGCGCGCCGATCAGCACGCCGTCGGCCGGGTGGTCGAGCAGCGACGCGTCGAAGCCGTCCTCGCGCCGGACCCCCGCGTCGGCGGCGTTGCGGGCGACGTTCGCCGTGCGCGCGTGGGCGTACTGGACGTAGAACACGGGGTTCTCGTTGGTCGCCTTGGTGAGCAGGTCGAGGTCGATGTCGAGCATCGAGTCGGTCGACGACCGGGCCAGCGAGTACCGGGCGGCGTCCACGCCGACGGCGTCGACCAGGTCGTCGATCGTCACGACCGTGCCCGCGCGCTTCGACATCCGGACCGGCTGGCCGTCCTTGAGAAGGTTGACCATCTGGCCGATCAGGATCTCGAGGTTGGTCCAGGGCGTGTCCCCGAACGCGGCACACATGGCCATCATCCGACCCACGTACCCGTGGTGGTCGGCGCCGAGCATGATGATGACGCGGTCGAAGCCGCGCTCGCGCTTGTCCAGGTAGTAGGCCAGGTCGGCAGCGATGTACGCCGCCTCGCCGTCCGACTTGATGATGACGCGGTCCTTGTCGTCGCCGAAGTCGGTGGTGCGCAGCCACGTCGCGTCGTCCTGCTCGTAGATCCGGCCGAGCTCACGTAGGCGCGCGATCGCGCGGGTCACGGCGCCGGACTCGTGCAGCGAGTTCTCGTGGAAGTAGACGTCGAAGTCGACCCCGAAGTTGTGCAGGGACGTGCGGATCTCCGCAAACATGAGGTCGACCCCGGCGGCGCGGAAGGCCTCCTGGGCCGCGTCGTCGGCGAGCGACGTCGGGTCGGGCGCGCCGGCGGCGGCCGCGCCCGCGATCACCTGCGCGGCGATCTCGGCGATGTACGCGCCGCCGTAGCCGTCCTCGGGCGCCTCCTGCCCGCGGGCCGCGGCGAGCAGCGACCGGGCGAACCGGTCGATCTGGCCGCCGTGGTCGTTGAAGTAGTACTCCCGGGCGACGCTCGCGCCGGCGGCCTGCATGATGCGCGCGAGCGAGTCCCCGACGGCGGCCCAGCGGACGCCGCCGATGTGGATCGGTCCGGTCGGGTTGGCCGAAACGAACTCGAGGTTGATGGACTCCCCCGCCAGCGTCTCGCCGCGCCCGAAGGCGGCACCCGCCTCGACGACGGAGCGCGCGAGCTCACCGGCCGCGGCCGTCTCGAGCCGGATGTTGAGGAAGCCCGGCCCCGCGACGTCGACCGCGCCGACGCCGTCGACGTCGGCGAGGCGGCGGGCCAGCTCGGTGGCGAACGCGCGGGGCGCGAGCCCGGCCTTCTTGCCAAGCTGCATGGCGATGTTCGTCGACCAGTCGCCGTGCTCGCGCTGCCGTGGGCGCTCGAGGTGCACCGAGGCCGGGATGTCGGCCGCCTCGAGAGCGAAGGTGCCGTCGGTCACGGCGGCGAGCAGGGCGGAGCGAAGGGCCTCGGAAAGGCTGGCAGGTGTCACCCCCGCAGGGTACCGAGTGCGGGGCGGGGGCCAGCGCGCTCGTGCGACGGCGGGCGTGCGACCGCCCGAACGCAGCGCAGGCCCGCCGGTGTGCACCGGCGGGCCCGCGTCAGGGGAAACGACTCAGTACGGGAAGACCTTGTACAGCTCCCAGACGGCGTCGGCGTCCGTGCCCGTCATCGTGAATGCGATCGTGGCGTTCGTCGCGATGACGGTCGTCACGCCGTCGACCGTGTAGACCTCGTACTTCGCGTCGCTCTCGGTGTCCTCGCCCGAGTCCATGAGCTGCTCGGCGGTGAAGGACGCCCGCTCGGCAGCGGCCCACAGGTCGCTCTCCTCCTCGGTGTTCCAGTCCGTCAGGACGGCGTCCGCCGTCGAGGTGCCGTTGGTGTACGTCGCGGTGTACGCCTCCGAGGCGCCCGTGGCGACGATCGCGTCGTCGGGCGTGATCACGTCGGTGGAGAAGACGTCGACCGTGAGCGGCGTGAGGTCGTACAGCCAGGTCGTCGCACCGGCGAGCGAATCGCCCTCGCTCGACTCGTCGGGGGCCGCGGACTCCTCGGTGCTGGTGGTGGGCAGCGAGCTCGCGAGGTCGTCGATCGACTGCGACGCCGCGCCGAGGCCGATCACGCCGATCGCGAAGATGACGCCGGCGATCGCCCACGTCAGGGCGCCCAGGCCACCGAGCACGATGCCGGCGATCGCGAACCCGCGGCCGCCCGTGTGGTTGGCCTTGGTGCGCTTGAGCCCGACGATGCCGAGCACGATGGGAACGGCGCCGAGGCCGAGGATCCCGGTCACGAGCGCCGCGATCGACATGCCGTCGGTGGCGGCCGGGGCGGGCTGCTGGCCGTACGGCGCCTGGCCGTAGGACGCCTGCCCGTACGGCGGCTGCCCGGGCGGCACGTCGCCGGTCGGCGGCTGACCGGTCGGCAGCGACTGGCTGGTCGGCAGCGACTGGCTGAACGCCGGCTGCTCACCGAAGGGCTCGGGCTGCTTGTCCTGCCCGAACGGCTGCGTCTGCCCGTACGGCGACTGCCCGAACGGCTGCGGCTCGGCGGGCGGATACCCCGGCGCCGCCGGCGGCACGTCGTCGCGGCGGGAAGGATCCTGTGGTTCCGTGCTCACTGTGCCCCAGCCTCTGCTGTCGAAAAATGTGTACAGTAAATACACAGTATGCACCTAGAAATAGGCAGTTCCGGCTGGCAATCGGGCACTTTCTCGGTCGATCGGAAAGATTCACCCGGACCGCGCGCACCGCATTTGGACAAAGCGCACAGACATGGGTGATTGGGGCGCGTCCGGGCGGGGTCGACGCCGCCGCGACGGCGCGCCTGGCGCGACGGCGCGGTCCAGTTGGCGCCGCGGGCGCGATCGTGGAGGAGAATACCTGGGATGACTCGACACCCGGGACTGATCGACCAGGCCGTCGCGCGGCTGCGCGCCCAGATCGCCGACGGCGGCTGGCCCGTGGGCGAACGCATCCCGGCCGAGCCGCTGCTCGTCGAGATGCTCGGCGTCGGCCGCAACACCGTCCGTGAGGCAGTGCAGTCGCTCGTGCACGCGGGCCTGCTCGAGCGCAGGCAGGGCTCGGGCACGTTCGTCATCGCGAGCTCGGAGCTCAGCGTCACGATCGGGCGGGAGATCGCGCTCGCCCGCCAGCGCGACGTGCTCGAGGTGCGCCGGTCGCTCGAGGTCGAGGCTGCCCGGCTCGCCGCGCGGCGCCGGACGCCGGCCGAGCTCGCCGAGCTGCGCGCGCGCCGCAACGACCGCACGGAGGCGTACCGCAAGGGCGACCTCGACGCGATGGTCACGACCGACCTGGCGCTGCACCGCACGATCGCCCGGGCCGCGCGCAACCCGGTGCTGCTCGCGCTCTACGAGAGCCTCGTCGGCGCGATCGGGGAGAACATCCGCTTCAACTTCGAGCGCCCGGCGCACACCCACGACAGCCACGACGGGCTCGTGGACGCGATCGCCGACGGCGACGTCGACCGCGCGGTCCGCGAGATCACGAGCTACCTGTCCGAGCAGCTCGGCGAGGGCTGAGCCCGACCCGATCGCGACCCGCCCGCCGGGTGCGCTAGTGTCATCCCCCGGGCCAGTTTCTGGTGCATGCCCGCGTAGCTCAGTGGATAGAGCGTCCGCCTCCGGAGCGGAAGGTCGAAGGTTCGAATCCTTTCGCGGGCACCCTGCTTGTCTGCGTGAATTCCGGCCGTGCCCGCGTCGTGCCCGCGACATTCCCCCGGTGGCGCGGCTCGACCCGGCCCTCGCCGGTCGCCCGTTGGCGTGCATGTGCGCGCGCGTGATTGTCCGATTGCGGCGGAGTGCTTGTCCGCGTGCGTCCCAGTGCTTGCCGGGTGCGTTCGAGTGCTTGCCGAGTGCTTCCGCGCGGAGCAGGTGACAGAACCGCAGAGGTGTGGCTCCCGGCAATCCACACAGGCCCCACCAGTCACATCCGCACCATGCTCCGCGCGGACGGCGAACCTCACCGACGCGCGAGTTGCCCGAGTGCACCACCGTGACGCTCGAACCATCCCACAGGCCCCACCAGCCCCTCCTGTCCCCCGCGCGTCGCTGCGGTTCGCTCGGCGCGCGGCGCCAGGCCTCCGACCGGGCCGGTCACCGAGAACACGAGGCGAGGACGCCGTAGCGGCACGCGTCGGCACAGCACGCGTCGGCACGGCACGAGTCGGCACGTGTCGGCACCGGTCGGCACGTCGCCAGCACGGGTCGTCAGGTCCAGCTGTCCTCGAGCATGATCGGCCGGCACGCGATCGCGCCGGCGAGCACCATGAGCACCACCGTCGCCAGCAGGAACGCGATCGCCGCCGCCCAGCCGCCCGTCGCGACGTAGAGGACGCCGACCACGACCGGACCGAGGCCGGCCAGGCCGTAGCCGACGCCCTGGACGAACCCCGACAGCGCGACGCCGCCGCGCTGAGTCCGCGTCCGCAGGTTCAGCAGCGTGATGACCAGCGGAAACGCACTCGGCGCGACGCCGAGCAGCACGATCCACGCGAGCGTCCCGTGCGTCGGCGCGAGCATCAGCCCGGCGTACCCGCTGACGAAGCAGGCGCCGAACACCACCACGAGCGAGAACGGGCTGTTCATCCGGGCCGCCAGCGACGGGACCACGAACGATCCCGGTAGGGCGAGAATGCCGAACAGGGCGAGCCACTGCCCCGCGTGCTCCGCGCTGATCCCGGCGTCGCCGAGGATCTGCGGGAGCCAGGCGAACATCGCGTAGACGTTGAGCGAGTTCAACCCGAACAGGCCCGCGAGCGACCACGCGAGCGGGCTGCGCCACACCCGGCCGCGAGCGCGCGCGGACCCCGGCCGCCCGGGCTCGCGCCGCGCCGAGCCCCGCCAGAGGCCGCCCAGCTCGGCCCGCAGCCGCGCCGACCGTGCGATCACCACGACCCACGGCACGGCGGCGACGAGCCCGATCACCGACCAGGACGCGAGCGTCACGCGCCAGCCGTACTCCCGGGCGATCGGCACGGCCAGCAGCGCCGGCAGGGTGGTGCTGAAGCACATGGCCACCGAGTACATCGAGGTGACGGCACCGATCCGGTCCGCGAAGTACCGCTTCACGAGCGGTGGCAGCAGCACGTTGCCCATCCCCATGCCCGCGAGCGCGATCACGGTCCAGACGAGGAAGGCCGACGGCGTCGCGACGCTCGAGCGCACGATCTCGCCGCCCGCGGACGCCACCATGGCGGCGACCAGCGTCGGTTCGAGCCCGAACCGGCGCGCGAGCAGCGGCGCGAGCGAGCCGAAGAGCGCGAACGACGCGACCGGGATCGTGCCGAGCACGCCGGCCTGGACGCCGGTGAGGGCCAGGTCGACCCGCACGACGTCCAGGATCGGCGAGACGGCGCCGACGGCGATCCGGAGGTTGAGCCCGACGAGCAGGATCCCGAGGAGCGCGATCCCTCGTCCGTGCCACGGCTGGGGTCGGCCGAACGCGACCATCGGGGCCTTCCTGACGAGAGTTCGCGGGCCCGGGGTTCGCGGGCCCGGCGCCGGCGCCGTCGACGCAGGCGGGGCGGGCAGGGCAGGCGGGGCAGGCCCGACCTTAACCTGGGATGAATCCGCACCCGCCCCACCGCGAGGCGCCCGACGACCGGCGGGATTGTCGAACTGGGAGGTTTAGGACTTTCGGCGCACGAGACCGGCGACCGTTCCTCGTATTTTGGTGTCGAGGTCAAAGGCGATCTGTCCCCTGCCACCACCCACCCCGGGAGCACCCGTGACAACACCGTCGACAATCGATGCCCTCGTCGCCGCAGCGACCAAGGCGCTCGCCGAATACGCGAGGTTCGACCAGGCCGAGATCGACCACATCGTCAAGAAGGCCGCCGTCGCGGCGCTCGACAAGCACGGGCTGCTGGCCGACCTCGCCGTCGCCGAGACCAAGCGCGGGGTCTTCGAGGACAAGGCGGTCAAGAACATCTTCGCGTGCGAGCACGTCACGCACTCGATGGCGGACCTCAAGACCGTCGGCGTCATCAGCCGCGACGAGCTCACGGGCATCATCGAGATCGCCGAGCCCGTCGGCGTCGTCGCCGGCATCACGCCGGTGACCAACGGCACCTCGACCGCGATCTTCAAGTCCCTGATCGCGCTCAAGACGCGCAACCCGATCATCTTCGGGTTCCACCCGGCCGCCCAGCAGTCGTCGGTCGCCGCGGCGACCGTCGTGCGCGACGCTGCGATCGCGGCGGGCGCCCCCGAGAACTGCATCCAGTGGATCGAGGCGCCCTCGATCGAGGCGACGAACGAGCTGATGCACCACCCGGGCGTCGCCCTCATCCTGGCGACCGGCGGCAACGCGATGGTCAGCGCCGCGTACTCGTGCGGCAAGCCCGCGCTCGGCGTCGGCGCCGGGAACGTGCCCGCCTACATCGAGAAGACCGCGAAGCTGAAGCGCGCCGTCAACGACGTCGTCCTGTCGAAGGCTTTCGACAACGGCATGATCTGCGCGTCCGAGCAGGCCGTCATCCTTGACGACGAGATCTACGACGCCGCGATGGCCGAGTTCGCCGTGCTGCACGCCTACCGCGTGAGCAAGAAGGAGAAGGCGCTGCTCGAGAAGTTCATCTTCGGGGTCGCTGCGCACGACAAGAACTGCGCGGGCGCGAAGCTCAACGCCGCCGTCGTCGGCCAGAGCCCCACCTGGATCGCCGCGCAGGCCGGCTTCACGATCCCCGCCGACACGTCCATCCTCCTGGTCGAGGTGGGCGAGGTCGGGCCGGTCGAGCCGATGACCCGCGAGAAGCTCACCCCCGTGCTCGCGGTGCTGCGCGCGACCTCGACCGAGCAGGGCATCCGGCTCGCGGAGCAGATGGTGGAGTTCGACGGGCTGGGCCACAGCGCCGCGATCCACACCCGCAACGACGCGCTCGCCGAGGAGTTCGGCACGCGCGTCAAGGCCATCCGGATCATTCGCGACGCGCCGTCGTCGCTCGGCGGCATCGGGGACATCTACAACGCGTTCATCCCCTCCCTCACGCTCGGCTGCGGCTCGTACGGCCGCAATTCGGTGTCGAACAACGTGTCGGCGATCAACCTCGTGAACATCAAGCGGATCGGCCGGAGGAACAACAACTTGCAGTGGTTCAAGGTCCCCGCGAAGACGTACTTCGAGCCGAACGCCATCCGCTACCTCGCCGACATGGAGGACGTCACCCGGGTGACCATCGTGACGGACACGACGATGACGCGACTCGGCTTCGTCGACAAGGTGCTGGACGTGCTCGGTCGCCGCCCCGACAAGATCTCGCTGCAGATCATCGACAACGTCGAGCCCGAGCCGAGCGTCACGACCGTGCAGAAGGGCGCGGCGCAGATGCGCGCCTTCGCGCCCGACACGATCATCGCGCTCGGCGGCGGCTCGCCGATGGACGCGGCGAAGGTCATGTGGCTGCTCTACGAGCACCCGGAGATCAACTTCTCGGACCTCAAGCAGAAGTTCTTCGACGTGCGCAAGCGCGCGTTCCGGTTCCCGACGCTGGGCGCGCTCGCGAGCCTCGTGTGCATCCCAACGACCTCGGGCACCGGCGCCGAGGTGACGCCGTTCGCGGTGATCACCGACACCGCGACGGGCCACAAGTACCCGCTCGCCGACTACGCCCTCACCCCGACGGTCGCGATCATCGACCCGGTGCTGACCGCGATGATGCCGAGCTCGCTCGCGGCCGACTCGGGCTTCGACGCGCTGACGCACGCGACCGAGGCCTACGTGTCCGTGTACGCGAACGACTTCACGGACGGCATGGCGCTGCAGGCGATCCGGCTGATCTTCGAGAACCTCGCGGTCAGCGTCAACGGCGCGCCCGGGGAGCCCGAGACATCGGACGCGCGCGAGAAGATGCACAACGCCGGCACGATCGCGGGGATGGCGTTCGGGAACGCGTTCCTCGGCATCGTGCACGCGATGGCGCACACGCTCGGTTCGACGTTCAAGCTCGTGCACGGGCGGACCAACGCCGTGCTGCTCCCGCACGTGGTGCGGTACAACGGCACCGTCCCGTCGAAGCTCACGAGCTGGCCGAAGTACGAGAGCTACGTGGCCCCCGAGCGCTTCCAGCAGATCGCGGCGATGCTCGGGCTGCCGGCGCAGACCCCCGCCGAGGGCGTCGAGTCCTACGCGCTCGCGCTCGAGTCGCTGCGCTCGAAGGTCGGCATCCCGGCGTCGTTCGCGGCGTGGGGCGTCGCCGAGGCCGACTTCATGGGGCGGCTCGACGAGCTCGCCATGGGCTCCTACGAGGACCAGTGCGCGCCCGCCAACCCGCGGATGCCGATGCGGGCGGACATGAAGGACCTCATGGCCGCGGCGTACTACGGCACGTCGGTCGCGGACGTGCGGGAGCGGCGCGCGCGGGCCGACGCGGTCCCCGAGCTCGCCACGCCGGCCTGACCTCGGCGGCTGCGCCTCGGAGGCCCGGCCGTGCCGCCCTGACCTTGGCGGCCGGGCCTCGCCGCGCGACGACGCCGGGCACAATGGGGGTTTCCCACCTTCAGGAGGCCCCCGTGCGAACGACCCGTACCCGGACGATCACCGCCACCGCCGCCGTCGTCGCGACCCTCGCGCTGGCTGGCTGCTCGGACGGCTCGACGCCCGATCTCGGCGAGCTCAGCGCGTCGCTCTCCTCCGCCGTCGAGGGCGCGAAGGAGAGCGCCGAGCAGGCCCAGACCGCCATCGACGACGCCCGCACCCAGCTCGAGGATGTGACCCCCGAGGCACGCGCCGCCGTCGAGGACGCGATCGCCGCGTCGTCGGCCGCAATCGGCTCGGCGACGACGGCGATCGACGAGGCGAGCGCCGACGGGAGCTCGGCGAGCGCCGCGGTCGCCGAGGCCGAGGCATCACTCGCCGACGCCCAAGCCCAGCTCGACTCCGCGGCGGCATCCGTCGACGGCGTCACGAAGACCGCGCTCGAGGCGCTGTCCGCCCAGATCGACGACCTGAGCGCGCAGCTCGACGCGACGCAGGGCTGACCGGATCGACCGACCGGCCCGACCGCCTGGGCCCTTGGTCCCGATAATTGCGAGCGCAACTACTCCGAACGGGTGAACGCTCAAGTTCGCCCTCGAAACCCATGTCATGACTGCGGCCTGAGCCGATCTCACAGACATGACCATCAACGGCGCACGGCAGGGCCAGCGCAGGGCGCATGCGCCCGCATGGTTTACCGTCGCCGCCTGGGGGTCGCTCGGGCTCCTGCTGCTCGGCGGGTTCGCGGGCGCCGTCGGCCTCGGCTGACGCTGCACCGACTGCCCGCTCCACCAGCCCGCTCCACCAGCCCGCTCCGACGGCCTGCGGCGCCGCCCGCGTAGCCTCACCGGGTGACGCCGACGACCGAGCCAGCCCAACCCGGCACCCTCCCGGGCGCCCCCTCCCCCGCCGACGGGCGCCCCGTGAGCACGGCCGGGCGCTGGCGCGACGTCCTGCGGGCGACCGGCCTGCTCGCGCCCGACGGCGGCACGCGGCCCACGATCTTCGCCGAGATGTCGGCACTCGCGGCGAGCACCGGGGCGATCAACCTCGGCCAGGGCTTCCCTGACGTCGACGGCCCGGAGGCCATCAAGCGCGCCGCGATGGCGGCGATCGAGGCCGGCCACAACCAGTACCCGCCGGGCGCCGGCATCCCCGCGCTGCGCGCGGCGGTGGCGACCCACCAGCGCCGCCACTACCGGCTCGAGGTCGATCCCGAGACCGAGGTGCTCATCACGACGGGCGCGACCGAGGCGCTCGCCGCCGCGGTGCTCGCCCTCGCCGGCCCCGGCGACGAGGTCCTCACGCTCGAGCCGTTCTACGACTCGTACGCCGCCGTCATCGCGCTCGCGGGAGCGGCCCACACGACCGCTCCCCTCGTCCGCGGCCCGGCCGGCTTCCGGCTCGACCCCGCGGCGCTGCGCCTGGCCTTCACCGACCGGACCCGCATCGTGCTGCTGAACTCTCCGCACAACCCGACCGGCACCGTCCTGACGCGGGCCGAGCTGACCCTGATCGCCCAGCTCGCCACGGCCCACGACGCGATCGTCATCACCGACGAGGTCTACGAGCACCTCGTCTACGACGGCGCGGAGCACATCCCCGTGGCGACGCTGCCCGGGATGGCCGCCCGCACGCTGACGATCTCGTCCGTGGGCAAGTCCTTCTCGTTCACCGGCTGGAAGATCGGCTGGGTCGCCGGCCCCGCGGCCCTCGTCGAGGCCGTCCGCACGGTCAAGCAGTTCCTCACCTACGTGTCCGGCGCGCCGTTCCAGCCCGCGGTCGCGACCGCACTGACCGACGCCGCCGCCTCGGCGTGGGTCGTCGACCTCGCCGCCTCACTCGCGGGCCGGCGCGACTTGCTGTGCGCAGGGCTCGAGCGCGCGGGCTTCGACGTCATCCGGCCGCAGGGCACGTACTTCGTCGTCGCCGACGGCGCGCCGCTCGGCTTCGACGACGGCGCAGAGCTCTGCCGTCGGCTCCCCGAGCTCGCGGGCGTGGTGGGCGTGCCGGTGAGCGCGTTCACGCGCGCGGGCTCCGCCGCCGACGCGGCGCTGCGGTCGGCGGTCCGGTTCACGTTCGTCAAGCGCGAGTCGGTGCTGCGCGAGGCCGTCATCCGGTTGGCGGAACTCGCGGCTCGATAGGCGGGCGCGGCCGCCGAGCCGCCCTAGGGTGGCGACCATGGACGTCCGATTCATCGCAAGCTTCACCGTCGTGAGCAACCACCCGACCGCGGACCGCCGCCTGTTCCGCGACGCGATCGGCCTGCCCCTGCGCTCCGCCGTGACCGCCGAGGAGGACTCGCAGTACGTGTTCTCCGAGGAGATCCCCGGGGCGAAGCACTTCGGGGTCTGGCCGCTCGCCGAGGCGGCGCAGGCCTGCTTCGGCCTCGACCAGTGGCCGCAGGACCACCCCGTCCCGCAGGCGAGCGTCGAGTTCGAGGTCGACGACGTCGAGGCGGCGGCCAGCGAGCTCGTCGCGAAGGGCTACCGGCTGCTGCACCCGACCCGAACCGAGCCGTGGCACCAGATCATCGCGCGGCTGCAGACGCCGGACGGGATGATCGTGGGGGTCTGCTTCACGCCCTGGCTGCACGACACCTGAGCCGGCACGCCCGGCGCAGGGCTACAGGCTGTGCCAGCCGCCGCGCCGGTACGCCGGGGTCGCGAGCGCGAGCACCGCGAGCGCCGTCGCAGCGCACCCGACCATGACCAGGCACATCGCGCGCGCGTCGCCGCCGAGGACTCCGACCAGCGGGCTCACCACGCCGGCGATGCCGGTCTGCATCGAGCCGAGGAACGCGGCCGCCGTGCCCGCCATCGCGCCGTACCGGTTGAGGGCGATCGCTGAGGCGTTCGGCGGGACGAAGTTCACCAGGAGCAGCAGCAGCCACAGGGCGACCAGCAGGCCGAACAGCCCGCCGAAGCCCGTGAGCGCGATCGCGAGCAGCACGACGGACATCGTGAGCGAGGCCGGGAGCGCGACGCGCAGGATGCGGATCGGCGCGATCCGACGCACGAGCGCGGCGTTGATCTGCGCACCGCCGACGAGCGCGATGCCGTTGACCGCGAACAGCAGCGCGAACTGGTTGGCCGACAGCCCGTAGCCCTCGCGCAGCACGAACGGCGAGCCGACGACGTAGCTGATCAGCAGGCCCATCCCGAGTCCCGGCAGCACCGCGACGGCGACGAAGTGCCGATCGCGCAGCAGCTCGCGGTAGCCGCGCAGCGCCGGGCCGAGGCCGGCCTCGCGGCGGAACTCCGGGTGCAGCGTCTCGGGCAGCCGCCGCCAGACCACGACCCAGAGCACGGCGCCGAACAGCGCGAGCCCGACGAACACCCCGCGCCAGCCGAACTGGCCCGCGATGACCCCGCCGAGCGAGGGCGCGAACATCGGCGCGGCGCCGATCACGAGCATGAGCCGGGACAGCAGGCGGGACGCGTCGGCGCCCACGAACCGGTCCCGGATGACCGCGAGCGCGACCACGGTCGCCGACGCGTTGAAGAACCCCTGCAGGAACCGCAGCGTGATCAGCCAGCCGATGCCGGGCGCGACGGCGCACAGGAGCGAGATCAGCACGTGCATCGCGACCCCGATCAGCACGGGGAGCCGGCGCCCGAGCCGGTCGGAGAGCGGTCCGACGACGAGCTGGCCGAACGCGCCGCCGACGAGGACGCCGGTCATGGTCAGCTGGACGGCGGTGGTCGACGTGGCGAGGTCCCGCGCCACGTCGGGCAGCGAGGGCACGTAGATGTCGCTGGTCACCGCCGGCAGGGCGCACATGAGGCCGAGCAGCAGGATGTACTTGCCGGTCGAGCGAGGGGCGGGGGGACTGAGGGGGCCGCCGTTTTCCATCGCGACGATTCTCTCATCCGTTCGCGTGCGCGCCGCCGACGCCGGGCAGCGCACGTCGGACCCATACGGCACGCTGGTGCCATGTGCGGTCGCTACGCCTCGTTCCGCGAGGCCCAGGATCTGGCGGACGAGTTCGCGCTCGCGTCCATCGCCGACGACGTCCGGCTGCTGCCCGCGTCGTGGAATGTCGCCCCGACCGACCCGATCCGGATCATCGTCGAGCGGCCGGAGCGGCTGGCCGACGGCTCCCACGGGGCGATCCAGCGCACCCTGCGCGCCGCTCGCTGGGGGCTCGTGCCGTCCTGGGCGAAGGACCGGTCGATCGGCGCCAAGATGATCAACGCGCGCATGGAGACGGTGCTCACCAAGCCGGCGTTCCGGCGCGCCGCCGCGAGCCGGCGCGCGCTGGTGCCCGCCGACGGGTACTACGAGTGGCTGCCGCCGGAGCCGGGCGCCGGGCCGCGGGCCCGCAAGCAGCCGATCTATCTCCATCCGGGCGACGGCGGGTCGCTCGCGCTGGCCGGCCTGTACGAGTTCTGGACCGACCCCGCCAAGGCCGCCGACGATCCGTCGCGCTGGCTCGTGACCGCGACGATCATCACCACGACGGCGGTGGACGAGATGGGCCGCGTCCACGACCGGCAACCGGTGATGCTGCTCCCGGACCGCTGGGACGCCTGGCTGGACCCGGCGGTCGGCGCCGAGGAGGCGGCCGCGCAGCTCGCCTCGAACGCACCCCGCCTTGAGCTGACCCCGGTCTCGACGGCCGTCAACACGGTCGGCACGAACGGCCCGGAGCTGATCCTGCCGCTGTGACGCGGGCGACCGTCAGTCGATCGACTCGACCCGGACCGGGGAGATCGCCCCGAGGCCGGCGAGGTCGCGGACCGGCTGCGGCGCGAGCCGGAACCGGCCCGACGCTGCGAGGAGCGCCGCGGTCGTCTCGTCCGTGAGGACCGTGCTCGGCTCGGCGATGTCCGTCAGGCGGGCGGCGAGGTTCACCGACGCCCCGAACACGTCGCCGAACCGCGAGAGCACGCGGCCCTGCACGAAGCCGACCCGCACGGGGGTGACCCCGCGCGCGCCCTCCGCGAGCCCGCCCGCGGTGCGCTCGGCCGCCACGTCCAGTTCCGTGCCCAGCACGCGCGCGAGGCCGAGCGCCACGTCGGCGCCGGTCGCGACGTCGTCGGCGATGAACAGCACGGCGTCCCCGATCGTCTTGACCACCCGCCCGCCCGCCTCGGTGACCACGTCCCGCGCGATCGTCTCGAACCGTTGCACGAACGCCGACAGGTCCGTCGGGCCGAGGCCGGCGGTGCGGCGCGTGAACGAGACCATGTCGGCGAACCCGACCGCGCGCGCGAGCGGCAGCGCCGTGGGGTCCGGGTGGTCGACGGCGCCGACCTCGCCGAACTCTGCGGCGATCCGGCCGGCCATGGCCGCGAGGTGCCGGCGCCAGGAGTGGACGAGCTGGGCCTCGAGCAGCGGGCCGGTCTGCGCGAGGCGGTCGAGCACGACCAGGCGCGCGCTCGTGTCGTCGAGCTGGTAGCGCGCCGCGGCGTCCTCGACGAGGGCCTCGACCTGCCAGAGCACGAGGCGCTCGGACGTGTGCCCGAGCGCGCGGGTCAGGGTCACGGCGGTCCGCCGGTTCATCTCGCCCGACCGGATCAGCGCGGCGACGCGCATGATCGCGGCGGCGTCGTCCTCGGTGAACACCGGGTCGTCCGGGTCGGCGTGCGGCAGGCCGAGCGTCGACCAGAACACCCGCGCGTCCTCGACGTCGACGTCGGGCCCGGACCGCTCGGCGAGGTCCCGGAGCGTGAGCGTCCGAGCGCCGCCGAGCAGCAACGCGTCGAGCCCGCCGACGGTCGAGTCCACCGCCGCAGGCTCCTGGCCCGGTCCAACGGCTGTGTGCTGCATCACCCCAGGCTAGCCCGCGTCCGGCGGCCGCCGACCGCGGCGGCCGGACGGCGGGCGGTCAGACGGCGGGCAGTCAGACAGCCGGCGGTCAGACGGCGGAGTGCTCGCGCAGGTGCAGCACGTCGCCCGCGAGCACCACGTGCTCGGTCCCGGCGTCGTCGCGGACGGCGAGCGCGCCGTCGCGGGTGAGCCCGGTGGCGCGGCCGACCAGCTCCTGCCCGCCGGGCAGCGCGACGTGCACGCGCCGGCCGAGGGTGGCGCACACGGACTCGACCTCGTCCGCGAGACCCGACGCGAGCGCGTCGGACCCCGCCGCGTGCCACCGCCCCTGCAGCTCGGCGAGCGCGGTCACCAGCGCGACCAGCAGCACCTCACGGTCCAGGTCGCGGGCCCCCGCCCCGGCGAGGGAGATCGCGCTCGGCACGGGCAGCTCGGCCGCCGTCTGGGAGACGTTCACGCCGATGCCCAGGACCGCCACGGGCCCGGCCGGGGTGTGCACGAGCTCGCACAGGATGCCGCCGACCTTGCGCCGACTCCCCCAGCCCGCCAGGTCCGTCCCGTCGGGCGCGGGCACGAGCACGTCGTTCGGCCACTTCAGGGTCGCCTGCACGCCCGTCGTCGCGCGCAGCGCGTGCACCGCCCCGAGGCCCGTGAGCAGCGGGAGCCAGCCGAGCGCGTCGGGCGGCATGCTCACCCGGACGGAGATCGAGAGCGTGAGCGCGGCGCCGGCGGGGGTCACCCAGGCGTGCCCGGCGCGCCCGCGGCCATCCTCCTGGTGGTCCGCGACGAGCAGGCCGACGCCCGGCCACGCCGCCGGGTCGGCGGCGAACGCGCGCGCGAGCTCGGCGTTCGTCGAGCCGATCCGCGGGACGACCTCGACCCGCCCGAGCGGCCCGGCTGGCTCGAGCAACAGCTCGCGCAGCACGGACGCCCGCAACCCGCTCCGAGCCCCGCTCCCCGGGTCCGCCCGCTCGTCCGCCGCTGCACCCGCTGCCTCGTCCGCCGCCATCGCCCCATCGTCCATCCCCCCATCCTCGCGCCCCCACCGCGGTTCTGCGAAGGACCGGCCTCGGCGGATCCGGGGCGGGGTCGGGGCGGACGCGGGGTGGGGTGCGGGGTGGGGTGCGGGGTGGGGTGCGGGGCGCGGCGGGGCCTGGCAACTAGGCTCGCCGGGTGACTGACGCAACTGACGACCCGGGTACCGGCACGGCCGCCAAGCTCGCCGACCTGCGCGCGCGAGACCGCGCGGTGACCGTCGACCCGGAGGAGGGCGCGGCCGCCAAGCAGCATCCGCGCGGCAAGAAGACGGCGCGCGAGCGGATCGCGGTCCTGCTCGACGAGGACTCCTTCGTCGAGCTCGACGCGTTCGCGCGGCACCGGTCGACCAACTTCGGGCTCGAGAAGAAGCGGATCCCAGGCGACGGCGTCGTCGTCGGGCACGGCACGATCGACGGCCGCCAGGTGTGCATCTACTCCCAGGACTTCACCGTCTTCGGCGGCTCGCTCGGCGAGGTGCACGGCCAGAAGATCACGAAGGTCATGGACCTCGCGCTGCGGACCGGGGTGCCGCTGATCGGGATCGCCGACGGAGGGGGCGCGCGCATCCAGGAGGGCGTCGCGGCCCTGACGCAGTTCGCGGAGATCTTCCGCCGCAACGTCGCGGCATCGGGCGTCATCCCGCAGATCTCGCTCATCCTCGGCCCGAGCGCGGGCGGCGCGGTGTACTCCCCCGCGCTGACCGACTTCATCGTGATGGCCGACGGCACGTCGAACATGTTCATCACCGGCCCGGACGTCATCCGCGCGGTCACGGGCGAGGAGGTCGGCCTCGAGGAGCTCGGGGGGGCGCACACGCACAACGAGCGCTCCGGCGTCGCGCACTACCTCGCGGCGGACGAGGACGACGCGCTCGACTACGTGAAGTCCCTGCTGTCCTACCTGCCGTCGAACAACCTCACGGACCCGCCCGTGTTCGCGGGCAGCGACGCGCCGCTCGAGGTGACCGACGCCGACCTCGAGCTCGACACGCTCGTGCCGGACTCCGACTCGCAGCCCTACGACATGCGCACGGCGGTCGAGCACGTCCTCGACGAGAGCGTGTTCCTCGAGGTCCAGCCGCTGTACGCGCGCAACGTGCTGATCGGCTTCGGCCACGTCGAGGGCCACCCCGTCGGGATCGTCGCGAACCAGCCGATGCACATGGCCGGGACGCTCGACATCAACGCGGCTGAGAAGGCCGCCCGGTTCGTGCGCACGTGCGACGCGTTCAACCTGCCCGTGCTGACGTTCGTCGACGTGCCGGGCTTCCTGCCCGGCGCCGAGCAGGAGTGGAATGGGATCATCCGGCGCGGCGCCAAGCTCATCTACGCCTACGCCGAGGCGACGGTGCCGCTCGTGACCGTGATCACGCGCAAGGCCTACGGCGGCGCGTACATCGTGATGGGGTCCAAGCAGCTGGGCGCCGACGTGAACCTCGCCTGGCCGACGGCGCAGATCGCGGTCATGGGCGCGGGCGGCGCCGTGAACATCCTGCAGCGCCGCGCGCTCGCCACGGTCGCCGCCGCGGGCGGCGACGTCGAGGCCGAGCGCGAGCGGCTGACGAACGCGTACGAGGACGCCATCGTGAACCCCTGGGACGCCGCCGACCGCGGCTACGTCGACGCCGTCATCGAGCCGTCGACGACGCGCGTGCAGATCGTGCGCGCCCTGCAGGCCCTGCGCACCAAACGGGCAAGCATGCCCGCCAAGAAGCACGGGAACATCCCGCTGTGAGCGACCACAGCCACGACACCTCGGGCGCGGCCCACGCGGACGAGCCGCTCGGCCCGGTCGACGCGGCGCCGCTGCACGCGGTGGTCGACGCGCTCGCGGCCGCGCTGCACGAGTACCTCGGCACGGCCGTCGGCGTCCGCGCCGAGTTCGGCTCGCACGAGGCCGACGAGGACCCGCGGGTGCTCGCGCTCGAGGCGCGGGTCGGCACGCTGAACGCCGAGCTGTACGACCTCGTGCACGAGCGCCTCGGCCTGCATGCCGACCTGACCTCGATGGCGTGGGACGAGACCGACCACGAGCACGAGGTCGGCCACCTGGACGCGCCGCCGCCGGCCGACACGACCGAGGTGTTCCACCTCGGCTTCGTCGTCGGCCCCCCGGCTGGCGCGAGCGACGTGACGATGGACTCCGTGCTCGACCTGCTCGACCAGGGCGGCGAGGACCTCGTGGTCCGGCTCGTGGACGCGGGCTTCGACGTCGTCGAGTGGGCGACCGCGCGCGGCGAGCCGGCCGACTTCGACGGCTTCGGCGACGACGGCGAGGACGAGGCGTGACCGACCGGGCGGGCGACCCGGGCGACGGCAGCGGCACCGGCACCGAGCCGGACCGCGTCGAGCCGGCCCGCGTGCAGGTGGTCCGCGGCGAGCCGGACGACCTCGAGCTCGCGGCCCTGGTCGCCGGGCTGGTCGCGGTCTCCGGCGAGCAGCACGACGACGGCCCGGCGCCCGGCGTCGGCGCCTGGTCCGACCGCACCCGCACGATGCGCCCGGGCGCCGGCGCCGCGCCCGGCCCCGACACGTGGCGCTGGAGCCTGCACCCCTGACGGCACGAACCGCCGCGGCGCCCGCTGTGCAGCTCCCACCAGCGGCGACCTCGCGCGGGTAACGTCCGGGGGATGACAGATCTGAGCGCTTCCGTCGTCCGCGCCGCGAGCCCGATCGACGAGATCGCCGACCGGTATGTCGACACGATTGCGCGCCTCGACCCGCTCGCCGCAACCGCCATGGGCATCGCCGGCTTCGACGGCGCGATGACCGTCTTCTCCCCCGCGGGCCTGGCGGCCCGGGCCGATGCCGCGCGCGCCGTCCTCGTCGAGCTCGCCGCCCAGGCGCCGACCGACGCCGTCGACGCGGTGACGGCCGCCGCGATGCGCGAGCGCATCGGGCTCGACCTGGAGCTCGACGACGCCGGCGAGTGGCTCGCGAGCCTGAACAACATCGCCTCGCCGGTGCAGGTGCTCCGCGACACGTTCGATCTCATGCCCACGGACACGGTCGCGGCGTGGGAGAACATCGCCGCGCGCATGAACGCGCTGCCGAGCGCCGTCGAGGGCTACACGCAGTCGCTCGCCGCCGGCGCGGCGCGCGGCCTCGTCGCCGCGGCCCGGCAGGTCGACGAGGCGGCGGCCCAGGCGCAGGAGCAGGCGGACGCCGAGACGTCGTTCTTCACCGCGTTCAGCTCCGGTGCGGACGTCGAGGAGGCGCTCGCCAACTCGCCGGTGGCCGAGCGCGTGCGCGCCGACCTTGCGCGGGGCGCCGAGGCGGCGCGGTCGGCGTACCGCGAGCTCGCGCGCTTCCTGCGCGAGGAGCTCGCGCCGCAGGCCCCGGCGGCCGACGCCGCCGGCCGCGAGCGGTACGCGCTGTGGTCGCGCTACTTCCTGGGCGCCGCCGTCGACCTCGACGAGACGTACGCCTGGGGGCTCGAGGAGCTCGCGCGGGTGGTCGCCGAGCAGGAGGCCGTCGCCGAACAGATCCTGGGCCTCGCCGCCGACGGCGATGTCGGCGACGGCGCCACCGGCGACGGCGATGTCGTCCGGCTGGCCATCGCGGTGCTCGACGCCGACCCCGGCCGCACGCTGCACGGCACCGATGCGCTGCGCGCATGGATGCAGGCGACGTCCGACGCCGCGATCGCGGCCCTCGACGGCACGCAGTTCGACATCCCGGCCCCGGTGCGCGCGCTCGAGTGCCTGATCGCGCCGACCCAGCAGGGCGGCATCTACTACACGGCGCCGAGCGACGACTTCTCGCGCCCCGGCCGCATGTGGTGGTCCGTCCCGCCCGAGGTCACCGAGTTCAGCACCTGGCGCGAGAAGACCACCGTGTTCCACGAGGGCGTCCCCGGACACCACCTGCAGTGCGGGCAAGCGGTATTCGACCGCGCGACGCTGAACCGCTGGCGCCGGCTCGCGTGCTGGGTCTCGGGCCACGGCGAGGGCTGGGCGCTCTACGCCGAGCGGCTGATGGGCGACCTCGGCTTCCTGGATGACCTGGGCGACCGGCTCGGCATGCTCGACGGGCAGCGGATGCGCGCCGCCCGCGTGGTGTTCGACCTCGGCGTCCACCTCGGGCTGCCGGCCCCCGAGCGCTGGGGCGGCGGGACGTGGGACGCCGACAAGGGCTGGGAGTTCCTGCGCGCGAACATGAACATGCCCGAGCCGTTCGTCCGGTTCGAGTTCAACCGCTACCTCGGCTGGCCGGGCCAGGCCCCGTCCTACAAGATCGGCCAGCGGCTGTGGGAGCGGGCCCGCGACGACGCGGCGGCCGCGGCCGCCGCGCGTGGCGAGGACTTCGACCTGCGCGCGTTCCACGCCCGCGCGCTGGGCCTCGGCTCGGTCGGCCTCGACGTGCTGCGGGCCGCGCTCGCCTGAGCGTCAGCCGAAGATCGCGGCGCCGTACTTCGCGAGGATCAGGGCCACGAGCAGCACGAGCCAGGTGGCGACGACGAACAGGTCGCTGTCGCTGCGGACGAACTCCGCGGCGCGGCGCTGGAGCCCGCGCGGCAGGTACAGGTTGTCCTCGCGCACGTTGAAGTGCGTCAAGGTCGAGAACACGAGCGTGGTCGAGAGCGTGATGAGCAGGCACCACGGGCACAGCGCGTTGATCACGAGCATCGACTGGGCGAACAGCCAGTAGGCGAAGAGCAGGCCGATCGTGTAGACGACCTGCGCGGAGAACATGAACCAGCGCGGGAAGCGCACCCCGCCGAGGCTCGCCACCGCGACGGTGATGACGACCGACTCCGCGATCAGCCCGAGGAACGCGTTCGGGAAGCCGAGCAGGCTCGCCTGCCAGGACAGTCCGACCGCACCGCAGCTGATGACCGAGTTGATGTCGCACGACAGGCTCGCGGACGGGTCGCGGGCGAGCTCGATCGCGTCGACCGAGAGGACGAACGACGCGAGCAGGCTCAGGCAGGCCGAGAACAGCATCGTGCCGAAGATCCAGCCATCGGACTGCCGCAGCCGGTGCAGCCTGCCGCCACGCTCATCGATCACCTGCGTCACCCGCGCCTCATCTCCACCGAGTCCAGCTGTGCCGACACCCCACGGCGTCGTGACAATGCTATGCGGGCGGGCCACGTGCGGCGGCCCACCCGCCGCCGCGACGCCGTGGCCGGGGCCGTGGCCGTGGGCCGCAACTTTGGTCGTAGAGCGATGGCGACCTGCGGCCGATCCCCGCCGGGTTCGGCCGAACCTAGGCTGCGGGAATGACGACAGCAGCGATCGCTCCCCCACTCATGACGGCGCCGACGACGCGCCGGGGCCGCGTTGTGTGGGGCACGACCTGGCGCGTGGCGGTGGCGGCACTGGTCGGCCTCCTCGCGTTCGGCGCGATCCTGCCGGAGGATCCCGAACTCGCGGGGGGCCTGGTCGCCCTCGACTTCGTGCTGGGGATCGTCGCGATCTGCCTCCTGCCGCTGCGGCGGTCCGCCCCGGTTCCGATGGCCGTGGCGATCGGAGCGCTCAGCGGCTTCTCGGTGCTCGCCGTCGGGGCGGCGGTCATCGCGATCATCTCGGTCGCGACGCGGCGCCGCTGGCCGGAGATCGCCGTCGTCGCCGGTGCGAGCGCCGCGTCGGCCGCGCTGTACGAGCTGGTCAATCCGGCCGCTGTGGAGTACCCCTGGTGGGCGCTCGCGCTCACCGGACTCGGCCTCTACGGCGCACTCGTCCTCATCGGGCTGTACCTCGGAGGTCGGCGCGAGCTCCTCACCACGCTGCGGGACCGGGCGGAGACCGCCGAGCGCGAGCAGGTCACCCGGATCGAGCAGGCTCGCGCGACCGAGCGCACGCGCATCGCGCGCGAGATGCATGACGTCCTCGCGCACCGCATCTCCCTGGTCGCGCTGCACGCCGGGGGCCTCGCCTTCCGCGACGACCTGACCCGCGCCGAGACGGCGGGAGCGGCCGAGATCATCCGGGACAACGCCCATCTCGCACTGACGGAGCTTCGAGATGTGCTCGGCGTCCTTCGCGAGGACGACGCCGAGAGCGGGCCGCCGCGCCCCCAGCCGACGCTCGCCGACCTGCCGGCCCTCGTCGCCGAGAGCGTCGCGGCGGGCACGAGCGTCCGGTACGACGTCGACCCGCAGGTCTCGGCCGAGATCGCTGGTCTGGGGGTACGGACCAGCCGGAACGCCTACCGGGTGGTCCAAGAGGCGCTGACCAACGCACGCAAGCACGCACCGGGGCAGGAAGTCCTGATCGACGTCGCGGGCCACCCGGGCGCCGAGCTCACGCTCGTCATCACCAACCCGCTCCCGCCGACGGAGCCGCGAACGGGTGGGACGGCGCGACCGCCGGGTGCCGGGCTCGGCCTCATCGGCCTCTCGGAACGGGTTCGCCTCGCGGGCGGCACCCTCGCCCACGGCGTCGGCGCGGACAGCCGCTTCGTCGTCCGGGCGTCGCTCCCGTGGCCGACGTGACGTCGCCGTCGACCCCTCCGCGGGCCGCGCGTGACGAGCCCGATCCGCGGGTCGCGCCCGATCCGCTTCGGGTGGTCCTCGTGGACGACGAGGCGCTCGTGCGCGCAGGACTGCGGCTGATTCTCGGTGGCGACCGCTCGATCGAGATCGTCGGCGAGGCGGGGGACGGGATCGAGGCCGTCGCGGTCCTCTCCCGTACCCGACCCGACGTCGTCCTCATGGACATCCGCATGCCCCGTCAGGACGGGCTCGCGGCCACCGAAGCCGCTAGGGCCGCCAACCCTGAGCTCAAGGTCGTCGTCCTGACGACGTTCGACACCGACGACCTCGTTCTGAGTGCACTCCGGCTCGGCGCGAGCGGATTTCTCCTCAAGGACACCCCGCCCGACGAGCTCATCGCCGCGGTTCACCTCGTCGCCTCGGGCCGGTCGATGCTCTCGCCGTCGGTCACCGACCAGCTCATCGCAGCCGTCGCCCGGCGCCCGGCCGTGGCGCCGAGCACTCGCGCGCTCGCCCGCCTGGCGACCTTGACCGAGCGCGAGCGCGAGGTCGCGGAGGCCATCGGTCGGGGCTTGTCGAACGCGGAGATCGCCACCACGCTCTTCATCAGCGTCCCGACGGTCAAGACCCACGTCGGGCGGCTGTTCGACAAGCTCGACGCACGCAACCGGGTGCAGGTCGCGCTCTGCCTTCACGACGCCGAGCGCCGCTAGATGACTGATTCCACGGGGCGCCGCGGCCGGGCCTGCGTGTGTGCGTGCACAGGTCAGTTGCGGGGTGGGCTGCGTGTGGGTGGTCCGTCCTAGTCTGTACACATGTTCGAACCGAGCGATGACGAGGTAACGGGGGCCCCGGCGGGGGCCGGGCTGGCGGTCGCGGGCGCCTCGGTGGATGTGACGTTCGGGCTGTTGCTCGGGCGGGTGTTTGCGGAGGCGGGGGCGGCGTTGGCGCAGGCCGCAGCGGCGGGGTCCTGCATCGCGGGGCCGATCGATCAAATCGCGTTGTCCGCCGCGTTGATGGGGCAGGCGCCGGGCTCGCCGTTGGTGGACCTGCTCGAGGGCCTGTCCCCGTCGGATGTGCATGATGCGGTGTTGATCGAGGCGATCGCCGCCTGGGAACGCGTCACCTCACTCGCCGCGGCGCGGCAGGGCGAGATGATCGCCGAGCTGGCCCGGCGCCGGGATGCGCAGCGGTTGGGTGAGTTCGTGGGTGATGAGGTCGCGTCGGTGCTGGTGATGTCCCGGTCGGTGGCGGAGGCGAAGGTCAGTCTCGGGACGTCGCTGGCGGCGTGGCCGGCGGTGAATGAGGCGTTGGCGGTTGGGGTGATCGATCACCGCAAGGCCACCGCCCTGGTCGACGGGGTCGGGCACCTGGACGACGACGCGGCCGCCGCCGTCCTGGACGCGGTGCTGCCGGTCGCGGCGGGTTTGACGGTGCCGGCGTTGAAGGCGCGCCTGCGCAAGGTCGAGCTGACCGTGAACCCGGCCGCCGTGGCCGAGCGGCGCGCCCGCGACGCCGCCGACAGGAATGTGCGGGTCAGCCCGGCGCCGGGGGTGATGGCGTGGTTGACCGCGTACCTACCCGCCAAGGACGCGATGACCGTGTTCACCGCGATCGACGCCATCGCGGCGTCCGCGGACCCCGCCGACCCGCGCGGGGTGGCGGCGCGGCGCGCGGACGCCCTGACCGACCTCTGCGCCGACATCCTCACCACCGGCATCGCCCCCACCACCGCACTGCCGGGCGGGGTCTTGAAGACCGAGCACGGTCGTCGACCGCACCTGCAGGTGACCGCGGCTGCGACGACGTTGTTGGGGTTGGATGAGGTGCCCGGGGAGTTGGCCGGGTACGGGCCGATCCCGGCGGATCTGGTGCGGGCGATCGCGGCGGACGCGACGTGGCGGCGGATCTTCACCGACCCCGCCACCGGGTGCGTGACCGGGATCGGGCCGCGCGGGTACCGGCCCGGCGCCGACCTGACCGGCACCGTCCTGGCCCGGGACACAACGTGCACGTTCGTGGGGTGCCGGATGCCGGCGTGGCGGTGCGACCTGGACCACCGCGACCCCTACGACCACAACCACCCCGACCTCGGCGGGCAGACCTGCGCGGAGAACCTGCACTCGCTGTGTCGCCACCATCACCGGGCCAAGACCTACGGCGGCTGGCACCCCGACCTCGACACCACCACCGGCGACACCTGGTGGACCTCACCCACCAAACACCGCTACAAGCGACCGGCCACCGACGTCAATCCCGAGCCGCCGCCACCCGATCGGCCCTGGCTCCACGAACCCCAGCCCGACGACCCACCCTTCTGAACCGCGAACCCCCTCTTCCCGCTGGCCGGTCTTCCCGCCGGCCGGCCCTCTCTCCGCCGAGCCCTTCTCGCCGCCGGCCGGCCCTCCTCGCCGCCGGCGCACCCTTCGGCTACCGCGCACGGCGCGCCGGTACGCTGGCTCGCCGTGACCCGACTGCTGCTCGCCTCCGCCTCCCCCGCCCGACGCGCGACCCTCGCTGCGGCGGGCATCGATGCCCTCGTCGTCTCCTCCGAGGTCGACGAGGAGGCTGTGCTCGCGGCCGCGCGCGCGCGCTTCGGCACCCTCGAGCCCGCCGACGCCGTCCTCGTCCTCGCGCAGGCCAAGGCCCAGTGGGTGGTCGAGGACCAGGTGGAGTCCGACGGCGACGACCTGCTCTACCTCGGCTGCGACTCGATGCTCGAGCTCGACGGCGAGATCTTCGGCAAGCCCGCCGACGCGGCACAGGCCACCGCGCGGTGGCGGACCATGCGCGGCGCCACCGGCGTGCTCCACACCGGGCACTGGCTCATCGACGACCGGGACCCCGCGGCCGGCGGGACCGGCGGGACGCTCGGGGCGACGTCGTCGACGATCGTGCACTTCGCCGACCTGAGCGACGCCGAGATCGACGCGTACGTCGCGACCGGCGAGCCCCTCGCCGTCGCGGGCGCGTTCACGATCGACGGCCTCGGCGGCGCCTTCGTCACCGGGATCGAGGGCGATCACCACGGCGTCGTCGGCATCAGCCTGCCGCTGCTGCGCGGCCTTCTCGCCGACGTCGGCGTGGCCATCTCCGACCTCTGGCGCTAGCGCGCTCGAGCCGAACCGCAGCCTCCCCAGGGCACGGCGCGTCCACGGCACCGTTGTGCGGTGAGTACAAGTTGGCCCCAGCGAAGTGGACACCTGGCCGCCGTCTTGTGCGGATTCCTCCAAAACCGTCGCCGCTGCCTTGGGGATTCCCCCAATCTTCGGCGCTTGCAGCGCGCCAGGGCGGACCCGCCCCGCGCCGGGCGTTACGGTGAGCCGTGCCCGCCATCTCAAAGGTCCTTGTCGCAAACCGTGGCGAGATCGCCGTCCGCATCGTCCGGGCCTGCCGCGACGCCGGACTCGCGTCCGTCGCCGTCTACGCCGACCCCGACCGCGAGGCGCTGCACGTGCGCCTCGCCGACGAGGCGTTCGCGCTCAACGGGATGCGGTCCGCGGAGACCTACCTCGACATCGCCAAGCTGCTCGACGTCGCGCGGCGCGCGGGCGCCGATGCCGTGCACCCGGGCTACGGCTTCCTCGCCGAGAACGCAGAGTTCGCGAGCGCCGTCATCGGCGCCGGCCTGACCTGGATCGGCCCGCCGCCGGCCGCCATCGAGGCGCTCGGCGACAAGGTCAGCGCGCGGCACATCGCCCAGCGCGCCGGCGCGCCGCTCGTGCCGGGCACGTCGGAGCCCGTCGAGGACCCGGCCGAGATCCACGAGTTCGCCGCGCAGCACGGCCTGCCCGTCGCCATCAAGGCGGCCTTCGGCGGCGGCGGCCGCGGCCTCAAGGTCGCCCGCACGACCGACGAGATCGACGAGATGTTCGAGTCCGCCGTGCGCGAGGCGACCGCCGCGTTCGGCCGCGGCGAGTGCTTCGTAGAGCGCTACCTCGAGAACCCCCGGCACGTCGAGACGCAGTGTCTCGCGGACGCCTACGGGACGGTCGTCGTCGTCTCGACCCGCGACTGCTCGCTCCAGCGCCGGCACCAGAAGCTCGTCGAGGAGGCGCCCGCGCCGTTCCTGTCCGAGCTGCAGAACAAGCAGCTCGTGACCGCCTCCATCGCGATCCTGCGCGAGGCCGGCTACGTCGGCGCGGGGACCTGCGAGTTCCTCGTCGCGCTCGACGGCTCGATCTCATTCCTCGAGGTCAACACGCGGCTGCAGGTCGAGCACCCGGTCACCGAGGAGGTCACCGGGATCGACCTCGTGCGCGAGCAGTTCCGCCTCGCCGCCGGCGAGCCCCTCGGCTACGACCAGGTCACCACACGCGGGCACGCGTTCGAGTTCCGCCTCAACGGCGAGGACCCGGCCGCGAACTTCCTGCCGACCCCGGGCCGGGTGAGCCGGTTCCGCCTGCCGACCGGCCCCGGGATCCGCGTCGACTCGGGCATCGTCGAGGGCGACTCCATCTCGGGCGCCTTCGACTCGATGCTCGCCAAGCTCATCGTGACCGGCGCGACCCGGACCCAGGCCGTGCAGCGTGCCCGCCGCGCGCTCGCCGAGCTGGAGATCGTCGGCATCCCCACCGTCGTGCCGTTCCACCGCGCGGTGCTCGACGAACCGGCGTTCGTGCCCGCCGACCCGGAGCAACCGTTCACCATCCACACCCGCTGGATCGAGACCGAGTTCGCCGACCGCCTCGCCGGGCTGCGCGCCGATCCCGAGACGTCCGCGCCGTCGTCGGCGGACGACGAGCCCGAGCCGGTCCTGACCGAGCGCGTCGTCGTCGAGGTCGGCGGCAAGCGGCTCGAGGTCGTCATCCCGGCGGGCCTGTCGCTCGGCCGCCGCTCCCCCGGGGCCCGGCGTCCGGTCCGGCGCACCCCGACCCGGTCCGCGGCGGTCGCGTCGGGCACCGAGCTGTGCTCGCCGATGACCGGCACGATCGTCAAGGTCGCGGTCGCCGACGGTGTGGACGTCGCCGAGGGCGACCTGGTCGTCGTGCTCGAGGCGATGAAGATGGAGCAGCCACTGCTCGCCCACCGCGCCGGGCGCATCTCGGGCCTCGCTGCCGGCGTGGGCGCCAGCGTCGGCGCCGGCACGCTGATCTGCGACATCGTCGGCTGATCGGCGCCGTGCCAGCACCGTCCGGGCCGCCAGCACCAGCGGAGCCACCCACGCCAGCCGGGCCGCCCGGCCCGACGCGCCCGCCCGGCCCGTTCCATCGGCACGCGGGCGACGGCTGGGCGCTGTGCGGCCAGGGCCATCGGCACTGGGGCCTGCACGGCGCCGCCGGGCTGCTGCTGGCGCGGCGCGGCGCCGACGGCACGGCCGACGCCGTCGTGCTCCAGCACCGCGCGCTGTGGAGCGACCTCGGCGGCACCTGGGGTTTCCCCGGCGGCGCGCTCGCCCCCGGCGAGTCGGCTCAGAGCGGCGCGCTGCGCGAGGCCGCCGAGGAGGCCGGGATCCCGGCCGCCGCGGTCCGCCTGCGCGGCGCCGTCGTGCTCGACCACGGCGGCTGGACCTACACGACCGTGCTCGCCGATGCGCTCGTGCCGTTCGAGCCGGCGGCCACCGACGCCGAGAGCGTCGAGGTGCGCTGGGTGGGGCTCAACGACGTCGAGCGGCTCCCGCTGCTGCCCGCGTTCGGCGCGGCGTGGGGCCACCTGCGCGAGCTGATCGAGCGACCCGCGGACTCGCCGCCGGGCACCGGTCCGACGCCGGACGGCGCCGCGCGTCCGACGTGAGGACCGTCACGTCGCGGGCGCCCCGCCGTCGGGTAGTCTCCGATGGTTAGGTAAGGCGATCCTCACCCGCGTGGCGCGGAGGGGCACGCCGTCCCGTCACCCCGAGAGAGCCCCATGGTCGCCAACTACCTGATCGGTCTGCGCGAAGGCCTCGAGGCCGCGCTCGTCGTCGGCATCCTCGTCGCCTACCTGGTCAAGTCGGGGCGCCGCGACCTGCTGCCGCAGGTGTGGCTCGGCGTCGGCCTCGCGGTCGTCGTCTCCCTCGGCTTCGGCGCCGCCCTGACCTACGGGCCCCAGTGCCTGACGTTCACGGCGCAAGAGGCGATCGGCGGGACGCTGTCGATCGCGGCCGTCGGGCTCGTCACCTGGATGATCTTCTGGATGGGCCGGACCGCGCGGCACCTGCGGGCGGACCTGCAGCACAAGCTCGACGACGCGATCAGCGCCGGGCGCTGGGCCGTGCTCGTGATGGCGCTGCTCGCCGTCGGGCGCGAGGGGCTTGAGACGGCGCTGTTCCTGTGGGCCGCCGCGTCCGCCACGGGCTCGTCGACCCGGCCGCTGGTCGGCGCCGCGCTCGGCCTCGGGACCGCCCTGGTGCTCGGCTGGCTGATCTACCGCGGCGCGCTCCGGCTCAACCTGCGGGTGTTCTTCGCCTGGACGGGGATCTTCCTGATCGTCGTCGCCGGCGGCGTCCTCGCGTACGGCGTGCACGACCTGCAGGAGGCCGGGATCCTGCCCGGCCTGACGAACCTCGCGTTCGACGTCTCTGCCGCCGTCCCGCCGTCCAGCTGGTACGGCACGCTCCTCAAGGGCGTCTTCAACTTCTCCCCCGCCACGACCTGGCTCGAGCTCATCGTCTGGGTCGCCTACGTGAGCGTGACCCTGACCCTGTTCGTGCGCAGCGTCTGGTTCAACCACCCGGCGCCCCGCCCTGCTGCCCAGCTGCACCCCGCCACCTGACCGCTGCACCCACCACGGAGGAACTCCCATGCCCGCACCCAGGACTCGCGCCGTCGTCGCGGCCACAGCCCTGCTGGCCACGCTCGTCGCCTGCACCCCGAACGACACCTCGACTCCGGACGGCACGAGCGGCGCCGCCACGCTGACGGTCGACTCGAGCGCCGACGCGTGCGTGCTCTCGGGCGACACCGCGCCGTCGGGCAACGTGGTGTTCGAGGTGACCAACTCGGGCGACGAGGTGACGGAGTTCTACCTGCTGGCCGAGGACGGACTGCAGATCCTCTCCGAGGTCGAGAACATCGGCCCGGGGATCACGCGCGACCTCGTGCTCGTGGCCCGCCCCGGCAGCTACCAGACGGCGTGCAAGCCCGGCATGGTCGGTGAGGGCATCCGGGCCGACTTCACCGTCACCGACTCGGGCGCACAGGTCGGCCCGACCGGCGCCGTCGCCGACCAACTCGAGGTCGCGACCACGAACTACGTCGCGTACGTCAAGGACCAGACCGAGCAGCTGCTCACCGCGACCGAAGCCTTCGCGGCGTCCTACACCGCGGGCGACGACGACGCAGCGCGGGCCGCGTACGCGCCGACCCGCGTGCACTGGGAGCGGATCGAGCCGGTCGCGGAGTCGTTCGGCGACCTCGACCCGCGGATGGACCTGCGTGAGGCCGACGTCGAGGCGGGCGCCGAGTGGACCGGCTGGCACCTGCTCGAGAAGGACCTGTGGGCGCCCGTCGCCGCGGACAACGGCGGCGCCGAGTACGTCCCGCTCACGCCGGAGCAGCGGAGCACCTACGCGGCCCAGCTCGTCGCGGACACCCAGGAGCTCTACGACCGGGTGCACAGCGACGAGTTCACGCTGACCGCCGACCAGATCGGCAACGGCGCGAAGAGCCTGCTCGACGAGGTCGCCACGGGCAAGGTCACCGGCGAGGAGGAGGCCTGGTCGCACACGGACCTCTGGGACTTCCAGGCCAACGTCGACGGCGCCAAGGTGGGCTACGCGGGCCTGCGCGACGTCGTCGCGGCCAAGGACGCCGACCTCGCCGCGACCCTGGACGAGCGGTTCGAGCAGGTCCAGGCGCTGCTCGACGCGCAGCGCGTGGGCGACGGGTTCGCGCTGTACACGGACCTGACCGAGGACGAGATCAAGGCCCTCGCGGCCTCGGTCGACGCGCTCGGCGAGCCGCTCTCGCGCCTGACCTCCGCCGTCGTGCTCTAGCGAGGCGCCCGATGCCCAGGATCACGCGCCGCGACCGGAGCGACGCCCCGTCGAGCCCCGCCGCCACTCCCGGGATCTCGCGCCGCGCCGTCCTCGGCCTCGCCGGGGCCGGCGCGGCGACCGCCGGCCTCGGCGTGGCCGGCGGCTTCGCGGCCGCGCGCGCGGGCGCCGACGCGGCCGGCCCGGCGGGTCCAGCCCGCAGCTACGCGTTCGCCGGCGAGCACCAGGCCGGCATCGTGACGCCCGCGCAGGATCGCCTGCACTTCGCGAGCTGGGACCTCACCACCACCTCGCGCGAGGAGGTGGTCGCCCTGCTGCGGCGGTGGACCGCGGCGGCGGCCCGGATGACCCAGGGGCTGCCCGCGGGCGAGTTCGGCCCCGACTCCGGCCCGTACGACGCGCCGCCGGACGACACCGGCGAGGCCGCGAACCTCGACGCGTCCGGACTGACGCTCACGTTCGGCTTCGGCCGGAGCCTGTTCGTCGGAGCCGACGGCGCGGACCGCTTCGGGCTGGCCGGCCGGCTCCCCGCGGCCCTCGCCGACCTGCCGCACTTCCCCGGCGATGTGCTCGAGCCGGGGCGCACGGGCGGCGACCTCGCCGTCCAGGCGTGCGCCGACGACCCGCAGGTCGCCGTGCACGCGATCCGCAACCTGTCCCGGCTCGCGTTCGGCACAGCCTCCGTGCGGTGGAGCCAGCTCGGGTACGGGCGCACGTCGTCGACGTCGACGGCGCAGCGCACCCCGCGCAACCTGTTCGGGTTCAAAGACGGCACGGCGAACCTCAAGCTCGAGGAGCCCGAGCTGGTCGATGACCACGTCTGGGTCGCGGCCGACGACGACGCGGACGAGGGCACGGACAGCCGGTGGATGGCCGGCGGCTCCTACCTCGTCTCGCGGCGGATCCGCATGACGATCGAGACCTGGGACCGGTCCTCGCTGCGCGAGCAGGAGGCGATCGTGGGCCGGACCAAGGGCGACGGCGCGCCGCTGTCGGGCGGCACGGAGTTCACCGAGCCCGACCTCGCCGCGACGGGCCGCGGGGACGTCCCGCTGATCGCGACCGACTCACACGTGCGGCTCGCGCACCCGACGAGCAACGCCGGCGCGCGGATGCTGCGCCGCGGCTACAACTACACCGACGGGTCCGACGGGCTGGGGCGCCTCGACGCCGGGCTGTTCTTCCTCGCGTACGTGCGCGATCCGCGCACGCAGTACACGCCCATGCAGACCGTGCTCGCGCGCGACGACGCGATGAGCGAGTACCTGCGGCACACCGGCTCGGGCCTGTGGGCCGTGCCGCCGGGGGTCGCCAGCGGTGCGACGATGGGCACCGCCGACGGCGCGTACATCGGGCAGGGCCTGTTCACCTGAGCGGGAGCGGCCCGCTCGTCGCGACGCCGCACCCGCACCGGCATGACGCCTGCATTGGCACCGTGAAAGCACCCACCGAGGAGCCCCGTGCACCTGACCCTGCCCTTCCCCGAGGCCGTCGAGCTCGCGCTGCAGGGTGCGGCGCTGCCGCCCCTGGTGCGATCCGTCGCGTGCACGGGAGCGACGATCCGCGCCGACATCGACCTGCGCGCCGTGCCCTCGCCGCCGTTCGCGCTGCGCGCCGTGGCGGCGGTCGCCCCGATCGTCCACGTGGAGGCGACGTTCCGCTCCTTCGCCGCGGGCGCGGCGACGTTCGACCTGGCGGTGCGCGCCGGCTCCGTACCCGTCCAGCGGGTGCTCAACCAGCTGACGGGGCTGCTGAACTCGGCGCTGCGCGCCCAGCACGTGCCCGACGGGCTCGTGACGGTGCGCCAGGGCGCGGCCGGCGAGCTGCTCGCGGTGCTCGACCTGCAGGCCGGCGTGGCGCTGCGCACCCGGGGCGTCACGCTCACGCACTGCGCCCTCACCGAGGGCGTGTTCGAGGTCGCTGCGACGGTGCGCGACTTCACCCTCCGCGCCACCTGAGGCGACCTCGACGCGCAGTTCGACGAGAGTAGTTCGACGAGCTGTTCGACGAGCAGCTCGACGAGCTTCCCGGCGCCCGACAGACCTCGCGCCGAACGGGGGGCAGTGGCCGCCGCGAGCGCCGCCGCGACGACCACAGCTCCCCGTTCGGGGATCGTGCGCCCGCCGGAAAAAGCGCCCGCAACAATTGAGTATCCGGCACCAAATCCCAAACGGAAAGCATGCGCGGCGACATTCATCCGGTGACCGAGCGAAATTGCGACAATGCACCAATCCCGGGCGGAGCCGGCCCGCGAAATCACGACGATGCCGAGAAGGAAAGGACCTTGGGCCTAGGCGAGCGCTGACGCCGGCGCCGCCTCATCGGCCCGACGGCGAACCCGATGATGGTCCATAACGGCAGGTAACGGCCATATTCTCGGCGCGCGGCCGCAGGGACCAAAGGCCCGCCGAAACGCACCGAAAAGCGGCGCCGACCGCCGGTTTGATCCCTGCCGGCGCACCTACCTCGGCGCACCTACCGCGGCGCACCCACCTCGGCGCTGCTACCCCTGGTGCCGGTGCAGCATCCGCGCGACCTCCGCCACGGTTCCCGACAATGAGGGATATACCGTGAAGGACTCGGCCACCTGGTCGGCGGTCAGCCGCTGCGAGAAGGCGAGCGTGATCGGGAAGATCAGCTCGCTCGCGCGGTGGGCGACCACCACGCCGCCGAGCAGCACGCCGGTCACCGAGTGCGCGTACAGCTTGACGAAGCCGTAGCGCAGGCCGAGCATCTTCGCCCGGGGGTTGCCGCGTAGCGGCAGGGTCTTGACCAGGTAGGCGGTACCGATGGCCTTGAGCTCGTCCTCGTCGTACCCGACGGTCGCGATCTCCGGCGTCGTGAAGATGGTCGCCGCGACCGCCTTCGGGTCGAGCGGGATGACCGCGTCCCCGAGCGCGTGCGCCATCGCGATCCGCCCCTGCATCGCGGCCACCGACGCGAGCGCGAGCACGCCGGTGCAGTCGCCGGCGGCGTAGACCCCGCGCGCCGAGGTGCGCGAGACCCGGTCGACCTCGACGTGCCCGCTCGGGCTGAGCCGCACACCCGCCTCCTCGAGCCCGAGGCCCGCGGTGTTCGGCACCGAGCCGACCGCCAGGAGCACGTGCGAGCCGCTCACCACGCGGCCGTCCGCGAGCGTCACCTCGACCCCCGTCTCGGTCCGGACGGCGGAGACCGCCCGCGAGTGCGCCATGACCGTCATCCCCCGGGCCCGGAACACCTCCTCGATCACCCCGGCCGCCTCCGGATCCTCCCCTGGCAGCACGCGGTCGCGGCTGGAGACCAGCACGACGTCCGCGCCGAGCGCGTTGTACGCCCCGGCGAACTCCGCGCCCGTGACGCCAGACCCGACCACGATCAACCGTTCGGGCAGCGCCGTGAGCGCGTACAGCTGCGTCCAGGTGAGGATCCGCTCGCCGTCCGGCTGCGCCGCGGGCAGCACGCGCGGCGCGGCGCCGGTCGCGAGGAGGATGACGTCGGCGTCGAGGCTCTGTGCGCCGCCCCCGGCTTCCTCGACCAGGACGCGCTGCGGCCCGTCGAGCCGCCCGGAGCCGACGATCACGCGCACGCCCTCGCGCTCGAGCCGCGCCCGGATGTCGGCGGACTGCGCGGCCGCGAGCGCGAGCACGCGCGTGTTCACGACCCCGAGGTCGACCCGCACCGCCGCGGCCGACTCCGACGCGATCGGCATGCCGTCCTCCGCCGGCCGGATCCCGAGCTCGCCGCCGCGCTCGAACCGCGTCATCCACTCCGACGTGGCGATCAGCGTCTTGGACGGCACGACGTCCGTGAGGACCGCGGCGCCGCCGAGCCCCTGCCGCTCCACGACTGTGACGTCCGCGCCCCAGCGCCGCGCCACGAGCGCGGCCTCGTACCCGCCGGGACCACCCCCGACGACGACGACGCGCGTCTCCTGCAGGTCCTGCGCCCGGGTGCTCACGCGCCCCATCATGCCCGGCCGGCCGCCGTCGCGCCGGAGTCCCGACGCGCGCGCCCGGTCCGCGATTCCCGCGGCGCCGACAACGGCGCGGCAGCCGATAGCCTCGGGGCATGCGACCAGCGCCGGACTCCCCCACCCTCGTACTCGACGACCCGGCGGTGGATCCGTTCGACGTGGCTCGCGCCGCGGCGGCGCACCTCGCCCAGGTCACGGGCGTCCCACGCCACGACGTCGCCCTCGTGCTCGGGTCCGGCTGGGGCGGCGCGGCCGATCTGCTCGGCGAGACCGTCGCGGAGGTCCCGAGCCACGAGGTGCCCGGCTTCGTCGCGCCCGCGGTCGCCGGCCACGTCGGCACCATCCGGTCGATCCGGATCGCGGGCAGCGACCGGCACGCGCTCGTGCTCGGCTCGCGCACGCACCTGTACGAGGGCCTCGGCGTGCGGCGCGTCGTGCACGGCGTGCGCACGGCCGCGGCCGCCGGCGCGACCTCGATCGTCCTGACGAACGGCTGTGGGGGCCTGAACCGCGCGTGGGCCGCGGGCACCCCGGTGCTCATCTCCGACCACCTCAACCTCACCGCGACGTCGCCGCTCGAGGGCGCCACGTTCGTGGACCTGACGGACCTGTACTCGCCGCGGCTGCGCGCGCTCGCGCGCGAGGTGGACGCGTCGCTCGACGAGGGCGTGTACGCCCAGTTCCCCGGCCCGCACTACGAGACCCCGGCCGAGGTGCGCATGGCGGGGATCCTCGGCGCCGACCTGGTCGGCATGTCGACGACGCTCGAGGCGATCGCGGCGCGGCACGCGGGCCTCGAGGTGCTCGGCCTGTCGCTGGTGACCAACCTCGCCGCGGGGATCAGCCCGACGCCGCTGTCCCACGCCGAGGTCATCGAGGCGGGCCGCGACGCCGGCCCCCGGATCAGTGCCCTGCTCGCCGAGATCTGCCGAAGGATCTGAGACCGTTGACCGAGACGCTGCCCGAACCCATGACCGGCGAGCCCGCCCACCCGGACGCCTTCACCCTCGGCGCCGACGTGCGCCGCTGGATGGCGGACGACCCCGACCCGGACACCGCGGCCGAGGTCGGCCGCCTCCTGGCCGACGCCGAGCTCCCCGCGCCAGCGGGCGACTCCCCCGCGGCACGGGCGACCCGCGCCCGGGCCGCCGAGGCGCGCGCCGACCTGGCCGACCGGTTCAGCGGCCCGCTCCTGTTCGGCACCGCCGGCCTGCGCGGCGTGCTCGGCGGCGGCCCCCACCGGATGAACCGGGCCGTCGTGATCCGCGCCGCCGCGGGCCTGGCGGCCTACCTGCTCGAGACGGTCGGTGCGGCCGACGACGCGACGCCGCGCGTCGTCGTCGGCTACGACGCTCGGCACAACTCGCGCGCGTTCGCGCTCGACACCGCCGCCGTCATGGTCGGCGCCGGGATCGAGGCGCTGCTCCTGCCGAGCGCACTGCCGACGCCGGTGCTCGCCTTCGCGACGCGGCACCTGAACGCCGACGCCGGCGTGATGGTCACCGCGAGCCACAACCCGGCCCGCGACAACGGGTACAAGGTGTACCTCGGCGGGCGCGCCGCGACCGGGTCGGGCCAGGGCGTGCAGATCGTGCCGCCCGCCGACGCCGAGATCGCCGCCACAATCGCCGCCGTGGCATCCGTCGCGTCCGTGCCCCGCGCCGAGACCGGCTGGACCGTGCTCGGCCCGGACCTGCTGGACGACTACGTCGCCGGCGTCGTCGGCCTGGCCGATCCCGCGGGCCCGCGCGCGCTGCGCATCGTGCACACTTCGCTGCACGGCGTCGGCGGCGTGGTTGCCGAGCGCATCCTGCGCGGCGCGGGCTTCACCGACCTGCACCCCGTGCTCGAGCAGGCGGAGCCGGACCCGGACTTCCCCACGGTCGCGTTCCCGAACCCGGAGGAGCCCGGCGCGATCGACCTGGCGCTCGGGCTGGCCCAGGACTCGGGCGCCGACCTCGTCATCGCGAACGACCCCGACGCCGACCGGTGCGCGATCGCCGTCCGGGACCCGCGGGCCCGCTCGCACCACGGTCCCGACACCGCGGGCGCAGACGGCTGGCGGATGCTGCACGGCGACGAGGTCGGCGTGCTGCTAGGCGCCTACCTCGCCGACCGCGCGCGCCCCGCGGCCGCCGGCGGGCACGCCCCCGTGCTCGCCAACTCCATCGTCTCCTCGCGCCTCCTGGCGCGCATCGCGGCCGCGCGCGGGCTCGCCCACGCGAGCACCCTCACCGGGTTCAAGTGGATCGCGCGCGTGGACGGCCTGCTGTTCGGCTACGAGGAGGCGATCGGCTACTGCGTCGACCCGGCGCGCGTGCGCGACAAGGACGGCCTGAGCGCGGCCTTGCTCGTCGCCGAGCTCGCCGCCGGGCTGAAGTCGGCGGGCCGGACCCTCATCGACGCGCTCGACGACCTCGCGCGCGAGCACGGGCTGCACCTGACCGACCAGCTCTCGGCGCGCTACGTCGACCTCGCGCAGATCCCGGCGACGATGGCGCGGGTCCGGTCCGCGCCGCCGGCGACGCTGGCCGGCTCCCCCGTCACGGAGGTCGTGGACCTGGCCGACGGCGTCGACGGCCTCGCGCCGACCGACGGGCTGCGGCTGCTCGCCGCCGACGGCACGCGCGTGGTGGTCCGCCCGAGCGGCACCGAGCCCAAGGTCAAGTGCTACCTCGAGGTCATCGTGCCGGTGGCGACGGACGCCGACGATGCCGCGCTCACCCGCGCCCGCGCCGTCGCCCGCGAGCGCCTGGACGCGGTCGCGACCGACCTGCGCGTGGCGCTGGGCCTCGTCGAGCCGCCCCGCTAGCTCGCGCGTGTGGGTGTTGTGCTCCCCGCGACGCCCGAGTGGTGAAACGGTCCCCTGAACCGGCCGTCGACCAGCAAAGCGCCCACACGAACGCGCCGGAGAGCAGAACGCCCACACCTGTTGCGCCCCGTTCTCGGGCGACGAGTGCCCGCCCTCAGGCGAGGTGGCGCCCCGCGGCGGGCACGGCGAAGCCCGGCAGGATGACGTCCTCGACGAGAGCCTCGCGCTCGTCGTGGTGGATGAACGCGTTCCAGGCGGCGGTCACGGTCGCGTCGCGCAGGTCGTCCAGGCTCCAGCCCGCCTCGTCCGCGAGCAGCGTCATCTCGCGGGTCAGCGTCGTGCCCGACTGCAGCCGGTTGTCGGTGTTGATCGTCACCGCGAAGCCGAGGTCCCGCAGCAGCGTGATCGGGTGCGTCGCGACCGAGCCCGCCGCGCCGGTCTGGACGTTCGACGTCGGGCAGAGCTCGAGCGGGATCTGGTGGTCCCGGATCCAGTGCGCGAGCAGGCCGAGCTCGGCCTCCGCGCCGACGTCGGGCTCACCGTCGTCGGGCTCACCGCCGTCGGGCCGCACGATCGCGATGTCCTCGACGATCCGCACGCCGTGGCCGAGCCTGCTCGCGCCGGCGACGTGCACCGCCTCGGCGATCGACTCGAGCCCCGCGGCCTCCCCCGCGTGCACCGTGACCGGGAAGTTGGCCTCGGCGAGGGCGCGGAAGGCGGACGCGAACCGGGCGGGCGGGAAGCCGTCCTCGGCCCCGGCGATGTCGAAGCCGACGACGCCGTTCGCGCGGTTCGCGAGCGCGAGCGCCGCCACCTCGTCGCCGCGGTCGGCGTGGCGCATCGCCGTGATCAGCGTGCCGACGCGCAGCGTGCGGCCGCTCACCGCCGCGGCCGCGATGCCCTCGTCGAAGCCGGCCTGGACGGCGTCCACGACCTGCTGCAGCGAGAGCCCGCCGCCCTGGTGCTGCTCGGGCGCGTATCGCTGCTCGGCGTAGACGACGCCGTCGGCCGCGAGGTCGATCGCGGCCTCCCGCGCGACCCGGCGCAGCGCCGCCTCGGTCTGCATGACGGCGACCGTGTGCCCGAACGTCTCGAGGTACAGCTCGAGCGTGCCGGAGCTCGCAGCGTGCACGAACCAGGCGGCGAGCTCGGCCGGGTCGGTCGTCGGCAGGTCATGACCCGCCTGCGCCGCGAGCTCGATCAGGGTGGCCGGTCGCAGCCCGCCGTCCAGGTGGTCGTGCAGCACGACCTTGGGCAGGCGGGCGATGTCGGACTCGTCGATCGTCATGCCCGCCACGGTACTGGCCGGTCAGCACTGCTGGCCCGCCAGCGGTCTTGGCCGTCAGCGGTCTTCAGCGATCAGCGGTACTCGTCCTCGTCGGCTGGCGGCAAGGCGATGGCCTGCTCGACGAGGTCGGCGTCGTCGGCCTCGCCGCGGCCGACCCGCTCGGCGACGTCGGCAAGCGCATCGCCGGCAAGCGCATCGCCGGCAAGCGCGTCGTCGGCGAGCGCGTCGTCGGCGAGGAGGTCGCCGGCGTGCGCGACGTCGTCGGCCTCGGCCGCGCGCGCCTGGACCCAGTCGGCCGGGTCGACCTCCAGGCCGGCATCACGCCACGCCTGCGGTCCGGGAACGATGCTCATGGCTCCTCCTGCCCGCGAAGGGACGTCCTGACCCGACCATCGTGACGCCGCCCGGCGCCGCGCGCCAGCAGGAACGCGCGCAGCGCCACCAGAAACCCTCAGGCCCCCGGCAGCACGGCCCAGCACACGTGGGCCCAGCCGCCGAGCGCCGCGCGCGGGCCGGCCGGCGCGAGCAGGTCGGCGCGCGCAACCCGGTGGACCTGCCCGCGCGCGGGCTCGAAGACCGTGTACTGGGCGGGCTCCGCCGCCTGGTCGGGCCCCGCCGCAGCCCGATCTCGTCGGGGCACGAGCAGGACGACGTGCCGGGGCACCGCGGTCGCCGGGCCGGACGCGAGGTCACCGCCGGTGAACAGCGGCACGCCGACGCCGGCGCTCAGGGCCCGGTCGGCGCGGTCCAGCAGCGCCGCGAACCCGGGGGCGTCGGTGTCATCGATCATGACCGCGCGGAACGCCACGCCGGGGTGCCGCGCAACCCGCGCCGCACCCCACGGCGGCGTGCCGAAGCGGGCCGGCCAGGGCAGCGGCCCGAGGCCGCCCGCGTTGCTCAGGTCCTTCAGCGCGCGCTGCAGCGCCGCGAAGCGGGCCGCCGGGTCGGGATCCGCGCGGTCAGCCGGGGTGAGCGCGCGCATCTCGCGCGGCAGCCCCGGGGGCATCAGTTGCCCGGTGACGAGCCACAGGGCCAGGACCGGATCGCCTGCCGCCGCCAGCAGCGCGAGGACGGTCGACCCACACGTGGTCTGGTCCCACTGCCGCGCCGGCGCGCCAGCGATCAGCACCGGCCCGGTCCCGCCGCCGCCTGCGGGCCGCAGCGGGTCGGCGACCTGCCGACGCTCGGATGGAGACAGCTCGGCCCAGGCCCGGGCGAGCGCCTCGACCGATTCGATCGCGGCCCCGCCGGCGAGCGCCCGCTCAAGCACGCCGCGCTCGGGCGCCGACTGCGCGTCCGCGGCGAGCGCGTCGTACCGCGCGACGGTCACCGCCGGCAGCCCGGCGCGCCGCCGGGCCGCCACGACCGCCACGGCGGGCGGCGGGCGCCAGGCCCGCTGCTCCGAGCCGCCGCCGAGCCCGAGGCCGCGGCCGAGCCGCAGCGCGAGCGTGGTCGCCTGCACCCGGCCGAGAGCCGGGAACCGCTGCGCCCACGCCGCCGCCATTGCGAGCCTCAGTCGGCGGCGAGCCGGGAGATGACGAGCGGGCTGCGCCGGGGCGCCGAACCCTCGGGGGCGATCACGACCGCGCCCTCGAGGGCCGCGCGCGCCCGCTCGAACCGCTCCGGGGTGTCGGTGTGCAGCGTCATCACCGGCTCGCCCGCCCGCACGAGAGCGCCGGGCTTGGCGTGCAGCTCGATGCCGGCGCCGGCCTGCACCGGATCCTGCCGGCGGGCCCGCCCGGCGCCGAGGCGCCAGGCCGCGACCCCGACGGCGAGCGCGTCGAGCTGGACGACGACGCCGTCGGCCGCGGCCAGGATCGTCTCGGTCTCGCGCGCCACGGGCAGCGTGGCGTCCGGGTCCCCGCCCTGCGCGCGGATCATGCGCTTCCACACGTCCATGGCCCGGCCGTCCGCGAGCGCCTCGGCGGGGTCGACGCCGGTCACGCCCGCGCCGGCGAGCATCTCGCGCGCGAGCGCCACGGTGAGCTCGACGACGTCGGGCGGGCCGCCGCCGGCGAGCACCTCGACGGACTCGCGGACCTCGAGCGCGTTGCCCGCCGTCAGGCCGAGCGGCGTCGACATGTCGGTCAGCAGCGCGACCGTGCGCACGCCCGCGTCGGTGCCGAGGTCCACCATGGTGCGGGCGAGCTCGGTCGCCTGCTCGATCGTCTTCATGAACGCTCCGGACCCGACCTTGACGTCGAGCACCAGCGAGCCCGTGCCCTCGGCGATCTTCTTGCTCATGATCGACGACGCGATGAGCGGGATCGCCTCGACGGTGCCGGTCACGTCCCGCAGCGCGTAGAGCTTGCGGTCGGCGGGCGCCAGGCCGGAGCCGGCCTGGCAGATGACGGCGCCGACGCTCTCGAGCTGCGCGAGCATCTCGGCGTTGGTGAGCGCGGCGCGCCAGCCCGGGATCGACTCGAGCTTGTCGAGCGTCCCGCCGGTGTGGCCGAGGCCGCGCCCGGACAGCTGCGGCACCGCGACGCCGTAGACGGCCACGAGCGGCGCGAGCGGGAGCGTGATCTTGTCCCCCACGCCGCCGGTCGAGTGCTTGTCGGAGGTCGGCCGGGACAGGCCGAAGAAGTCCATCCGCTCGCCGGAGGCGATCATCGCCGCGGTCCAGCGCGAGATCTCCGCCCGGTCCATGCCGTTGAGCAGGATCGCCATGTTGAGCGCCGACATCTGCTCCTCGGCCACCGCACCGCGCGTGTACGCGTCGATGACCCAGTCGATCTGGGCGTCGCTCAGGCGCTGCTTGTCGCGCTTGGTCCGGATGACGTCGACGGCGTCGAACGGCTCGACCGCCGCGGGGCCGGCGGCGGTCATGCCCGGGCCACCAGGTCGGCGGGCCCGAAGGCGTCGGGCAGGACCTCGGTCATCGGGCGGATCCCGCTGACCGTCTCGACGAGCAGCTCCGCGCCGCCGTGCTCCCAGAGCAGCTGGCGACACCGGCCGCACGGCATCAGCGGGGCGCCGTGGGCGTCCACGCACACGAAGGCCACGAGCCGCCCGCCGCCGGACACGTGCAGCGCCGAGACGAGGGCGCACTCGGCGCACAGCGTCAGGCCGTAGGACGCGTTCTCGACGTTGCAGCCGACGACGACGCGCCCGTCGTCCACGAGCGCGGCCACGCCGACCGGGAAGTGCGAGTAGGGCACGTACGCGTTGGCGAGGACGGCCGTGGCGGCCGCGCGCAGGCCCGGCCAGTCGATGTCGGCCCCGACGGGAGTGCTGATCTGGCTGGTCACGGTGCTCATTTCACGTAGGGGATGCCCTCGGAGGCCGGCGCGCGGACGCGCCCGACCAGTCCGGCGACGGCGAAGATCGTCACGACATACGGTGTCATGAGCATGATCTGGCTGGGAATCGGCGACCCGATGATGCCGAGGGTCACCTGGAGGTTGTCCGCGAACCCGAACAGCAGGGCCGCGGCGAGCGCCCCGCGCGGGCTCCAGCGGCCGAGGATCATCGCGGCGAGCGCGATGTACCCCTTGCCGCCGGTCATCTCCTTGCCGAACGCGAGGCCGGCCGCGACGGTGAAGAATGCGCCGCCGAGCCCGGCGACCGCGCCGCCGAGCACCGTCGACCGCACCCGGGTGCGGTTGACCTTGATGCCGACCGTGTCCGCGGCCTTCGGGTGCTCGCCGACGGCGCGCATCCGCAGGCCCCAGCGGCTGCGGAAGACCATGACCTGCAGCACCGCGACCACGACGTACATGATGTAGACGAGCACGGTCTGGCGGAACAGGACCGGGCCGAGCACCGGGATCTGGGACAGCACCGGGATGTCGATGACCGGCAGCTTGGGCGGGGAGTTGAACGTCGCGGCGTCGACCTTGAGCACGGTGGAGAACAGGTAGCTCGTGACGCCGATGACCAGCACGTTCAGCACGACCCCGACGATGATCTGGTCGACGACGTACCGGATCGCGAACACCACGAGCAGCAGGCCGACGACGGCGCCCGCGATGGGCGCGGCGATCAGGCCCGCGTAGGCGCTGGACGTGACGGACGCGACGACGGCGGCGAGGAACGCGCCTGCGAGCAGCTGGCCCTCGATCGCGATGTTGACGATGCCCGACCGCTCGCACAGCAGGCCGGCCAGCGCCCCGAAGACCAGCGGAATCGCCAGGAACAGCGAGCCCTGGAGCAGCCCGGTCAGCGGCAGCGGCTGCGCCTTGCCCGCGACGGCCCACGTGAGGAACGCGAGGACGAGCACGAACCCGTAGCCGGCTGGCAGCCACACCCCGATCGTGCGGCGCGACCGCGCCGCCCAGATGCTCACCGCGGCGAGCGCCAGGGCGATCAGGCAGAGCACGAGGGCGGCGGACGTCGACGACACGGTGACGGGCGCGATCTGGAAGAAGTCGCTGGCGGTCGACACCGTGAACGTCGTCTCCCGGCCCTTCGGGGCCGCGAGCACGAAGGCCACGAGCGCGCCGATCGCAACGACCACGTACGCGATGGGCGCACGCCAGCTCACGGGTGCCACGACGGCCGGGGACCGGTGCCCGGCGGGCCCGGCGGCGGGCTTGGGGGGTGCGGCGACGGCGCTCATGCGCGGGCCTCCTTCGAGGTGGCGGTCAGGGAGGGCCGGGGGGCGCCGTGAGCGGGCAGCCGGAACACGGCCCGGACCAGCGGCGGCGCGGCGATGAACAGCACGATGAGCGACTGCACCACCAGGACGATGTCGATCGGGGTACCCGTACGCGCCTGCATCGCGAAGCCGCCCGCGCGCAGGCCGCCGAAGAGCAGCCCCGCGAACACCGTCCCGAGCGGCTTCGATCGGCCGAGCAGGGCGACGGTGATCGCGTCGAAGCCGAAGCTCGCGGCGACGCCGGCGGTCAGCACCTTCTCCGTGCCGAGCACCTGGGCGGCGCCGCCGAGGCCGGCGAGCGCGCCGGCGACGACCATCACCCACACGTACGTCGCGCTGACCGAGATGCCGGCCACGCGGGCCGCGTTCGCGTTGGAGCCGACGGCGCGGAAGCCGAACCCGATCGTCGAGCGGTTCATCAGCCACCAGACGAAGACGGCGGCCGCGAGCGCGAGCAGGAAGCCCGCGTGCAGCCGGAAGCCCGAGCCGAGCACGAGCGGGAAGAGCGCGGTGTCCTTCAGCGGCGGCGACACCGGGTTCGAGCTCTCGCCGCGCTGGAAGGCCGAGGTGGTCAGCACGAACGCGATGAGGTAGACCGCGATGTTGTTGAGCATGATCGTGACGATCACCTCGTGCGCGCCGGTGCGCGCCTTGAGCACGCCGGCGATGCCGGCCCACAGGCCACCGCCGATGGCGGCCGCGATGACCGCGAGCAGGACGTGCAGGACGGGCGGCAGGTCGAACGCGAACCCGACGTACCCCGCGAAGATGGCGCCCAGGATGATCTGGCCCTGTGCCCCGATGTTGAACAACCCGGCCCGGAAGCCGATCCCGAGGCCGAGGCCGGCGAAGATCAGCGGCACCGACACGGTCATCGTCTCGGTGATCGGCTTGACCGCGCGCTGGAAGGTCTCCGCGCTCGAGTCGAACACCGCGCCCTGGAAGAGCGCGACGTAGGCGCCCGAGACGGCGTCCCACACGGCGGTGAGGAAGTCGCCCGGCCGCGCGAACAGGTAGCTGGCGCTGGACTGGACCGCGGAGTCGGCAGCGGCGATGAGCACGCCGCTGAGCACGAGCGCGAGCACGATCGCGAGCGCGGTCACGAGCCAGTTGCTCGCGAGCATCTCTCGCAGGGCCTGGCGGCCGCGGGACTCGGGTGCCGGAGCCGCCGCAGCGGTGTCCGCCGGCGTGGTGTCCGCCGGCGTCGGCGGGTTCGGCTGGCTCACGTGGGCTCCTCGTCAGTCTCGGCAAGGTCGGCCTCGCCGAGCAGGGTGTGGTGGGCTGCGGCCTGGTCCTGGGCCTCGGCGAGCGGCACGCCGGCCATCATCAGGCCGAGCACGTCCCGATCCGTGCCGCCCGGCACCGTCCCGACGATCCGGCCCCGATACATCACCACGATGCGGTCCGCGAGTGCCAGCACCTCGTCGAGCTCGGTCGACACGATGAGCACGGGGGTGCCGTTGTCCCGCTCGCGCACGATCCGCGCGTGCACGAACTCGATCGACCCGACGTCGAGCCCGCGCGTGGGCTGCGAGGCGACGAGCAGTCGCAGGGGGCGCGACATCTCGCGCGCGAGGACGACCTTCTGCTGGTTCCCGCCCGACAGCGTGCTCGCGTGCGCGTCGACCGAGGGGGTCCGGACGTCGAACTCGACGATCCGCTGCTCGGCGCTCGTGCGGATCGCGTCGAGGTCCAGGGTGACGCCCTTGCCGAACGGGGGGCGCCGGTACAGGTCGAGGACGAGGTTCTCGGCGATCGTGAAGTCGCCGACGAGGCCGTCTTCGGTGCGGTCCTCCGGGACGAACCCGACGCCGGCGGCGAGGACGTCGCGGACCGAGGCGCCCACCAGCTCGGTGCCGTCGAGCGTGACCGAGCCCGCGAGCGGGGTCTGCAGGCCCAGGATCACCTCGGTCAGCTCGGTCTGCCCGTTGCCCTGCACGCCGGCGATCGCGACGATCTCGCCGCGCGCGATCTCGAAGCTCACGCCGTCGACCTGACGCACGCCCACGGCGTCGAGCACGACGAGGTCGCGGACCGCGAAGGTGACCTCCCCCGGCTCGGCCGGGTCCTTGTCGACCCCGAGGTCGACGGAGCGGCCGACCATCAGCGAGGCCAGCTCGGTCTCGCTCATGCTCGGCAGCGCGCTGCCCACCACCGTGCCGCGCCGGATGACGGTGATGCGGTCGGCGACGGCGCGCACCTCGCGCAGCTTGTGGGTGATGAACACGATCGACGTGCCGGCGTCGCGCAGCTGGCGCATGATCGCGATGAGCTCGTCGGTCTCCTGCGGGGTCAGGACCGCGGTCGGCTCGTCGAGGATGAGCACCTTCGCCTCGCGCGAGAGCGCCTTGATGATCTCCACGCGCTGCTGGGCGCCGACGGTGAGGTCCTCGATCAACGCGTCGGGGTCGATGTCGAAGCCGAAGCGGTCGGAGATCTCGCGCACCCGGCGGCGGGCCGAGGCGAGGTCGATGAGCCCGGCGGCCTTGACCGGCTCGTGCCCGAGCACGACGTTCTCGGCGACGGTGAACACGGGCACGAGCATGAAGTGCTGGTGCACCATGCCGATGCCCGCGGCCATCGCGTCGCCCGGCCCGGCGAACGTCGTCGCGACGTCGTCGACCAGGATCTCGCCGTCGTCCGGGTCGTAGAAGCCGTACAGGACGTTCATCAGGGTGCTCTTGCCGGCGCCGTTCTCGCCGAGCAGGGCGTGGATCTCGCCCGGTTCGACCACGAGGTCGATGTGGTCGTTGGCCACCAGCGACCCGAATCGCTTGGTGATCCCCCGCAGTTCCAGCTTCACGTCGCGTGGCGCCTTTCACTTCGATGTGTGCTCGAACCCTAGCGCCGCACCGCGGGTGCTCGCGGCGGCGCGGCGCCCGCGGCGCCGGCCCAAAACGGGCCGTGGTCCGGGCGGTGGAGCTGCCCGGACCACGGCTCGGTGACGCTGCGCCCGGCTGCGTCGAGCCGGGCGGGTGGAGCGGGTGCTAGTTGGAGCTAGGCGAGTCGACGACGAGGTCGCCGGAGATGATCGACGCCTTGAGCTCGTCGACCTTCGTCACGAGCTCGGCCGGGACGGTGGACTCGAAGTCGTGGAACGGAGCGAGACTGACGCCCTCGTTCTCGAGCGTGCCCACGTACGGCTCGGAGCTGAACTCGCCGTCGACGGCCTGCTGCACGGTGTCGAAGACCGCGGAGCCGATGCCCTTCATGACCGAGGTGAGCACGATGTCGGAGAAGTCCGGCGCCGTCTCGAACCAGTCGGCGTCGACGCCGATGAACATCGTCCCGGGCACGGCCTTGGCGGCGGTCGCCGCGCCGAGCCCGACCGGTCCGGCGACGGGCATGATGACGTCCGCGCCCTGCTGGATGAAGCCGTTGGCGAGGTTCTGCCCGTTGGCCTGGTTGTCGAAGTCACCGGTGAAGGAGCCCGTCTGGGCCTCCTTGTCCCAGCCGAGCAGCGTGACTGCCGCGCCGGCGTCGGTGTTGTACTGCGTGATGCCGTCCGAGAAGCCGTCCATGAAGATCGACACCGACGGGAGCTGGATGCCACCGAACGTCGCGACGACGCCCGACGTGGACGTGCCCGCCGCGACGTACCCGGCCAGGAACGCGGCCTCCTGCGTGTTGAACAGCAGCGGCTTGCCGTTCTCGAGCGTGACCGGGCTGAAGTCCGGCGCCGAGAACGAGCTGTCGACGAGCGCGAAGTTGATGTCGGGGTTCGCCTCGGCGGCCGCCTGGATCGGGTCCTCGAGCAGGAAGCCGACGCCGATGATCAGGTCGCAGTCCTGCTGGATGAGCGCGTCGATGTTCGGCGCGAAGTCGGTCTCGGAGGTCGACTCGACCTTGACCTCCTCGATGCCCAGCTCGGAGGCGGCACGGTCGAGGCCCTCGGCGCCCGACTGGTTGAAGGACTTGTCCTCGAAGCCACCGGCGTCCGAGACCATGCAGCCCTTGAAGTCGACCGTCGCCGCGCTCGACTCACCGCCGGCCGTCGAATCCGTGTCGTCGGGCGCGCTTGCGCACGCTGCGAGGGCCAGTGCGGCAACCGCCGCAAGACCTGCTGCTCGCGTCATTCTGTTCACGTCGAACTCCCCGTTGCCTTGACGCCGAGCCGGTCCAGCAATGACCTGGCCCGGACGGCGCGCATCGTCGCGCGCGCCCGGACCGGGACTGGCCGGCTGATGTCCTCGCACCCTAGTGCGCGGAACTACGGCGCCGTGTTACCGGACGGTAACGTCCGTGGTTCGTTATGGATTCGGAATGTTCGACGGTCGCATCGGGTCGGGAGCGACGTCGCTGGCCAGCAGGGCGGTCCGGGTGAGCAGCCGGACGCCGACGTCGATCGCGCGCTCGTCCACCTGCAGGTCACCCTGGTGGATGTCGAACGTGCGCCCGCCGGGCTCGCGCACCCCGAGCCGGCCCATGGAGCCCGACACCTTGGTCAGGTACCAGGCGAAGTCCTCGCCGCCGAGCGACTGCTCGGTGAGGTCGACCGAGTCGTCGCCGAGCACCTCGCGGGCCGCGGCCTCGAGCACCGCGGTCGAGCGGGCGGCGTTCTCGACCGGCGGCACGCCGCGCAGGTGGCGGATCTCAACCTCGACGGCGTACGGCGCGACGACCTGCTCGACCGCGTCGTGGAAGACCGACGACGCGAGCTCCCAGGCGCGCTTGTCGAGGCAGCGCAGCGTGCCCCGGACCGAGCCCGAGGCCGGGATCGCGTTGTGCGCGGACCCCGCCTGGACCGCGCCCCACGTCAGGTTGACGCCCGAGCGCGGGTCGAGGCGCCGCCCGAGCACGGCCGGGACCTGCGTGATCACCTGGCCGAGGGCGAAGACGACGTCGCCCGTCAGGTGCGGGCGCGACGTGTGCCCGCCCGGCCCGGTCACCACGACGGTCACCTCGTCGGAGGCGGACGTGATCGGCCCGATGCGGGTACCGACGTGCCCGACGTCGACGCGCGGGTCGCAGTGCACCGCGAAGATGTGGGCGACGCCGTCGAGCGCCCCGGCCGCGATCGCGTCGAGCGAACCGCCCGGCTGGACCTCCTCGGCGGCCTGGAAGATCAGCCGGACGCCCGAGGTGAGCCGCCCGCGCGCCGCGAGCTCGCCCAGCACGAGGCCGGCGCCGAGCACGACCGTGGTGTGCACGTCGTGGCCGCACGCGTGCGCGATGCCGGGGACGATCGACCGCCACGGCAGCCCGCACGTGTCGTGCAGGCGCAGCGCGTCCATGTCCGCGCGCAGCGCGACCCAGCGCTTGCCCGAGACGGCGGGGCCCGGGCCGATGTCGCAGATCAGGCCGGTGCCGGGCAGCAGGCGCGGCTCGAGGCCCGCGGCCCGGAGCCGATCCGCGACCACCCGCGTGGTGCGCTGCTCGGTGCGCGCAAGCTCGGGGTGCGCGTGCAGGTCCCGCCGGATCGCGATCAGCTCCGCACGGAACGAGGCGACGAGCTCGGCGGTCTCGGCGAGGAGTTCGGCATCGGCTAGCACGCAGCCGAGCCTAGGCCCCCGCGGGACTACAACAGGTCGGGCCGCCCCTTCTCGCGCACGGCCGCGACCGCGTCCTTGACCTGCTGGGCGCGCGACCGCGTCGTCACCAGCAGCGCGTCGGGGGTGTCCACGACGACGACGTCGTCCAGGCCAAGCACGACCACCATGCGGCCCGACGCCGGGATCACGAGCGAGCCGACGGAGTCGAGGCGGACGACGCTGGCGTCGTCGCCGAGCACCCGCGCGTCGTCGTCCCCACCGGGCACGGGCGCGAGCAGCGCGCTCAACGAGGCGAAGTCGCCGATGTCGTCCCAGCCGAAGTCGCCGGGCACCACGGCGACGCCGCCAGCCGCCGCGACGGGCTCGGCGATCGCGTGGTCGATGGCGATCTTCTCGAGCGTCGGCCAGACCTCGGCCAGGACCCGGTCGTGGTCAGCGGTGTCCCAGGCGGCCGCGAGCGTGCGCAGGCCTGCGTGCATCTGCGGCAGCTGCGCGGCGAGGTGCGTCAGCAGCACCTCGGCGCGCACGATGAACATGCCGGCGTTCCAGCGGTACTCCCCCGTCGCGAGGTACGCGGCGGCCGTCGCGGCGTCGGGCTTCTCGGTGAAGCCGACGGCGTGCCGCCCGTTCGGCGCATCGGCCAGGCCGAGCGTCTCGCCCGAGCGGACGTACCCGAACGCGGTGGAGGGGACGGAGGCCGCGATGCCGACCGTCACCACGTAGCCGGCGTTGGCCGCGGCGACGCCCTCGCGGACGGCGCTCTCGAACGCGGGGGTGCCGTGGATGACCTGGTCGGCGGCGAAGGAGCCGAGCACGACGTCGCTGCCGTGCCGCTGGACGAGCACCGCGGCGGCCAGGCCGATCGCGGCCATGGAGTCCCGCGGCGACGGCTCGGCGAGCACTTGGGCGGCGGCGACGTCCGGGAGCTGAGCGCGGACGGCGTCGACGTGGCGCTCGCCGGTCACGACGAGCACGGCGTCGGTCGCGGTGAGCGGCGCGAGCCGGTCGACGGTGGCCTGCAGGAGCGTCCGGCCCGAGCCGGTGAGGTCGTGCAGGAACTTGGGCGAGCCGGACCGCGACAGCGGCCACAGGCGCGTTCCCGCGCCGCCCGCCGGGATGACCGCGTGGAAGTCAGGGATGGGGCCGGCGGGGGCGATAGTCATGGGGTCAGGGTAGTGATGGGGGGCCGGTCGTGAACCAGTGCACGGCGGCGCCGTGTCTCCGGCCGTGCTGCGCCGGAGGTCAACGGGCCTGTGCGATTGGTCACAAACCCCCGTGGGGGCCCCGCTTCGGGGCTCGCCCGAGGGGCTGACCCGGATCCGAGTCAGTACAGTGGGCAAAAATCGGACGCCGTCGTCCACCCTCGCAGCTCAGGAGGATTCAGTGCCCAGTGCCCCCGCCGGCACGTTGTACCGCGGCCGAGAAGGCATGTGGTCGTGGGTCGCCCACCGTGTCACGGGCGTCCTGATCTTCTTCTTCCTACTCGTGCACGTGCTCGACACCTCGCTCGTGCGCCTGTCACCGGAGACGTACAACGCCATCATCGGCACCTACAAGAACCCGGTCATGGGACTCGCCGAGGCCGGGCTGGTCGCCGCGATCGTGTTCCACGCGTACAACGGTCTCAGGATCATCGTGGTCGACTTCTGGGCCAAAGGGCCCAGGTACCAGCGCGTCATGCTCTGGGTCGTGGTCGGCCTGTTCATCGTGACCATGGCGGGCTTCCTGCCGCGGCACCTGTCGCACGTGTTCGGGGGATCGTGATGAGCGCGTCGACCCGCGCGGCCGGCACGGCCGCCATCCCCGACCCGCGGGCCCCATACCGGCGGCGCAAGACGACCCGGGGCAACTTCGAGCTCTACTCCTGGGTGTTCATGCGGGGCTCCGGCGTCATCCTCGTCGGCCTGATCTTCGGTCACCTGTTCGTCAACCTGTTCGCGGGTGACGGCATCCAGGCCATCGACTTCGGCTTCGTCGCCGGCAAGTGGGCGAACCCGTTCTGGCAGAACTACGACCTGGTGATGCTCTGGCTCGCGATGATCCACGGCACGAACGGCGTGCGCACGATCATCAACGACTACGCCGAGAACGACACGTTCCGGCTCGTGCTCAAGCTCGCGCTCTATCTGGCGTTCTTTGTCGTCGTCGTGCTCGGGACGCTCGTGATCTTCACGTTCGACCCGTGCCCGCCCGGTCAACCGGCAGACCTCCTGCCCTCGTTCTGCTTCGCCTGACCGGCGGCCCGGCACCCGTTCCACCTCTCGCACAGGAGACAACGCACCAGATGCAGACCCACCAGTACGACGTCGTCATCGTGGGTGCCGGCGGCGCCGGGATGCGCGCGGCGCTCGAGTCCTCTACGCGGACCCGCACGGCCGTGATCTCCAAGCTCTACCCGACGCGTTCGCACACCGGCGCCGCCCAGGGCGGCATGTGTGCCGCGCTCGCGAACGTCGAGGAGGACAACTGGGAGTGGCACACCTTCGACACGGTCAAGGGCGGCGACTACCTCGTCGACCAGGACGCCGCGGAGGTGATGGCCAAGGAGGCCATCGACGCCGTGCTCGACCTCGAGAAGATGGGGCTGCCGTTCAACCGGACGCCCGAGGGCCGGATCGACCAGCGCCGGTTCGGGGGGCACACCCGCAACCACGGCGAGGCCGCCGTCCGCCGGTCCTGCTACGCGGCAGACCGCACCGGCCACATGATCCTGCAGACGCTTTACCAGCAGTGCGTCAAGAACGACGTGCAGTTCTTCAACGAGTTCTACGTGCTCGACCTGCTGCTGTCGGAGGACCTCACGGGCGGAGAGGTGGCCGACGGCGCCGACGTCCGCGTCTCCGGCGTCGTCGCCTACGAGCTGGCCACGGGCGAGATCCACCTCTTCCGCGCCAAGTCCGTCATCATCGCGACCGGCGGCGCGGGGAAGATCTACAAGACGACCTCGAACGCCCACACCCTCACCGGCGACGGGATGGCGCTCGCCTACCGCCGCGGCGTGCCGCTGGAGGACATGGAGTTCTTCCAGTTCCACCCGACCGGCCTCGCCGGGCTCGGCATCCTGCTCTCGGAGGCCGCCCGCGGGGAGGGCGCGATCCTGCGCAACAGCGACGGCGAGCGGTTCATGGAGCGGTACGCGCCCACGATCAAGGACCTGGCGCCGCGCGACATCGTCGCGCGCGCGATGGCGAACGAGGTGCGCGACGGGCGCGGGGCCGGCCCCAACAAGGACTACGTGCTACTCGACCTGACCCACCTCGAGCCCGCGCACATCGACGCCAAGCTGCCGGACATCACGGAGTTCGCGCGCACCTACCTCGGGATCGAGCCGTACACCGACCCGATCCCGGTCTACCCGACCGCGCACTACGCGATGGGCGGCATCCCGACGAACATCACCGCGCAGGTGCTGCGCAACAACACCGACACGGTGTCCGGGCTGTACGCCGCGGGCGAGGTCGCCTGCGTCAGCGTGCACGGCTCGAACCGGCTCGGCACGAACTCGCTGCTCGACATCAACGTGTTCGGCAAGCGCGCCGGGATCGCCGCCGCGGAGTACGCGATCGGCGCCGACTGGGTCGAGATGCCCGCCGAGCCCTCGGTCGGCGTCGTCGCCGAGCTCGAGGAGATGCGCGCGCGCCCGTCGGGCGAGCGCGTCGCCGAGGTGCGCACCGCGCTCCAGCAGACCATGGACACCAACGCCCAGGTGTTCCGCACGGCCGAGTCGCTCGAGCAAGCGCTCGCCGACGTGCGCGCCCTCCAGGAGCGGTACCGCAACGTCAGCGTCCAGGACAAGGGCCGGGCGTTCAACACCGACCTGCTCGAGGCGCTCGAGCTCGGCTTCCTGCTCGACGTCGCCGAGGTCGTCGTCGTCGGCGCCCTGAACCGGCAGGAGTCGCGCGGCGGGCACTTCCGCGAGGACTTCCCGACCCGTGACGACGCCGCGTACATGAAGCACACGATGGCGTACCGACGCCCGGTGGCCGTCGCCGCGGGGGCCGCGGCGACCGTGGGCGGCCCGGGGGCCGCGGCACCCGGGATGTTCGACGTCGTCCTGGGCTACAAGCCCGTCATCCAGACCCGCTACGAGCCGATGGAGCGCAAGTACTGATGGCTACCCGACTCGAGACCAAGCCCGCGGGCGGCGAGGCGACCGGCAAGCTCGGCGTCATCCCGTCCTTCGACGTGACCCTGCGCATCCGCCGGTACAACCCGGAGACGACGGGCGACAAGGCGTACTGGCAGGAGTTCACGGTCACCGCGCACGGCACCGACCGCCTCCTCGACGCGCTGCACAAGGTCAAGTGGGAGCTCGACGGCTCCGTCACGTTCCGCCGCTCGTGCGCGCACGGCGTGTGCGGCTCGGACGCGATGCGGATCAACGGCCGCAACCGGCTCGCGTGCAAGGTTCTGCTCAAGGACCTCAACCCGAACAAGCCCATCACCGTCGAGCCGATCAAGGGCCTGCCCGTGATCAAGGACCTCGTCGTCGACATGGAGCCCTTCTTCGCGTCGTTCCGCGAGATCATGCCGTTCCTCATCACGACCGGGAACGAGCCCACGAAGGAGCGCCTGCAGTCGGCGGCCCAGCGCGAGCGGTACGACGACACGACCAAGTGCATCCTGTGCGCCGCGTGCACCACGTCGTGCCCGGTCTTCTGGACCGACGGCCAGTACTTCGGCCCGGCCGCGATCGTGAACGCGCACCGGTTCATCTTCGACTCGCGCGACGAGGGCGCCGAGCAGCGGCTCGAGATCCTCAACGACAAGGAGGGCGTCTGGCGCTGCCGGACCACCTTCAACTGCACCGAGGCGTGCCCGCGCGGCATCGAGGTCACCAAGGCGATCGCTGAGGTCAAGAAGGCCATGATCACGCGCGCCTTCTGAGTCGCCCGCGGCGCTCAGGGCCTGGGGCGGGGCCCTGCCCGGCGCGCGAGTGTGGGAGTTCGGCTGCCAGGCCCGCGCTTGTGGCCGATGTGCGGGTCCGCACCGCTCTCCGGGGACCGAACGCCCACACGCGCTCCCGGAACGACCGAACGCCCGCACCTCGCTTGTCCAGATCGGCCGCCGGGGCGGGCAGGGCGTCTCGCCCGGGGCCTCAGGCCGCAGGGCTCAGGCGGCAGGGCTCAGGCCGCGGGGCTCGCAGCGGCGTCCGGGTCGGCGAGCGGTTCCTCCACCGGGGTCGGCAGCGGCGGGTTGGCCGTCCACGCGGCCGCGAGCAGCACGATCCGCGCGATCAGGTTGATCCAGATCAGCAGCGTCACGAGCACCGCGAATGACGCCAGCAACGCGTTGGCGTCCGAGCTCCGGGCGACGACGCTCGTGCCGAGCAGCCGCACCGCGCCGATGCCGACGGCGGCGATGATCGCCCCACCGCGCAGTTCACGGCGGTGCGGGTGCTGCCCCGCGAGCACGACGACCACGAGCACGAAGATCCCGACGTCCACCACGAACGCGACCGCGATCCCGACGACGCGCACCACGAATCCCATGCCGTCGCTGAGCCCGACGAGGTCGAGCGCCCAGCCCGCGGCCGTCGTCACCACGATGCTGAGCACCGCCGACAGGAGCACCGCCAGGGCGAGCCCGGCGAAGCTGGCCAGCTCCCGCAGCTTTCCGGTCACGGCGTTCCCGCCGCCCCCCTGCGCGCCGAACATCGCCCTGATCGCCGTCCGCAGCGCCGCCATCGCGGCGGTCGCGCTGAGCGCGAGGACGACGACGGCGACGACGCCGGCCGCGTTGAGGCCCGCGCTCACCACGAGGTCCTCGGGCTTGAGCAGGCCGCTGTCGTCGCCGGTGTCGATCAGCCCCGGCAGCGAGCTGGCGAGCGTGTCGAGCACGTCCTGGCGCAGGCCCGTGTTCCGTCCGAGCACGGCCATGAAGACGGTGTAGCCCAGCGTGAGGCCCGCGAAGACGGAGAACAGCGCGCTGTACGCGATGCCGCCGGTGAGCACGCCGCCGCCCGCGGCGCCGAACCGGGCGTTCGCGCGCGCGGGCCGGGTCTGCTGCCACCAGGCCAGCACCGCCTGCAGGCGCGCGACGATCGCCGCGAAACCGCGCGGGCCGGTCTCGGGTCGCCCCGCCGCGACGTCGGCCGTCGACGCCGCGGCCACGTGCGCCGAGCCCGCCCCGGCCGCGGGGGACGCGACGGCGTCGTCGACGTGCTCTGGCCGGTGCGTTTCGCCCATCGGACGACCTTACGAGCCGGTGCGCTCCCGGGCGAACGGAGCGCTCCCGCTCGCGCGCCGCGGCCGCGCGGACGAGCCGGTGAACAGGAAGTCGCGGACCGGGCGCCAGACGTTGTCGTCGCCGTGCTCGAAGAACTGGAACCCGCTCACCACGAACCGCGCCTGGAACTGCGCCATCTCCGCGAAAGCGCGGTCGAGCGCCGCGTCGGGCACCTCGTGCGCGACGGTCACGTGCGGGTGGTAGTCGAACCGTACGTCCTGCGCCAGCGGGCCGGAGCGCACCGCGGCCTCGAGCCGCGCGCACTCGGGTGCGCCCTCGTCCACCTGGACGAACACGACGGGCGAGACCGGCCGGAACGAGCCGGTGCCCCGGAGCTGGAACACGAACGGCCGGGTGGCCGCCGCGACGCGCGCGAGGTGCGCCGAGATGTCCGCGAGCTCGCGCGGCTCCACGACCGTCGGGCCGAGGAGCGTGATGTGCGGCGGGATGTCGCCGGCGAGCGGATCGCCGAACCGCCCGCGAGCGTGCTGAAGCGTGGACCCGTAGGGCTCCGGGACCGTGATCGCGACACCGATCCGCAGCTGGCTGCCGGACCGCTCGGGCAGGATCACGAGCGCCGGGCGCGCGCGGGCAGGAGCCCGAGCCGGTCGTAGACGCGCTCGAGGGTTTCGCGCGCGAGGGCGCGGGCCCGCTCGGCGCCGTCGGCCAGCAGGTCGTCGAGCGTCGCCGGGTCCTCGAGGTAGCCCGAGACCCGGGTCTGGAACGGGGCGAGGAAGTCGACGACGACCTCGGCGAGGTCCTTCTTGAGGTCGCCGTAGCCGCGGCCGGCGTACTCGCCCTCGAGGGCCTCGATGGACCTGCCGGTGAGCGCAGCGAAGATCGTGAGCAGGTTGGACACCCCGGGCTTGCCCTCGGGGTCGAACCGGATCTCGCGGCCCGCGTCCGTGACGGCAGACCGGATCCGCTTCGCCACGACCTTGGGGTCGTCGCGCAGCTCGATGATCCCGTTCGGGCTCGCGGCCGACTTGCTCATCTTCGCCGTCGGGTCCTGCAGGTCGTAGATCTTGGCGGTCGCCTTGACGATGTGCGGCTCCGGCACGACGGCCGTGCCGGGCCCGAACCGCGCGTTCAGGCGCTGCGCCACGTTGCGGGAGAGCTCGAGGTGCTGGCGCTGGTCCTCGCCGACCGGGACGAGGTTGGTGTCGTACAGCAGGATGTCCGCCGCCATGAGCAGAGGGTAGGTGAACAGGCCGACCGACGTCCCGTCGGAGCCGTGCCGAGCCGACTTGTCCTTGAACTGCGTCATCCGGCCGGCCTCGCCGAACCCGGTGTGGCAGCTGAGCACCCAGGCCAGCTCGGCGTGCTCGGCGACGTGCGACTGCACGAACAGGATCGACCGGGCCGGGTCGACGCCGGCGGCCAGGTACTGCGCGGCCGTGCTCCGGGTGCGGTCCCGCAGCAGCGCGGGGTCCGTCGCGACGGTCAGGGCGTGCAGGTCGACGACGCAGTACAGCGCGTCGTAGTCGTCCTGCAGCGAGACCCAGTTCGTCAGGGCACCGAGATAGTTGCCCAGATGCAGCGAGTCCGAGGTCGGCTGCATGCCGGAGAAGATCCGGGGGCGGGGTACGGGCATCGACGAGGTCACCGCTGTGGACATCTGCCCAGTCTCGCAGGTGCGCCGAGGTGCTTGCGACCTCCGAGCGCCCGACGGCGGCCCGCGCCGCGCGCGGCAGCGCTCAGGTGGCCTCGTCGTCGAAGGGCGGGGGCGAGGTCCCGGCCGGGGCCGTGGCCGCGTCGCTCGCGGCGCCTGTCGCGCCGGTGATCCCGCCCGAGATCCCGGCCGCCGCGGCCGCTACCGGCACCGCCGCAGCCGTCGCCGCGGCGCCCGGCGTCGCGCGGGCGGTGTACGTGCGCACGCCGGGGGTCACCGCGGGCTTGACCGGCGGGTCGTCGAGCAGCGCCTCGCGGACGATCCGCCGCGGGTCGTAGCGGCGGGGGTCGAGGGCCGTCCAGTCCACGTCGCCGACCTGGTCGCCGAGCTCGGAGTCGACCCGCTCCTTCGCGGTGCGCAGGAAGCCCCGCGCCGTGCGGACCCAGGCGCCGAGCTGGGCTGCGTACCGCGGCAGCCGCTCGGGCCCGACGACGATCACGGCGACCACGATGAGCAGCAGGAACTCGCCGCCGTTGATGTCGAACACACCGTCACGATACCCGCGAGGCTATTGGCTGGTCGCCTCGTCGAGCACGACGCGGATCGCCCGCGCGGGATCGTCGCCCGTTCGCACCTCGAGCGTGATGGTCTCTCCCGGCGCCTTCGCGCGGATCGACACGATGAGCTCGTCCGGCTCGGTGACAGGGCGACCGTCGATGGTCAGGATGATGTCGCCGGACCGGATGCCCGCGTTGTCCGCCGGGCCGCCGGGGCTGACCGCCTCCTGGCCCTGCTGGGGGGAGGTCGCGACCTGCACGCCCTCGCCGGCGTAGCTCTGGTCGAGCAGCACACCGACGATCGGGTAGGTCGCGGTGCCCGACTCGATGAGCTGCTCCGCCGTGCGCCGCGCCTGGTTCGAGCCGATCGCGAACCCGAGCCCGATGCTCCCCGCCGTGACCGCGCCGGCGCCCGGCGGCTGGGCGATCGCGGAGTTGATCCCGATGACCTCGCCCGCCGCGTTCACGAGCGGGCCCCCGGAGTTGCCGGGGTTGATCGCGGCGTCCGTCTGCAGGGCGTTGATGAAGGCGGTGTCAGTCGCGTCGCCCGCCGAGACGGGACGGTTCAGCGCGCTGATGATCCCGGTCGTGACGGTCCCCTGGAGCCCGAGCGGGGCGCCGACCGCGACCACGGGGTCGCCCACCGCGACGTCGTCGGAGTCCCCGAGCGTCAGCGGCACGAGGCCCGTGCGCTCGACCTTGATGACGGCGAGGTCGTAGTCCCCGGTCCGGCCGACGATCCGCGCGGGCTCCTTCGTCCCGTCCGCGAACAGCACCTCGATCGTGGCGCCATCCGCCGCGCCCGCCGCGATCACGTGGTTGTTCGTCAGCAGGTACCCGTCCTGGCGCAGGACCATCCCCGAGCCCGTCGACGTGCCGTCGGCGCCCTCGACCTGGATCGCGACGACGCTCGGCAGCACGCGGGCGGCGATGCCGGCGACGCTCTCGGGTGCACGAGCCGCGCCGACCGGCGCAGCCGAGACCGGCAGCCCCGCGTCCTCGAGCAGCCCCGTGTCGAGCACGCGGACGGCCACGACCCCGCCGAGGGCGCCGGCCGCGAGCGCGAGGACGAGCAGCGGCGCGAGCCAGGCGAGGCTGAGCGACCGGCGCGGCCGCGGGCGGCGCGGGGCAGAGAACGGCGGTGGCGCTCCCCAGGCGCCCGACCCGAAGGCGGCCGGCGGCGCGACCACCGCCGCCGCGATGGGCGCGTCGGCGCGCGCCTGCGGGGACAGCAGCGGCGGGGCAGCAGCCGAAGCCGACGCCGGGGCCAACCGGCCCGAGGGCGGCGCGAAGGGATTGACGCGGGCGCGCTGGTCGCCCGGTTCGTCGGCAGCTGTCATGGGCGCGCCAAGGCTCCTGTCACGGTGTCCCAGCCGCGCGTGAGCCGCGCCGGCAGGCCGTCGTCGTACTCCGCGGCGGGAAAGTCCGCCACGAGCTCGGTCGCGGCGTCGGTCTGCCCGTCCGCGACGACCGAGACGACCGTGTCGCCCGCCTGCCACACGGCGTGCCAGGGCTGCCTGCTGAGCACGAAGACCGTCCGGTCCCCGACCGTGAGCTCGGCGGCGCCGGCGAGCGCCTCGACGTCGAGCTCGCCCGCCTGCTCGGTGAGCACGATGACGCCGTGGGGACCTTCGAGGTCGAGCTCGAGCACCTCGCGGTCGGCGCCGACGAGCCGGGCACCCGTGACCGCGTAGCCGTCCGGCAGGCCGACGGGGCTGCTCCAGCCCGCGTCGCGCATCCAGGCCAGGACGGCGGCGTCGGAGGTCATGGCGCTGGGTGACGACGTCGACGCGGCGAGCCGCGTCGCGAGCTCGGGCGCCCACGCGGTCGCGGACGTCCCGCCCGGGGCGCTCGCGCCGCCGAGGGTCGTCAGCGCCTGCGCCGGCTCGGAGTCGGGGACGACGACGGGCTGGGCGCCGAGCAGGAACAGGCTCGCGGCCACGACGCCGAGCCCCGCGAGGGAACCCGCGGCCAGCCGCACGCGCGGGCTCCGACGCGCGCCCAGCTCGCCCGTGAGCGCGCGCGCCGGCATCGAGTACGCGGAGCTGCCCAGCGGCACGACCGGCACGCGACGGGCCGCCCCGGCCGGCCGCTGCCCGCGGCGGGCCGCGTCCGGGTGTCCGGGGGCCGGCTCGCCGGCGAGCGCGAGCAGCCGCGCGGTGAGGTCGGGCGCGGGCTCGGCGTCCGCGACGACGGACAGCGTCCGGCGCGCCTGCCGGGCGGCCGCGAGCTGATCGGCGCAGGTGGGGCACGCCGCGACGTGCGCGAGCGCCCGCTCGGCCTCGGCGGCGCCGAGCTGGCCGTCGGCGAGCGCGCTCACCCAGCTGCCGAGGTGGTGCATCACGGGCGCCTGACGGCGGCCAGGTCGGACAGGTCGGCGGGCAGCAGGACGCCCGGCGCGCGGTGCGCGAGCGAGGTCCGCAGCTGCGCGCGCGCCCGGTGGATGCGCGAGCGGACCGTGCCGAGCTTGATCCCGAGAGTGACGGCGATCTCCTCGTAGGACAGGCCCTCGATGTCGCACAGCACGACCGCCGCGCGGTACCCGGGCGAGAGCTCGTCGAGCGCGAGCTGGACGTCGCGGTCGAGGTTCGCGTGCTCGAACCCCCGCTCCGGGTTCTGCAGCTCGCCCGTCGCCGCGTAGCGCTCGGCCTCGTCGCCGATGGAGTCCATCCGGATCCGCTTCTTGCGCCGAACCTGGTCGAGGAACAGGTTGGTCGTGATGCGGTGCAGCCAGCCCTCGAACGTGCCCGGCGTGTAGCCGGAGAGCGACCGGAACACGCGCACGAAGACGTCCTGGGTCAGGTCCTCCGCCTCGTGCTGGTTCCCGGTGAGCCGGTAGGCGAGGCGGTACACGCGTGCCGAGTGCTCGCGCACGATCTCCTCCCACGACGGCGGCGTCCAGGGCGCGGCGGGGTCGCCCACCCGAACGGCGTCGTCAGCATCGGGCGAGATGGCGCTCGGCGTGACCATGGCCATGCGGTGCGGTCAACTCCTTGTTCTTTGTCGTCAGGCGTTCAACGTCGTCAGGTCGTCTGAGCAGCCTGCGATCGTCTTGGGTCAAGTCTCGCAGGTGCGGGGGTATTCCGCACGAGCCGGCCCCCGCGGCTCCGGCCCGCGCGGCGGTACCATCACGGCACTGCTTCGACCACCATCGTGAACCGCCCAGGAGGCCGCCATCTCCACCGACAAGACCCAGAGCTGGGTCTACTCCGAGGAGTTCCTGCCCGAGGACGACGTCCTGCTCAGGGCCCGTGAGCGCGCGAACCAGCTCGGCTGCGTACCCATGCTGCCCGGCTCGGGCGCCGCCCTGAACGTCCTGGCGGCGAGCGCGCAGGCGCGCGCCGTCGTCGAGATCGGCACGGGGGCGGGCATCGCCTCGCTGTACCTGCTGCGGGGCATGCCGGTCGACGGCGTCCTGACGACGATCGACATCGAGGTCGAGCACCAGCGCGCCGCGAAGGAGGCGTTCGCCGAGGCCGGCATCCGCCCGACCCGCACGCGCGCCATCTCGGGCCGCGCGCTCGACGTGCTGCCCCGCCTGACCGACGGCGCCTACGACCTCGTCCTCGTCGATGCCGACAAGGAGGGGTACCCCGCGTACGTCGAGCAGGCCCTGCGCCTGCTGCGCCCGGGCGGCGTGCTGGCGCTCGACAACGCGCTGTGGCACGACCGGGTCGCCGACCCGGCGCGACGGGACGAGACGACGACGACGATCCGCGAGGTCGGCCGCGCGCTGCGCGACGACGACCGCGTGCGGGCGGCCATGCTGCCCACCGGCGACGGGCTGCTGGTCGCCGTCAAGCGGTAGGCACTCAGGCCAGGTCGTCGAGGAAGCGCAGCAGGAGCCGGACGCCGTACCCGGTCGCGCCCTCGGTGATCTCGTGCCGGTCGGCCGTCGCGCGCGCGGGGCCCGCGATGTCGAGGTGCGCCCAGCGGCGCCGGCCCGCGAACTCGCGCAGGAACAGGGCAGCCGTGATCGAGCCCGCTCCGGGCGGCGAGAGCGGGGACTGGCGCAGGTCCGCGACGTCGGACCGGATCGCGTCGAGGTACTCCTCGACGAGCGGCATGTGCCACACCGGCTCGCCCGCCGCGTCGGCGGCGGCCTCGAGCCCCGCGACGAGCGGCCGGTCGGCCCCGTAGAGCGCGGCGTGGGTCTTGCCGAGCCCGACGCTCGCGGCACCGGTGAGCGTCGCGATGTCGATGAGCACGTCCGGATCCAGCTCGGCATCGGCGAAGGCGAGCGCGTCGGCGAGGACCATGCGGCCCTCGGCGTCCGTGTTGGACACCTCGACCGTGCGGCCGCCGTACATGCGCACCACGTCGCCGGGGCGGTAGGACGCGGCGCCGAAGTGGTTCTCGGCGAGCGGCAACACGGCGGTCACGCGATGACCCAGGCCCTGCTCGGCCGCGGCGAGCACCGTCGCGAGCGCGACCGCGGAGCCCGCCATGTCGGTCTTCATCGTGACCATGTTCAGGCGCTGCTTGATCGAGATGCCGCCGGTGTCGAACGTGATGCCCTTGCCGACGACGACGACGTGCCGCCCCGTGCGGCCGTCCGCCGGGCGGTAGCTCACGGTCACGAGCCGCGGCTCACTGGCCGAGCCGGAGCCCACGGCGAGGATGCCGCCGAAGCCCTCGGCGGTGAGCTCCGGGACCCCGAGCACGCGGACCTCGAGGCCGAGCGGCGCGGCGAGGTCGCTGGCCCGCTGCGCGAGCCAGGCGGGGTTCTTCGTGCTCGACGGGGTGTTGGTGAGGTCGCGGGCGAGCCACGTGGCGCGCGCGCCGACCGTGGCGGCAGTGATCGCCGCGGCGTCCTTGTCCCCATGCTTGCCGAGCAGCACGAGCTCGCGCGCGGGCTGGGCCGGCTCGAGCCCTGTGCCCTGGGTCGGCAGCCGGTAGGACGCCAGGAGGTACCCCTCGACGAAGGCGCGGACGGCCTCGGGCGAGCGACGGCCACCCTCGGAGCCGATCGTCGTGACGACCTTGCCGATCCCGCGGGTCTGACGGGCCAGGGCCGCGCCGGCGCGGCGGAGGTCGGTCGGGCTGCCGGTGCCGACGCCTACGAGGATGAGCCGCGCGGGCAGGTCGGCCCACGGCAGGTCGGGCCCGGACGTGCGCAGCCGCCGCGGCAGCGGCAGGGTCCATGCCTCGCCCGGCGATCCGGTCAGACCGGCGCGCTCGGCGAGGTCGCCGAGGGCGATCCCGTACCGCGCGGCCGCATCGGCCGTGCCGGCACGGGGCTGCACCTCGGTCTCCCCCGCCGCGGGGGGCGCGACGGGCACCGCGAGCGCCTCGACGTCGTCCGCAAGAGCGAACGAGGCGAGGACGCCGCGCGCGGCGACGACCGAGGGAAAGGGATGCCCGAGCCGCGCGCTCACGCGCGCGGAACTGCTGCGGCCGGCCAACGGGTCAGCTGACGGCGGAGGTGAGTGCCTCGCCGAGCGCCTGGGCCTCGGTCGCGTTCAGCTCGACGACGAGTCGTCCGCCGCCCTCGAGCGGCACGCGCATGACGTAGCCACGGCCCTCCTTGGTGACCTCGAGCGGGCCGTCGCCTGTACGCGGCTTCATGGCGGCCATTCGTGGCTCTCCTTCATTCGATGCTGACCGACTCCGGAAGCCCCGCGCCCGCATGGAGCGGCGTCGAGGAGTCCGGAGCGGATGTCCAGATCCATTCTAGGTCACCTCGAGCCCCTGCTGGTGTCGCAATCACGGTGGCCATCCCGACGGTGGCGTCAGCCGCCACAGCATCCACACCCATCCGACCTGGAGCAACGTCCCCGCCACGACCAGGGCGGCGAGCCACAGCCGCGGCCGGCGGCCGGAGCCGCGAACCATGCCGGCGGTCACCGCGCCGAGCGGGAACGCGAGCAGGAGGAACCGCGCGAGGCTCGTCCCGGGCTCGATCACGCCCACGAGGTAGGCGAGGTACGCGATCGGCCAGGCGAACAGCTCGGCGCCAGCGCGCCGGGCCGGCGGGGAGGTCACGAGCACCGCGACGGCGAGCAGCACGGCGCCGAGCAGGAACGGCCCCCACTGCCCGGCGAGCCACCGCGCGACGTCGAGCCAGGGCAGCACGGGCACGACGCCCGGCCGCGCGCGCCACGCGGCCTGGGTCTCGAGGTAGGCGTCGGGCCGGCCCGTGACCGCGGCGCACACGGCCGGCCACGCGAACCCCGCGACGACCGCGGCGGCGAGCAGCAGGCCCATGCCGCCGACGTCGCGGCGCGGGACCGCGTCCTCGCCGCGGCGCGCGGCGCGCCAGCGGGCGACGACGTGCACCGCCACGACGACGGCCATCGGCAGCGCGACCGCTCGGGTGAAGCCGAGCGCGAGCACGAGCGCCGCTGCGGGTACGTACCGGCGTCGGATAAGCGCGAGCAGCACCGCCGCGACCAGGAGCAGCGCGAGCGACTCGGTGTAGGCGATCTGCAGCACGACCGCGGTCGGGAAGGTCGCCACGAGCGCGACCGTGGCCAGCGGCAGGCCGGGCCGGGCCGCGACCGCTCGCGGCGCCCCCGCCTCGATCGCTCGGTAGATCACGAGCATGGCCGCCGCGCCGAGCACGACGGCGAGCAGCGGGCCCACGCTCTGCCACGGAGCGCCCGTCACGGACATCACGAGCCGCGCCAGGAGCGGGAACAGCGGGTAGAAGGCCCATGCGTTCTGCGCGACCGTCCCGTCGTCGCCCACGGGCAGCGTCTGGGGGTAGCCCTGCTCGGCGATCTCGCGGTACCAGCTTGCGTCCCACATCAGCCCCGTGAACTGCAGGTACGACGGCGCCTGCGGGGTCCAGAGGTTCGCGACCTGCTCCTGGGCGACTGCGACGAGCACGAGCGCGCTCACGACGCGGGCGAGCACGTAGACCCCGAGGACCTGGGCCCACCAGGGCTGCGCCCGCAGGCTCACGCGAGGCCGCGCACCGCGCGTGCCGGCGCGAGGTCGCCCCGGAGGGTCGCGACCATGTCGAGCGTCCGGCGGGTGGCCCGCACGTCGTGGGTCCGAAACACGCGCGCGCCGAGCCACGCGGCCACGGCGGTCGCCGCGAGCGTGCCCTCCAACCGCTCGTCGACCGGCAGGTCGAGGCTCTCGCCGACGAAGTCCTTGCGCGAGAGCGCCATCAGCACCGGATGCCCGAGGGCCACCAGCGCCTCGGTGCGGCGCACGAGCTCGAGCGAGTGCCAGGTGTTCTTGCCGAAGTCGTGCGTCGGGTCGACGAGCACGCTTGCCGGGTCGATCCCGAGCGCGACCGCGCGCGCCGCCGACGCCGCGAGCGTCGCCGTGACGTCGTCGAGCACCCCGCCCGGGTACTCCACCCGGAACGGGTCCGACCGCGGCCGCGCGCCGCCGGTGTGCGAGCACACGACGCCCAGCCCCAGCTCGGCGGCGACCTCGACGAGGCGCGGGTCGTGGCCGGCCCACGTGTCGTTGATCAGGTCGGCGCCGGCCCGCCCGGCCGCGCGGGCGACGTCGGCTCGCCACGTGTCGACGCTGATGAGCAGGTCGGGGTGCCGCTCGCGCACGAGCTCGATCACGGGGAGCACGCGCGCGGCCTCCTGCGCGGCGTCGACCCGGGGGCCGCGCCCGGCGCGGATGCCGCCGATGTCGACGAGGTCCGCGCCGTCGTCGGCCGCGCGCGCGACGGCGTCCGCCGCGGCCGATCCCGACCCGTACCGCGCGGGCGCGTAGAACGAGTCCGGGGTCCGGTTGACGATCGCCATCACGACCGGGCGGTCCGCGCCGAACGTGCGGTCCCGCAGCCGGACGACCGCGCCGGCGGGCGGCACCGCGGCGGGCGGGGTCACGTCTGCGGGCGGGGTCACGCCTGCGCGGCGGCCCGCGCTGCGGCGGCCTCGGCGGCGGCCGACTCGGCGACCGCCGCCTCCTCCGCGTCGCGCAGCGCGGCGTCGTGCGCCACGACGTGGGCGACGGCGTCGTCGGGGTCGTCGACGAGCTTGATCAGGTCCAGGTCCCGGTCGCCGATCATCCCGCGCTCGCGCACCGGCCCGGCGAACCAGTCGAGCAGCCCGCGCCAGTAGTCGCGGCCGACGAGGACGATCGGGAACTCCGTGACCTTGTGGGTCTGCACGAGCGTCAGCGCCTCGAAGAGCTCGTCGAACGTGCCGAAGCCGCCCGGGAGCACGATGAAGCCCTGCGCGTACTTGACGAACATCGTCTTGCGCGCGAAGAAGTAGCGGAAGTTCACGCCGAGGTCGACCCACGGGTTCATGCCCTGCTCGAACGGCAGCTCGATGCCGAGCCCGACGGACAGGCCGCCGGCCTGGCTCGCACCCTTGTTCGCGGCCTCCATGACGCCCGGTCCGCCGCCGGTGATGACGGCGTAGCCGGCCTCGGCCAGCCCGCGGCCGACCCGCTCCGCGAGCGCGAAGTCGGGGTGCTCGGGCTTGACCCGGGCCGACCCGAACACGCTCACCGCGGGACCGACCTCGGCGAGGGCGCTGAAGCCCTCGACGAACTCGCTCTGGATGCGCATCACCCGCCACTGGTCGCTGTGCAGCCAGCTCGCGCTGCTGCCCGGGCGGGCGAGCAGGCGCTGGTCGGTCGTCGTGGTGGGAATTTGGCCCCGGCGCAGCAGCACCGGCCCCTTGCGGTAGCCGTGCCCCGGTGCTGGTACGCCGTCGTCGCTCGTCATACCCGCGACTCTAAGTTGTCAGCCAGGACCGGAGCGCGTCGTGGCACAGGTGGAGCTGCCGAACGGCGCAGTGCTCGTCGTCCTTGTGCGCGAGCAGCGGGTCGCCGGGGCCGAAGTTGACGGCAGGGATGCCGAGCTCGGCGAAGCGCGCGACGTCGGTCCAGCCGAACTTCGGGGCCGGTGCGCCGCCCGTGAACGTGAGCACGGCGGCCGCGAAGTCGGCGGCCGCGGGCGCGTCCAGGCCGGGGCGCGCGCCGCCGGACGCATCGGTCACCGTGACCTCGAACCCGTCGAAGAGCTCGCGCACGTGCGCGATCGCCTCGTCGACGGACCGCGACGGCGCGAACCGGTAGTTGACCGTGACGACGCACTCGTCGGGGATGACGTTGCCGGCCACTCCCCCGCGGATCGCGACCGCGTTCATGCCCTCGCGGTACACCAGGCCCTCGACCTCGACGTCGGTGGCCGCGTAGGCGGTGAGCCGGCGCAGCACCTCGCCCGCGCCGTGCACCGCGTTGGTGCCCATCCACGACCGGGCCGAGTGCGCGGCGACGCCGGGCACGCGGACCTCCACGCGCAGCGTCCCGTTGCAGCCGCCCTCGAGCCCGGCGTTCGTGGGCTCGCCGAGCACCGCGAAGTCCGCCACGAGCCAGTCGGGGTGGTTGCGCACGATCCGGCCGAGCCCGCTGAGGGCCGCGTCGACCTCCTCGTTGTCGTAGAAGACCCACGTGACGTCGCGGGTCGGCGCGGTCAACGCGGCCGCGAGCGCGACCTGGATCGCGACGCCGCCCTTCATGTCGACCGTCCCGCGGCCCCACACCTGCGCGTCGTCGCCGGTGCCGACCAGCGTCGTCGGCACGTTGCCTGCGATCGGCACGGTGTCGAGGTGGCCGGCCACGATGACGCGCGCCGCCCGGCCGAGCGACGTCCGCGCGACGACCGCGTCGCCGTCGCGCAGGACCTCCAGGTGCGGGTACGGCGCCAGCGCTGCCTCGACCGCGTCCGCGATCGCCGCCTCGGACCCGCTCACCGACGGCAGGTCGCAGAGCGCCCGCAGGAGGGCGAGCAGGTCGCCGGTCGGTTCGAGGACGGTGTCGTGGGGGCTCACCCCGCGACCCTACCGACCGCGGCGACCGCGGCCGGCGGCGCCGCGATTAGGGTTGCGGCATGAGTTCGCGCACCGCGTGGGGCTTCGGCCTCGCCACGATCACGTCCGACCCGGCGGCCACGCCCGCGACCCTCGACGTCTGGTACCCCGAGCCGACGCTCGGCGAGCCGCCGGCCGGCGCGGCCGTCCCGGCGGGCCTGGCGGAGCTCGAGGCCGAGGACGAGGCTCGCCAGGTGCGCACCGTCGTCGTGCGGACGGTCATCGAGCTCGACGCCCCGCCGGCCGACGCGGCCGACGCCTACCTGCGCCTGCACCTGCTCTCGCACCGGCTCGTCGCCCCGCACGGGCAGAACCTCGACGGGATCTTCGGCCGGCTCTCGAACGTCGTCTGGACCGACCGGGGGCCGTGCGCGGTCGACGGCTTCGAGTCCACCCGACTGCGCCTGCGCGCCGCGACCGGCACCCCGGTGACCGTCTACGGCGTCGACAAGTTCCCGCGCATGGTCGACTACGTCGTCCCGTCCGGCGTGCGGGTGGCCGACGCCGACCGCGTGCGGCTCGGCGCGCACCTGGCCCCGGGCACGACCGTGATGCACGCCGGGTTCGTGAACTTCAACGCGGGCACCCTGGGTGTCTCGATGGTCGAGGGGCGCATCTCGTCGGGCGTCGTCGTCGGCGACGGCAGCGACGTCGGCGGCGGCGCGTCGATCATGGGCACCCTCTCGGGCGGCGGCCGCGAGGTCGTCTCGATCGGCGAACGGTCCCTGCTCGGCGCGAACTCGGGCCTGGGCATCGCGCTCGGCGACGACTGCATCGTCGAGGCCGGGCTGTACGTCACGGCGGGCACCAAGGTCGCACTGGTCGGGTTCACGACGGCCGACGGCGCGCCCGTCGAGACCCGCGTCATCAAGGCCCGCGAGCTGTCCGGGGCCAGCTCGGTGCTCTTTCGCCGCAACTCGCAGTCCGGTGGGATCGAGGCGGTCGCGCGCACGGGCGCCGGCGTGGTCCTCAACGCCGCGCTGCACCAGCACTGACGCGTCGACCCATGTCCCTCCGCCGCCGCCGCACCTCCCCCGGGCGCACCGCCCTGACCCTCCTCGCGGTGGGCGGCCTCGCGGTGGTCGGCGTCGTGTTCGCGCTCAACCGGCTCGGCACCGCCGAGGTGCTCAGCGAGCGCTGCGCCGCCGCGAGCGACGGGACGAGCTGGTACCTCGACCCGGCCCAGGCCGACAACGCCGCGCTGCTCGTGGGCGTCTCGGTCCGCCGGGCGCTGCCCGCGCGCGCGGCGACGATCTCCATCGCGACGGCGCTGCAGGAGTCAAAGCTCATGAACCTCGACTACGGCGACCGTGACTCGATCGGCCTGTTCCAGCAGCGGCCCTCCCAGGGCTGGGGCACGATCGAACAGATCATGGACCCGGTGTACGCGACCAACGCGTTCTTCGACGTGCTGATCACCGTCGAGGGCTATGAGGGGCTCCCGATCACCGAGGCAGCCCAGCGCGTGCAGCGCTCGGGCTTCCCGGAGGCGTACGCCCAGCACGAGGGCGTCTCTCGCGCCTGGGCCTCGGCGCTGACCGGGTACACACCCGCGTCCGTGACCTGCGAGCTGCGCGCGTCGACGAGCGCGGGCTCGGCCGACGCCGTCACCGCCCGGATCGCGCGCGACTACGGCGACGCCGCGACGACGACCGTCGACGGCGCCGTCGTCACCGTGGATGCGCGCGCGCTCGGCTCGGGCAACGCCGCCGACGACGCGCGGCTGGCCTGGTCGCTCGCGCAGTGGTCGGTCGCGGTCGCGGACGGCCTCGAGCTCGACGCCGTCGCGACCGCCGCCAGGTGTGGACCCGGTCGGAATCCGCGTGGGCCGCGACGAGCGCGGCCGACCCCGTCGCGCCCGGCGAGGTCCGCCTCACCCTCGCCGGCTGAGCGACCCCAGGGACGGGGCGGCCGTCCGGTCGGCGACTGGAGCGCCGACCCTGGCCGCCGGAGCGGACCGCCGGACGGAGTGTGGGCAATCTGCTCTCGAGCCCGCGCGGGTGGGGCTTCTGCCGGTCCGCCACCGATTGAGGGGACCGATTGCCCACACCCGAGCGCTCGGGAACCGATTGCCCACACGCGCGAGCTCACGGCCAGGTCGAACCCGCCCGGAACGGGCGGGCGCGGCCGCTGCGGCCCTAGCGGGACTCGACCGGCAGGTAGTCCCGCTCGACCGCGCCGGTGTAGACCTGCCGGGGCCGGCCGATCTTCGTCTGCGGGTCGCTCATCATCTCGCGCCACTGCGCGATCCAGCCGGGCATGCGCCCGAGCGCGAACAGCGGTGTGAACATCTGGTCCGAGAAGCCCATCGCCTTGTAGATCAGGCCGGTGTAGAAGTCGACGTTGGGGTACAGCTTGCGCTCGATGAAGTACTCGTCGTTCAGCGCGATCTCCTCGAGGCTCATCGCGAGGTCCAGCAGGTCGTCGTGCTCGCTGCCGAGGCTCTGCAGCACCGCGTCGGCGCTCTTCTTGACGATCGCGGCGCGCGGGTCGTAGTTCTTGTAGACCCGGTGGCCGAAGCCCATCAGCCGGACGCCCTGCTCCTTGTTCTTCACGCGGGTCATGAACTCGCGGGCGTCGCCGCCGCCGGCCTTGATCTCCGTGAGCATCTTCAGGACGGCCTCGTTCGCGCCGCCGTGCAGCGGGCCCGAGAGGGCATTGATCCCAGCCGCGATCGAGGCGTAGAGGTTCGCGTGGCTGGAGCCGACCATGCGCACGGTGGCCGTCGAGCAGTTCTGCTCGTGGTCGGCGTGCAGGATGAGCAGCTGGTCGAGCGCCGCAACGGTCGTCGGATCCGGGTCGTACTGCTGGTACGGCACCGCGAACGTCATGCGCAGGAAGTCCTCGACATACCCGCGTGAGTAGTCCGGGTACAGCAGCGGCTCGCCGACGGCGCTGCGGTGCAGGTAGGACGTGATCGTGCGGGTCTTGGCCAGGATCAGGACGGTCGCGAGCTCGATCGTCTCCGGGTCGAACGGGTCGAGCGACTCCGGGTAGAAGGTCGACAGGGCGTTGACCGCCGACGACATGACCGCCATCGGGTGCCCCGTGCGCGGGAAGGTCCCCATGAACGTCCGGAAGTCCTCGTGCACCAGCGTGTGCCGGTTCACGCGCTCGACGAACGAGTCGAGCTCGGTCGCGGTCGGCAGCGCGCCGTGGATGAGCAGGTACGCGACCTCGAGGAAGCTCGACTTCGCGGCGAGCTGCTCGATCGGGTAGCCGCGGTAGCGCAGGATGCCCGCGTCGCCGTCGATGTACGTGATCTCCGAGTCGCACGCGGCGGTGTTCATGAACCCCGGGTCCATGGTGACGACGCCGGTCTCCTTGAGCAGCGAGGACACGACGATCCCGTCGTTCCCGTCGCTCGCCCGGACCACGGGCAGCTCGATCGCGGATTCCCCGATGGTGAGTCGGGCAGTCGTTGCCTTGACGGTCTCGGACATGCGGTTCCCTCCTGCGTTGCCCGCTCGCGAGGTTCTCGCGGCCCGGGAACGACTCTTGGCTTTTCGACCGGAGTCGGTCGGACCTGGTAGACGTCGTTGACTCGCGCTCACGCTACCCGCGCTACCAGCCCGCGACGAGCGCTCCGGGCACCAAAGTCCCGGTCCGGGCGTGATCCGGATCACATCTGAAGCCCGGGGGTGCCCTTCCCCGCGTCAGGCCCCGGTGAGTCGGGCCGCCGCCTCCGCGATGCGCTCGTCGGTCGCGGTGAGCGCGAGCCGGACGTGACCCGCCGCAGCGACGCCGTAGAAGCTCCCGGGAGCGGCGAGGATGCCCAGCTCCGCGAGGTCGCGGATCGTCGACCAGCAGTCCTGACCCGCGCCCGCCGGCCGCGCCCACAGATACAGGCCGGCGGCCGACCCGTCCACCTCGAGCCCCGCGGCCCCGAGCGCGCCGAGCAGCCGGGCCCGCCGGACCCGGTACCGCTCGCGCTGCACGGCGACGTGCTCGTCGTCGGCCAGCGCCGCCGTCATCGCGGCCTGGACGGGGCCGGGCACGATCATCCCCAGGTGCTTGCGGGTCTCCACGAGGCCGGCGACCAGCGCCGGGTCGCCCGCGACGAAGGCGGCGCGGTACCCGGCGAGATTGGACTGCTTGGACAGCGAGTACACCGCGAGCAGCCCGGTCAGGTCGCCGCCGCTCACGCGGGGGTCGAGCAGGCTGGGCACGCCGCCGCTGGCCCACGGTTCGTCCCAGGCGAGCTCGGCGTAGCACTCGTCCGAGGCCACCACGGCGCCGGCCGCGCGGGCCGCGTCGACGACGGCGCGCAGCTCGGCGGCCGAGCGCACCCGGCCGTCGGGGTTGCCGGGCGAGTTGAGCCACACCAGGGCGACGTCCTGGCCGCGCCAGGCGTCGACGTCGTCGGCGGGCAGCGGCGTCGCCCCCGCGAGCCGCGCGCCGACGTCGTAGGTCGGGTAGGCGGTGCTCGGGTGCACGACGACGTCGCCCGCGCCGAGGCCGAGCAGCGACGGCAGGAGCGCCACGAACTCCTTCGAGCCGACGGTCGGCAGCACCGCGGCCGGGTCCAGCCCGGGCACGCCGCGGCGGCGGGCGAACCAGTCGACCACCGCCTGCCGGAGCGCGGGCGTGCCGTGCGTCGTGGGGTAGCCCGGCGAGTCGGCTGCGGCGGCCAGCGCGGCCTGCACGACGGCGGGCGTCGGGTCGACCGGCGTGCCGACCGAGAGGTCGACGATGCCGCGCGGGTGAGCGCGGGCGATCGCCGCGTAGGGCGCGAGAGTGTTCCACGGGAAGACCGGGAGGGCGCCGACCTCGAAGCCCATCTAGGGCGCCGGGGTCGCGGGCGGGGTCGAGCGCACGGCGTCGCCGCGCTCTACTCGGTGACCACCTGGAGGGGAAGCGTCGCGATGATGGGGTGGTCCTTGGGGATCATGCCCAGCTTGGCCGCGCCGCCCGGGGACCCCAGGTCGTCGAAGAACTCGACGTTCGCCTTGTAGTACTCGGCCCACTGCGGCGGCGTGTCGTCCTCGTAGTAGATCGCCTCGACGGGGCAGACGGGCTCGCAGGCGCCGCAGTCGACGCATTCGTCCGGGTGGATGTAGAGCGACCGTTTGCCCTCGTAGATGCAGTCGACGGGGCATTCCTCGATGCACGCCTTGTCCTTGACATCCACGCACGGCTGGGCGATGACATACGTCACGGTCGATCCTCCTGGGCCCGTTCGATCGGGTACGCCTTCGGCGGCCTGTCTAGTATCCACTAGGTGACGGCTCCGACACTCGTACGTCCCGCGTGATGACCACCACTGTCGGCCCGACCCCGGCGCCCGAGCCGTGGCGCGCCTGGCCGACGGGCACGCGCGTGGTGGTCCGGCGCCGCCTGAGCGAGGGCGGCTACTCCGACGTTCTCGGCGAGGTCCTCGCCTCGGACGGCACCGGCGTGCGCATCGAGACCCGGCGCGGGCCCGTGCACGTACCGGCCGCCGACATCGCGCTCGGCAAGGTCATCCCGCCGGCGCCACCGCGCCGCGCGCCCCGGCAGCCGGACTGAGCGGCCGACCGGACTCAGCGGCCACCAGGCCTGAGCGGGCCCGACTCAGGGCGCCGCCGGCTTGGCGCCGCACACGACCGCGTTCTGCGGCTTGTACCGGGTCGTGCGGCTCGTGGTCTCGGCGACCGCGCCGTTGAGCGAGAGCGTGCGGGTCACCGTGACCGAGAACCCGGGGTTGCCCGCGGACTGCGACGTGCAGGTCGCGGACTCGGAGTAGACCGTCGTGGGCGACACGACGCCCGAGCGACCGCTGGTGCTCGTCTCAACCGTCCAGTACTTGGTGCCCCAGATCGCCACGTGCAGCCGGCCGCCCTCGATCCAGGACTGCAGGAGCGCGCCGTAGGGCGACGTGTTCTTGAACTTCATGTCGATGGAGCCGGTGTACAGGGTTGCCTCGCGGCCCTCGGGGTAGCGCGAGAACCACTCGGAGTGCGGCGTGTGCTCGACGTCCTCGAAGCCCGCGAAGTAGGCGGCGTTGAAGGTCGTGGTCGACATCTGCGACAGGCCACCACCGATGCCCTTGACGTGCTCGCCCTCGACGATGACCCATGCCTCGTTGAAGCCCGCCGCGGCGGTCACGGGGCCGAGCGCGTCGGTCAGGCTGAAGGTGGCTCCGGGCAGGACGAGCGTGCCCGTGATCTTGCTGGCGCCGACCGCGAGGTTCTCGGTCCGCAGCGGCTCGTTCGTCAGCGGCGTCGAGAACTCGGAGACGAGCTCCTTGACGCCGAGGGCCTCGAGCGCGGCGGTCGACTGCGCGGGGTCGCTCGGGATGAGCTCGACCCGGGCCGTCCGGTCGTCGGCGGTGGCCGCGGCGGCGACCGCCGCGGCAAGGGTCGCGGGGTCCAGCGTGGTGCCCGCGACGCCGGGCACGATGACGGGTGCCCCGTTCTCGAAGGCGAACGAGGCGTCCGCCGACGGTGTGAACAGGTTCGTCGTCCGGGCGACGAGCTCCGCGACCAGGCCGGGCGCGTCGAGCTGCAGGGCCAGGTCGGACGCGGTCGGCACGAAGCTCGCGAGGGCCGTGACCGCCGCGGCCGGGAGCTCAACGGTCTGGTCGGCGACCGCGACCGCGATCGGCGCCCGCGCGAGCGGCTCGGCGACGTCCGCCATCGCGCGGTCGGTCTCGGCCTGCGTGATGTCGGCCTCGAGCACCTCGGTGGGCAGCTCGAGCGGCCGGGCCGCGGTGAGCCACGAGCCCGTGAGGACAGCGGCGGCCGCCGCGGTATCGACGGCCGCGCCGTCGGCGGCAGGCGTCGCGTGCGCGGCGCCGTCGGCGAAGACGATCGCGCCGTTGACGGGCTCAGTGACCAGCGCGGCGGCGACGGTCTCGACCGCCGCGTCGAGCGCGGCGGCGTCGACGGAGGTCACCGGCTCGGCCGCGCCGAGCCCGACGATGTGGTGCCACAGCCGCAGCGGCTGGAGGTCGAACCCGGTGAGCGCCGCGACGGTCGCCTCCGCGTCGAAGGCCAGTCCGGCGTCGGCCGGGGCGACCGTGGTGCTGTTCTCGCCGGCGACGACGGGGATCGGCTCGGCGACGAGGCTCGCCAGCCCGTCCTCCAGCGTCGCGGTCGCGGTCGCGGCGTCCTGGCCGCCGATCTCGATGCCGGCGACGGTCGTGCCGCGCGGCACCCGGTCGCTCAGGGCCCACGAGGCGCCGACGTAGGCGCCGCCCAGGACGACGGCGACGCCGACGATCGTCAGAACCACGCGCGGCCAGCGGCGGCGCGGCTCGTCGGCCTCGAACTCGTCGAGCGGCGACGGGGCGGGCGGCGTGGGTTCGCCGCCGCGCCCTGCCGGCTCGTCGTCGGCCGGGCGCGAGACGGGGCTGAACGGGCCGCGCTCGGCCGGCGCGGAGGTGGGCGCGGACGGCGACGGCGTGGGGGCGGCCCCGCTCGTGCTGATATCGGCGTCGGAGCCCACGTCCGTATCCTTGCCGGCCTTGTTCACCATCGGGTTCCTTCTCCACTGCAGCGCTGACGCGTCCGGGAGGCACCCGCCGCCTCGTGATTCTACGGGGTGGCGGCGCCTTCGCGCCGTGGCCGCGCTCAGCGCACCGGGCGAATCCGTCCGCGCAGGTGGACGAGGCCGCCCGCGTCCGGCTCACCCTGGCGGAACTCGATCACCTCGCCGACCACGATGTCGTGGTCGCCCGCCCGATGGATGGCCTGGGTGCGACACTCGAACCACGCGGCGGCGTCGTCCACGAGCGCGGCGCCGGTCGCCGGCCCCGCCGTGTGGGGGACGCGCCCGAGCTGGCCAACGACGGGGCGGCCGGGTGAGGCGAGCCAGTCGGCGACCGGGGCGGCCGAGTCCGCGAGCACGCTCAGCGACCACTGCCCCACGTGCTCGAGCGCGGCCCGGAACCGCGCATCCTCGTGCACGCAGAACAGCAGCAGCGGCGGGTCCAACGAGACCGAGGCGACCGCGCTCGCGGTCATCGCGTAGTCGAGGTCGCGCCAGCGCAGGGTCACCACGACCACGCCGGCGGGCAGCCGCCCGATGGCCGCCCGGAAGCCGTCGGAGTCGCTCGAGCCGGCGGGCCCGGGCGCGGTCATGTCCCGGGCAGGGCGGGGGTCGGCGCCGGAACCTCGTCGCTGAACCACCGCCGCGGGCAGAAGGCGGCCACCGCGATGGCGAGCATCCCGCCGACGAGCCACCCGTAGCCGATGACCTGGCCGGCCGGGATGAGCACGTCGCCGCCCGGGCCCGTGAGCGAGAGCACCTGCACGACGGCGACCCAGCCGACCCCGTAGGCGAGCAGCGCGAGCATCCCGCCCCAGGCGCGCGCGAGCACCGCGGAGGCCAGGACGAGCGCGAGACAGCCGATGACGGCCCACGGCTGGTAGGCGCGGTGCGCGGCGGTGCCGGCGGCGCCGATGAGCAGGCCGATGCCGAGCGAGCCGAGGCTGGGAAGGAGTGCGCCGCGCGCCGACAGGACCATGGTGCTCACGCTACCGGGCGAACCCCCGCCGGCCAGCGCACCGGGGAGCGCCGCTGGCCGGGCGCGAAGCGGTACGACTCGCGCGACAGCAGCGGCGCTAGCACGTCGTTGCTGAGCGCGTAGCACCCGACCACGCCCGCCCCGGCAACGCCCGCCCCGGCGGCGGCGCGATCGGGGTCGGGGTCAGGGTCAGGGTCGATCGCGATCGCGTGCACCTGGGTCGCGTGCGCGGCGAGCGCGGCGGCGACGGCGTCCAGCACGCTGGTCACGTCCACCTCGACGTCGATCGCGGCGTCGGCGACCGCGACGGACGGCAGCGGCCCCACCGGGTCCGGCAGCGCGAGCGACCCGACGGGCGGCTCGGCGCCCGCGATCGGCGCGGTCAGCTCCCGCGCGCGCAGCTCCTGGTAGGCGGCCCGCAGAGCGCCGGCCGCCACGGCGCACCAGAGCACCGCGGCGGGGGCGTACGCCGGCGCTCCGCCGAGGACGAGGCCCCCGTCGGCGGCCAGCGCGAGCGCGAGCATCGTGACGTCGTGCGCGCGGACGTGGTCGGGGTGGCCGTACCCGCCGCCGGGCTCGTAGGTCACCACGACCTCCGGGCGTCGCGCGCGCAGCAGCCGCGCCAGCGCCAGCGCGGGCCCGTCGAGCGGGACGGCGACGAACGCGCCGTCGGGCAGCTCGTCGAGGCGGCCCGCGTGGCCGGCGCCCGCCCACGCCATGCCGGAGTCGGAGAATCGGCGCGGGCCGGCGGGTCCGCCGTCGGCCAGGGCGGGGTCCAGCTGGTCGAGGAACACGTGGTCGCGGACGCCGAGCGCGCGCAGCGCCCCGGCGAGCTCGAGCTCGCGGTGCGCGGCGAGCGCGGGACCGTCGCCCTCGAGGTGCGCGAGCGTGGGCCCGATCACCTCGCCCAGCTCGCCGCGCGTGCAGGTCACGACCGTGACCGGCCGCCCGGCGGCGGCCCAGTTCGCCAGCAGCGCCCCGGTCGCGAGCGTCTCGTCGTCCGGGTGGGCGTGCACCGCGACGAGACCGCCGGGCGAGCCCGCCGCGTCCGCGGAGAAAGGTGTCATGACACCCTCCTCCGCGGGACGTACAGGTCAGACGCGCTTGGCCTTGGAGAACAGGCGGGCACGGTCGGACTGGTCGAGCACAACCTTGCGCAGGCGGACGACGTCGGGGGTGACCTCGACGCACTCGTCCTCGCGCGCGAACTCGAGGGACTCCTCGAGCGTGAGGTGCCGCGGCGGAGTGAGGTTCTCGAACGTGTCGCTGGCTGCGGCGCGCATGTTCGTGAGCTTCTTCTCCTTCGTGATGTTGACGTCCATGTCCTCGTTGCGCGAGTTCTCGCCGACGATCATGCCCTCGTAGACGACCTGGGTCGGGTCGACGAAGAACGACCCGCGCTCCTGGAGGTTGATCATCGCGAACGGCGTGACGACGCCGGACCGGTCGGCGACCAGGGACCCGTTGATGCGGGTCTCGATCGGGCCGGCCCAGGGCTCGTGGCCCTCGCCGATGGACGACGCGATGCCGGTGCCGCGCGTGTCCGTGAGGAACTGCGTGCGGAAGCCGATGAGCCCGCGCGCCGGGATCTTGAACTCCATGCGGACCCAGCCCGTGCCGTGGTTCGACATGGTCTCCATGCGGCCCTTGCGAATGGCGAGCAGCTGGGTGACCGCGCCGAGGTACTCCTCGGGGACGTCGATGGTCATGCGCTCCATCGGCTCGTGCACCTTGCCGTCGATCCGCTTCGTGACGACCTGCGGCTTGCCGACGGTGAGCTCGAAGCCCTCGCGGCGCATCTGCTCGACGAGGATGGCAAGCGCGAGCTCGCCGCGCCCCTGGACCTCCCACGCGTCGGGGCGCTCGGTCGCCAGGACGTTGAGCGAGACGTTACCGACGAGCTCCTTGTCGAGGCGGTCTTTGACCTGGCGGGCGGTGACCTTGTGGCCCTTGCCGCCCCGGCCGGCGAGCGGCGAGGTGTTGATCCCGATGGTCATCGAGATCGCGGGGTCGTCGACCTTGATCAGGGGCAGCGGGCGCGGGTCGTCCGGGTCCGTGAGCGTCTCGCCGATCGTGATGTCGGCGATGCCGGCGACGGCGACGATGTCGCCGGGGCCCGCGGAGTCGGTGGGCACCCGGTCGAGCGCCTTGGTCTCGAGCAGCTCGGTGATGCGCACGTTCTGCAGCGAGCCGTCGGCGCGCGCCCAGGCAACGGTCTGACCCTTGTGGATCGTGCCGTTGAACACGCGCAGGAGCGCGAGGCGGCCGAGGAACGGCGACGCGTCGAGGTTGGTGACGTGGGCCTGGAGCGGCGCACCCTCGGTGTAGGTCGGCGCCGGGATCTTGTCGAGGATGACCTGGAACAGGGCCTCGAGGTTCTCGGAGTCCGGCTGGCTGCCGTCGGCGGGCTGGTTCAGCGAGGCGCGCCCGGTCTTCGCCGCGGCGTAGACGACGGGCATGTCGAGGATCGCGTCGAGGTCGAGGTCGGGGACCTCGTCCTGCAGGTCGCTCGCGAGCCCGAGCAGCAGGTCGGTGGACTCGGCGACGACCTCGGTGATGCGCGAGTCGGGCCGGTCGACCTTGTTCACGAGCAGGATGACGGGAAGCTTCGCCTCGAGCGCCTTGCGGAGCACGAATCGCGTCTGCGGGAGCGGGCCCTCGCTCGCGTCGACCAGCAGCACGACGCCGTCGACCATGGACAGGCCGCGCTCGACCTCGCCACCGAAGTCGGCGTGGCCGGGGGTGTCGATCACGTTGATCGTGATGCCCTCGGGGTGCCCGGCCGCGACGGCCGCGGGGCCCGTGTAGTGGACCGCGGTGTTCTTCGCGAGGATCGTGATGCCCTTTTCGCGCTCGAGGTCACCCGAGTCCATCGATCGCTGGTCCGGGTGGGCGTCGTGCGTGCCGAACGCTCCGGACTGCTTGAGCATCGCGTCCACGAGCGTGGTCTTGCCGTGGTCGACGTGGGCGACGATGGCGACGTTGCGCAAGTCGGTGCGCACAGACATGAGGACTCGTTTCACATATTGGGGAGCGCCGCGACGTGGGGCGCGCGACAATCTTACCCTGGGGCAACCTCGGCCTCTGCCGAGCGGATCAGTGCGGGCCCCCGGCCGGCCGTCGAGACGGCGCAGGCGAGTGGCCGGAAAGGGGCCTAGAACTCGAGCTTCGCGCCCGGGATCGCGGCGAGGAGCTCCTGCGTGTAGGCCTCGCGCGGGTGGTCGAAGACCTCGTCGGTGGTGGCCGCCTCGACGACGCGACCGTTCTTCATCACGCACACCTGATCGGCGATCTGGCGCACGACCGCGAGGTCGTGCGTGATGAACAGGTAACTCAGGGACAGCTCGGCCTGCAGGTCGTTCAGGAGCGTGAGGATCTGCGCCTGCACGAGCACGTCGAGCGCCGAGACGGCCTCGTCGCAGACGATCACGTCGGGCTCGAGCGCGAGCGCCCGCGCGATCGCGACCCGCTGGCGCTGCCCGCCGGAGAGCTCGTTCGGGAACCGCCGCATCGTGGACTGCGGCAGTGCGACCATGTCGAGCAGCTCGCGGATCTTCTTGATCCGCGACTTCTTGTCGCCGATCTTGTGCGTGCGCAGCGGCTCCTCGATCGTCCGGTAGATCGAGTACATCGGGTCGAGCGAGCCGTACGGGTCCTGGAAGATCGGCTGGACGCGCCGGCGGAACGCGAAGAGCTCCTTGCGGCCCAGCGTGCTCAGGTCGGTGCCCTCGAACCGGATCTTCCCCTCGGTGGGGTCCAGCAGGTTGAGCATGATGTTGGCGACGGTCGACTTGCCCGAGCCCGACTCGCCCACGAGCGCCATGGTCGTGCCGCGCTTGATCGTGAAGGAGACGTCGTCGACGGCCTTGAAGTCCTTCGAGGCGCCCGGGCGGCCGCCGCGCAGGCGGAACACCTTGGTGAGGTTCTCGACGACGACGACGTCGTCGCGGGCGGAGCTCACGCCGTCGCCCCCGGTCTGCGCGAGCAGCTCGGTGGGCTTGACCCCGCGCTCCTTGGCGCTCTGGATCCGCCGCGAGGCGAGCGACGGCGCGGAGGCGACGAGGCGCTGCGTGTACGGGTGCCGCGGCTCGCTGAGGATCTGCCGCGCCGGACCGGACTCGACAATCTTGCCCTGGTACATCACGACGAGGTGCGAGGCGCGCTCGGCGGCCAGGCCCAGGTCGTGAGTGATGAACAGAACCGCGGTGCCGAGCTCCTGCGTGAGGGTCGCAAGGTGGTCGAGGATCTGGCGCTGCACCGTGACATCGAGGGCCGAGGTCGGCTCGTCGGCGATCAGCAGCTTCGGCCGCGCCGCGAGCCCGATCGCGATGAGCGCGCGCTGGCGCATTCCGCCCGAGAACTCGTGCGGGTACTGCTTGGCGCGGCGAGCCGCGTCGGGCAGCCCGGCCTCGGTGAGCAGCTCGGTCACGCGCAGGTCGGCGGCTTTGCCCGTGGCAATGCCGTTCGCCTTGAGCGCCTCCTTAACCTGGTAGCCGATCTTCCACACCGGGTTGAGGTTCGACATCGGGTCCTGCGGCACCAGACCGATCTGGTTGCCGCGCAACGCGACGATCTCCTTCTTGCTCGCGGTGGTGATCTCGATGCCGTCGAACAAGATCGAGCCCGCCGTGACCTTGCCCGTGCCCGGGAGCAGGTCGATGATCGCGTGCGCGGTCGTCGACTTGCCCGAGCCGGACTCGCCCACGATCGCGACAGTCTGGCCCGGGTACACAGTGAGGTCCGCGCCGCGCACGGCCTTCACGAGGCCCGCGGCGGTCGAGAACGAGACCTCGAGGCCGCGGATCTCGAGCAGCGGCGTGTCACCGAGCGTGGCGCTGCCCGGCGCGGTCACCGGCGCGGGGCCGGTCGGGAAGTCCTGGGTCATCGCTTGCGCGCCTTCGGGTCCAGGGCGTCACGCACGGCGTCGCCCATCATGATGAAGCTGAGCACCGTGAGGGCGAGCGCCCCGGCCGGGTAGAACAGCACGGACGGTTGGCTCCGTAGCGACGTCTGGGCCTTGGAGATGTCGGCGCCCCACGACGTGATCGACGGAGGAAGTCCGATGCCGAGGAACGAGAGCGTTGCCTCCGCGACGATGAAGATCCCGAGCGAGACGGTCGCCGTGACGATGATCGGCGCGGCCGAGTTCGGCATGACGTGCCGGGCGAGGCTCATCAAGCGCGACGAGCCGAGCGCCTTGGCCGCCGTGATGAAGTCTGCGTTCCGGACGCTCATCACCGCGCCGCGCGTGATGCGCGCGATCTGCGGCCAGCCGAACACGCCGAGCACGATCACGACGGTAGTGACGGTGCGGTCGTCCTTGAACATCTGCATGACGACGATCGCCGCGAGCACGAGCGGGATCGCAAAGAAGATGTCCGTGATCCGCGAGAGCACCGAGTCGAACCAGCCGCCGTAGAACCCGGCGAACGCGCCGACGACGGAGCCGAGGAGAGTGACCACAATGGTCGTGAGCACGCCGACCAAGACCGAGGCGCGAGCGCCGTAGATCGTGCGCGAATAGATGTCGCAGCCCTGCCGGTCGAAGCCGAACGGGTGCCCGCCGCGGGGCGGGTCGAGGCTGTACTTGAGCTCGCAGAACCGCGGGTCGAGCGAGCTGAACAGGCCTGGGAACGCGGCGACCGCGATCACGAGCACGATGAGGACGGCGGAGACCCAGAACAGCGGCCGCCGGCGCAGGTTGTCCCACGCGTCCGACCACAGGCTCGCGGGGTCCCCCGACTCGTCGACCCGGTCGACGGCGCCGAGCGTCGCCTGGTCGAAGTCCGCGAAGAAGTGCGCCTGGTTGGGGCGGTTGAGCTCAGGCATATCGAATCCTCGGATCCAGGGCCGCGTACAGCAGGTCTACGAAAAGGTTGGCGACGATGTAGACGACCACCAGGACCGTCACGAGGGACACGACCGTGGGGGCCTGCCCCTGCTGGATCGCCTTGTAGAGGGTGTTGCCGACGCCGGGGATGTTGAAGATCCCTTCGGTCACGATCGCGCCGGCCATCAGCCCGCCGAGGTCGCTGCCCAAGAAGGTCACGACGGGGATGAGCGAGTTGCGCAGCACATGCACGGTAACGACCCGGTTGCGCGAGAGCCCCTTCGCCGTCGCCGTCCGGACGAAGTCCGCGGTCAGGTTCTCCGAGACGGAGGTACGGGTCAGTCGGAGCACATACGCGAACGAGACCGCGCCCAGCACGATGGCGGGCATCAGCAGCGTCTGGAAGCTGACGTCGCCGCCCACGGTCGGTGGCAGCCAGCGCAGCTTGACCCCCACGATGAACTGGACCACGAAGCCGATGACAAAGGTGGGTAGGGCGATTACGAGCAGGCTGACCAGCAGCACGGTCGCGTCGAAGAAGCCGCCCTTGCGCAGTCCGGCCACCAGCCCGAGGACGATTCCGAAGAACCCCTCGAAGACCAGCGCCATGATCGCGAGCTTGAAGGTCACGGGGAACGCTTCACCCATGACGTCGATCACCTCGCGGCCCGAGAACGTGGTGCCGAAGTCGAGGGTCAGGATGCCTTTGAGGTAGAGCAGATACTGGACGATGAACGGCTTGTCCAGGTTGAACTCCGCCCGGATCTGCTCGGCGACGGCGGGGTTCAGGCCACGGTCACCGCCCAGGGCAAGCACGGGATCCCCGGGCAGGGCAAAGACCATGGCGTAGATGAGCAGCGTCGCCCCGAGGAACACCGGGATCATCTGCAAGACCCTGCGCCCGATGTACCAGGCCATCAGGTCTCCTTCTCGTCAGGACGGTTCGGCTGTCGTTCAGCCAACGGCGCGTCACTCTAGACCGTGCGCGGTGCGCGGCACGACTTCGCTCAGTGCGGGTTCGGACATGCGCGGGGGTGGGGACCTGGTCAGGTCCCCACCCCCACGACGGATGGTGCTAGGTCAGTCCTTCGTGACCTGGTACAGCAGCGGCACGCTGTTCCAGCCGAACTCGACGTTGTCCACCAGCGTCGACGAACCGCCCGTCACGTTGGCGTACCACAGCGGGATGGCCGGCAGATCCTGGAACAGGATCTCTTCCGCCTGCTCGAAGAGCGCATTCGCATCTTCGACAGACTTCGCTGCGGCACCCTCCTTAAGCAGCGCGTCAAACTCGGGGCTCGAGTAGTCGCCGTCGTTGGAACCGGCTCCGGTGACGTACAGCGGGGCAAGCCCGTTGTACAGGGACGGGTAGTCGAACTGCCATCCCGTGCGGAACGCTCCGGCAATCGTCCGGCCAGTCACCTGAGTCCGGAAATCAGCGAACGTCGGGATCGGGTTGCCCTGTGCCTCGATGCCCAGGGTGTTCTTGATGCTGTTCGTCACCGCGTCGACCCACGCCTGGTGCCCACCATCGGAGTTGTAGCCGATGGTGAAGGTGCCCTCCCACGGCGAGATCGCGTCAGCCTGGGCCCACAGGTCCTGGGCGCCTTCCTCGTCGAATGCCAGCACCTCCGAGCCCTCGATCGCGTCGGACCAGCCGTCGATGACCGGCGATGTGAAGTCGGAGGCGGGGGTACGAGTTCCCTGGAAGATCGCGTCCGTAATTTCCTCACGGTTGATCGCCTTGGAGATCGCCTGGCGGCGCAGCTTGCCCTCGTCGCCCGAGAAGTGCGCGAGGCCCTGCGGGATGGTGAAGGACTGGAAGATCGCGGCAGGCTGGTTCACGGCCCGGTCGCCCAGCTCGTCCTGGAACGTCGAGTAGGCACTGTCCGGGATGCTGTCGAGCACGTCGAGCTGGTCCGCGAGCAGGTCGTTGTACGCACCGTCGAGCGTCTCGTAGAACTTGATGTCGACGCCGCCGTTCTGCGCGACGCGGTCACCGGTGTAGTCCGGGTTGGGGATCAGGCTGATCCCGACGTTGTGCTCCCAGGAGCCCTCTTCGGCCAGCTTGTACGATCCGTTGCCGATCGGGTTCTCGCCGAACGCGGCGATGTCCTCGAACGCGACCGCCGGCAGCGGGTAGAACGCCGAGTAGCCCAGGCGCAGGGGCCAGTCGGACTCAGGCTGCAACAGCTTGACGGTGAACGTCGTGTCGTCGACAACAACGAGCCCGGTGAGCGGGGAGTCGACGTCGTACGAGAAGCCCTCGATGTCATCGAAGAAGTAGCTGCCCAGCTGCGCGTTGCTCAGCAGCGCGCCGTAGTTCCAGGCATCGACGAAGCTCTGCGCGGTGACCGGGTCGCCGTTCGTGAACGTCTGGTCCGCCTTGAGCGTCACGGTGTAGTTCTGTGCGTCCTCGGTCTCGATCGACTCGGCCACCTCGTTGTGAGCAGCGCCGTCGGCGTCGTAGTAGACGAGGCCCGCGTAGATCAGGTCCAAGATCTTGCCTCCGCCCACCTCAGAGGTGTTCGTCGGGATGAGCGGGTTCTGGGGCTCGCTGCCCCAGGCCGACACGATCCCGCTCGAGGCCCCGTCGCTGCTGGAGCTGCTGCTTTCGGTGTCGCTCGGGCTGTCGCTGCAGGCCGTGAGCACGAGAGCACCCACTGCAACTGACGCTGCGAAGCCGGCGATGCGCCTGATCTTCAATGTTCCTCCTGAATGGAATGGCGGCACCGTGACCGTGACAAACCCTGGACCGGACCGGCCCGCGTTTGCCCACGCTCCGCCATGGGATGAGGCTTAGATTACAGACGGAGCAGCGCTCGCCGACCACCTTCGTGGCCGTCGGCCCGATCGTTACACGATCGATACTGGCCGGTAACGTCCACGATATGAGACGGTCACGTGCCGCGTCGATGCTAAAACGGCGCCGGTCGGCGCCCTGCGCGGCGCCCGCCGGGACCTGATTCGGACACGCTCCGCGCGCGCCGCGGCGAAGCGTGCTACACCAGGCGCCGCCGACTCACCGCTCGCCCGCGTGCCACGATGTCCGGCATGTCGAGCGCGCCGTCCGGACAGGTCTTCCGCCCGCGGTCGGCCCTGCCCGTCGCGGTCGTCCTCGCGCTGGGCGCGCTGGCGTGGGCCGGGTCCGCGGTGGTCGACGACGGCGCGGCGGGACTCCTGCGTCAGCTCCCCGCGATCGTGCTCGCGACGACCGCCGCCGCCGCGGTGCTGGTGCGGCCGACCGTCACGGTGGGCCCCGCCGGGGTCGCGCTGCGGGGCGTGCTGCGCGACGTCGACGTGCCGTGGGCCGAGCTCGCCGAGGTGCGCACGCAGTACGCGCTGACCCTCGTGACCCGCGATGGTCGACGGTTCGCCGCCTGGGCCGCGCCCGCCGCGGGCCGGTTCGCCGACGCGCGCCTGACCCCGCGCGAGGTCGCGGCGATGGGCCTCGACCCGGCGCGCGAGCTGCCGACCGTGAGCGGGTCGGTCGAGACCCCCTCGGGCGCCGTCGCCGACTGGGTCCGCCGCGCGTGGGACCGGGCTCCCGAGGACGAGCCTCCGGGCGCCGCGAGCGGCGGGCCGGGACCCGGGGTGCGCACCCGCCCCGCGCGCGCGGTGCTCGCCGCCGTGGGCATCGCCGCGGCGTTGTGGCTCGCGCGTTCGGTCGGCTGAGCGGCTCGAGCTTCCCGACCGCCCGCCCCGGCGCCCGGGCGCTATGGGACCTCGAGAGCGTCGACCTCCCTGCACACCGAGTGTGGGCAATCTGCTCGAAAGCGCGCAGGTGTGGCGGATCTGCCGGTCCGGGGCCCTTCCGAGGGACCGAACGCCCACACGTGCGCCACACGGAGCAGAACGCCCACACTCGCGCCGGCCCAGCGGCGAGGAGAGCCGATCAGAGGTCCTCGGCGGCGGGTAGCCGCGCGCGGGCCGCGCGGCGCGCGCGCTGTGCGTCGGGATCAGGCACCCGGGTCGCGGCGATCAACGCCCGCGTGTACTCCGCTCGCGGGCTGGTCAGGACGTCGGAGCACGGGCCGATCTCGACGAGCCGTCCCCGGCGCAGCACCGCGACCCGTGACGCGACCCGCTCCACGACCGCCAGGTCGTGGCTGATGAACAGGCACGCGAAGCCCCGCGCGCGCTGCAGCGCGCGCAGGAGGTCCAGCACCTGCGCGGCCGCGACGACGTCGAGCGCGCTGGTCGGCTCGTCCGCGACCACCAGGTCGGGCGACAGCGACAGCGCGCGCGCGATCGCGACCCGCTGCCGCTCGCCGCCCGAGAGCTCGTGCGGGAACCGGGTGCGGTACGCGCGCGGCAGGCCGACGTCGTCGAGCAGCGCGTCGACGCGGCGGTCGAGCCCGACCCCGCCGAGCCGGTCGTGCAGGCGCAGCGGCTCGCCGATCGACGCCCCGACCGTCAGGCGCGGGTCCAGCGACGTCCCCGGGTCCTGGAAGACGATCGCCGCGCGCGGGCGCGGCGGTCGCGCCCGTCGCGCCCCCGGCTGGTTGTGCACGCCCGGCCGGCTGTGCGCGCCACGGCTGTGCGCCCCGCGGTCACGGACAGCCGCGCCGGCGACCGCGATCGAGCCGCCCGACAGCGGCGCCAGCCCGACGACCGCCCGCCCGAGGGTGGACTTGCCCGCGCCCGACTCCCCCACGAGGCCGAGGATCTCGCCGGGGGCGAGCACGAACGAGACGCCGTCGACGGCGCGGACGGGCGGCGTGCGCCGGCGCCCTGGGTAGTCGACGACGACGTCGCGCACCTCGAGCGCGGCTGCCCCCGGCGCCTGGGCCGGCCCAGCCGCCGGCGCCCGGCCCAGGACCGAGACCAGGACCGGGACCGCATCGACGAGGGCGCGCGTGCGGGGGTGTGCCGGCGCCACGAGCACCTGCCGGACCGGCCCGGACTCGACGACGCGCCCGCGGTCCAGCACGACGACGCGGTCCGCGAGGTCGGCCACGACACCCAGGTCGTGCGTGATGAGCAAGATCGCGAGGCCGAGCCGACCGGGCAGCTCCCGGAGCAGGTCGAGGACCTGGGCAGCGGTCACGATGTCGAGCGCGCTGGTCGGCTCGTCCGCGATGAGCAGCACCGGGTCGCACGCGATCGCCATCGCGATCATGACCCGCTGACGCTGCCCGCCCGAGAGCTGGTGCGGGTACGCCCCGAACGTCGCCGCGGGCGTGGGCAGGCGCACGAGCGCGAAGAGCTCGAGCGTGCGCGCGCGCGCACGCGCGGGCGAGGTCGTCCGGTGCGCGAGCAGCACCCCGGCGACCTGGCTCCCGACGGTCAGCACCGGGTTGAGCGCCGTCGCGGGCTCCTGGAACACCACGCCGACCGCGGTGCCGCGCACCGCGCGCAGCGCCGCCGCGGGCGCCCCGAGCAGCTCCGCACCCGCGAGCCGGACCGAGCCCGTGCTGCGCGCCGAGGCGGGGAGCAGGCCGAGGATGGCGAGCGCGGACGCCGACTTGCCCGCGCCCGAGCCACCGACGAGCGCGAGCACCTCGCCGGGCGCGATCGCGAAGCCGACGTCGCGCACCGCAGGCACCCACGCGCCGTCGACCGCGAACTCGACTCCCAGGTCGCGCACCTCCAGCACGGGGCTGGGGCCGGGCGCGGCGGGCGCGGGCTCGGCTGGAACCGGCGCGTCGGGCGAGCGCGCGCTGGCGCCGCGGCGCGCGCCGCGCAGCTGACGCGGGTCGAGCGCGTCCCGCAGCCCGTCGCCGAGGAGGTTGACCGACAGCGCGATCGCGACGATGAAGAGGCCGGGCCACCAGAACAGCCAGGGCCGCACCGTCATCGCGGACCGGTAGTCGTTGATGAGCTGGCCGAGCGACGTCCCGGGCGGCTGCACGCCGAAGCCGAGGTAGCTCAGCGCGGACTCGAGCAGGATCGCGGACGAGACCGCGAGCGTCGCGGACACGATGATGACGCCGGCGGCGTTCGGCAGCACGTGGCGGCGCAGGATCCGGGCGTCGGTGGCGCCGAGGGTGCGCGCGGCGTCGACGAACTCGCGCTCGCGCAGCGTCAGCACCTCGCTGCGGACCAGGCGGGCGAGCGGGGGCCACGTGACCAGGCCGAGGAACAGCCCCAGCCCCCAGACCCCGCCGAGCCCCCGGCCGTGCCCGGCCACGACGGCGGCGACGGCGATCAGCGGGATCGTCAGCAGAACGTCCGTCAGGCGCATGAGCACCGCCTCGACCGCGCCGCGGTAGTACCCGGCGCACGCGCCGGCGACCGCTCCCAGCACGGTGCCGACGAGGCCCACCACGAGTGCGATGACGAGCGACTGCCGAGCGCCCTGCAGAGTGAGCGCGAAGTAGTCGCGCCCGAGGTTGTCCTGGCCGAACGGGTGCGGCCCGAGGCTCGGCGGCCACGCGCTGAGCGTCGGCCGGCCACCGTCGACGATCGGCATCGGCACGCGGTAGTCGAGCGGCCACCACCCCGGCACCGGCCCGACGCCGAGCGCGCTCACCGCGAGCACGACGATCGTCACGAGCACGACGAGCCCGACGACGGCGCCCCGGTGCCGGGCGAAACTGCGCAGCGTCATCGCAGCACGATCCGCGGGTCGAGGCTCGCGTACGCCAGGTCCGCGCACAGGTTGAACGCGGCGGTCGCCACGGCCGTCACCAGGAAGAAGGCCATCACCGGGTTGGGGTCGACGGCGGTCAGGGCCGTGGTGAACATCCGGCCCATGCCGTTCCAGCCGAACACCGTCTCGGCGACGACCGCGCCGCCGAAGACCGCGGCGAGGTCGAACGCGACGAGGGTCGCGAGCGGGAGGAGGGCCGTGCGCAGCGCGTGCCGCAGCACGACCGTCCGCTCGTCGAGGCCAGCGGCCCGGGCCGTGCGCACGTGGTCCTGGGTCAGCACGTCGAGCAGGCTCGAGCGCGTGAACCGCGCGTAGCTCGCGAACGAGATCGCCATGATCGCCAGGGTCGGCAGGGCCAGGTGCGTCAGCACGTCGAGGTTCGTCTCCCAGAACCCGCCACCCAGGTTCGGCGTCTGCGACCCGGTGGTCGCGATCGGCCGGCCACCGGTCGACCGGAAGAGCGCGGGGTACGCGCGCAGGAGCTGGTCGACGGCGGCCGCGGCGGCGACGCACGCGCCCGTGAGCCCGCCGATCAGCGCCGCCCGACGCCGACCAGCGCCGCCCGCGCACCACGCGGCGCCAACGGCGAGCGCGATCGTGGCGGCGGCGAGCGCCGCGAGGCCGGCCCACGTCGCGGCGCCCAGGACCGGCCCGGCCGCCGCCACGACGGCGGTACCGGCCACTGCGGCCGCCGCACCCGCGGCCAGCGTGCGCCGGCTCCGGGGCCCGAGGCCGGCCAGGAGCGCCGTCCACCCGAACGCGGCGACGAGCCCCGACGCCGCGATGCCGGCGACCCCGAGCGCCGGGCGCACGAACCAGCCCGAGGCCAGCAGCGCGGCGAGGGTGCCGGCCGTCGCCGTCCCCGCCAGGCCCGCGACGACGAGCCGGCGGCGCGCGTCTCCGCCGACGACGAGCGCCCACGCGAGCCCGGCGGCCGCGCCGACGCCGGCGATCGACGCGACGGTCAGCCGGGGCTCGCCGAGCCAGGTGTTCAGGTCGATCGCGACGTACTGCTTCAGGAGGGTGGAGACCCAGAACACCGGCAGCGAGAAGCACATGAGGGCGACGAGCGTCACCGTGTGGTCCAGCGCCGAGTACTGCCGCAGGGCCGTAACGATCCCGGCGACGACCCCGAGCACGAGCGACAGGACGGTCGCCGCGACCACGAGCCGCAGCGTTGAGCCGAGCGCGAGCTCGAGCTGCGGCAGGACGGGGCGCCCCTGCCGGTCGAGGCCGAGGGTGCAGCCGTCGCCGCCGGGCACGGCGCAGCGCGCGACGTCCTGCAGCCACAGCAGGTACCGGCCGGGGACCGGGACGTCGAGGTTCAGCGCGGCAGTGCGCGCCTCGAGGCGCTCGGTCCGGCCCGGCCCGTTGTACGCCAGCAGGTCGCGCAGCGGGTTGCCGGACAGGGCGACGAGCACGTACATGACGGCGGTCGAGACGAGCACGAGGAGCGTCGAGGCGACGGCCCGCCGCACGGCGTAGACGAGCACGCGCTACCGCCGGCCCATCGAGTGCGTCAGCCCGCCGACTTCGTCCACGTCTGCGCGTTCCAGGTCGAGCCCGACTGCGTCGGGTTGTAGCCCGGCCCGCTCACGCGCGCCGAGTGCGCGGTCAGGCCCGGCGTGGCGTACAGCATGACGTTGTACGGGTCCGCCCACAGCTCCTCTTCCAGCTCGGTTTTGAGCGGAACGGCCGCGGCCCGGTCCGCGACCGTCACGATCTGGTCCCAGAGGGCGTCGACGGTCGCGTTGCTGTACCCGCCGTAGTTCAGGCCGCCGCCCGTGACGTAGAACGCCTGGTTCTCGGTGACCAGGCCGGAGCCCGTCCAGCCGAAGAGGGCGGCGTCCCAGGTGCCTGGCTCGGCGAGCACGCCGAAGAGGTCCTGGGCCGGCTGGCCGACGACGTCGAAGCCGGCCTGGTCGCACGAGGCTTTGATCAGCGCGACCTGATCGGCGCGCAGGCCCGACTGCTCGGCGTACAGGAGCCGCACCTGCACGGGCGCGGCGACGCCCGCCTGTTCGAGGAGCTGCGCCGCGCCGTCGAGATCCACGCGGTCGTAGAGCGTCGCGCTCGGGACGGCGGCGAGCACGGCGTCGTACTCCGCCTGCGCGGGCAGGAACTCCCGCAGGTTCAGCAGCTGCGCGGTCGCCGTGATCGGGGCGGCGAACTTGTCGACGAGCTCCTGCCGCGGGACGCACGTGAGGAAGGCCTGCCGCACGCGGGCATCCTCGAACAGCCCCCCGGCGCGGGAGTCGAGGTCGATGTGGCTGTAGGCGTACGACTCGCCGGTCTCGACCACGACGTCGGGGCCGAGGTCGGCGAGCTGCGCGACCATGTCCGCGGTCGGGTTGGCCGGGTCGAACGAGTCGATCTCGCCGTTGGCGAGCGCCTGCACCATCTCGGCGGCGTCGACGGCGGTGAACACGATCGACTCGGTGGCGCCGGGTTCGCCCCACCACTTCTCATTCCGGTGCAGGGTGAGCGTGCCGCCGGAGGCGCTCGCGTACGCGTACGGCCCCGACGCCGGGATGAGCGCCGCGTCCGGCAGCGCGGGCAGGTTCTCCTGGTAGGCCCAGCCCGCGTTCCAGAACGCCGCGACGCCGGCGAGCGCCGCGACGTCGTCGGACTCGATCGCAGCGACGAGCGCGGCGCCGTCGTCGGCCGCGCTGAGCCCGCCCTGCTCCGCCGCGACGTGTGCGGGCATGAACCCGTCGGCCAGCACCTCCCAGTCCGCGAACGGCGCGGCGAACGTGAGCGTGAACGACCGGTCCCCGGGCTCGCCGACGGGCTTGGCGACGGCGTCCCACCCGCTCGTGTTGGACGCGGTGAAGAGCGCGACGGGCGCGCCGTCGGCGTCCACCTCGCCCGAGGTGTACGTGCCCGAGCGCGCGGCCCAGGTCAGCAGCGCGTCGTCGAAGTCGATCGGGGTGCCGTCGGACCACACGGCGTCGGCCGCGAACGTGTACCGGACCGTGAGCGGGTCGTCCGAGGTCTTCTCGTAGCTGCCGAACACGCTGTTGGGCTCGATCGAGCCGTCCGGCAGAAGGGTGGTGAAGCCCTGCTGCGTGAGGTTGTTGACGTAGGCGTTGACGACGCTGCCGCTGTCGGCCGTGAAGGCGTTATAGCCGTCCGGCAGCTGCTCGACCCCGATCGTGATCGCGAGAGCGAGCTCCCCGCCCGCGTCGGGATCGGCGGTTCCCCCACCGATCGACCCGCACGCCGCGAGCAGCAGTGCGCCCATCGCGACGGCACTGATCCCCGCGTGCCTGCGCCTGCTCATCAGTGCTCCTCCGGGGTCGATCGGGAGCGTACCTGATCGCCCCCGAGGCACCACGGGCGCCGGTGCCCGCTAGTACGGCTCGGACTCGCCCGGCTCGACGTGCGTCGGGTCGAGGACGCGGCGCAGGAACTCGCGCGTGCGCTCCTCCTGCGGGGCCCCGATCACCTGGTCCGGGGTGCCCTGCTCGACGATCGTGCCGTCGTCCATGAACACCACGCGCGAGGCGACCTCGCGCGCGAACGCCATCTCGTGGGTCACGACGAGCATGGTCATGCCCTCCTCGGCGAGGCGGCGCATGACGGTCAGCACGTCGCCCACGAGCTCGGGGTCGAGCGCCGACGTCGGCTCGTCGAAGAGCATGAGCTCGGGGTCCATGCTGAGCGCGCGAGCGATCGCGACGCGCTGCTGCTGGCCGCCGGACAGCTTCGCGGGGAACTCGTCCATCTTGTCGTCGAGGTTGACGCGGGCGAGGTTCGCGCGCGCGACGCGGTCCGCCTCCTCGCCGCGCCGGCCCAGCACCTTGTCCTGCGCGATCGTGCAGTTGCGCAACACGGACAGGTGCGGGAACAGATTGAACTGCTGGAACACCATGCCGACGTGCCGGCGGACCTTGTCGATGTCGACGTCCGGGTCGGTGACCTCGAGCTCGCCGATCCGGACGGTGCCGGCGGTCGGGGTCTCGAGCAGGTTGACGCACCGCAGCAGGGTGGACTTGCCCGAGCCCGAGGGGCCGATGACGCACACCACCTCGCCCGGGTGCACCTGCAGGTCGATGCCCTTGAGCACCTCGAGATCGCCGAACGACTTGTGCAGCCCGCGGATGTCGACGAGCGGCTTGCCCTCGACGGGGTCGGGCTGCAGAGCGGTCGTGGGGGTGGTCAACGCGGTCACCGGGCCTTTGCTGAGCGAGATTCGAGCCGGCGCACGGCGAAGCCGAGCGGGATCGTGATGATGAGGTAGCACAGGCCGGTCACGACCAGCGGCGTCAGGTTGGCGGTCTGGTTCATGGCGTCGCGCCCGAACTTCGTCAGCTCGTACTCGTTCAGCGACAGGCCGAGCAGGTAGATGAGCGAGGAGTCCTTCGTGAGCAGGATGAGCTCGTTGGTCAGCGGCGGCAGGATGATGCGGAAAGCCTGCGGGATGACGATCGAGACCATCGCCCGGCCCGAGGACATCCCGAGCGAGCGAGCGGCCTCCATCTGCCCCTTCGGCACGGCCTGGATGCCCGCACGCAGGGTCTCGGCGATGTACGCGCCGCTGACGAGCCCGAGCGAGAGCATCACGGTCGTGTAGATCCCGAACCGCGTCCCGAACGCGAGCGGGACGCCGAACCCGAACGCGAGGAACACGAGCAGCGCCGGGATGCCCCGGAAGAACTCGACGTAGATGTTCGCGATCCACCGGTAGGGCGCAACCGACGAGAGCTTCATCAGCGCCAGCAGCAGGCCGACCGCGAGCGCGAGCGCGAAGCCGAGCGAGGTGTAGATCACGGTGTTGCGCAGCGCGGTGAGGATGATCCCCGGGAACTGCTCGGCCGCGACGGCCGGGTTCAGCAGCCGGTCGAAGATGGTGTCCCAGTCCGCGATGAGCGCGATGACGACGAAGGCCGCCACGAGCACCGCATACTGCGTGCCGCGCAGCGTTCGGGCGCGTTGCCGCCTGGTCAGTGCCAAGGTCTTCTCCACTCCGCGGGGCGGCCGGTCATGTCGACCGGCCGCCCGCGCCGTCACTTTCGGGTGTGCGGACGTGCTGGTGGTTCGAGCCGGTCTCAGCTCGTCGCGGGAGCGACCCCGAGCCACTTCTCGTAGATCGTGTCGTACGTCCCGTCGCTCGCCAGGCGGGCGAGGGTCGCGTTGACGGCCTCGAGCAGGTCGGCGTTCCCGGTCTTGACGCCGAGCCCGTACTGCTCGCCGGTGTCGAACTCGGTGACGACCTGGACGTCGTCGTTCTTGGAGACGAAGTCGAGCAGCACGCCGTTGTCGTTGATCGCGGCGTCGACCTGGCCCGTCTGGACGGCGGTCTGCAGCAGCGCGAGGTCCTCGAACTGGACCAGCTCGGCGCCGGGCGCCTCGTCCTGCGCGTAGATCTCGCCGGTCGTCGCGGCCTGCACGCCGAGCTTCTTGCCCTCGAGGTCGGCGAGCGTCGCGATGTCCGAGTCGGCCTTGACCATGAGGGCCTGCGTCGCCTCGAAGTAGGGCTCGGAGAAGTCGAGCGCCTCCTCACGCACGTCGGTGATCGTCATCCCGGCGGCGGCGACGTCGCACTTGCCCGTGCTGAGGTCCTCGCCGGTCTGGATGCCCTCGAACGGGGTGTCCACGACCTCGAGCTCGACGTCGAGGTCCGCGGCGATCTCCGCGACGACGTCGACGTCGAAGCCCACGATCGTGCCGCCGTCGTTGAACTCGAACGGCTCGTACGGGAGGTGAGTGCAGGCGATGAGCTTGCCCGCCTCGACGAGTGGCACCCCGCTGTCGGAGGTCGCCGGTGCGTCGCCGCCGCCGCACGCGCTCAGCGCGAGGGCGGCCACAGCGGACAGGGCAACGAGGGTGCCGATTCGACGAGTGGGAGTGCGCACAGTGCCTCCAAGATGACGGGATCGGGCGCGCGGTGCGCGACCCGGAGGGGGCAAAATGCCATCGCCCGTGCCCAGATCGTAGTGCGGGTGAGCGTGCGGGCGGTCCGGGTGCCCACCGTGGGCCCCTCCCGGCGTGTGCCACGATGCCTGGCATGCGCCTCGACCACGTCGCCTACGCCGCCGAGCCCGACGGCCTCCGCTCGACCGCCGCACGCCTCGGCGCCGCTCTCGGGGTGGTGCCGATCGACGGCGGCGTGCACCCCCGGTTCGGCACCCGGAACGTCATCCTCCCGCTCGCCGAGGGGCGCTACGTCGAGGTTGTCGAGGTGCTCGACCACCCGTCGTCCGACAAGGCGCCGTTCGGGCAGGCGGTGCGGGCCCGCTCGGAGACGGGCGGCGGGTGGCTGTGCTGGGTCGTCGCCGTCGACGACCTCGCGCCCTTCGAGCGCCAGCTCGGGTACGACGCGCCCCCGGGCAACCGGCGTCGGCCCGACGGGGTGGAGCTGCGCTGGCACCAGATCGGCGTCAAGGGCCTGGTCACGGACCCCCAGCTGCCCTACGTGCTGCGGTGGGACACGCCCGCGGCGCTGCACCCGTCGGTCGGAGGCCGGCCCGACGTCCGGATCGCGGGGCTCCAGATCGCCGGCGATCCCGACCGGGTCCGGACCTGGCTCGGCCTCGACCCGGAGTACACCCCGACGTCGGTCGAGTTCACGTTCGTCGCCCCGCACGGCACCCCGGGGCTCCTCGCGGTGTCGTTCGAGACGTCCGCGGGCGTCGTGCAGATTTAGCCGATCGAGCAGATCTCAGGGAGCGCCCATGCAGCTCGTCGCCGTGCCCACCCCGCCGGCCCTGGCGCACCGCACCGCGCGGACGGCGGTCACGGTGGCGGGTCCGGACGGCCGACCCGCGGCCGACGCCGAGGTCACGGTCGAGCAGCGCCGGCACGAGTTCGCGTTCGGGAACTCCGGCTTCGACTTCGTGCCGCCGCCCGGCGACGAGAACGCCGAACCTGGCGGGCCGCTCGCCGGCCTGTGGCTGGACCTGTTCAACACCGCGACGCTGCCGTTCTACTGGCGCGACGTCGAGCCGGTGCGGGGCCGCCCCGACACGGCGCGGCTGCTGCGCGCCGCGCGGTGGCTGGTCGATCACGGCTGCGCGGTCAAGGGTCACCCGCTCGCGTGGCACACGCTGGCCCCGCAGTGGCTGCTCCCCCTGCCCGAGGACGAGGTCGCGGCCGCCGTCGTCGACCGGATCACGCGCGAGGTGACCGGCTTCGCCGGGGTGATCGACACCTGGGACGCGATCAACGAGGTCGTCATCATGCCCAGGTTCGACCGCGAGGCGAACGGCCTCACCCGGCTCTGCGCGCGCGACGGCCGCGTGGCCACGGTGGCGCGCACGTTCGACGCCGCCCGCGCCGCGAATCCGCGCGCCACCCTGCTGCTCAACGACTTCGACCTGTCGGCCGAGTACGAGCAGCTCATCGAGGACTGCCTCGCCGCCGGGATCCGCATCGACGCGCTCGGGCTGCAGACCCACATGCATCAGGGCTACTGGGGCGAGGACCGCACGCTCGCCATGCTCGACCGGTTCGCGCGGTTCGGGCTGCCGCTGCACCTAACCGAGACGACCCTGGTCTCCGGCCACGTGATGCCCGCCGAGATCGAGGACCTCAACGACTACGTGATCGACGACTGGCCGTCGACCCCGGCGGGCGAGGAGCGGCAGGCGGACGAGATCGCCCGGCACTACCGCACGCTGCTCGGCCATCCGGCCGTGCAGTCGGTGACCTACTGGGGCCTGTCCGACGACGGCGCGTGGCTCGGCGCCCCGGCGGGGCTCGTGCGCGCGGACGGCACGCCGAAGCCTGCCTACGACGCGCTGCACGCGCTGATCAAGGGGGCGTGGTGGTTGCCGCCGACGTCGGTGCGCACCGACGGAGACGGTCGCTTCGAGCTCGAGGGCTTCCGTGGGGACTACGTGGTGCGCGGTCCCGGCGAACCCGGCGATGTCCGGCTCGGATGAGAGGCTCGGTGCCATGCCACCCGCCGATCCGAAGGCCGACCTCCGCCGCTACCTGCAGGAGGCGCGCGAGGCGCTGCTGCGCAAGCTCGACGGGATCACCGAGTACGACGCCCGCCGCCCCCTGACCGCGACCGGGACCAACCTGCTCGGGCTCGTCAAGCACGTGGCGAGCGTCGAGCTCGGGTACTTCGGCGAGACCTTCGAGCGCCCGCACGGCGTGCCGCTCCCGTGGCTGGACGAGGGCGCCGAGCCGAACGCGGACATGTGGGCGACCCCCGAGCAGTCGCACGCCGAGATCGTCGCGCTCTACCACCGCGCCTGGGCGCACTCCGACGCGACGATCGACGCGCTCGACCTCGACGCCGTCGGCCACGTGCCGTGGTGGTCGCCCGAGCGCAACGAGGTCACGCTGCTGCGGATCCTCGCGCACATGATCGCCGAGACCAGCCGGCACGCGGGTCACGCGGACATCGTCCGCGAGCTCATCGACGGGCAGGTCGGGCTGCGCGCGGCGAACGACAACCTGCCGGCCGGCGACGCGGCGTGGTGGGCCGACTACCGCGAGCGGCTAGAGCGGGCGGCGCGGGCCGCCGGTCCGGTGGCTCCCCCCGGCGGCGCCCAGGCCTACTCGGTCGTCGGCGTCGAGGGGGCGGTCGCATTCGAGGGCGACGCCTCCGGCGGCGTGCCGATCGCGCTCGCGCAGCCGGACTCCCCCGCGAAGATCGTCAGGTCCACGCCCGAGAACCTGTAGAAGCTCCCGCCGTCGGGCAACGTCGTCGACAGGCCTCGTGCGACGCCGATCACGCGGTCGTTGACCACGGCTCCGGGTGGTCGGCTCCGATCGCGTCGGCAGCGTCGGCTGTGCCTACTCTCACGTCGCCACTATGGCTGGCCGCCTGGTCGAGGTAGTCCTTCCGGGGCGAGGTAGTCCTTCCGGGGCGAGGTAGTCCTTCGTGAGGGACTACCTCGCCGGGGAGGGACTACCTCACCGGGGAGGGACTACCTCGAGGCCGGCCCGGGGCCGAACTACCCGACGGGCGACACCTGGCGCGGCCATGCGCCGCTCGGCTCAGTCGACCGGCCGGACTCCCGTGGCCTCCGCCGTGGCTGGCGTCTGGAACGCCTTCGCCCACAGGCGCATGAGCGCTTCCTGAGCACCCTCAAGGTTCTGCCCGAGCGCCTGCTGCTGGATCTCGCGCTGCTCGGAGCTCCAGTCGGGCACCTCGGGCACCTCGGGCACCTCGGGCACCTCGGGCACCTCGGGCACCTCGGGCACCTCGGGCCGGAGCATCACGTCGAACTCGAACTCACGCCCGATCCTGGCCCGTAGGCGCAGACGCCGGCGGGGCACCAGACGTCGAGAACCCCAGTGCCGTCGTCGGCTCGAGCTCCGCCGGCATCCGCAGCGGGAGGATCGCCGCGCGGATCTCCTCGAGGACGGCGTCGACGTCTTCCGGCGGCCGGATCGGCGCCAGGCCCGCCGCGACGTAGGCCGCCGCCAAGCGCGCAACGGAACGGTCGATGAGCAAGTCCTGACCAGCCATGAAGCACCTATCGGCACTGGCCCGATGCGAGTTGAGCCGCAGCCTCCCCACCGCCGCAGCCTCCCACGATGGTCGCCCTCGCCCATCGAACGCCACCCTGCGGATGAGCGCGAGGACCGTGCCGAGTTCGTCCCTCCGGGTCGAGGTAGTCCTTCGTGATGGACTACCTCGCCGGGGAGGGACTACCTCGCGGCCGACCCGGGGCCGCTAGAACGCACCCCTGGACGATGGCGAGTGACGGTCCGCGACGAGAACGGGACTTGACCTCCACCGAGTCCGCCCCGGTCGATCTGCTCGAGCGACCGATCCGGCGCCTGTCGCTCGCTGAGGGGGCCGCCTGCCGAGGGCGCCCTGACCGCTGGACCTGACGGGTCGGCCGGGATCAGCCGGGCGTCAGCCCCGTACCTGTCGCGATCGCCGCGCGGCTGTTCTCGCGCACCACGTCGAGGAAGGTGGACGCTGCGCCGGAGACCCTCCGGCCACGTCGGCGAGCGATCGCGATGGACCAGCGCAGGTCGATCCACGATGCGGTGAGCGGGACCAGCGCGTCAGAGGCCTGGACCAGGTTCTCGGTGACGAAGCCGACACCCGTGCCGGCGGCGATGTACGTCGCGACGAGCTCGAGGTGGGCGACCTCGACGTGGGTCCGGCGTCGGACCTGGGTGTGGGCGAACCGCTCGTCCGTCGCCCGGCGCGTACTGAACCCGTGCGGGAACTCGACGAAGTCGACGCCGTCGAACTCCTCGACGGGGATGTCATCGGTGCGCCCCGCCCAAGGGTGCGAACGCCCGCAGCACAGCAGATAGCGCCCCGCGACAAGCGGCTCGAACACGATCTCCGGAGGGTGGGCGAACGGGAGCGGGAGGACGACGAAGCTCAGGTCAAGGTCCCCGGCGACGATGTCGCCCAGCAGGCCTTCGCTGCCGTTCGTCGCAGTGCGCACGATGATGTCGATGCCCGGATGCTGCGCGTGCAGAGTGGTCACGGCCCTGGCGACGCCGAGCATGTCGGGGATCACCAGCACGCCGACAGCTACGGTGCCGGCAACGCCGCCGCCGAGCTTGGCGGCGTCCTCGCGGGCGCGGTTGAAGGCGTCGACGGCGGCGCGCGCCGACTCGAGGAACGAGCGCCCCTCGGCCGTGAGCTGCACCGACCGGGTGCGCCGGTCGAACAGCCGGAAGCCGAGCTGGCGTTCGAGGCTCGCCACCGACGCCGAGACCGACGACTGCACGAGGTGCAGCCGAACCGCAGCACGGGTGAACCCGCCCTCCTCGGCGACCGCGACGAACGTCTCGAGCATCCGGAGATCCATCCCGCGATGGTATCGGCGCAGTCGATCAATCCCATCTCTATTTCCTGTTCGACATCCATGTTTGCTCCATGAACCCTTGGTCATGTCGCTCCCCTCTCTTGAAAGGACTGTCATGACCACCTCGACACCCGCGGCGATCACACCCCGCATCAGCGGGTTCGCCTCTGTCGCGCAGACCGAGCCATCTCCGCTGTCGCGACGGCAGAGGTTCTCGGCTGGCGTCGCCGCGTCCCTCGCCCTGTCAGGGCTGGCGGCCACCCTTGCCATGCCCGACGCGGTGCGCGACGTCGGCGCGATGCTCGGCGCCGCCGCGGGAGGCTGCCTCGCGCTCGCACTCGGCGCATCCGCCTCCGACCGACGCGGACGTCGCCGCTTCACATCGATCGGTCTCACTGTCGCCACCGCGGGAGCGATGGTTCCCCTCGTCGGCGCACCGACGCTGCCTGCGGGCCTGCTCCTCGGCATCGGCGCAATGATGACCGTCGTGGCCGCGACGGCCTGGCTCGCTGACACCGAGGAGCGAACCGGCACCTCGCTCGCGGTCGCGCTGGTCGCGATGGCCGCCGGGGTCGCCGTCGGCGCGCTTCTGGCTCCGCTCGTCGTCGCGGGCCTCGCTGTGGCAGCGCTGGCCGCCACAGCGGTGGCCGCAGAGACGGTTCGTGGCCCGCGCACCCCGGTGTACGCGATGCCTGCAGCGCCCCAGTTGGTCGGTCCCCCCGCCGCGAGGGCCGTGCTGCTCGCGCTCGTCGTCATCCTCGCGCTCCCGCGGGTGGGCCTGGCCGCCACGCTCGTCGCTGCCACCGTGCTCGCCGTTGGCGCAAGGCTCGCCGGGTTCGTGCGCCGCAGACCGCGCTCGGGCTCGGAGCCGGGTGCGCGCCACACGCGGGCCTACCGGCGCGCGGTGGCCTCGTTCGATTCCACCGCCTCGCCGGCTCCCGCACGCGGCGGCACCGTGACCACCGTCGAGGAGGTGCGGAGAGCCATTGGGCACGCCCGTGCGGCCCAGCTCGGCGTCTCGATGCACTCGACCGGCCACGCCGCGATGGGTCTGGGCGACCTGCGCCGCAACGTGCTCGTCAAGGTCGCGATGGACGGGCCGATCACCGTCGACCCGGCGGGCGCGCTGGTGCGGGTTCCGGCCGGCCGCCCGTGGGCTGACGTGGTGCCGCTGCTCCGTCCGCACGGGCTGGCGGTGCCGCACGGCTCGTCCGGACACGTCGGTGTCGTCGGATATCTGACCCGCGGCGGACTGTCGGCCTACGGCCGCCACACCGGGGTGGCCGCGAACCACCTCGAGTCGATCGAGCTCGTCACGGCCGACGGCGAGCACCTGACGGTCAGCCGCGTGCGCGATCCCGAGCTGTTCTGGGCGCTGCGCGGCGGCGGCGGGGGCTTCGGTGTGGTCACGGCGGTCACCGTCAGGGCCTTCACTCCCGGCACGGTCGTCACGGGCACCACCGCGTGGGAACTCGACGACGCCCGTGAGGTCGCGCGGGCGTGGGCCGAGTGGACCGCTGGGGCCCCATCCGCGATCACCACGTCGCTGCGGATCCTCTCGCTGGCGCCGCTCCCCGGGATGCCGCTGCGACTCACCGGACGCCCGCTCCTCGTGGTCGACGGGACCGCCGTCGACGGCGACGCCTGCGCACGGGAGGCCGCCGGCGAGCTGCTCGCCCGCCTGCGCGGAGCCGGCCGTCCCGTGCTCGACACCTGGCGCGTCGCCGATCCGGGCGAGGTTCCGCACACCCACATGGACCCACCGATCGCTCCGGCGCACGGGTCCCGCCATGCGCTCGTTGGCGCCAGGGGGCCGGGCGACCTTAGCCAGGCCATCCAGATCACCGAGGCGATGCTCGCGGGCGCCGCCCGACCGAACAGCCGCCTCGCCTTCGCCGAGCTCCGCCAGCTCGGCGGCGCGCTCGCCTCCCCCGTGGATGACGGGGGAGCCGTCGGGCACTACCGCGGTGCGTTCGGCTGGTTGGCCATCGCACTCCACGGACGCCGGGGCGCTGCGGCCGCCAGGGAGGCGATCGACACTGCCTGGGAGCCGGTGTCACGGTGGGCGACCGGGTACTCAGCGCCGACTCTCGCCGTCGAGCGTGAGAACCCCGAGCGGTCGTTCCCGGCCGACACAGCCCTGCGCGTCGCTCAGGTACGCTCCCGGGTCGATCCAGACGGCGTGTTCGCGACCGACGTGCAGCCTGCCGCGCTCCCGCGGTGAACCCGGGCCCTGACCAGCCGCGGCGCGCCTTGCTTTCACTGCGCAGGTGGGCGGTCGCCGCTGTCCGGCGGGTGGGCCGCCCGCCGGACAGTGGCGACGCTCAGGTCAGACGTTGAAGCGGGACTCCACCACGTCGCGTCCCGGAACACCATCTGCTTCAGCCGTTGCCGACAACCCGAACGCAACCATCTCGCCGCCGCTCAGGCGAGCAACTCCATTCGATCCCTCCACCGCATCAGACTCGGCACCCGAAGCGCGTTACCAATGAAGACGATCGCGATGAGGAGAATGTAGGCAACGAAGACGACAACGACGCCTCCCCAAAACCCCGCTTCACGCGGCTGTCGGATAAGCGGGGCAGCCAGCACGCCCACGCCGCCGCCGGCAGCAGCAGCTCCGAGCAACCCCACCCCTAGCGCGATGCGCCATACGAATGAGCGCACGAACTTGCGCTTCCAACCGAACACCTGGGCTGGCCGTCGCGGCCAGGGCACACGGTCAGCGTGATGCCGCCCGCCCGGTTCGCCCACTGTCACGTCGTCAGAATGGCCGGACGTCGACAGTCTCAGGAGGCGTTCCTGCATCCGCAGCTAGACGTTAAGTCTGAACTCCACGCCGTTCCGGTTCCGAACAACAGCTGTCCGACAGAGGCCCGAATGGTTGAAGCCCACGGTCGAGGTGATCTCACGGCCCGAGGCAGCCGAGGGGAAGCACCCAGACCCCATCGGTCCGACGGTAGCCATACTCGGTGCCGGTGATGACGACGAGCGCACTGGGCGCGACAGATACCCGGGTGTCGGCCAGGTGGAGCAGTGCCGCCGCCGCCTCGTCGACCAGGTCGCCCCCGAGCTTGACCTCGAACCCTGCCCAGCGCCCGTCCGCCTGCTCGACCACAAGATCGACCTCAAGGTCACCGGAGCTCTCGCGATAGTGGAAGACTCGTCCGCCGCTCGCCTCGGCGTAGATTCGAAGATCCCGAGCGGCGAGTGACTCGAACAGAAAGCCGAGCGTGTTCAGGTCACCGAGAAGCCGCTCGGGCGAGCAGTCCATCAGTCCCGCGGCGAGCGAAGGATCGACCAGCAGCCGCTTCGGCAGGCTGATCAGCCTGCTCCGTGAGCGGAGCGAGGGGCTCCACGCTTCGATCTCGTCCACGATCATCATTCGCCTCAATGCCCGAAGGTAGGGCTCGGCGGACCACCGCGTCAGACCGCCGGCGTCCTCGTCGGCACTCTCGAAGTCTCCTCCGTGCGCCCGCGCGACGATCGTGCTGAGCCGGGCCGGGTGGGCGGTGAGCTGGGCGTAGGCGTGCAAGAACCGGCGCACCAACCGCGGGTCCCGGCGAGCCCCGGACACCACATCGATGTCGTGCTCGACGATCGTTTCGAGGTAGTCGCGGATGAACTGCATCGCAACCTTCGGCTCGGCCCCGAGGAGCTGCGGCCAGCCACCAACAACAATCCGCTCGGTGTACGCCCGCAACGTGAGTTCGCTGCGCGTGGCATCCGGCGCCTCACCAGACATCAACGCAGCGAGCGACATCTGCCCCGTCGAGTAACCCTGCTCGAACAGAGTCATCGGGCGCATCCTCATCACACTGATGCGCCCCGCGCCAGAATGCCTCGCGGCGTCGTCGTTCGGCGTCGCTGAACCCGTGAGGATGAACTGACCCGGCACTGAGCGGTCATCCACCGCGCGCCGCACGGCGTCCCACACCCGTGGCCCGCGCTGCCACTCGTCGATCAACCGTGGCGACGGACCGTCGAGGACCAGCCGGGGATCGACTGCCACCGCACGCATCGCTTCGACGTCGACGTCGAGCAGCACCTCGCTCGCGGCACGCCGCCGCGCCGTTGCCGTCTTGCCGCATGCCTTGGGCCCCTCGATCACGACCGCACCGAGCGCCGCAAGGCGATCCAGCAACTGGCCGTCCGCGATCCGCGGCACGTACTCGATGGCCATGGCACCTTCAATCGCAGCGTGGTCCGTGCGGCAACCTACATCGAGCAACCAAGCCAGACTACATCTAGCAACTGGATCAAACTACAACCGGCAACCCGGAGGTCACGCGCATCCACGGCGGCGCGACTCTAGCGACCTGAACAAAACCACTCTTCGCCATCACCTCGGCAACCGTTCGCGGCGGCACGAGACGACGGGTGCTCGGGCCTAGAGCGACGACCCAGACCCAGTAGCTATCCGCAGATGCCCGATGACGTCGTGAGCTGCGTGGAAGACGGGCGAAGCCGGATGGCGGTTGTTGCCCAGGTCGGCCCCGGCCGCCGTGACGACCTTCTAGACGCTGTCCAGCGAGCACGAGCAATTCCTGACCCGCAACGCGAACGGTCTCGTGCGAACCCCCACCGATGATGCCGAATGCCGCGCTGGTGTAAAGACTCGTCGTTCCGTCTGAGCGCGTCACGAGGCAATGCCAGCCATCGTCATCAGGGAACGATGTATCCATGACGATCCCCCAGACCGGCGCGGTCGCTTTCGGCGTGAGTCCAAGGGTGACCGGGTCGGCGGTGAGCACCCGTGATCGTAGGGATGCTCCCTAGCTCGGTTCCGCGGACCGCGCCTGCCCGTCGGTCTTGGACCCTCTTCTCCCGAACATGGCGCTGACCGTACGTCGCCGCCCTGAGATCACTATCACGGCTCGCCGAGGTCAATGCCGTCGATCGCCTCGAGGAGCTGTCACACGTTAAATCTGAACTCCACCACGTCGCCGTCGGCCATCACGTAGTCCTTGCCCTCGACGCGCGCCTTGCCGGCGGCGCGGGCAGCCGCGATCGAGCCCGTCTCGACGAGGTCGTCGAAGCCGATGACCTCGGCCTTGATGAAGCCTCGCTGGAAGTCGGTGTGGATGACACCGGCGGCCTGCGGCGCGGTCCAGCCGCGGTGGATGGTCCAGGCGCGCGTCTCCTTGGGCCCGGCGGTGAGGTAGGTCTGCAGGCCGAGCGTGTGGAAGCCCACCCGCGCGAGCTGGTCCAGGCCGGCCTCCTCGATGCCGGTCTCGGACAGCATCTCGGCCGCCTCGTCCGGCTCGAGCTCGACGAGCTCGGACTCGAACTTCGCGTCGAGGAAGATCGCGTCCGCGGGCGCGACGAACGCGCGCAGGTCGGCCTGGGTCGCGGCGTCGGCGAGGCCGGCGTCGTCGGTGTTGAAGACGTAGATGAACGGCTTGGCCGTCATGAGCTGCAGCGCCGCGACCTGCTCGGGGTCGAGGCCCGCCGCGGCCGCGCCCTGGAACAGCGTGGTGCCGGCCTCGAGCAGCGTGCGCGCGCCGATCGCGGCGTCGAGCAGCCCCTGCTCGGCCTTCTTTCCGCGGACCTCCTTCTCGAGGCGCGGGATCGCCTTCTCGAGGGTCTGCAGGTCCGCGAGGATCAGCTCGGTGTTGATGGTCTCGATGTCGTCCTTGGGCGAGACCTTGCCCTCGACGTGGATGACGTCGGGATCGGCGAAGACGCGCGTGACCTGGCAGATCGCCTCGGCCTCGCGGATGTTCGCGAGGAACTTGTTGCCGAGCCCCTCCCCCTCGCTCGCGCCGCGCACGATGCCCGCGATGTCGACGAACGACACCGTCGCGGGCAGGATGCGCTGGCTGCCGAAGATCCCCGCGAGGACCTCGAGCCGCGGGTCCGGCAGCGGCACGATCCCGACGTTGGGCTCGATCGTCGCGAACGGGTAGTTCGCGGCGAGCACCTGCGCACGGGTGAGGGCGTTGAAGAGGGTGGACTTGCCGACGTTGGGCAGGCCGACGATGCCGATAGTGAGAGCCACGGGCGTCGAGTCTACGGGGCCGCCGGAGCGCTCCCCCGGGCACCTCAGCCGAACGCGACCAACCGCGCGAGCAGCTCCGGGGCCCGGCCCTCGAGGGTGCGGCCGCCGAGCCGAACCCCGCCCGCGAGCGCGGCCGTCCCCCAGACGGTCCCGACGACCAACGCGAGCACGCCCAGCGGCACCGATCCGGTGGCCACGGAGAACCCGGCGAGCACGAGCTCCGGCAGGCTCACGACAGTGATCGCCAGCCACCCGACGAGCTGGGACACGAACGCCGCCATCGACGCGCCCTGCTGCGTCGAGAACGGGCTGTCGCCGGGCTTGGGCACGGGGTAGACGACCCGCGCCGACACGATGCTCGCACCGCCGAGCGCCGTGAGCAGCAGGCCGAGGCTCGCGCCCAGGAGCGCAGGCAGCGTCTCCCACCGCCCGGTGACCGCGACCGTCCCGACCACGAAGACGAGCGTGACGGGCACACCGATCACCGCCGTCGCCAGGGCCCGGCCCGCGCGGTCCACGCGCCCGCTGATCGGCGCCGCCACGTGCGTCCAGAAGGCGGTCCCGTCGTAGGCGACGTCGGCCGAGACCGTCCATCCCAGCATGAAGCCCGCGATCGGTCCGGCGAGCAGCAGGCCGCCGCCGGCCGTGCCGCCGGAGCCGAAGTAGAGCAGCACCGGGATCAGCGGCACGATGACGATCGCCGCCGCGTACCGGGGGTCGCGCAGCCAGTACGTCAGGCAGCGGGCCGCGACGGCCCCCGTCGGCGTGCCGGGGAGCCACGCGAACGCGCCCAGCCCGCGCCCGCGGGTCGATCGGCGCGTCCGACCGGCCGACGACGGCGTCACGAGCGCCTGGCTGAGCGCGCGGTCCCACCCGACGACCAGGGCGGCCAGCGTGCCGAGCGCGACGAGCAGCTTGAGCCCGGCGCCGGCCCACGCCCCGGCCGCGACGTCCGCCGGGACGGCCCAGACGGCGCCGATCGGGGTCCAGCCGATCGCCTCGGCCAGACCGGGCAGGGCGTCGCTGCCGCGGCCGAGGCCCTCGGCCAGCGCGGAGCCCAGCGGGCCGAGGAGCATGAGCGGGATGAAGATCACGATCGTGAGGAGCTCGCGATAGCGCCGTCGCCCGACGAAACGAGACAGGGCGGTGGTGGTGGCCCGCGCCCCGACGAGGCAGGTGGCGATCGCGACGACCGCGCAGGGCAGCGCGACGAGCGCCGCCAGCGGGTGCCGCCACCAGGCGAGGCTCGTGCCGAGGACGACGACGGCGGTCGCGGCGCCCGGGACCCCGACCAGCCCCGAGATCGCCAGCCCGGCGAGCAGGTCGCGCCGGCGGATTCCGAAGGTGACGAACCTGGCGGGGTCCAACGTGGCGTCCACCCCGTAGGCCACCAGCGGGACGACCCACCACCCGAGCACGAGGAGCGAGCCCAGCAAGACGAGCACCGTGCGGATGAGCGGCAGGTCGGCGTTCGCCAGCATGGCGAGGCCGACGATCGCGACGACCACCGCGCCGAGCGCGTACACGGCGGCGATCACGAGCCCGACGACCTGCCAGACGGAGCGACGGAGCCCGTTGCGCAGCAGGGTCAGCTTCAGTCGGACGAGGTGCGCAACCACGCGAGCCCCTCACCGGTGCTGCGGCCGCCGACTAGCTCGACGAACCGGTCCTCGAGGCTGCCGACGCCGCGCACCTCGTCCACCGTCCCGGCCGCGAGCACGTGCCCGGCGGCGATCACCGCGACGTGGTCGCACATGCGCTGGACGAGGTCCATGACGTGGGAGGAGACGATCACGGTGCCGCCGCCGTCGCGCACGTACGTCGCGAGGATCGTGCGGATGTTCGCGGCCGAGACGGGGTCGACGGCCTCGAACGGCTCGTCGAGCACGAGGAGCCGGGGCGCGTGCACGAGCGCGCAGGCCAGTGCGATCTTCTTCGTCATCCCCGCCGAGTAGTCCACGACGAGCGTGGTCGCGTCCGCCACCAGGTCGAGTGCTTCGAGCAGGTCCTGCGCGCGCTCGCCCACCGTGTCGCGGTCCATCCCGCGCAGCAGGCCCGCGTAGGTGATGAGCTGCCGGCCGGTGAGCCGGTCGAACAGCCGGACCCCGTCGGGCAGCACCCCGAGCATCGCCTTCACCTGGATCGGCGCGGCCCACAGGTCCTGCCCATGCACCCGGACCTCGCCGAAGTCCGGGCGGAGCAGGCCGGTGGACATCGACAGGGTCGTGGTCTTGCCCGCGCCGTTCGGGCCGACCAGGCCGTAGAACGAGCCGGTTGGCACGTCGAGGTCGATGCCGGCGACGGCGACCTTGGTCCCGAACCGCTTCCAGAGCCCCCGCAGCGCCAGCGCGGGCGGCCCGGCTGGCGGTGGCGCGGTGGCGGCGGCGAGATCGGACATCGCGTTCGATGACATGGGCGCAGGTTAGCGGGTCGCGGCGGGACCGGCGGGGAGTGTCAGTGGCTCCTGGCACGCTGGCGGGCATGACGACCACGACCGCTGCCCTGCTCATCGCCGGCGCCCTGCTCCTCGGCGCCGTCGTCGGCTGGTCGCTCGCGCTCGCACGCGCCGGTGCGCGGGTCGGGGTCGAGCGTGTCCGGGCCGCGCGGGCCGACGCCCAGCTCGCGGCCGAGCGGACGGCGTCGGCCGAGCGGGTGCGCGCGTTGCAGGCCGACCAGGCCCGGCTCACGGAGCAGTTCCGCGCGCTCGCTGCCGACGCGCTCGCGGCCAACAACGAGCAGTTCCTCGCCCTCGCCGACCAGCGGTTCCTGGCCAGCCAGCAGACGCAGGCGTCGGAGCTGGCGCGGCGCGAGCGCGCGGTCCAGCAGCTCGTCGAGCCGCTCGCGCGCACGCTCGACCAGGTCAAGGCCGAGCTGACGACAGCCGAGACGTCGCGGCTCACGGGCGCGGCGGCGCTCGGGGAGCAGGTCCGCGCGATGCGGGAGTCCTCCGACCTCCTGCGCTCCGAGACGAGCCAGCTGGTCACGGCGCTGCGCTCGTCGCAGGTGCGCGGGAAGTGGGGCGAGATCCAGCTCCGGCGCGTCGTCGAGTCCGCCGGGATGGTCGACCACGTCGACTTCGTCGAGCAGAACCAGGTGCGCACCGACGACGGCCCGCTCCGGCCCGACATGGTCGTGCGCCTGTCGGGCGGCAAGAGCGTCGTCGTCGACGCCAAGGTCGCCTTCCTCGGCTACCTCGACGCGTGCCAGGCGACCGACGACACCGTCCGCGCGCAGCGCATGGCCGCGCACGCGCGGCACTTCCGCAAGCACATCGACGACCTCGCGGCGAAGCGGTACTGGGACCAGTTCGCGCCCGCGCCGGAGTTCGTCGTGATGTTCGTGCCGGCGGAGGCGTTCTTCCACGCCGCGGTCGAGCAGGACCCGGCGCTGTTCGAGTACGCGTTCGAGCGGAACGTGGTCATCGCGACCCCGATGACCCTGATCGCGCTGCTGCGGACCGTCGCGTACGCATGGCGTCAGGACGCGCTCGCGGCGAACGCGCAGCAGGTGCTGTCGCTCGGCAAGGAGCTGCACGGCCGGATCGCGACCCTCGGCACGCACGTCGCCCGGCTGGGTCGCGCCATCGACAGCGCCGCGAGCGCCTACAACCAGACCGTCTCGTCGCTTGAGACGCGGGTCCTGGTCAGCGCGCGCCGCTTCGCGGACCTGAGCGTCGTCGACGCCGACCTGCCCACGCCGACGCCCGCCAACCCGCGCCTGAGCGCGGTCAGCGCACCCGAGCTCGTCGCCTCCGCGACCGACCAGGTCGTCGCACTCGACGACGTCGGCCCCGCTGCGCCCGCGCCCGCGCCCGCGCACGCGCCGGTCAAGACCGCCGGCTGACGACGCCTGCGGGCTCCCGACGGCTCCCGCCGCGTCGGCCTACGCGGCGGGTGGCCCTCGGGGACGGCGCGGGCGGCGTCTACACCGTCTCGGCGGCGACCTCGGGGCGGGGCGCGACGCGGCGCTCGCGCTGGATGGGCGTGCCGGCGATCTTCAGGTCCGTCCGGAGCTCGCGCGGCAACGAGAACATGAGGTCCTCCGTCGCGGTGCGCACCTCCTCGACGTGCACGAAGCCCTCGCGCGCGAGCAGCTCCAGCACGTCGCGCACCAGGATCTCCGGGACCGACGCGCCCGAGGTCAAGCCGACCGTCGTCGCGCCCTCGAGCCAGGCGAGGTCCACCTCGCTCGCGGTGTCCACGCGGTAGGACGCAAGCGCGCCCGCGTCGAGCGCGACCTCGACGAGCCGCACCGAGTTCGAGGAGTTCGCCGAGCCGACCGTGATGACGACGTCGCAGTCCGGCGCGAGCTTCTTCACCGCGACCTGCCGGTTCTGGGTCGCGTAGCAGATGTCGTCGCTCGGCGGGTCCTGCAGGCTCGGGAACCGCTCGCGCAGCCGCCGCACCGTCTCCATCGTCTCGTCGACCGACAGCGTCGTCTGCGAGATCCAGATCAGCTTCTCGGGGTCGCGAACGGTCACCTGGTCGACCTCGTCGGGAGAGTTCACGACCTGGATGTGCTCGGGCGCCTCACCGAGGGTGCCCTCGACCTCCTCATGGCCGGCGTGGCCGATCAGGAGGATGTCGTAGTCGTCCGACGCGAACCGGACGGCTTCCTTGTGCACCTTGGTCACCAGCGGGCAGGTCGCGTCGATGGTCTGCAGCGAGCGCGCCGCCGCCGCCGCGAGCACGGCGGGCGAGACGCCGTGCGCCGAGAACACCACGCGGGCACCCTCGGGCACGTCGTCGGTGTCGTCGACGAAGATCGCCCCGCGCGCGGCCAGGGTCTCGACCACGAACTTGTTGTGCACGATCTCCTTGCGCACGTAGACGGGCGCCCCGTAGTGCTCGAGGGCCTTCTCAACGGCTATCACGGCCCGGTCAACCCCCGCGCAGTACCCCCGCGGGGCCGCCAGGAGGACTTTCTTGCGCTGCTCAGCCACCTGTCCATGGTACGTGGCACCCTGGCCCCGTGACCGATCAGGACTCCGCCCCGCCCATCCCCGCGCTGCCGCTGCGCGCGCTGGACACCACGGCGGAGCGTCCGTGGCCGGTCCGCCTGCTCGCGTCGAAGATCGCCGACTACGTCGCGAAGATGGCTCCCGTCTGGGTCGAAGGGCAGATCGTCCAGCTCAGCCGCCGGCCCGGCGCCGGGATGGCGTTCCTCACGCTGCGGGACACCGACGCCGACATGTCGCTGCCCGTGACCGTGTACTCGCGCGTGCTCGAGGCCGTCGCCGTGCCCCTGGCCGAGGGCGCGCACGTCGTCGTGCACGCGAAGCCGACGTTCTGGACCAAGCGCGGGTCCCTGCAGCTCCAGGCGGACGCGGTGCGCGCCGTCGGCGTCGGCGAGCTGCTCGCGCGCATCGAGCACCTCAAGCGCGTGCTCGCGGCCGAGGGGCTGTTCGACGCCGCGCGCAAGGTGCCGCTGCCGTTCCTGCCCGGCGTCGTCGGGCTCGTGTGCGGACGCGGCTCGAAGGCCGAGCACGACGTCGTCGTCAACGCGCAGGCCCGGTGGCCCCAGGTGCGGTTCGAGATCCGCGAGGTCGCAGTGCAGGGCGTGAGCGCGGTGGCCCAGGTGAGCGCCGCCATCGCCGAGCTCGACGCCGACCCCCGCGTCGGCGTCATCGTGGTCGCGCGCGGCGGGGGCGCGGTCGAGGACCTGCTGCCGTTCAGCAACGAGACCCTCGTCCGGGCGGCCGCGGCCTGCCGCACGCCGCTCGTCAGCGCGATCGGGCACGAGACGGACACGCCGCTGCTCGACCTCGTCGCCGACTACCGGGCGTCCACCCCGACGGACGCCGCCGAGCGCATCGTGCCCGACGTCACCCAGGAGCGCGTCCGGATCACCCAGGCGCGCACGCGCATCCGGACCGCGATCGGCCACCTCCTCGCCCGCGAGCAGGCCGGGCTGGCGTCCGCGCGCTCGCGACCCGTGCTCGCGGTGCCGCAGTCGATGGTCGCCGCGCGCGCCAGCGACGTGCTCGCGCGGCGCGAGTCGGGCCGGCGCGCCCTCGAGGACTGGCTCGCGCGGGCGGCCGGCCACACCGACCAGCTCGCGGCCCAGCTGCGGGCACTGTCGCCGGCCGCCACGCTCGACCGGGGCTACGCCGTCGTCCAGCGGGCCGACGGCGCGGTCGTGCGCGCCGCCGACGACGTCGCCCCCGGCGAGGCGCTTCGCATCCGTGTCGCCCGCGGCGAGCTCGCGGCGACCGCGGCCCCCTGACGACTCACTGCTTCGCCCACCCGCACCGACCACCGACGAGGAGCCCGAGATGCCTTCGACGCCGAGCCAACCGATGGATACTGAGCCCGTGCCGACGACGACCAGACCGCCCATCCGCAGCGCAGCGCAGGACGACCTCGCGTCGCTCAGCTACGAGCAGGCCCGCGACGAGCTCATCTCCGTCGTCTCCCGGCTCGAGGCGGGCGGGGCCACGCTCGAGGAGTCGCTCACGCTCTGGGAGCGGGGCGAGGCGCTCGCGGCGCGCTGCCAGCAGTGGCTCGACGGCGCGCGCGAACGGCTGTCCACCGCCCGGACGGTCGAGGGAGACGACGCAGCGCCGGGCCAGCAGCACGCGACCGGACCGGACGCGTGAGCACCCCCGCCGCGGCCGGCGACGTCGGCACGCCCCCTGCGGCCGGGGCCCGCGCCCTGGTCGTCGGCGAGGCGCTCGTCGACGTCGTGCGCCGCCTGGACGGGACGGTCGACGAGCACCCGGGTGGCAGCCCCGCGAACGTCGCGATCGGGCTGGGCCGGCTCGGGCGGGGTGTCGAGCTGCTGACCTGGTTCGGGCCCGACGCCCACGGGGACCTGGTGCGCGCGCACCTGGAGAGCTCCGCCGTCCACCTCGTCGCCGGCAGCGACACGGCGGCGTCGACGCCCGTCGCGATCGCGACGCTGGACGCCACCGGGGCCGCGACCTACACCTTCGACCTCGACTGGCAGGTGCCCGCCGACGTCGAGCTGCCGGCCGACGCCGTCGTCGTGCACAGCAGCACCATCGGCGCCGCGCTCGCCCCCGGCGGCGCCGCCGTGCTCGCGATCCTCGCGGCTGCCCGGGACCGGTCGACCGTGACGTACGACCCGAACATCCGGCCCGCGCTGCTCGGCAGCGCGGAGAGCGCGCGGCCGCTGGTCGAGCGCCTCGTCGCCCTAGCGGACGTCGTCAAGGCCAGCGACGAGGACCTCGCCTGGCTCGAGCCCGGCGTGCCGGCGGCCGACGTCGCGGCCCGGTGGGCGCTCGGCGGCCCGGCGCTCGTGGTGGTGACCCGGGGCGCCGCGGGCGTGCTCGCGGTGACCTCGGCCGGCCTGCGCCTCGAGGTGCCCGCCGTCGCGGTCACGGTCGCCGACACCGTCGGCGCGGGCGACTCGTTCATGTCGGGCCTGATCGACGGCCTGTGGACCGCCGACCTGCTCGGCGCGGACCGGCGCCGCGCCCTCGCCGAGATCGACGCGGCCACGCTCACCGCGATCCTCGAGCGCTCGGCCCGCATCGCGGGGATCACCGTCTCGCGGCCCGGCGCGAACCCGCCGTGGGCCGCGGAGCTCACCGCCTGAGGGCGACCGGGCGCGCGCCGACCGGCGGCCTGCGAGGATGAGCCCCATGGCAAACCCCCTGACCCCGGCCGCGGCGTGGGCCCTGCTCCGCGACGGGAACGCCCGGTTCGTGGCCGGCGAGATGGAGCACCCGTCCCAGAGCGCGGACCGTCGCGCCGAGCTCAGCCTCGAGCAGCAGCCGTTCGCCGTCATCCTCGGCTGCTCGGACTCGCGCGTCGCCGCCGAGATCGTGTTCGACCAGGGCCTGGGCGACCTGTTCGTGGTGCGCACGGCCGGCCACGTGCTCGACACGACGGTCGTCGGGTCGATCGAGTACGGCGTCGACCTGCTCGGCACACCCCTGGTCGTCGTGCTCGCGCACGACCACTGCGGCGCGGTCGCCGCGGCCGCGGCCGCGCTGACCACCGGCGAGCTCCCCCGCGGCTTCGTCCGGGCGATCGTCGACCGCGTCATCCCGAGCATCGTCGGCCTCGGCGGCGGCGGGCTCGGCGCGCTCGCGTCGCTCGACGCCGCGGCGCTCGGCCGCGAGCACACGCGGCACACGGTGCAGATGCTGCAGAGCTACTCCGCCGGGCTGTCGGAGGCGATCGCGGCCGGGAGGTGCGCGATCGTGGGCGTCGAGTACACGCTCGCGGACGGCCGCGTCAGCGTCGTCGAGTCGGTGGGCATCGACCTGGAGAAATGACGCCCGGGCCGGCGATCTCGGGCACGATGAACGTCATGACCGACAACGCCGTCCGCGCGACCACCCCCGAGCCCGCGATGCCCGTGAACCCCGCCATGCCCCCCGAGCCCGCCACGCCCCTCGACCCCGGATACCGGATCGAGCACGACACGATGGGCGACGTGCGCGTGCCCGCCGCCGCGCTCTACCGCGCGCAGACGCAGCGCGCGGTCGAGAACTTCCCGATCTCCGGCGTGCACCTCGAGCGCTCGCACATCGAGGCGCTCGCACGCGTGAAGAAGGCCGCGGCCCGGGCGAACGCCGAGCTCGGCGTCCTCGAGCCCGACGTGGCCGCCGCGATCGCGCTCGCCGCCGACGACGTCGCCTCCGGCGCGCACGACGTCGACTTCCCGATCGACATCTTCCAGACCGGCTCCGGCACGTCGTCGAACATGAACGCGAACGAGGTCATCGCGACCCTGGCCACGCGCCGGCTCGGGCGCGAGGTGCACCCGAACGACCACGTCAACGCGTCCCAGTCGTCGAACGACGTGTTCCCGACGTCGGTGCACGTCGCGGCCACAGCGGGCGTGGTCCGCGACCTCGTGCCCGCGCTGGACCACCTCGCGGCGACCCTCGAGGCGAAGGCCGTCGAGTTCGCGGACGTGGTCAAGGCAGGCCGCACGCACCTGATGGACGCGACGCCGGTCACGCTCGGCCAGGAGTTCGGCGGGTACGCGGCCGCGATCCGGTACGGGGTCGAGCGGCTCGAGGCGGCGCTCCCCCGGGCCGCCGAGGTCCCGCTCGGCGGGACCGCCGTCGGCACCGGGATCAACACCCCGGCCGGGTTCCCGCAGCGGGTCATCGAGCTGCTGGTCGAGGACACGGGGCTGCCGTTGACCGAGGCCCGCAACCACTTCGAGGCGCAGGGCACCCGCGACGGGCTCGTGGAGCTGTCAGGGGTGCTGCGCACCGTCGCGGTGAGCCTGACGAAGATCTGCAACGACCTGCGCTGGATGGGCTCCGGCCCGAACACCGGGCTCGGCGAGATCGCGATCCCGGACCTGCAGCCCGGCTCGTCGATCATGCCCGGCAAGGTCAACCCGGTCATCCCCGAGGCCGTGCTCATGGTTGCGGCGCGCGTGATCGGCAACGACGCCACGGTCGCGTGGGCGGGCGCGAGCGGCTCGTTCGAGCTCAACGTACAGATCCCCGTCATCGCCCTCGGCGTCCTGGAGTCGATCCGACTGCTCACGAACGCGTCGACGGTGCTGGCCGACAAGGCGGTGGCCGGGATCGTGGCGAACGTCGCCCGGTCCCGAGCGCTCGCGGAGTCCTCGCCCTCGATCGTCACGCCGCTCAACCGCGTGATCGGGTACGAGTCCGCCGCGAAGGTCGCGAAGTACGCCGTCAAGCACGCGGTCACGGTCCGCGAGGCCGTCCTCGCGCTCGGCTTCGTCGATCGCGGCGAGCTCTCGGCGGCCGACCTCGACGCCGCCCTCGACGTGATGACGATGACGCGGCCCCCGCGGGCCTGACCCGCGGGAGCCGCGCCGTCGGCGCTAGACCTCGATGCCCTCGAGCATCTCCGTGACGAGCGCGGCCACCGGGGAGCGCTCGGAGCGGGTGAGGGTCACGTGCGCGAACAGCGGGTGGCCCTTGAGCGCCTCGATCACCGCGGCGACGCCGTCGTGCCGTCCGACGCGCAGGTTGTCGCGCTGCGCGACGTCGTGCGTGAGGACCACCCGCGAGCTCTGCCCGATCCGGGACAGGACCGTGAGCAGCACGTTGCGCTCGAGCGACTGCGCCTCGTCCACGATCACGTAGGCGTCCTGGAGCGAGCGGCCGCGGATGTGCGTCAGGGGCAGGACCTCGAGGAGGTCGCGGTCCATGATCTCCTCGACGACCTCCTTGGACACGAGCGCCTCGAGCGTGTCGAAGACGGCCTGCGCCCACGGGTTCATCTTCTCCGACTCGCCCCCGGGCAGGTAGCCGAGGTCCTGGCCGCCGACGGCGTACAGGGGCCGGAACACCATCACCTTGCGGTGCTGGCGGCGCTCGAGCACGGCCTCGAGGCCCGCGCACAGCGCGAGCGCCGACTTGCCCGTGCCGGCGCGCCCGCCGAGCGAGACGATCCCGATGTCCGGGTCGAGCAGCAGGTCGATCGCGATGCGCTGCTCCGCGCTCCGGCCGTGCAGGCCGAAGACGTCCTGGTCGCCGCGCACGAGCTGCACGTGCTTGTCGGCCGTGACCCGGCCGAGCGCGGACCCGCGCGGCGAGCGCAGCACGAGGCCGGTGTGGCACAGCAGCTGGCGCTCGGCCGCGCCCTCGACCTCGGCGAGCTCGATCGACTCGTGCTCCCAGGTCGCGGCCATCTGGGCCTCGGACACGTCGAGCGTGTCCATGCCCGTCCAGCCCGAGTCGACCGCGAGCTCGGCGCGGTACTCCTGCGCCTGCAGCCCGACCGCCGACGCCTTGACCCGCATCGGCAGGTCCTTGGACACGAGCGTGACGTCCTGGCCCTCGAGCGCGAGATTTTTCGCGACGGCGAGGATCCGGTTGTCGTTGTCGCCGAGCCGGAACCCGACCGGGAGCTGCTCGGAGCTCGTGTGGTTGAGCTCGACGTGCAGCGTGCCGCCGAGGTCGCCGATCGGGATCGGCTGGTCGAGCCGGCCGTGTTCTATCCGCAGGTCGTCGAGCAGCCGCAGGGCCGACCGGGCGAAGTAGCCGAGCTCCGCGTGGTGGCGCTTCGCCTCGAGCTCCGTGATCACCACGACGGGCAGGACGACGTCGTGCTCCGCGAAGCGCAGGATCGCCCTCGGGTCGGACAGGAGGACCGAGGTGTCGAGAACATACGTGCGACGGCCGTCGGGGTTCGACCCCTCGGTGCGTGCGGTCTCCTGGCTCGTTGCCTTAGTGTCCACGGCGGGCTCCCTTCGGCGCCGAAGCGCCGTTCTCGCTACCTCACGACGGCGCGGGGCCGTCGGTCGGCGACTGGGTGGGGGTCGGGCGGCCGCGAGGGCCGGATCCGGCCCTCCCCCGAGAGCTTTCGCTCCATGGGCTGGCCTCCTGGGGACGACGGTTGCCGTCCGTTACCGCGGGACGCTACGCCCGGGCGTCAACCCCCCGGATGCGACACGCCAACGCGAAACATGACGTTCACGCGAGATCACCCGCTGTTCATCTGGCGGTGTTTCGTCGGCCGAGCGTTCAGCGGCCGAGGCGGCGCTCGCGCGCGGCGAAGGCGCGCAGCGCCCGCAGGAAGTCCACCCGCCGGAAGTCGGGCCAGTAGGCCTCGCAGAAGTAGAACTCGGAATGGGCGCTCTGCCAGAGCAGGAACCCGCCCAGGCGCTGCTCGCCGGAGGTGCGGATCACGAGCTCGGGATCGGGCTGCCCGCGCGTGTACAGGTGATCGGCGATGTTCTCGACGTCGAACGACTCGGCCAGCTCGGCGAGCGTCGTGCCCCGCTGCACGTGCTCGCGCAGCAGCGAGCGGACCGCGTCGGCGATCTCGTGCCTGCCGCCGTACCCGATCGCGACGTTCACGTGCAGGCCGAGCACGTCGTGCGTGCGCTTCTCCGCGCTGCGCAGCGCGTCCGCCGACCCGGCGGGCAGCAGGTCGAGGTCGCCCATGACCTGGATCCGCCAGCGGCCGGTGTCGGCGAGGTGGCACACGGCGTCGGTGATGATCGTCACCAGCTCGGCGAGCTCGCCCGAGTCCCGGTTCAGGTTGTCGGTCGAGAGCATCCACAAGGTCACGACCTCGACGCCGACCTCCTCGGACCACCCGAGCAGCTCGGTGATCTTGTCGGCGCCCTTGCGGTGGCCGGTCGACGCGGGCTCGCCGAAGGACCGGGCCCAGCGCCGGTTGCCGTCGAGGATCACCCCGACGTGCCGCGGGATCGATCCGAGCGGGAGCGACGACGCGAGACGCCGCTCGTACAGCCCGTACAACACCTGGGGCAGGCGCACGCGGTGGACCTTCCGGCAGGGGGTAGCGAGTCGCCTCACGCTACCCCCAGCCGGCGCCGGGACGACGCCGATTCCTGGCCCGACACACCCGCCGTCGGCCGCGATCGGCCTAACCTACGGTGCAGTAACCTGGAGCCGGAACGTCCGGCGCGGACAGCGTGCACCGGACTGCACAGCAGAGCAGAGCACCGAAGGAGAGCCACCCCGATGGGACGAAGTCGAGCGGCGACGCCGAGCGAGACCGCGGGTGCCGCCCTGCGCGAAGGCGCCGCGCAGGTCGCCGAGGCCGTCAAGCCGAAGCTGCGGGGCTGGATCCATGCCGGCATGTTCCCGATCGTGCTGGTCGCCGTCATCGTGCTCGTCGTGCTCACCCCGACGCCGGACGCCAAGGCGGCGACCGCCGTCTTCGGCCTCACGTCGGTGCTGCTGTTCGGCGTGAGCGCCGTCTACCACCGCGGCACGTGGTCGCCGCGCGTGACGGGCGTGCTGCGCCGCGTCGACCACTCGAACATCTTTCTCATCATCGCCGGCACCTGCACCCCGCTCGCGGTCATCCTGCTGTCCGCCTCGACCGCGCGCATCCTGCTGTGGATCGTGTGGACCGGCGCGTTCCTCGGACTCCTCGGCCGGGTCATCTGGCTCGGCGCGCCGCGGTGGGTCTACACGCCCGTGTACGTCGCGCTCGGCTGCGTCAACCTCGGCTTCCTCCCGCAGTTCGCGGAGACGGGTGGGCCGGCGATCGTGTGGCTCGTCGTCGGCGGCGGCGTCGCGTACATCGCGGGCGCCGTCGTGTACGCGCTGAAGCGGCCGAACCCGAGCCCGCGCTGGTTCGGGTTCCACGAGGTGTTCCACGCGCTGACCGTCGTGGGCTTCACCTGCAACTACATCGCGGTCTCGATCGCGGCCTACAGCCTGCGCTGAGCCTGCGCCTACCCCTGCCCCTACCCCTACCCCTACCCCTACCCAGTGTGGGCAATCGGCTCTCCTGCGCGCGCCTGTGGGCGATCTGCTGGTGACGAGGGACGTCAGGGGACAGTTTGCCCACACGCGCGCCGGTCGGAGCCGATTGCCCACACTTGAGCCGAGCCGAGCTGCCGGCGTTGCTCACGCGGGCAGTCGGTCGGACCGGCGCACTCGCTCGGGGCGCGGCACGACGCCCCTGACGCCAGTTCGGTCAGCTCGTGCGCGGCACGACGGCGTAGCGCCGGTTCGCCAGCGACGGGTTGCGGTCGCGGACCGCGACGAGCGCGCCCGGGTCGAGGTCCGCGCACGCGAGCTCGGGTGCCGCGCCCAGCTCGAGCTGCACCACGCCGTCCGCCCCGACGACGAGTGAGCGGCCGACGACGCCCCGCCCGGCCTGGCCGACCGCGACGACGGCGCTCGTGTTCTCGATCGCGCGCGCGATCGCGAGGGCCCGCCAGTGCTCCGCCTTGAGCGGGCCGGCCGCCCATGCCGCCGGGACCACGAGCACCTGACCGCCGGCGTCGACGAGGCGCCGGGCCAGCTCGGGGAACCGCAGGTCGTAGCAGGTCATGACCGCGAACCGGAGCCCGGCGACGGCGAGCACGACGGGCGGCGCCTCGGCGGGGCCGGCCTCGAGCAGGTCGGACTCGCGCTGGCCGAACGCGTCGTAGAGGTGGATCTTGCGATACACGCCCGCGACCGCGCCGGCGGCGTCGATCGCCACGACCGCGTTCACGGCGCGGCCGGCGTTCTCCCCCGGCAACGTCGTGCCGGCGATCACGGCCAGCCCGGCCGCGGCGGCCTTGGCCTGCAGCCCGCCGATGTACGGCCCGTCCAGCGCCTGCGCGTGCTCGGGTCCGACGCCGCGGGGGTCGAAGCAGGCGGAGTACTCGGGCAGCACGAGCAGGTCGGCGCCGGCCCGCGCGGCGTCGTCGGCCGCGGCCAGGGCCTGGCGCAGGTTCGCCGCCCGGTCGGTGCTGACCGCGAGCTGCCCGACCGCGACCCGGACGGTCACCGGAGCCTCACCGGCGCATCACCGGGGCGACTCGTCGGCGGGACGGCCCGTGCCGGCGTCGGCCGCGGGGTCTGCGCCGACCGCGGTGGCTGCGTCGGCCGCGGCCGCCTCCTCGGCGTCGAGCCGGGCCTGCCGGTGGTTGACCTTGCGCAGCTTCGCGGTGAGCGACAGGAACAGCCCGATGCACACGAGCGCGATCGCGAAAACGGGCAGGAAGCCGAGGAGCCCGGGCGAGACGAGGCCCGGCTCGATGCCCTCCTGCAGGTTCGACGTGGGCGCAGGCGACGGCGTCGACGTCGAGGCGATCGCCCCCTCGAGCGCCGATCCGGTGCCGATCGCCGCGAGGTCGAGCGTGCCGCCGACGGCCGGCATCAGGCGCCGTCCGTTCGGCCGCCGGCGCCCGGGATCCCGGCGAACAGGTCATCCTCCGGCAGGGTCGTGGCGACGTGCGAGACCGCGAGCTCGAAATCCTCGAACGGCCAGGTCTCGGCCTCGATCTCGCGCGGGATCGCGAAGAAGAAGCCGTCGGGGTCGATCTGCGTCGCGTGCGCCCGCAGCGCGTCGTCGCGCCGCCCGAACCAGGCGGCGCAGTCGATCTGCGTCGTCACGGCGCGCTCCGGGACGTCGAGCGCCTGCCGCGACTCGATCCACTCGCCGAACGGCGACTCGCCGCCGGCCTCGACGATGGCCTCGTGCATCGCGCGCATGCGGAGCATCGAGAAGCCGTGGTTGTAGTAGAGCTTGAGGGGCTGCCAGGGCTCGCCCCGGTCCGGGTACCGCGCGGCGTCGCCGGCGGCCTCGAAGGCCTCCACCGCCACCTTGTGGGTCATCACGTGGTCCGGGTGCGGATAGCCCCCGCTCGGGTCGTAGGTCGTCATGACATGCGGGCGGAACTCGCGGACCACCTCGACGAGTTCCGCCGCCGCGACCTCGAGCGGGGTCAGGGCGAAGCAGCCGGATGGCAACGGGGGCAGCGGCTCCCCCTCGGGCAGGCCCGAGTCGACGAAGCCGAGCGAGCGCTGCGTGACCCCAAGCGCCGCCGCGGCGGCGGCCATCTCGGCGCGCCGGATCGCCTGCATCGCCGGCGCCCCGCCCTCGACCGGCGGGTACTGCGGGTTGAGGATGTCGCCGCGCTCACCGCCCGTGCAGGTGACCACGAGCACGTCGACGCCCTGGTCGACGTAGCGCGCCATGGTCGCTGCGCCTTTGCTCGACTCGTCGTCGGGATGGGCGTGCACGGCCATGAGCCGAAGCTGCTCTGTGCTCACGAATCCTCCTGCGTTGACCGCTGCGGCTCACCCGGCGGCGGGGTCGAGGGACAATGCTCTCGCACCCGCAGTGCCGCGCTTCACCGGGAGGATACCCATGAGCCAGTCGACGGTCGGCCGGTACGGCCCTGCGCCGACCGCGCGCCGGCACCGCGCCGCGATCGCCGCCGCCTGGATCGGTGGCGCGCTCGCGCTCGCGCTGGTCGTCTGGCTCGGCATCGGGATCGTGCAAGACCCCGTGAAGTGGAGCGACGTGGGCTTCTCGGTCAAGGGCGCCGAGCGCGTCGACGTCACGTTCGAGGTGACCAAGGACCCCGAGTCGACCGTCGAGTGCATGGTGCACGCCCTGAACAGGGGCTACGCAGAGGTCGGGGTGATTCGGGTCACCGCGGGGCCGGCCACGACCCAGACGGTGCGGCACACCGTCACCGTGGCCACCCAGGAGCTGGCGGTGACCGGGCTCGTCGACTCGTGCGAGGTCGTCGCGGCGGGCTGACCCCGAGAGGTTGCCCGCCCGAATGCGCCCGGCCAGCGGGTCAACTCGGCCGCGGCTTGCTAGGCTGACCGATTCAGACGCCGTCCCCGGCTCCACCCAGCCGCAGGCCGACGCCGTCGCACGCCCCCGACGCAACGGTTTCGCTGCGTCGATCGATCCACTGTGCCGTTCGTTCTCGCAGCGCAGTTCCGAGGCACACCCGGTCTTCCGGGTGTGCCTTCACGCGAAGTAGATGCAAGGAAGGAGCGATCATGACCGAGACAGCTGCCGTCACATGGCTGACCCAGGACGCTTACGACCGGCTCAAGGCCGAGCTCGACAAGCTGAGCGGGCCGGGCCGGGCCGACATCACCGAGAAGATCGCCGCGGCGCGCGACGAGGGTGACCTCAAGGAGAACGGCGGGTACCACGCCGCCCGCGAGGAGCAGGCCAAGATGGAGGCTCGCATCCGCGAGCTCGAGGCCAAGCTCCGCAACGTGGAGATCGGGGTCCCGCGCGACGACGGCGTCGTCGAGCCGGGCATGGTGGTCACGGCTGTCGTCGCGGGCGACACGATGACGTTCCTGCTGGGCTCGCGCGAGATCGCCGGGTCCACCGAGATCGAGGTCTACTCGCCTACGTCACCCCTCGGTGCCGCGATCAGCGGGCACAAGGTGTCCGACAAGGTGAGCTACACGGCCCCGAACGGCAAGGAGATCGCGGTCAAGATCGTCGCGGCGAAGCCCTTCACCGGCTGACGAGCACCGCTGCGCGCCGGGACGCTTCGGCACGCGCGCGAACTGGGAGTAGTGGTCGAGTTCTCTGCCTCCGGGCGACCACTGCTCCCAGTTCGTCGTTCCGGAGCGCCTCGGCGCGCAGCGCCGCGCAGCGTTCGGGCCGACGGCGGGCCGACCCCAGGCGGAGCTGGCGACGGGTTGCGCACCGGCGGCGGCCTGATCGCTGGAGCGACGGCACGAGAGCGGTCAGGGTCGCGGGCATGCCCGAGATCCCGTTCGACCTGACCCGCCCCGTCCGCGTCGCTGAGGCGATCGCGGCGGGCGTCCCGCGCCGTCGGCTGCCCGGTCCGACCCTCGTCGCACCGATGCGCGGCGTCCGCATGCCCGCCGCCGACGCCGCCGACCTCGCGACCCGATGTCGCGCGCTCGGCCTCCAGCTGCCCGGCGACGCCGCGTTCTCGCGCGGCCCCCGTGCACGTCATCGGCCCGCCGGGCCGCCTCCCGGTCGACGCGCGCGGGGTCGCCCCGCACCAGGGACTGCTCCCCGCCGACGCCGCCGCTCGCCGCGGTGTTCGCCTCACGTCGGTCGTGCGCACCTGGGTCGACCTGGGCGCGACGCTCGACCCCGTCGACCTCGTGATCCTCACGGATGCCGTCCTGGCGCTCCGCTACCCCGGCACGACCACCGCGCAGCTCACGGCCGCCCTCGAGCGGGCGGCCGGGCGGCGCGGGTGCCGCGCGCTCCGGCAGGCGCTCGCGCGCGCTCGCCACTTCGTCGACTCGCCGATGGAGACCCGGGTGCGCCTGCAGCTCATCGCGTCGGGCATTCCCTGCCCGCTCGTCGGGGCGGACCTGTTCGACGACCTGGGCTGCTGGATAGCGCGGCCGGACCTGTGCTGGCCCGCGCTGCGCCTCGCGATCGAGTACGACGGCGCCCATCACCAGCGCGACCGCGCCCAGTACGTACGCGACATCCATCGCAAGGAGCAGGAGGACCTCCGGTGGCGGTCCATCGTCCTGCTGGCCGACCTGTGCTCCGGCGCTGGGCATCATCGAGGCCCGCCTTACGGCAGCGTTCGCATCCCGCGGGGTCAGAAATCCCGCCGCGCTGGCCGACGAACCGGACCGCGAGCTCCGCCCCCGCTAGCGCTGCTTGACGATGCGGAAGCCGGCCGCGCGGATGTGCTCGAGCACGTCGTGGCAGTGCTCGGGGCCCTTCGTCTCGAGCTGCACGTCGATCTCGACCTCGTCGATCGCGAGGTCGACCCCCGTGCGCACGTGCCCGACGTCCATGACGTTCCCGCCGCTCGCGGCGAACTCGGCGAGCAGGCTGGCGAGCGAGCCGGGCCGGTCGTCGATCCGCACGCGGCACTGCAGGTACCGGCCGGCCGAGGCGAGGCCGTGCCGGACCACCCGCAGCAGCACGAGCGGGTCGATGTTCCCGCCCGAGAGGATCGCCACGACCGGGCCCTCGAAGCCGCCCGGATCGGCCATCAGCGCCGCCACCGCGGCGGCGCCCGACGGTTCGACCAGCAGCTTGCCGCGCTCGGCGATCAGCAGCAGCGCGCGCGAGAGGTCCTCCTCGGAGACGGTGCGCACCTCGGTGCCCGCCTCCTGCAGCAGCGTGAACGGCACCAGCCCCGGCGTCCCGACCGCGATGCCGTCGGCCATCGTCGACATGCCGGTCGCCGCCACGGGATGCCCGACGGCGATCGACGCCGGGTAGGCGGCCGCGTTCGCCGCCTGGACCCCGACGACGCGCACGTCGGGCCGCAGCGCCCGCACCACGGTGGCCACGCCCGCCGCGAGCCCGCCGCCGCCGACCGGGACGATGATCGTGCGCACCTGCGGCACCTGCTCGAGGACCTCGAGCGCGAGCGTGCCCTGGCCCGCGACGATGTCGGGATGGTCGAACGGGTGGATCAGGACGGCCCCGGTCGTGCACGACTCCGCCAGCGCGGCCACGAGCGCCTCGTCCACCGTCGTGCCGACGAGCCGGACCTGCGCCCCGTACTCGCGCGTCGCGGCGATCTTGGGCAGCGCGGCGTCGGTCGGCATGTAGACGATCGCGTCGATGCCGAGCAGCTGGGCCGCGAGCGCGACCCCCTGCGCGTGGTTGCCGGCGCTCGCCGCGACGACGCCGCGGGCCTGCTCGGCGGCCGTGAGCTGGGCCATGCGCACGTAGGCGCCGCGAATCTTGAACGACCCGGCGCGCTGCAGGTTCTCGCACTTGAGCACGACCCGGGTGCCCGCGATCGCGGACAGCCCGCGGCTCTCCTCCACCGGGGTCAGCGTTGCGACGCCGTCGAGCAGCCGCGCGGCCGCGCGCACGTCCTCGAGCGTGACCGCCGGCGCCGGCGCCGCGGTCCGGGCCGTCATGCGGGCCCCCGCAGCTGCAGCCCCGGTGCGGTCCCGAGTTCGGGGTACTTGTCGTGCCCGTGCAGGTACAGCACGACGGTGTTGACCACGGCGACCACGGGCACCGCGAACAGCGCGCCGACGATCCCCGCCGCCATCGTGCCGCCCGCGACCGCGAGGATCACCGCGACCGGGTGCAGCGAGACCGCGTGGCCCATCAGGAGCGGCTGGAGCACGTGGCCCTCGATCTGCTGCACGAGCAGCACGACGGCGAACATGAGCAGCGCGACGAGCGGGCCGTGCGCGACAAGCGCGACCAGCACCGCCACCGCCCCGGTCACGAGCGCACCGACGATCGGGATGAACGAGCCGATGAACACCAGCGTGGCGAGCGGCAGCGCGAGCGGCACCTGCAGGATCGCGGCGCCGATGCCGATGCCGACCGCGTCGACCAGCGCCACCAGGATCTGGGTGCGGGTGTACGCGCCGAGCGCGACCAGCCCGCGCCGGCCGGCCTGATGGGTGGGCTCGCGGGCCTCGTTCGGCAGCAGGCCGATGAGCCACGCCCACACGCGCGCGCCGTCGATCAGGAAGAACAGCGTGCAGAACAGCGCGATGAGCGCGCCGGTCGCGACGTGCCCGAGCGTCGTCGTGACCGACAGGGCCCCCGAGAGCAGGGAGGACGAGTTGGCGCTCAGCGAGTCCGAGATCTGGGTGACGAACCCGTCGATCTGGGTCGCGCTGAGCTGCAGCGGGCCCTGCGCGAGCCACGACGTCGTGGTCTCGATGCCGGCCTCGGCCTGGCTCGCGAGGTCGGCGAAGCCGTTCGCGATCGAGTTCCCGGCCAGCGTCAGCAGGCCCGCGACGACGCCGAGCAGCGCGACGACGGAGGTGGCCGACGCCACGGCGCGGGGGAACCGCGCGCGCTCGCGCAGGAACGTCGCGACGGGCGCGAGCAGCACCGACAGCAGCAGCGCGACCAGCACCGCCACCACGAGCACCTTGAAGTACGAGATGAGCCAGAGCGCGCCCGCCGTGGCCGCGACGATCACGACCAGGCGCCACGACCACGCCGCGGACACCTGGACCGAGCGCGGCAGGGACTCCGCCATCGAGCGACCGGCGGCCGGCCCGGCCGAGGTGGCCCCGGCGGCCGACGCCGCCGGAGCGGCGACGTCGGGCTCGGGGACGGCGGTCTCGCTCATGCCAGCGCCTGCTCCAGGTCGGCGATCAGGTCGGCGATCCCTTCGATCCCGACCGAGACCCGGACGAGGTCGTCGGGCACCTCGAGCGCGGTGCCCGCGACGGACCCGTGCGTCATCCGCGCCGGGTGCTCGATGAGCGACTCGACCCCGCCGAGCGACTCCGCGAGCGTGAACACGCGGGTCCGGCCACACATCGCGACGGCCGTCTCGGCGTCGCCCGTGCGGAAGGAGACCATCCCGCCGAACCCGCTCATCTGGCGCGCCGCGACCTCGTGCGAGGGGTGCGACGCGAGCCCGGGGTAGATCACCTGCGTGACCTTCGGGTGTGCCTCGAGGAATGCCGCGACGGCGGCGGCGTTGGCGCAGTGGCGGTCCATCCGGACCGCGAGGGTCTTGAGCCCGCGCAGCGTGAGCCACGCGTCGAACGGGCCCGCCACGGCGCCCGAGGAGTTCTGGTGGAAGCCGACGGCGTCCGCGAGCGACGTCGTCCCGGTCGGCCCGACGAGGCCGATGGGCAGCTGCGCGCCGTCGCCGACGACGAGCGCGCCGCCGACGACGTCGCTGTGGCCGCCGATGTACTTGGTCGTCGAGTGCACGACGACGTCGGCGCCGAGCGCGAGCGGCTGCTGCAGGTACGGCGTCGCGAACGTGTTGTCGACCACGAGCAGCACGCCGGCGGCGCGGCACATCGCGGCGATCGCGGCGATGTCGCTGACCCCGAGCAGCGGGTTCGTCGGGGTCTCGACCCAGACGACCTTCGTGCGCCCGGGCTCGATGGCCGCGAGCACGGCGTCGAGGTCGGTCAGGTCGACCGGGGTGTGCGCGATTCCCCACGGCCCGAACACCTTCGCCACGAGGCGGTACGTGCCGCCGTACGCGTCGTTCGGCACGACGACATGGTCGCCCGGGCGCAGCACGGCACGCAGCAGGGTGTCCTCGGCCGCGAGGCCCGAGGAGAACGCGTACCCGCGGGCGCCGCCCTCGACCGCGGCGAGCGCCTCCTCGAGCGCGGTGCGGGTCGGGTTGCCGGAGCGGGAGTACTCGTACCCGCCGCGCAGCCCGCCGACCCCGTCCTGCTTGTACGTGGAGACCTGGTAGATCGGCGTCACGACGGCGCCCGTCGCCGGGTCCGGGTCCTGGCCTGCGTGGATCGCGCGGGTCGCGAAGGCGGCGGCGGACCAGTCGTGGGTGGGCTCGAGGTCAGAAGATGGAGTACTCACGCCGCCAGGCTACGGTGCCCGGCCGGGGGAACACCCGTCGGGTCGTCCGACGTTGAGCATGTCGAGCGAACTGCTCACGGACGGAAGGCGAATTCCATGTTCGGATCTGTGCTGCGAACCACGATGGTCACGCCCGAGCGCGCGCTGCGCGGCCGGGCGGGCTACACCTACCCGATCCCCGCGAACCACGCCGTCCTCGGCACGCCGCTGCAGGGGCCCTGGCCAGTCGGCACCGCGCAGCTGTACCTCGCGATGGGGTGCTTCTGGGGAGCCGAGCGGGCGATGTGGCGCCTACCCGGGGTCGTGACGACCGCCGTCGGCTACCAGGGCGGATTCAGCCCGTACCCGAGCTACGAAGAGGTGTGCACCGGGATGACCGGGCACACCGAGGCCGTGCTCGTGGCGTACGACCCCGAGGTGCTCACGCACACCGAGCTGCTCCGGGCGTTCTGGACGTCGCACGACCCGACGCAGGGCTTCGCGCAGGGCAACGACCGGGGCACCCAGTACCGGTCGGCGCTGTACACCACGGACCCCGAGCAGGCGGCCGCGGCGGAGTCGACCCGGGCGGTGTACCAGGCCGAGCTCGCGCGCGCGGGCTACGGCGCGATCACGACCGAGGTGCGCCCGGCGGCCGAGGCGGGCGAGTTCTTCTACGCCGAGGGCTACCACCAGCAGTACCTCGAGAAGAACCCGAACGGGTACTGCGGCCTGGGCGGCACAGGCGTGTCCTGCCCGCGCCCGCTGAGCGGCGTCTAGCGCGCGGCGTCGAGGCTCGCCGGCAAGGCTTCTCAGCGGGGCTCGACGACGACGACAGGGATCTCCCGCTCGGTCCTGTGCTGGTAGCCCGCGTAGCCGGCGTTGTTGGCCACGGCGGCGCGCCAGAGCTCGGCGCGCTCGGCCCCGACGGCGGTCCGGGCGCGCATCTCGCGGCTGACAGCCCCGCGCTGCAGACGGACGTCCGGATTCGCCACGAGGTTGCGGAACCACGCGGGGTCGTGCGCCGCGCCGCCGTCCGAGGCGATCAGGACGAGCCGCTCGCCGACCACCGTGACGGCGAGCGGCACCGTGCGGGACGCGCCCGTGGTGCGGCCCGTCGTCGTCAGCAGGACCTGCTCGAGGTGGCCCAGCCGGCCGCCGATCCGGCCGCCGGTCAGCCTGAAGACGGCGGCGTGCGCGCGGATCGCGAGGCGGGCGGCGCGGCTGGCGACCATCTCGGTGTCAGTTGACCGCGAGGATGTCGACCACGAACACGAGGGTGTCCGTGCCCTTGATCCGGGCCTGCGGCATGCCGCGCGGGCCGTAGCCGTGGTGCGGCGGGATCGACAGCAGCACGCGCGCGCCGATCTGCTGGCCGACCAGGCCCTGGTCCCAGCCCGCGATCACGGCGCCGACGCCGATCGGGAAGTTGATCGACGAGCCGCGGTCGTAGGAGTTGTCGAACACGTGCCCGCCCCACGTCTGGCCGAGGTAGTTCACGACGAGGTCGTCGCCGGCCTCGACGAGCGCCCCGTCGCCGGGCGAGAGCACGACGACCTCGAGCTCGGGCGGCGCCGGCGTGGCGGGGAACGTGAGCGCGGGCTTCTCGCCGAAGGAACCGGACGCGAGCGGCAAGGTGGCAGTCATGAAGGGTCTCCTCGAGCGGGGGTTTTCCCCATCTTCGCGGTTGTGGCCCGGATCCGCGCATTCGGCGCACGGATCCGGACCACAACCGGGTGGCCGCGGGGTGTTGACAGGCGTTGGCTAATGGCCTTAGCTTTTGGTCATGGACACCTTCGAAAGTTCCGGCCACGCGGGCATCCGCGCCGCGGTTCAGCTCCTGTCGCGGCCCGAGGGTCGCATCTCGTTCACGGTCGAGGGCTCCGGCCCGCTGCTGGTGCTCGTGCCCGGGATGGGCGACCTGCGCTCGACCTGGCGCGACGTCGGCCCGCGGCTGGTCGAGGCCGGCTACCGGGTCGCCACGACCGACCTGCGTGGGCACGGCGACGGCGACGTCAGCTTCGCGCACCACGGCGACGTCGCGACGGGCGGAGACCTGATCGCCCTCGTCGAGCACCTGGACCACGGCCCGGCCGTGCTCGTCGGCAACTCGATGGGGGCGGCGTCGGCGGCGTGGGTCGCCGCCGAGCGACCCGACCTCGTCGCCGGCCTCGTCCTGGTCGCGCCGCTGCTGCGCAACCCCGCCCAGCACCCGGCGCTGGCTGCGGCGCTCCACCTGCTGTACCGCGGCCTGTTCGTCCGGCCCTGGGGCGCGGCCGCCTGGGCGGCGTACTACCGCTCGCCGCTCTCGCGCGGCGCGAAGGCGCCGTGGCTCGACGAGCACGTCGCCGAGATCCGCGCGAGCCTGTCGCGCCCCGGCCGGCTGCGAGCGTTCCGGCACCTCGCGCTCCAGCTCACGCACGCCCCGGTCGAGGCCCGGCTCGGCGAGGTCAGCGCCCCCGCGATCGCGTTCTTCGGCAGCCTCGACCCGGACTTCGTCGACCCCGCGGCCGAGCTCGCGTGGATCGAGGAGACCATCGCCGCGCAGGGGGTCTGGATCCCCGGGGTCTCCCACTACCCGCAGCACCAGGCGCCCGAGGTCGTCGTCCCCGCCACGACCGCGTTCCTCGCCGGGCTGCCCCGCGACGGTGCCCGCTGGGCGCCCGGCCCGCGTGCCTAGGGCCGGGCTGACCCGGCAGGCGGTCGTCGAACTGGCCCTCGCGGTCGTGGACGACGGCGGCCCGCACGGCTTCGAGGCGCTCACCCTCGCCGCCGTCGCGGCGCGCGCGGGCGTCGCGGTGCCGAGCCTGTACAAGCACGTCGCGGGGCTGCCCGACCTGCGGCGCGCCGTCGTCCTCGCCTGCGTGGCTGGGATGACCGAGGCCGTCGAGTCACCCGCGGCGGGCCTGGCCGGACCGCCCGCGACGCGGGCGATGGCCGACGCGATCCGCGCGTTCGCGCACGCGTCGCCCGGGCGCTACCTCGCGGCGCAGCTGCCGACCTGGGCCGACGACCCGGAGGCCGGCGAGATCCGCGCGGCCGCCGCGCACTCGATCGAGGTGATCGCGTCGAGCCTGCGCGGGCTCGGCATCCCGGCCGGCCGCGAGATCGACGCGATCCGCGCGCTGCGCGCGGCGCTGCACGGCTTCATCCTGTTCGAGCTCACGGGCGGCTTCCGCATGGCCGACGACGTCGACGAGAGCTATCGCTACCTCGTCACCACCCTCGTCGCCGGGCTCTCGCGGAGCTAGCGGGTGAGGTACGCCAGGAGGTCGGACCGGGTGAGCACGCCAATCGGGTTGCCGTCGTCGACCACGAGCAGCGCGTCGACGTCGCGGAGCGCCGCGCGGGCCGCCTCGACGCTCTCCCCCGTGCCGATCAGCGGGAGCGGCGCGGACATGTGCGTGTCGACCCGGTCGGCGAGCGACGCGGCGCCCGAGAACACGGCGTCGGTGAGGTGCCGCTCGCTCACGGCGCCGGCCACCTCGCCGAGCATCACCGGCGGCTCGGCCTTGACCACCGGCATCTGGGACACGCCATAGGTCTGCAGGATCTCGATCGCGTCCCGGACCGTCTCCGTCGGGTGCGTGTGCACCAGCTTCGGCAGGTCGCCCGACTTGGTGCGCAGCACGTCCGCGACGCTCGCGCCGTCGCCGGAGCTCAGGAAGCCGTAGGACCGCATCCACGGGTCGCTGAAGATCTTCGACAGGTAGCCGCGCCCGCCGTCGGGCAGCAACACGACGATCACGGCGGCGGCGGCGGCCGCCGGGTCCGCGCTCTCCAGGGTCGCGGCCAGGCGCAGGGCGGCGACGACGGCCATGCCGGACGAGCCGCCCACGAGCAGCCCCTCCTCGCGCGCGAGCCGCCGCGTCATCTCGAACGAGTCGGCGTCGGAGACCGCGAGGATCTCGTCGGGCACGGCCGGGTCGTAGGCCGTGGGCCAGAAGTCCTCGCCGACGCCCTCGACGAGGTAGGGGCGGCCGTCGCCGCCGGAGTACACCGAGCCGGCCGGGTCGGCGCCGACGATGCGGACCCGGCCGCCGGCGCGTGCCGCGCTCGCGTCCTTGAGGAACCGCCCGGTTCCCGTGATCGTGCCGCCGGTGCCGACGCCCGCGACGAAGTGCGTGAGCGTGCCGTCGGTGTCGGCCCAGATCTCGGGGCCGGTCGTCTCGTAGTGGCTCGCCGGGCCGTTGACGTTCGCGTACTGGTTCGGCTTCCAGCCCCCCTCGATCTCGGCGACGAGCCGGTCGGAGACCGAGTAGTAGGAGTCGGGATGGTCGGGGGCGACCGCGGTCGCCGTCACCACGACCTCGGCGCCGTACGCCGTGAGCACGTCCCGCTTGTCCTGGGACACCTTGTCGGGGCACACGAACACGCAGCGGTAGCCCTTGCGCTGGGCGACCAGGGCCAGCCCGACGCCGGTGTTGCCGCTGGTCGGCTCAACGATCGTGCCGCCGGGGGCGAGCTCGCCGCTCGCCTCGGCCGCCTCGATCATCTTGAGCGCGATCCGGTCCTTCACCGACCCGCCGGGGTTGAGGTACTCGACCTTGACCAGGACCGTCGCCGCGAGGCCGCGGGTGACGGTCGAGAGCCGGACGAGCGGGGTGTTGCCGACGAGCTCGGAGATGTGCTGCGCGTACTTCATGCCGGACGGACGCTCCAGAGGCGAGGAAAAGCGCAACGTCCGCACCGGTGGAAGGCCACGCGATGCGGACGTTGCGACGACGGGGGTGAGACTGCTGGTCGAACCGCTAGTTGCTGCCGCGAAGGATCGCGATCAGCCGCAGGAACTCGAGGTACATCCACACGAGGGTGACGACGAGCCCGAAAGCGGCGGTCCAGGCGAACTTCGCCGGGACGCCCTGCTCGACCCCACGCTTGATCGAGTCGAAGTCGAGGATCAGCATCGCCGCGGCGAGGCCGACGGCGAAGAGGCCGACGATGACGCCCAGGGCGCCACTCCTCAGCGGGCCGAACGCGCCGTCGCCGCCGACGTTGAAGACCATCAGCAGCACGTTGACGAGCGAGAACACGAGGTACCCGACCATGGAGACGAGGAGCCAGCGCGTGAACTTCGGGGTGACGCGCACCTTGCCCGAGCGGAACAGCACGAGGCAGGCGGCGAACGTCGCCATGGTGGCGAGCACGGCCTGCGTCACGAGGCCCGGCAGGTCGAAGGCCACCTCGAAGTACCACGAGATGCCCCCGAGGAAGACGCCCTCGGCCGCCGCGTAGGCCAGGATGAGGGCCGGGCTCGGGCTCTTCTTGAACGAGTTCACCATGCCGAGCACGAAACCGACGAGCGCGCCGATGATCGCGACGCCCATCCGCGACTCCTCGGGCACGACGAACCAGGTCAGCGCCGCCATGACGACGACGATGGTGAGCAGCCCGCCGGTCTTCATGATGACGTCGTCGTAGGTCATCCGCCCGGTCTGGGCCGTGGTCGCCGAGGGCGACTGGTACATCTGGTTCAGCGCCGCCGCGTCGTACGGCGCCGCGGTGACCGCGCTGTCCTGCAGCACGGCTCCCTGCTGGCGCCCGCGCTGGGGCTGCTGCCGCGACTTCTTGGGATCGCGGAAGATCGCGTTGTTGTCGAAGACGGGGTTGCTCATCAGTTCCTCCTGGTCGCGCCGTCCCGCCCCCTGCGCAGGTGCGCAAGTCGGTGCGAGTTTGCGGCCGTTTTCCTTACTCTATGCAACGCGGCACCCGCCGTGGGCGTTCCCGGCGCAACGCGGCACCCGCCGTGGGCGTTCCCGGCCGTGGCCGTCCTCCCTGCGAGGTATGCGCCGACGCGGGGCACGTCAGCCTCGAGGGGGTGCCGCCCGGGGCGCGGCGCGCTCTAGCCTCGACGTGGAAGCACACGCCGAACGAAGGACGACAGCCATGATCGAGGCCCACGGCCTGACGAAGCGATACGGGCCGAAGACGGCGGTGGACGACGTCACGTTCACCGTCCACCCCGGCAAGGTCACCGGATTCCTCGGCCCGAACGGCGCCGGGAAGTCCACGACGATGCGCATGATCGTCGGCCTGGACCGGCCCACCCACGGGACGGTGACCGTCAACGGCCGCCCGTACGCGCAGCACCGGTCGCCGCTGCACGAGGTCGGCGCCCTGCTCGACGCGAAGGCGGTCCACACCGGCCGCAGCGCCTACAACCACCTGCTCGCGATGGCCGCGACCCACGGCATCGGCAAGGCCCGCGTGCGCGAGGTCATCGAGATGACCGGGCTCGACACCGTCGCCAAGAAGCGCGTCGGTGGCTTCTCGCTCGGCATGGGGCAGCGCCTCGGCATCGCCTCGGCCCTGCTCGGCGACCCGCGCACCCTCATCCTCGACGAGCCGGTCAACGGCCTCGACCCTGAGGGCGTCGTCTGGGTGCGCAACCTCGTGCGCTACCTCGCCGGCGAGGGACGCACCGTCTTCCTGTCCTCCCACCTCATGAGCGAGATGGCGCTGACGGCGGACCACATCATCGTCGTCGGCCGCGGCCGGATCCTCGCGGATGCCCCCGTCGCCGACATCGTCGGCCGCGCGGCGGGCACGACCGTGCGCGTGCGCAGCCCGCACGCGACCCGGCTCGTCGAGCTCATGGCGGGCCCTGGCATCACGGTCACCTCGACCGCACCCGAGTCGTTCGAGATCACCGGCAGCACCGCCGAGGCGATCGGCGAGGCCGCCGCCGGCGCCCAGCTCGTGCTGCACGAGCTGACGCCGGTCAAGGGCTCGCTCGAGGACGCGTACATGGCGCTCACGCAGGACTCGGTCGAGTACCACTCGACCGACGCGGGGCTGCACCCCGACCACCTCAGCGACCACTCCGGTGCGCACGCCGCACCGAGCAGCACGGAAGGCGCACACCGATGAGCATCGACACCCGCACGGCCGCCGCGCCGTCCTCGACGACGGGCGACTCGCGCGTCCACCTCAGCTTCGCGCGCGTGGTGCGCTCCGAGTGGATCAAGTTCCGCACCCTGCGCTCGACGGTCTGGACCCTCGGGACCACGATCGTGCTCATGGTGGGCATCTCGCTCCTGATCGCGTGGGGCGTGACTAGCGCCACCAGCCAGGGCGGCGGCTCCGAGGACTTCGGGGGGATCGTCGGCGCCAACGTCGTGACCGGCGGCTACTACTTCGGCCAGCTGACGGTCGCCGTGCTCGGCGTCCTGGTGATCAGCGGCGAGTACGGCACCGGCATGATTCGCTCCACCCTCGCGGCGGTGCCGACCCGGTTGCCGGCCCTGTGGGCCAAGGCGCTCGTGCTCGCGGTCACCTCCTTCGTGGTCGCGATCGTCGCGATCGCGCTCTCCATCCTGGCGACCCGTGCGATGCTCGGCCCGGTCGACCTCGCGGTCGACCTCGGCGACCCGGAGACCGCCCGGATCCTGTTCGGCACGGCCCTGTACCTGGCCGCGATCTCGCTGCTCGCGTTCGCGTTCGGCGCTTTGCTGCGGCACTCCGCGGCGGCGCTGGCCGCCGTGCTCGGCCTGCTGCTCGTGCTCGAGAACGTCTTCCTGCTCATCCCGCTGGACTTCTTCCGCGAGGTCAGCCCGTTCCTGCCGTCCACGGCCGGCAGCCAGCTGATGATGCCCCAGGCGCAGATCGATCTGATGGCCACCACGGCCACCGGGACGGTCCTGAGCCCGTGGGAGGGCTTCGCCGTCCTGGTGGCCTGGGTCGTCGTGCTGCTCGGCACCGCAGCCGTCCTGCTTCGCCGGCGGGACGCCTGATCCTGCACCGCACCGCGACGGCCGGCGCACCCGCGCCGGCCGTCGCGAACGTGGCGGCGGTCGGCTCCATGAAGGCCGCCTCGCCCGCCCCGACCGAGCCCGGCCCGTTGTTCACCGAACTCAACACCCGCCGGCTCGGGCCGATCCGGCGATACTTCCTGCGCCACCCCGTCACGACCGACGTCGTCGTCGCCGCGTGCTTCGCCGTCCCGGGGGCTCTCCTGGCGGCCGCCACCAGCGACCGGCCGCGGCTCCCGCTGTTCGCGCTCGTGCTGGCCGGCTTCGTGGTGCTGCTCTGGCGGCGCCGGCAGCCGGTGTGGACCGCGGCGGCGATCGGCGCCTTGGGCGTGGTCTCGCTCGCGACCACCGGGACCATCGGCACCTTCGACACGGCGGTCGGGCTGGTGATCTACGCGGTCGCGGCCGCGCGCCGGCCCCGGACCGCGTGGCTCGCGCTCATCGCGCTGTGCCTGGCCGTCAGCGGCGCCTTCTGGCTGTGGGACGAGCCCATGAACGTCGCGGTGCTCGGCATCACGACGGACGCCTCGGAGTCGGCGACCGAGACCCGCGTCTCGGCGATCACCGCGATCCTCATCTTCGCGCTCGCCGCGATGGCCATCGGCTCGAGCGTGCGCAACCGCCGCGAGCACGTGTCCGCCCTGATCGACCGGGCGAATCGCCTCGCCGTCGAGCGGGACCACGAGATCCAGCTCGCGAGCGCCGCGGAGCGCGCCCGGATCGCGCGTGAGATGCACGACGTCGTCGCGCACAGCCTGTCCGTGATGATCGCCCTAGCAGACGGCGCGGGGGTCGCCTTGAACCGCTCGCCCGACCGGGCGCGGGAGGCCATCGCCGAGGTCTCGGAGACGGGCCGATCCGCGCTCGCCGACATGCGGCGCGTGCTGGGCGCGCTGCGTGACCCGCAGGCTCCGCTCGGGCCCCAGCCGGGCGCGGGCGATCTCGCGGGGCTCGTCGAGGGCTTCCGTAGCGCGGGCCTGCCGGTGCGGACGACGGTGACGGGCACCCCGGTGCCCACCGACGCCGGGATCCAGCTCGCGGTGTACCGGATCGTGCAGGAGTCGTTAACGAACGTGCTCCGCCACGCCGTGGGGGCCGGCCAGGTCGACGTCCTCCTCGCGACCGCCGACGGCTGGATCGAGATCACCGTGACCGACGACGGTGGCGCGGGCATCAGCGCTGCCGCCCGCGCGCCGTCGGTACTCGGAGAGCGGCCCGCGACCGGCGCAGGCTCCGGCGGGCGGGGGATCATCGGGATGCGCGAGCGCGCCGCCGTCTACGGTGGCGTCGTCGACGCCGGCCCCTACCGGGCCGGCTGGCGCACCCGGGCCCGGCTGGCTTGGACCGAGGAGGATCGATGAGCGTTCCCGACGCCGTGCCCGCGCGGCGGACCGGCCTGCTGCTGGTCGACGACCAGGCGCTGCTGCGGATGGGGTTCCGCCTCGTGCTCGAGGCGGAGGACGACCTCGAGGTGCTCGGGGAGGCGGCCGACGGCGCCTCCGCCGTCCGCCAGGCGATCGCCCTGCGCCCCGACGTCGTGCTGATGGACGTCCGGATGCCAGGCATGAACGGGATCGAGGCGACGGCGCGGATCGTCGCCGCGCTGCCGGAGTGCCGCGTCATCATCCTCACCACGTTCGACCTGGACGAGTACGCGTTCGGGGCCCTGCGGGCGGGCGCGAGCGGCTTCCTGCTCAAGGACTCGCGGCCCGCCGAGCTCACGGGGGCGATCCGGGCGGTCGCGACCGGGGACGCCGTCGTCGCCCCGCGGGTTACCCGGCGCATGCTGGAGATGTTCTCGGGCTTCCTGCCCGCGAGCGGCGAGCCCGCGCCGGGCACGGGCGGCCTCGACCCGCGCCTGCGGGTGCTCACGCCGCGCGAGCTCGAGGTCTTCGGCGCCCTCGCCGAGGGCCTCTCGAACGCGGAGATCGCCGCGCACTTCATGCTGTCGGAGGCGACCGTCAAGACCCACGTCGGCCGGATCCTCGGCAAGCTCTCGCTGCGCGACCGGGTCCAGGCGGTCGTGCTCGCGTACGAGTCGGGCCTGGTGACGCCCGGCCTCTAGAGGACTGATTCCACGCCGTGCTGCACAGGTTGGGCTTCGGGGTGGGGTGCGTGTGGGTGGTCCGTCCTAGTGTGTACACATGTTCGAACCGAGCGATGACGAGGTAACGGGGGGCCCCAGCGGGGGCCGGCCCGACGGGCGTCGGCGCCACCACCACGGGCGCCACCTCGACGGCGACGGCGCTGGCGACGGCGCTGCCAGTGTCGGTGGATGTGGCGTTCGGGGTGTTGCTTGGGCGGGTGTTCGCTGAAGCGGGGGCGGCGTTGGCGCAGGCCGCGGCGGCGGGGTCGTGCATCGCGGGGCCGATCGATCAGGTCGCGTTGGCTACGGCCCTGATGGGGCAGGTGCCGGGCTCGCCGCTGGTGGACCTGCTCGAGGGACTGTGCCCGTCGGATGTGCATGATGCGGTGTTGATCGAGGCGATCGCCGCCTGGGAGCGCGTCACCTCGCTGGCTGCGGCGCGGCAGGGCGAGATGATCGCCGAGCTCGCCCGCCGCCGCGACGCGCAGCGGTTGGGTGAGTTCGTGGGTGATGAGGTCGCGTCGGTGCTGGTGATGACCCGGTCGGTGGCGGAGGCAAAGGTCAGCCTCGGGACGTCGCTGGCGGCGTGGCCCGCGGTGAATGAGGCGCTCGCATCTGGGGTGATTGATCACCGCAAGGCCACCGCCCTGGTCGACGGCGTCGGGCACCTCGACGACGACGCGGCCGCCGCGGTCCTGGACGCGGTGCTGCCGGTCGCGCCGGGGTTGACGGTGCCGGCGTTGAAGGCGCGCCTGCGCAAGGTCGAGCTCACCGTGAACCCGGCCGCCGTCGCCCAGCGGCGCGCCCGCGACGCCGCCGACAGGAATGTGCGGGTCAGCCCGGCGCCGGGGGTGATGGCGTGGTTGACCGCGTACCTACCCGCCAAGGACGCGATGACGATCACCGCGATCGACGCCATCGCCGCCTCCGCCGACCCCGCCGACCCGCGGTGTGGCGGCGCGGCGCGCGGACGCCCTGACCGACCTCTGCACCGACATCCTCGACAACGGCATCGCCCCCACCACCGCACTACCCGGCACAGCGGGACCGGGTCCCGGGACAGCGGGTCAGGCCGGCGGGACTCCGAAGGCCGGCGGGGTCTTGAAGACCGAGCACGGGCGTCGACCGCACCTGCAGGTGACCGCCGCCGCGACCACGTTGCTGGGGTTGGATGAGGTGCCCGGGGAGCTGGCCGGGTACGGGCCGATCCCGCGGATCTGGTGCGGGCGATCGCGGCGGACGCGACGTGGCGGCGGATCTTCACCGACCCCGCCACCGGGTGCGTGACCGGGATCGGGCCGCGCGGGTACCGCCCCGGCGCCGACCTGACCGGCACAATCCTGGCGCGGGACAAGACCTGCACGTTCGTGGGGTGCCGGATGCCCGCGTGGCGATGCGACCTGGACCACCGCGACCCCTACGACCACGACCACCCCGACCTCGGCGGGCAAACCTGTCCGGAGAACCTGCACTCGTTGTGTCGTCATCATCATCGGGCCAAGACCTACGGCGGCTGGCACCCCGACCTCGACACCTCCACCGGCGACACCTGGTGGACCTCACCGACCAAGCACCGCTACAAGCGGCCCTCCGTCGACGTCAACCCCGAACCCCCGCCACCCGACCGGCCCTGGCTCCACGAGCCCCAGCCCGACGACCCACCCTTCTAGGAGTCGGCCGTCAGTCAGCTAGCCGCGCGTGGCCAGCTCGAGCGGGACCGGGCGCTGGGCCACGCCCTCGTACTGGCTCAGCGGGCGGATGAGCGCGTTGTGCGCGCGCTGCTCCGCGATGTGGGCGGTCCAGCCCACGATGCGGGCCATCACGAACATCGGCGTGAACATCTCGATGTCGAAGCCCATCAGGTAGTACGCCGGGCCGGTCGGGAAGTCGAGGTTCGGCCAGATCCCGCGCTCGGCGAGCATCGTCTGCTCCAGCTCGGTGTACATCGCGGTCCAGCGCTCGCCGCCCTCGACGGCCGCGGCGGCGGACCAGAGCGCGGCCTTCATCGTCGGGACCCGCGAGTCCTCGTTCTTGTAGACGCGGTGCCCGAACCCCATCACCTTGCGGTGCGCGGCGAGCTCGCCGCGCAGCCAGTCGGCGGCTTTCGCGGGCTCCCCGATCTCGAGCATCGCGAGCATCACGGCCTCGTTCGCCCCGCCGTGCAGCGGGCCCTTCAGCGTGCCGATCGCGCCCGTGATCGCGCTGTACAGGTCGGAGAGCGTCGAGGTCACCACGCGCGCCGTGAACGTCGAGGCGTTGAACGAGTGCTCGGCGTACAGGATCAGCGAGGTCTCGAACGCGCGCACGAGCTCGGTCGCCGGGACCGCCCCGAAACACATCGTGAAGTAGTTCTCCACGAACCCGAGGTCAGGGTTCGGGGCGATCGGCTCGAGGCCGCGCCGGCGCCGGTAGTCGAGCGCGACGACCGTCGGCAGCTGCGCGAGGAGGGTCTCGGCCTTGACCTGGTTCGCGGCGGGGTCGGCCGTCCACGCGTCGGGGTCCTCGGCGCCCAGGAAGCTCACGGCCGTGCGCAGCGTGTCCATCGGGTGGCACGTGGTCGGCAGGAGCCGCAGCACCTCGAGCAGCCCGGGAGACAGGACCCGGCGCGGGCGCAGGGCGGTCGTGAAGTCCAGGAGCTGGGCCGGCGTCGGCAGCTCGCCATGCCAGAGCAGGTACGCGACCTGCTCGAAGTTGCAGTGCGCAGCGAGGTCCTGCACCGCGTACCCGCGGTAGGTCAGCGAGTTCGTCGCGGCCACGACGTTGGAGACGCTCGTCGTGTCGGCCACCACCCCGGCCAGCCCGCGATGGATCACGGGTAGCTCTGCGGCTGTCGTCATTGATCAGCACCTCCGAGAGTGAAGTTGTACACCGACGAGTCGAACTGGTTGTAGTCCGCATAGTCGACCAGCTCGTACAGCCGCGCGCGCGTCTGCATGGCCGGCACCAGAGCCGCCTGCGTCCCGTCGGCGGCGATCGTGCGCAGGCCCGCCTCGACCGCGCCCATTGCGATCCGCAGCGTCGTGACGGGGTAGATGACCACGTTGAAGCCGAGCCGCTCGAGCGTCGCGGCGTCAAGCAGCGCGGACTTGCCGAACTCGGTCATGTTCGCGAGCAGGGGGATGTCGACGCCGGCCCGGAACGCCTCGAACTCCGACTCGTCCGCGAGCGCCTCGGCGAAGATCAGGTCCGCGCCGGCGTCCGCGTAGGCCTTGGCCCGGTCGATCGCGGCGGGCAGGCCCTCGACGGCGCGCGCGTCGGTGCGCGCGCACACCACGAAGTTCGGGTCCGTGCGGGCGCCGACGGCGGCCCGGATGCGCCCGAGCATCTCGGCCACGCTGACCACGGCCTTGTTGTCGAGATGCCCGCACCGCTTCGGGTTGACCTGGTCCTCGAGGTGCAGCCCGGCAAGCCCGGCCTGCTCGAGCACGCGCGTGGTCCGCGCGGCGTTGAGCGGTTCGCCGAACCCGGTGTCGGCGTCGATCAGCGACGGAAGGTCCGTGGCCTGGGCGATCGCGCCGCCGCGGGCGGCGACCTCGGTCAGCGTGGTCAGGCCGATGTCCGGCAGGGCGAGGTCGGCCGAGAGCGCGGCGCCCGAGATGTAGACGCCGTCGAAGCCGGTCTCGGCGACGATGCGCGCCACCAGCGGCGAGAACGCGCCGGGCATCCGCAGCAGGCGGCCCGAGGCGAGCCCGGCCCGGAACGCCACGCGCTTGCTCGCGGCGGGGATCGTCGAGCCCAGCATCAGAAGATCCCCCGGCTCGTCGCGGGGGTGTCTCCGAGCCGGTCGGCCGTCACGGTGACGGTCAGCCGGTGCAGCTCGCCGGCCGGCAGGTCGGCCAGCTCGCCGACGGCGGCGAGGAACCGGTCCTGCTCCCCCGCCGCGACCACGCCGTCGGCCAGCGTGCGGAACTTGTCGACGTACTGCGGGCGCGCGAAAGGGCGCGCGCCGAGGGGGTGCGCGTCGGCGACCGCAAGCTCGTCCTCGATCACCGTGCCGTCGTCCAGCGTGACGACGACGCGGCCGCCGAACGCCTGCTCCGCGGGCTCGACCGCGTGGTAGCGCCGGGTCCACGCGGGATCCTCGGCCGTGGTGATCGTGCGCCACAGCGCGACGGTGTCGGGCCGGGCCGCGCGGTCCGGGGCGTACGAGCGCTCGTGGTGCCACGCGCCGTCCTGCAGCGCCACCGCGAAGATGTACGTGATCGAGTGGTCGAGCGTCTCGCGCGAGGCGGTCGGGTCCGACTTCTGCGGGTCGTTCGCGCCCGTGCCGATGACGACGTGCGTGTGGTGGCTCGTATGGATGACGATGCTGCGCACGCGGGACGTGTCGCCGACGGCCGGTCCCATCCGCCGCGCGAGGTCGATCAGGGCCTGCGACTGGTACTCGGCCGAGTGCTCCTTCGTATAGGTGTCGAGGATCGCGCGCTTGGGCTCGCCGGGCCCGGGCAGCCCGATCTCGTACACGTGGCCGGGCCCAGACAGCAGCCACGCGATGACGCCGTCCTCGCCCTCGTAGATCGGGGTCGGCGACGTCTCGCCGCGCATCGCGCGGTCCACCGCCTCGACCGCCATCTTCCCGGCGAACGCGGGCGCGTACGCCTTCCACGAGGAGATCTCCCCCTTGCGGGACTGCCGCGTCGTCGTCGTCGTGTGCAGGGCCTGGCCGACGGCCTGGAAGATCACGGCGGGGCTCAGGCCGAGCGCGGTGCCGATGCCGGCCGCCGCCGAGGGGCCGAGGTGGGCGATGTGGTCGATCTTGTGCTCGTGCAGGCACATGCCGCGGGCCAGGTCGACCTGGATCTCGTACCCGGTCGCGATGCCGCGCACGAGGTCGCGGCCGCTGCGCCGGGCGTGCTGCGCGACGGCGAGCACGGGCGGGATGTTGTCCCCGGGGTGGGAGTACTCGGCCGCGAGGAAGGTGTCGTGGAAGTCGAGCTCGCGGACCGCGACGCCGTTCGCCCACGCGGCCCACTCGGGTGAGAACCCGCGCCCGGGTGCGAGCCCGAGGACCGTGGCGCCGGGGGCCGCCGGGTGCGCCACGGCCTGCGCGCGCGCCACGACGGCCGGGTGCCGCGCGATCGACGCCGCCGCGACCGCCGCGTTGTCGATGATCCGGTTCCCGATCATCTCGACCACGGCGGGCTCCACCTCGACCGGGTCGGCCGCGACCTCCGCGAAGCTCCAGGCGAGCTGCTCCTGCCGCGGCAGCCGGTCGGCGGACGGGTGGGTGCGCACGGCGTGCTGCTTCATCGGCGAAGGACCTCCTGCGTGGTTCGGTCTGCAGCAGCGTACGCACGCGCGGGGCCGTCCGGGCCCGGAAACCCGGGTCGCGCCCGCGGCGGGCCGCCGCGGGCCGCGGCAGTCGGGGGCGCTCGGGCCGCGGCGGTCGGCGCGCTCAAGCCGTGGGCGCCATCGCCCAGCGGATCGCGGCCGTGATGGCGTGCCCGCCCGCGCGGCCGAGCGTGGCGTCGACCGGGGGCAGGTACGGCAGGGCCAGCGGCCGGCGCGCCCAGCGCGGCAGCAGGCCGACCGCGGCGCCCGTCAGCGCGGTGTACGGCCCCAGGGCGAGCCACGGCACGGGCGGACGCAGCAGGATGAAGCGCGCCGCCTCGCGCGCCGCGGGCGTCGCCGCGAGCTCGGGTCGGTAGGCCTCGAGCTGGGCGGCGAGCTCGGCGCGCGTGCGCGGCGGATCGATCACCCCGAGTCGTTCGCCGACGACGGCGACCTCGGCCACGTAGCGGTCGCACCCCGCGCGGTCCAGGGGCTCCGCGCCGTAGCGCTGGTGCGCCGCGAGGAAGCTGTCGGCCTCGGCGACGTGCACCCACCGCAGCAGGTGCGGGTCGGACGCCGCGTACGCGAGCCCCTCGGGCGTGACGCCGCTGATGCGCTCGTGCACGGAGCGCACGTGCGCGATGACCGCCGCGGCGTCGTCGGCCGCACCGAAGGTCGTCATCGCGAGGAAGGTGCTCGTGCGCTCGAGCCGGCCCCACGGGTCCCCGAGGTAGCCCGAGTGGGCAGCGACGGCGGCCATCGCGCCGGGGTGCAGGGACTGCAGCAGGAGCGCGCGCAGGCCGCCGACGAACATGGACGCGTCGCCGTGCACGCGGCAGATCGCGGAGTCGGTCGCGAACCAGCGCGGTCCCGGCCGGTGGTGGATCCGCTCGCGCTGCGCCGGGCCCCGGTCGCCCGCGACCCGGGCGAACAGCGCGGCGCCCGCCCGCTGCCGGACCCGTTCGACCAGGCCTGGGTCGAGGGTGGTCACGTCGGCCATCGGGTGCTCCGCTCATCGGTCGCCCGGGAGCATCAGTGTCTCCCGCGCGGCCATTGTCACCCGCGCGGCGCCCGAGCGCGCGGCGTCAGCCCCCGGCGCGGCGTCAGCCCCGAGCGCGGCGTCAGCGCCGGAGTGCGCTGCGTCAGCCCCCGGCGCGCAGCGCGGCGATCGGCTCGATCGCGGCGGCCTTGAGCGCGGGGTACGTGCCGGCCGCGAGGCCGATGACGCCGCCGAGCAACGCCGCGCCGACCACGACCAGCGGGTCCAGCAACGGCGTCCATTCCTGGGCGAGGGACACGAGCACGACCGTCAGCACGCCCGTCGCCGCGCCGATGAGGCCCCCCAGCAGGCCGATCACCACGGACTCGACCAGGAACTGGCGGCCGATGTCCGCCTGGCTCGCGCCGAGCGCGCGGCGCAAGCCGATCTCGGCGGTCCGTTCCCGGACGCTCAGGAGCGTGACGTTCGCGATCCCGAGCCCGCCGACGAGCAGCGCGACGGCGCCGAGCGCCAGGAAGATCGCGTTGATGTCGGCCTGCACGCTCGCCCGGACCGCCGACGCGACGGCCGGAACCTGCACGTCGAGGTTCTCGGGCGCGTTCGGGTCGAGCGCGATCGGGGCCTGCGTCCCGACGACCGGTCCGGCGCCGACGGCGATCGTCAGGTGCGCCTGGTCGAGCGCGGCGAGGCCGAAGTCGGCGCGTGCGGTGCCGACCGGCAGAATCACGGCGTCGAGCAGGTCGGTGCGTCGCTCGACGCTGTCGAGGATGCCGATGACCGTGTAGGGGCGCTCGCCGATGAAGATCGATGGCTGCCGGTCGACGCGGTTGACGCCGAGGCGGCCCGCCGCTCGCGAGCCGAGCACCACGACCCGGTCGGCGCGCTCGTCGTGGCCGGCGTCGAAGTACCGGCCGGTCGCGATCGTGCCGCGGACCGCGGCGAGCAGGCCCGGCGTCGTGGCCAGCACCTGGGGCGACGCGAGCGTCGGGGCCGACGGGTCGTTGACCGGCACGGCGGTGATGGCCGCGCCGTCGATGTCGACCGCGGCCACCGCGCCGACGGCCTCGACCCCGGCGATCCGGCCCAGCCGGTCCTCCACGTCCCAAGGCAGGCGGCCGATCGCGCGCTCGCCGCCCTGGGTCTGCGCGGTGGCGGGCTCGACCATCGCCTGCGTGGCGGCGACGGCGTCGAACTGGCGCCCGATCTGCCCGGCCGCGGTCTGGGCGAGCCCGACCGTCACGACGAGCGAGCCGACCCCGAGCACCGTGCCGACGATCGTCAGGACGAGGCGGCCCGGCCGCGACCCGACGCCGTAGGCCGCCTCGGACACGAGGTCGCGCAGGCCGAACCGGTCGCGCGTGCGGCGGCTGAAGCGGAGGCGGGGGCGGGCCATCAGCCCACCTCGACGAGCGTGCCGTCGACGATCCGCACGCGCCGCTGGGCGCGGGACGAGACGGCGGCGTCGTGGGTGATCACGACGAGCGTGAGGCCGTCGCGGTGCAGCTCGTCGAACAGGTCGAGCACGCCGCCCGAGGTCGCAGAGTCGAGGTTGCCGGTCGGCTCGTCCGCGAGCAGCACGTGCGGCGACGCGATGACCGCGCGCGCGATCGCGACGCGCTGGCGCTCGCCGCCGGACAGGACGGTCGGCAGGAAGTCGAGCCGGTGCCCCATGCCGACCCGCTCGAGCGACGCCAGGGCGCGCGCGCGGCGCTCGGCGCGCGGCACGCCGCTGTACAGCGTCGCGAGCAGCACATTGTCGAGCACCGTGCGATGCGGCAGCAGGTGGAACGACTGGAACACGAAGCCGATGCGCCCGCCGCGCAGCGCGGCCCGGGCGGAGTCGGACGCCGTGCCGGTCGCGATCCCGTCGAACAGGTAGTCGCCCGACGTGGGCCGGTCGAGCAGGCCGAGGATGTGCAGGAGCGTCGACTTGCCCGAGCCGGACGGGCCGATGACCGACAGGTACTCGCCGGAGGAGATCGTCAGGTCGACGGACCGCAGGGCCTCGACGGGCGGGGTGCCCGGAAAGCTGCGGGTGAGCCCGCGGAGCTCGATCACGGCCGGCTCGACCGCGGCCAGCTCGACCCCGGCCGGCTCGACCGCCGCCGCCTCGACCGCGAGGGCGCCGAGCTCGCCGGGCTCCGACCCGCTCACGCGCCGCCCGACTCCTCGCTCGTCGGTTCCTCCTCCGCCGCGCTCGCGACGCCGACGACGACCCGATCGCCCTCCTCGAGGGTCCCCGTGGTCGCCGTCACCTCGGCGAACCCGTCCGCGGCGAGGCCGGTCTCGACCGTCACGAGGGACGTCGCGCCGTCGGCCCCGAGGACCTCGACCCGGGCCTGGCCGCCCGGGCCCGCGGTGAGCGCGGCCGTCGGGACGGCGAGCACCTCGCCATCGGTCGAGCTCACCGGGATCGTCATCCGGACGTTCGCGCCCTGCAGCTCGGCACGCTGCTCCGGCGTCAGCTCGGCCGGCACGACGACGACGCGCAGGCGGGCGGCGTCCGTCGCCGGGGCGACGGACTGGACCGTGCCGGGTACGTCCGCTCCGCTCGGCAGCGTGACCGCCACGGCCGCCCCCACCGCGACGAGCTCGCCGTCGACGATCGCGATCTCGCCCGCGACCTGGAGCGCGGCCCCCGACACGCTCATCACCGCCGTGCCGGCGACGGTCGAGCCGCGGTGCACCTCGACCGAGTCGACCCGGCGCGGGAGGGCGGTGAGGTACACGACCTCGCTCGCCGGCAGGGGCGTGAGCACGCTCTTCTGGGCGGCCTCCAGCGCGGTTGCCGCGTCGGCGCGGGCCCGCTGCGCGGCGTCGACCATCGCCCGCTCCTGCGCCGGGTCGGTCGGTGCGAGCAGCGCGTCGCGGTCGACGAGCGCGGCCGTGACCTGGTCGTCAAGGTTGGCGATCTCGCTCGCGGTCACGAGCGGGGCCCCCGACTCGGGGTCCACCTGGCCGGCGAGCGCCTGCGCGTCGGCGAGGGCGCGCTGCGCGGCCCGGACCTGGTTGTCCTTCGCGATCCGGTCGACCGGCCCGGGGCCGGCCGAGGCGGCGGCGAGCGCGCGGCGGGCCGACGCGACCTCGTCCTCCGCCGCGCGCAACGCCTCGCGCGCGCCGACGACCGCCAGGTCCGCGTCCGCGCCGGCGGTGGGGGCCGGGTACCCGGCGCGGGCGTACAGCGCGGCGACCGCGTCGGCGGTGGCCGCGTCGTACACCGGCGAGGCGGCGTCGCCCGGGTCGATGCCGAGCTGCTCGAGCGCAGCCTTGAGCTGCGTGACGTCGGGACCGGCCACCCCGGCGCGCAGCGTGCGATAGACCGGAAGCTCGCCGGGCAGCAGGAGGACGGGGCGGCCGGCGACCTCGAGCAGCAGGTCGCCGGCGGCGAGCGTGGCACCGACCGCGGGGACCTGGCCGGTGACCACCGCCGGGCCCTCGAGGTCGCCGGTCTCGAGCAGCACGCTCGCCGGGTCCTCGTAGATCGCGTCGCCGCGGAGCACGACGTCGGTCGCGAGGACGCGCCGCTCGACCGGGACTGTGATCGGGCCGGCCGCGGGCGGCGCGGCGCCCGCGGCGGCGTCGGCCGGCGAGGTGATCAGCTGACTCAGGCCGAGCCCCGCGACGAGGGCGACGACGCCGGTCAGCGCCATCAGCCAGATCGTGCGGGAAGGACCGGTCAGGCGCGGGCGCCGCATCCCGGTCAAGACTTCGCGTCGTTCGACGCCGCGAGCCACGCGTCGAGCTCGGCCTTGTGGCTGTCGACGAACTCCTGCTGCAGCTCGACGTTGACCTCCTGGGAGATCGCGTCGTAGTCGGCGTCCTCGCGGCACTGATAGTCCGCCACCGCGGTCTTGATCTCCCGCGGGGTCAGCTCCGCCGTCTTGGCCTCGACATCCGCCTGCGCCTGCGCGGCGGTCTCCTCGGTGAGCTCGACGACCGCGTCGCCGCTGCCGTACGCCTCCTCCTGGATCGCGTTCAGCGCGTCGTAGATCGACGTCTCGCCGTCACCGATCGCGGCGAAGCCGTCGAAGCCCGCGTCCGCCATGCACGAGGCCCACTCGGCGTTGACCGCCGCCAGCCGCGGGTCCGCCGCGACCGCCTCGTACAGCGCGCCCATGTCGTCCTGGAGCGCCGAGAACTCGTCGGCCTCGGCGCCGCCCTCGTAGACCTCATGCTGCGCTTTGCCCTGGCAGCCGCCGTCCTCCCAGTTGTACTCGACGACCTCCTCGGGGTCGGCGGCCGGGTCGACCTCGGACTGCGCTCCGTACAACGCGGCGTAGAACGCCGCCTGTTCGGTCTCGGACATCGCGGCGACGTAGTCCTGGTTCGGATCGACGAACTCCTCGCCGTCGGCCGCCTCCGCCTCGGACGCAGCCTGCATCCCGCCCGGATCGGTCGTCGCGCCGTAGCCGTACTGCGCGGCGAACTCCTTCGTCCCCCACTGCACGTCGAGGTCGTCCGCCGCGAACGAGGTGGAGTTCATCGACTGGTCGACCGGCGTGTACTCGAAGCCCTCGTCGCGCATGCACGCGGCGACGATCTCCTCGACCCGGACCATCTGCCGGTTCGACTCGGCCACCTGCTGCTCCTGCGAGACCGAGTCACCCCCGCCGTACATCTGCTGGAAGTACTCGTCCAGCGGCCCGAGCTCGACCTCGTCGGCCTGCCCGGCGGCGCCGGGATCCGGGTCGTTCTGCGAACCGCCGCACGCGGCGAGAGTCAAGGCGATGATGACTGCGGCGGCCGTGGATACGGACCGGGACACGAAGGCGTTGATGGCCGAGCCTCTCGGGAATGGTTCGACTGTGAATCCTCTGTGCAAATTAGCAGTTCACCGAGCGTCCCGAGGCGCGTTTGCGTGGCTGACTTTCCAGGCACTCTTGCCCGGCTCCTGGTCACACCAATCCCGCCGAGAGTCACAGGCCGGGGCTTCGGCTGGCGCCGGGTCGAGCGCGGCGCGCACGGGCGGCGCGATCGGCGGGGCGCGCGCCGGCGCGATCGACGGGGCGCGCGCGCCGGTGGTGCCCCCGACGGGAATCGAACCCGCGCTGGACCGGGTTTAAGCCGGTTGCCTCTGCCGATTGGGCTACGGGGGCGCCGCCCATCCTGCCAACAGTTCTAGTCGGTGCGGGCATCCCGCTCGACGGGCGGCAGCGGCAGCGGCAACGAGGCGGCGCGGAACTCCGCGCGCGGGTCGTGCAGGGAGCCGAGCGCGACGACCTCGCGGCGGAAGATGAGCGAACTGGTCCAGTCGGCCATGATGCGCACCTTGCGGTTGAGCGTCGGCATGGCGAAGACGTGGTAGGTCCGGTGCAGCACCCACGCGGGGAACCCGCGCACCTTGACCCGGCCGAACATCTGCGCGACGCCCTTGTACATGCCCAGCGACGCCACGGCTCCGACGTTCTTGTGCTTGTACTCGGTGGGCTCCGCGCTGCGCAGGATGCGCGCGAGGTTGTCGCCGAGGTGGTTGCCCTCGCGCAGGGCGTGCTGGGCGTTCGGCGGGCAGAACTGGCCGGGGTTGTACAGGTCGGGCACGGCCGCGCAGTCCCCGGCGGCCCACGCGTCGGGCACCACGGTCCCGTCCTCGGCGGCGACCTGCAGCGTCGGCAGGCAGGTGACCCGGCCGAGCTTGTCGAGCGGCAGGTCCGAGCGCGTGAGCACTGGGTTCGGCCGCACCCCCGCGGTCCACACGATCGTCTCGGCGTCGAACTCCACGGCGTTGGAGAGCACGACGTGCCCGTCGATGCAGGAGGTCAGGAACGTGGACAGGTGGATCTCGATGTTGCGCTTGCGCAGCTGCTCGAGCGTGTACCCGCCGAGCTCCTCGTTCACCTCCGGCAGGATCCGCCGCGAGCCCTCCACGAGCACGAAGCGGAGCTCGCCGACGTCCACGGAGGCGTAGTACTTGGCGGCGTCGCGGGCCATGTCCTCGACCTCGGCCAGCGCCTCGATCCCCGCGAACCCTCCGCCGACGAACACGAAGGTCAGCATCTTGCGGCGGAGCTCGGGGTCCCAGGTCGACGAGGCGAGGTCGATCCGGTTGAGCACGTGGTTGCGCAGCGCGATGGCCTCTTCGACGTTCTTGAACCCGATGCCTACGTCCGCGAGGCCGGGGATCGGCAGCGTCCGGGCGACGGACCCGAGCCCGACGATGAGGTGGTCGTAGGTGACCTCGTACGGCGCACCCTCCTGCGGGGTGATCTCGACCTTGCGGTCGGCGTGCCGGATCGCCGAGACCTTCCCGTAGAGCACGTCGATGTTCTTCAGCGCGCGGCGGTGCGGCGCGACAACGTTCCGGGGATCGATCGAACCCGCCGCCGCCTCGGGCAGGAACGGGTAGTAGGTCATGTACGGCCGCGGGTCGACGACGACGATCGCCGCGTCCTGCTTGCCGAGCCGCTTGCGCAGGCGGCGCGCGGAGTACAGGCCGACCGTGCCGCCGCCGAGGATGAGCACGCGCGGCACCTTGCGGGAGCGCGGGGTCCCGGTGGGCGGGGCGGGCGAGGTCTGGGCCGTGGTGTCCATCTTGGTACGGTATACGGCGGAGCCGACCGTGGGCAGGTCGAGCCCGGGTCACGCTGATCACACGGGCGCGTGGTCACACGGGCGCTGCTCACCCGGACTCTGCCGCCCTCAGCCTGCGACGCTCCAGGCGATGCCGTCGAGGATGTCGTGCTCGGACGTCACGACGTGGGTGAGGCGGCCGCCCGCGACCGCCACGTCGGACCGCACGCGGGCGACGATGTCGGACCACACGAGCGCGCCCGCGCCGATCACGTCCGCCCGGCCGGGGTGCATGAACGGGAGCGCCGCGCGCTCCGCGCGGGTCCGGCCGAGCAGGTCTGCGCACGACCTGAGCACGGCGTCGACGGGCAGGCGGGCGCCGTCGATGCGCTCGGGGTCGTAGGACTTGAGCTTGAGCGCGTGCGCGGTCACGGTCGTCACGGTGCCGGCGAGGCCGACGAGCGTGCCCGTGCGCCCGAACGGCACGACGGCGCCCGCGGCGTCCAGGGCCGCGGCGACGTCGGCGCTCGCGGCGGCGATCTCCGCGGGCGTGGGCGGGTCCTCGCTCAGGTGCCGCTCGGTCAGCCGGACGCAGCCGACGTCCATCGAGACGGCGGCCACGGGCGACGTCGTGCCGAGGACGAGCTCGGTCGAGCCGCCGCCGAGGTCGACGACGAGGTACGGCCCGCGATGGCCGCGCCCGAGCGCGCCGGTCGCGCCCCGGAACGACAGCAACGCCTCCTCCTGCCCCCCGATGACCTCGGGCTCGACGCCGACCGCCGCGAGCACGCCGTCGACGAAGTCCTGCCGGTTCTCCGCGTCGCGCGACGCCGAGGTCGCGACGAACCGGATCCGCTCGACGCCGCGCTCCGCGCAGATGCCGGCGTACCGGCGGGCGGCGTCGAGCGTGCGCTCGAGGGCGTCGGGGGCGATGCGGCCGGTCCGGTCGACCCCCGCGCCGAGGCGGACGACCTCCATCCGCCGGTCGAGGTCGACGAGCGTGCCAGCCGTCGAGTCGACGTCGGCCACCAGCAGTCGGATCGAGTTCGTCCCGCAGTCGATGGCTGCCACGCGCGTCATCCCCCCACCCTGCCACGCCGCCGCGCGCGGCCCGACCCGCAGGTCAGCAGGTGCAGCGGTCAGGGTTCCAGCTGGGGCGGATCAGCGCGAGGGCCTCGTCGCCCAGGGGGTTGACGCCGGGGCCGGCGGCGAGGGCGTGCCCGACCAGGACGTGCAGGCACTTGACCCGCGTCGGCATGCCGCCGGCCGAGATCCCGTCGATCTCGTCGACGTGCCCCAGCTCCTCGCGGCGGGCGAGGTAGTGCGCGTGCGCGCGCGCGTACGCGGCCGCGAGCTCGGGCTCGACGCCGAGCCGCGCGGTCCACTCCTTCATCAGGCCGCCCGCCTCGAGCGTGCTGACCGCCTGCACGGCGGGCGGGCAGGTCAGGTAGTACGTCGTCGGGAACGGGGTGCCGTCGTCGAGGCGCGGCGCGGTGCGCACGACCAGTGGGCGACCGCACACGCACCGCGCCGCGATGCCGACGACGCCGCGCGGCACGCGGCCGAGCTGCTCGCGCAGGGTCGCGAGGTCGCGCTCGACGACGTCGGGTCCGCTCGCGTAGGGGGCCGGCGGGTCGGGAAGCAGCGGGTCGGGAAGCGGCGGGTCGGGAAGCGGGTCTGCGGGCACGGGGTGATCCGATCGGTGCGTGGGCTGCGGGTTCGTCAGGGTATGGCGGGGTCGGTCGCGGGCTCGGCGGCCGGGTCCGTCGCCGGATCGGTCGCCGGGTCCGTCGCCGGGTCGACTGCCGGATCGGTCGCCGGGTCGACGGCCGGATCGGTCGCGACGTCGGCCTCACCCGCCGCGCGGACGGACTCCCAGATCGTCGTGTACCAGGGCGTCGTCGTGCCCTCGGGCACGACCGCCGGCCCGCTGCCGGCGGCGGCGACGGCCGGCGCCGTCGGGTCGGGGACGACCTCGGGGTCGACCACCCGGAACGCCGTCTCCCCCGGCAGGACGAACGCGAGGCGCTCCCTGGCCTGCGCCGCGACGTAGGCCGGGTCGTCCCAGCGGTCGAGCTCGGCCTCCAGGTCGGCATTCGCCTCGCGCGCCTGCGCGACCTCCTGCGCCAGCTGGGCGTTCTCCGCCTTCTGGGTGAGGTAACCACGCACGGTCGGGAACAGCAGCACGAACGCGAGCAGGCACACGACGAACAGCACGAGCGCGCGCACCGTGAACAGGCGGGGCAGGCCGACCGCGGCGAGCTGACCGCGCTCGGCGCCCCGCGTCGCGCCCGTGCGCCGCGTCCCGCCGGTGGCCGTCGGCCCCGTCGAGCCGGATCGCAGCCGGGCGGCCCCGGGCCGCGTGCCGGACCCGCCGGACCCGCCCGCCCGGCCGCCGGCGTGCGGCGTGATCGGGCGGCGGGCAGACATGAGGACATCCTCCCCCGCCCCGCCGCTCCCGGCAGCCCCGACCCTCCGGCGCACGGCCGCGAGTGTGGGGCCTGACGCACGAAACCCGGCACCCCGCCGAGGCGGGCTACCGGGTTCGTGCGGCGCGCGGGGCCAAGGGCCCCGGAGCGCCGGTCAGGCTGGGTGGTGCTCAGGCCTTGTGGTGCTCAGGCCTGCGTGTGCCGCGGGAAGGCGGAGGCACCGGCGTAGCGCGCGGCGTCGTCCAGCTCCTCTTCGATGCGGAGCAGCTGGTTGTACTTCGCGATGCGCTCGCCACGGGCGGGCGCGCCGGTCTTGATCTGACCACCGTTGACGGCGACCGCGAGGTCCGCGATCGTGACGTCCTCGGTCTCGCCGGAGCGGTGCGAGACCATAGCGGTGAACCCGGCGCGGTGCGCGAGGTCGACGGCGTCGAGGGTCTCGGTCAGGGTGCCGATCTGGTTGAGCTTGACCAGGAGCGAGTTCGCACTCTTGAGCTCGATGCCCTTGGCCAGGCGAATCGGGTTCGTGACGAACAGGTCGTCACCGACGATCTGCACGCGGTCGCCGACCTGGCCCATGAGCGCGGACCAACCGGCCCACTCGTCCTCGGACAGCGGGTCCTCGATGGAGACCAGCGGGTAGTCGCGCACGAGCTGCTCGTAGTACGCGATCATCTCGTCGGAGGTGGTCGCCTTGCCCTCGAACTGGTAGGCACCGTCCTTGAAGAACTCCGTCGCGGCGACGTCGAGCGCGAGGCCGACGTCCTTGCCCGCCACGAAGCCGGCCTTCTCGATCGCGACGAGGATCAGGTCGAGCGCGGCGCGGTTGCTGGACAGGTTCGGCGCGAAGCCGCCCTCGTCGCCGAGGCCGGTGGACAGGCCCTTCGACTTCAGCACGGACTTGAGGGAGTGGTAGATCTCGGCGCCGGTGCGCAGCGCCTCGCGGAAGGTCGTGGCGCCGATCGGGGCGACCATGAACTCCTGGATGTCGACGTTGGAGTCGGCGTGCGAGCCACCGTTGAGGATGTTCATCATCGGGACCGGCAGCACGTGGGCGTTCGGGCCACCGAGGTAGCGGAACAGCGGCAGGTCGGCGGAGTCCGCGGCGGCCTTGGCGACGGCGATCGAGACGCCGAGGATCGCGTTGGCGCCGAGCTTGCCCTTGTTGGGCGTGCCGTCGAGGTCGATCAGGGCCGCGTCGACGAGGCGCTGCTCGGAGGCCTCGAAGCCGATGAGCTCCGGGGCGATCTCGTCGATGACGGCGTTGACCGCGTCCTCGACGCCCTTGCCCAGGTAGCGGGACTTGTCGCCGTCGCGGCGCTCGACGGCCTCGAACGCGCCGGTCGAGGCGCCGGACGGGACGGCCGCACGGGCGATCGTGCCATCGTCGAGAGCGACCTCGACCTCAACAGTGGGATTGCCGCGCGAGTCAAGAATCTCGCGGGCGCCTACGGCCTCAATGCTGGCCATGGATGCTCCTTTTCCGGACGTATAGGTTTGCATTGCCAGGCTACCGCCGATCAAAGCGGAGCTGGTCGGGACTCGTCACCGCGCAAGAGAACGGGCGACGAACAGCGTCAGGCCACGAGGGTCCGTTGGGCCACGGGGGTCAGCTAGGCCACGAGGGTCTTGACGGCCGCCAGGACCTGCGCGAGGCCCTTCTTGGCATCGGCGAAGAGCATCCCCGTCTGGGGCTGCCCGTACAGCTCGTTGTCGAGGCCGGCGTAGCCGTGCCCGAGCGAGCGCTTGATCACGACGACCGAGCGGGCCTTGTCGACGTCGAGGATCGGCATGCCGGAGATCGCGTTGCCGGTCCGGCGGGCCGCCGGGTTCGTGACGTCATTGGCGCCGACGACGAGCGCGACGTCGCAGGTCGCGAACTCGGGGTTGATCTCCTCCATCTCGATCAGCTGCGTGTACGGCACGTCCGCCTCGGCGAGCAGCACGTTCATGTGCCCGGGCATCCGCCCGGCGACGGGGTGGATCGCGTACAGCACCGTGATGCCGCGCTCGGTCAGGAGGGCGCCGAGCTCGCCGCACTCGCGCTGGGCCTGCGCCGCGGCGAGCCCGTAGCCGGGCACGATGATGACCTTGGTGGCGTACGCGAGCTGGATCGCGACGTCGTCGGCGTCCACGCGGCGCACGTCGGCGCCCGCGACGCCGGCCACGGCCTCCCCGCCCGCGCCGTCGCCGGTGCCGAAGCCGCCGATCATGATGGCGATCACCGACCTGTTCATCGCGTCGGCCATGAGCTTGGTGAGGATCGTGCCGGACGCCCCGACGAGGGCGCCCGCGATGATGAGGATCTGGTTGCCGATGACGAACCCGGCCATCGCGACCGCGAGGCCGGTGAACGCGTTGAGCAGCGAGATCACGACGGGCATGTCGGCGCCGCCGATCGGCAGCACCATGAGCACGCCGAAGGCGAGCGCCCCGACGATCACGGCGGCGAGCAGGTAGGCGTTCCCCTGCCCCCAGACCAGCCCGGCGCCGCCGGCCAGCGCGACGACGGCGCTGAAGATGTTCAGCGCGCGGGACCCGCGGAACGTGATCGGCGCGCCCGAGATCCAGCCCTGCAGCTTGCCGGCCGCGATGAGCGAGCCGGAGAAGGTGACCGAGCCGATGATGACGTCGAGCACGACCGGGATCGAGAAGCTGGCGGTGATCGCCGCTCCTTCGCCGGACAGGCGCACGAAGTCGACGATGCCGACGAGCGCCGCGGCGCCACCGCCGACGGCGTTGAAGATCGACACGAGCTGCGGCATCGCGGTCATCTGAACGCGGCGCGCGGAGACGAGGCCGGCGACCGAGCCGACGACGAGGCCGGAGATCAGCGCGACCCAGGCCCACCCGGAGACGCTGACGTCGCCGCCCTCGGCCGCGGTCCCGCCGGCGGCGAGCAGCGCGATGGTGACGGCGATCGCGGCGGTCATGCCGGCGGCGGACAGCAGGTTGCCGCGCCGGGCCGTCGCGGGCGAGCGCATGAGGTGCAGGCCGAGCACGAAGCACACGGCCGCGCCCAGGTAGACGAGCCGGGCGGCGATCTCGAGCGCGCTCATCGGGCGGTCTCCTGGGTCGGTGCGGACGGCTGGTCGGCGGCCGCGGGGCGGGACGGGCGGGCCTTGAACATCCCGAGCATCCGGTCCGTGACGACGTAGCCGCCCACGACGTTCATGGCGGCGAAGGCCGCCGCGACGAACGTCAGGACGTACGCGAACGGGTCGTCCGCGAGCCCGGCGATGATCACGGCGCCAACGACGACGACGCCGTGGATGGCGTTCGCGCCCGACATCATCGGGGTGTGCAGCGTCGCCGGGATCTTGCTGATGACCTCGAACCCCACCAGCACGGCCAGGACGAACAGCCCCAGGTCACTCAACAGGTCACTCGTCATCGGTCGTGCCTTCCGCCGGTACGCGCTGGGAGAACCAGACGGCCGCGACGATCTCGTCGGCCGGGTCGAGGTGAAGGGCGCCGTCCGCGACGATGGCCGTGAGCAGCGCGGTCACGTTGCGGGAGTAAGCGGCCGAGGCGCCGGGCGCCATCTGCGCCGGCAGGTTGCCCGCGCCGACGACGGTCACGCCGCCGGGGGTCACGACCCGCTCGTCCGCGACCGAGCCCGCGACGTTGCCGCCGAGCGGGCCGGCGGCGAGGTCGACAAGCACCGAGCCGGGCGACATGGCCGCGACGGTCTCGGCCGAGACGAGCACGGGCGGCTTGCCGCCCGGCACCTGCGCGGTCGTGATGACGATGTCGAACTTGCGGATCGCGGCGTCGAGCTCGGCCCGCTGGGCCGCGCCCTCCTCGGGCGTCAGGGCCCGCGCGTAGCCGCCGGCACCGTCGCCCGCGGCCATCGTGGTCGCCGTCTTGAGGAACGTCGCACCGAGGGACTTGACCTCGCCCTCGGCCGCGGACCGGACGTCGTAGCCGGTGACCTGCGCGCCGAGGCGACGGGCGGTGCCGATGGCCTGCAGGCCGGCGACGCCGGCGCCGAGCACGAGCACCTTCGCGGGCCGCGCGGTGCCGGCGGCCGTGATCATCATGGGGAAGTAGCGGCCGTAGGCCTCGGCGGCGACGACGGCGGCGCGGTAGCCGGCGACCGACGCCTGCGAGCTGAGCGCGTCCATCGTCTGGGCGCGCGACAGCGTTCGCGGCAGGAGGTCGAGGCTGAGCAGGACGACGCCGCGCGCGGCGGCGTCCTCGAGGTCGGCGCGCTCGGCGCCCGCGACCCGCGCGTCGAGCATGCCGATCACGACCTGGCCGGGACGGAGCCGGGCGAGGACGGCCGCGACCGGGCGGCGCACGGCGAGGATCACGTCGGCGCGGGCGAGGATGTCGTCGAGCGGGCAGACCTTCGCCCCGGCGCTCGCGTACGCGTCGTCGGGGGCCAGCGCGCCGGCGCCGGCGCCGGCCTCGACCAGCACCTCGAAGCCCTGGGCGACGAGTCGTTCCACGACCTCGGGGACGAGAGCGACTCGCCGCTCGCCTGGTGTGCGCTCGGTGAGCGCAGCGACCACGAGCACCTTTGCATCTTCGCGCGTCATGAGTCCTCCTCGGGTGCCAACCCGAGCGGGCAGCGCCATCAAGTGTGCCCTTTCGTTCCCGGGGGCACCAAGGACCTTTGCCTAGGCGCGCCCGAGCGCCTCGAGGTGCATCCGGGTGGTGTTGCGGCCCGACCCCTTCGCCAGGTACAGCGCGACGTCGGCGGCGTGGAAGAGCTCGTTCATGCTCGTGCCGGCCGCCGGGTAGTTCGCCAGGCCGATGCTCACGGTGCAGTGGACAGTCGCGCCGGTGACGTCGATCCCGTCGCGCTCGCACCGGCGGCGCACGTCGTCGGCGACGGCGAACCCCTGCGCCACGGTGGCGCCGGGCAGCGCGACGAAGAACTCCTCGCCGCCCCAGCGGCACACGAGCGCGCCGGCGGGCAGGTGCGCGCGGACTCGGTCGGCGAGGGCGACCAGCACCTCGTCGCCGATGAGGTGCCCGTAGTGGTCGTTGATGGACTTGAACCGGTCGACGTCGATGAGGGCCACCGCGAGCTCGGTGCCGGTGCGTTCGGCGGCGTCCAGCATCCCCGCGAACTGCTCGACGAGGTAGCGGCGGTTGTGCAGCCCGGTGAGCGGGTCGCGGCTCGCGACCTCGACCAGGTCGGCCCGGAGGCGGTCGATGGTCTCGATCTGACCGAGCAGCTGGGCGTTGGCCTCGAACAGGCGCCGGGTCTGCGCCTTCGCCTCCGTGACGTCCCGGGCGACGAAGACCGTGCCGAGCACGCGCCGGCGCCGGTCGATCAGCGGGGAGGACCGCACCTGGTAGTCGGCCCGCTCGCCGCCGGCGAGCACGAACTCGAAGCCAGCCTCGCCCGCCGGCCGAGCGAGCAGCCCGCCGCGCAGCGCGCTCGCCTCGGCGCCGATGAGCTCGACGGGCGCGTCCGGGTCCATCTGCCGCACGAGCGCGACGGCGGCCGGGTTGAGGTCGAGGACGCGCCCGGCCGGGCTCACGGCCACGATCGCGTCACCGATCTGGTCGACGATCAGCGCCCGCGCCACCGGCGCGAACGTGAACAGGTCCTGGCGGAAGATCGCGTACGCCATCACCGTCCCGGTCACCGCGAATCCCAGCGGCGTCGGGTCCGGGAACTCCCGGAACCCGCCGGCGAGGCGGATCACATTGACCACGATCGGGGCGAGGGACGCGACGAACAGCGTGATGCGCTGGCCGCGGAACGCCGGCGGCGCCTGCCAGCAGCTCATGGCGATGAGCAGGATGCCCAGGCCGAGCGCGACGTAGGAGTAGCCCGCGTGGCACCAGAAGGCGGGCCCGTAGGTCCACGCGGCCGGGGTGGTGAGGTCGCTGGCACCCGGCCCGCCGTAGACGAGCTGGTGCCACGGGTTGGTCGCCGCCAGCAGGGTGATGGCGACCGGCTCGATCAGGGCCAGCTGCAGGTAGCGCCGCGACGGCACCCACTGGGGCCGGGCGATGGCGATGCTCAGGAAGCCGAACGCCGCAACGACTGTGCCGAGGCCGGGGAACATCGCCAGCGACGCGACAGACGCGACGGTCTCGCTCGTCGCGGCGAGCCCGAAGGCGTCCGCGAGCGACCACCAACACGCGCCGGCCATGACGGCGGTCAGCGCGATCGCGACGCCGGGGTTGTTCGCGCGGCGGCGCCATGTGACGAGCGCCAGGACGGCGAACACGGCTGCCGCGGCCGCGAAGAGGGTCGCCGTGATGTCAAACTGCATGGACCGCCTCCCGTCCGTCGGCCGCGACCCGGGGCGGCGACCTTGCACCGGTATCGACCCACTGATCGGCAGCCGGAGCGCGGTGTTGAGGGGTCAGCCGGCCTCGGCAGCGCGCACCGCTGATTCCACCGTGCGCAGCGCAGCCCGCAGCGCCGCCTCGGCATCGATCCCGGCGGCGTCGGCCTCGGCCGCCAGCGCGAGCAGGCGCGCCCCGAGAGCCGCGGCGGGTCCGCCCGCGTCCGCCTCCCCGTCCGCGTGCCGCCGGGCGACGGCGCCGACGTCCAGACCGAGGTCGGCGCGCGCGGCCCGCGCGAGCACCTTTTGGGTGCGCGCCAGCGCGCCCTGTGCGAGCGGGATGCCGTCGAGCACCGAGGTGCGCTGCTTCTCGGCCTTCTTGATCTGATCCCACCGGCGGTGCGCGTCCTCGCCGCCGCCCGCCGCCGCGCCCGGCTCCACGGCGAACACGTGCGGGTGCCGCCGGACGAGCTTCGCGGCGACGCCGCGGGCCACGTCGTCGAGGTCGAATGGGTCGCCGGGGTGCTCCTGCGCGAGGCGCGCGTGGAAGACGACCTGCAACAGCAGGTCCCCGAGCTCCTCGCGCATCCCTGCGCGGTCGCCCGCCTCGATGGCCTCGGCGACCTCGTGCGCCTCCTCGAGCGCGTAGGGCACCAGGCTCGCGTGCGTCTGCTCCGCGTCCCACGGGCAGCCGCCCGGGGAGCGCAGCAGGTCCATCACGGCGACCAGCTGCCGCACCCCCGCGCCGCCCCCGCCGCCGACCGGGGGCACGGGCAGGCTCACTCGGCCGGCGCGGTCTCGACGAGCCAGGGCGCGGTGACCGGGGTGACGCTCCAGGTCGAGAAGTCCGCCTCGCCGTAGCGCGGGTTCACCTCGGCGTCGAGATCGGCGAGGTCGGCGGTGATCTGCGCGGTGACGTCGTCGTCCGCGAGCTCGGTGAGGTTCGTCTGGATCAGCGTGAACCTGATCACCTCGATCGCGGCATCGCTGAACGGTGTCGTCCGGGCCGTCAGGTCACCGGCCTCGACGGCCGAGGCCGCGGTCTGCTCGAGGGCCTCCTTGGCCTGCGAGGTCGACACGCCGACCCCGGCGTCCTCAGCCGCCTGGACGAACGTGGGCGCCACGACGAGCACCATGAGGATGGTTCCCTGGGTGACGTCCTGGAAGAAGGGGCTCAGGTCGGAGGTTGCGTCCTGGAGCTCGGCGACCGGGATCGCCTCGCCGTCGACGACGGCCGCCGCGCCCGGCTGGCCGGAGCAGCCGCTGAGGCTGCCCACCACGAGCGCGCCAGCCATGAGCAGAACCGGCACGGCGCGCCGTCGTAGCGGGGATCGGACCGTCACCTGGGACCTCCAAAGTCGTTGAACGCTGGCCATCGTAAGCCGCATCACCCCGCCGCGCGGACGGCCTCCTCGAGGAACATCGTCGCGAGGGCCTCGGCTCCCGCCGGCCGGGGGTGGATGCGGTCGGCCCACAGCCATTCCGGGTTCGCCTCCGCGAGCGCGTTCCAGTCGAGCACGACGCCGTTGGGGTACTGCGGCACCACCGCCGCGATGAGCGCGTTGTTGCGCTCGGCCCAGGGTCGCTCGACGAAGTTGGTCAGGACGAGCACGGTCCTCGCCGGGCTCGCCACGTCCAGCATCGCCCGCAGCTGCTCGTCGGAGATCGCCCCGTTGGTGCCCGCCGAGATCACGACGAAACTGCCCAGCCGCCCGGCGGCCGCGATGGCGCTGAGCGCGGTCAGCACGTCGGCCGGCTGCCGGCTCGTCACGGCGTCGACCTCGAGCGCGGGGAACCGCGCCGGCAGAGCCGGCGCGATCGCCGCCATGACCGAGTCGCCCACCGCGGTGGTCGGCGGCGGACCGGCGGGCGGCGGCGGCGCGGGTGCCGGTGCCGGTGCCTGCGCCGGAGCACCGGGTGCGGGCGCGGCCGCGGGCGCGGGTGCGGGTGCGGGTGCGGGTGCACCCGGGGCGCGGGAGGCGGACACGACGAAGAGGAAGTCGGGGCCGGTCTCCGGCTGGGCGAGCACGAACCGGGCGGTCCCGCCGACGCCGTCGGCCCGGGTGGCCTGCCCCGTGCGCAGCACGACCGAGTGCGGGGCGCCCGCGACCGGGTCGGCCGCGGGCGGAGCGGCGAGCGTGCCGCCGAGCGAGACCACGAGCACGGCCAGCGCGACCGGGGCCGCGAGGAGGCGCATCCTCCGCAGCCCGGTCGGGCCGGCGCCGCCGCGCGCGAGCCCGCGCGCCCAGCGGCCGAGCGCACCGCGCCGGACCGGGAGCTCGACCAGGCGGTAGGACGCCTCGGCGAGAGCGAGCGTCAACGCGACGCGCAGCCCCGTGGCCAGGGCCGTGCTCGCCGGCAGCTCGAAGCCCGGGCGGGTCAGCATCGCCACGGGCCAGTGCCACAGGTAGAGGCCGTAGGACCGTTGGCCGAGGTACCGCAGCGGCGCGAGGCCGAGGACGGCGCCCAGGCGCGAGGCCGGGCGCGCGATCGCCGCGACGGCCGCCAGCGCGAGGACGCTCACGGCGGCGAACCCGCCACGGTAGAGCGCCGGGTCCAGCTCGTCGAACCGCCAGAACGCCAGCACGAGCCCGACCACGCCTGCGCCGCCGAGTAGGTCGAGCGCCCACGGCGACCGCGGGCGCGCGCCCGGGTCGGCGCGCCACGGCGCCCAGACGGCGCCGAGCGCCGCGCCGAGCAGCAGCCCCATGGCGTGGGTGGCCGAGCCGAGGTAGGCGGGGCTCGGGTCGTGCGGGATCGGCATGCCGCCGCGCACGGCGAGGGCAGCCATCGCCGCCGTCGACAGGCCCGCCCCGGCCAGCGCGAGCCACGCGAGCCGGCGTCGGCCCGGGAACCGCCGCGCGAGCAGCAGCACGACCAGCGGCCAGAGCACGTAGAACTGCCCCTCGATCGCGAGGGTCCACAGGTGCGCGAGCAGCGGCGGCCGGCCGGTGGTCTCGAAGTACGACTCGTCGGCGCCGATCGTCACCCAGTTCGAGACGTACGCCAGGGCGGCGGGCACGTCGCGGCGCAGCTCGCCGAGCTCGCCGCGGAAGGCGAGGGCCGCCGTCGTGCACACCACGAGCAGCATCGTCCACAGCGCGGGCAGCAGGCGGCGGGCCCGCCGCGCGACGAACCGTCGCAGCGCGATCCCGCCCGTGCGGGCGTGCTCGGCGACCAGCAGCGCCGTGATGAGGTACCCCGAGAGCACGAAGAACACGTCGACGCCGAGGAAGCCGCCGGGGGCCCGGGCCCAGCCGAGGTGGTAGGCCAGGACGGCGACGACGGCGAGGGCCCGCAGCCCGTCCAGCCCGGGCAGGTACGGCAGGCCAGCGGGCCGGCCGGCGGGCGCCGCTGCCCGCCCCGACTGCTCGATGTTCGTCACGTCCTGCCCCGCTCGCGCACTCCGCCTACACACCCCGCTTGCACACCCCGGCGTGCGCACTCCGCACGCCCGCGCTCGAGGCTACGTCAGGACCGGCTCGCGGCCGCGGCGGCCGCGCCGACGTCGCCGACCACGATCGCGTCGACGAGCTGGCGCACCCACGCCAGGATCTCGCCGCCGTGCAGCGGCCGCCCGCCGATGCGCGCCGTCGTCGGGAACGGCACGAGGATCGTGCGCAGCGCCGGCTTGAGCACCGTGCCCGGGTAGAGCCGCTTGAGCCGCAGCTGGGCCGACTCGGGCAGGTCCACCGGCGCGAACCGCACGAACTTGCCCTGCGCCGTCACGTCCGCGAGCCCGGCCGTGCGGGCCACGTTGCGGAAGTCCGCGACCGCGAACAGGTTCTCGATGGCCTCGGGGATCGGGCCGTAGCGGTCGACGAGCTCCGCCCGCACCTCGGCGAGCGCCTGCGGGGTCTGGCCCGCCGCGAGCTTGCGGTACGCCTCGAGGCGCAGCCGCTCATGCGCGATGTAGTCGTGCGGGATGTGCGCGTCGACCGGCAGCTCGATCGTGATCTCGGGCGCCTCCTCGGGCGCGTCGCCGCGGAAGCCCGCGACCGCCTCCCCCACCATGCGGATGTACAGGTCGAACCCGACGCCCTCGATGTGCCCGGACTGCTCGCCGCCGAGCAGGTTCCCCGCGCCGCGGATCTCGAGGTCCTTCATCGCGATCTGGATGCCGGCGCCCAGGTCGGTGTGCGCCGCCATCGTCGCGAGCCGGTCGTGCGCGGTCTCCGTGAGCGGCTTCTCCGGCGGGTAGAGCAGGTACGCGTACGCGCGCTCGCGCCCGCGGCCGACCCGCCCGCGCAGCTGGTGCAGCTGGGACAGCCCGAGCACGTCCGCGCGCTCGAGGATGAGCGTGTTCGCGTTGGAGATGTCGAGCCCGGTCTCGATGATCGTCGTGCACACGAGCACGTCGAACTTCTTCTCCCAGAAGTCGCCGATCACGCGCTCGAGCGTGTGCTCGGGCATCTTCCCGTGGCCGACGGCGATGCGCGCCTCGGGCACGAGCTCGGCCAGCCGCGCGGCGGCCCGGTCGATCGACGCGACCTTGTTGTGCACGTAGAACACCTGGCCCTCGCGCAGCAGCTCGCGCCGGATCGCGGCGGTGATCTGCTTCTCGTCGTACGCGCCGACGAACGTCAGGACCGGGTGACGCTCCTCGGGCGGCGTCGCGAGGGTCGACATCTCGCGGATGCCGGTGATCGCCATCTCGAGCGTGCGCGGGATGGGCGTGGCGCTCATCGAGAGCACGTCGACGTTGGTGCGCAGCTGCTTGAGGGTCTCCTTGTGCTCGACCCCGAACCGCTGCTCCTCGTCGACGACGACGAGGCCGAGGTCCTTGAAGTGCACCTCGCCCGTGATCAGACGATGGGTCCCGATGACGACGTCGACGGTGCCGTCGGCGAGCCCCTCGAGGACCTCCTTCGACTCGGCGGGCGACTGGAACCGCGACAGCGCCTTGACCCGCACGGGGTACGGCGCGTACCGCTCCGAGAACGTGTCGAGGTGCTGCTGGACGAGCAGCGTCGTCGGCACGAGCACCGCCACCTGCTTGCCGTCCTGGACGGCCTTGAACGCGGCGCGCACGGCGATCTCGGTCTTGCCGTAGCCGACGTCGCCCGAGATGAGGCGGTCCATCGGGACCGTCTTCTCCATGTCCCCCTTGACCTCCTCGATCGTCGCGAGCTGGTCGGGGGTCTCGACGTACGCGAACGCGTCCTCGAGCTCGCGCTGCCACGGCGTGTCCGGGCTGAACGCGTGCCCGGAGGTCGCCATCCGGGCCGAGTACAGCCGGATGAGCTCGGCGGCGATCTCCTTGATCGCCTTGCGCGCGCGGCCCTTGGTCTTGGCCCAGTCGCCGCCGCCCATCTTGTTGAGCGTCGGCGCCTCGCCGCCGGTGTACTTGGTCACCTGGTCGAGCTGGTCGGTCGGCACGTACAGCCGGTCGCCGGGGTGCCCGCGCTTGGACGGCGCGTACTCGATCACGAGGTACTCGCGGGTCGAGGCGTGCGCGCCGGAGCCGATGGTCCGCTGCACCAGCTCGGCGAACCGCCCGACGCCGTGCTGCTCGTGCACGACGTTGTCGCCCGGGCGCAGCTGCAGGGGGTCGACGACGTTGCGCCGCTTCGACGGCATCTTGCGCATGTCGCGGGTCGAGGTGCCGGCCCGCCCGGTCAGGTCGGACTCGGAGAACACCGCGAGCCGCCGGTCCGGCGCGACGAACCCGGGCCCCACGGGCGCCGGGGTGACGAGGACGACGCCGCCCTCGGGCTCGGTGACGATCTCGCCGACGAGGCGGGCCGGCACGTCGGCGGCGGCAAGCTGCTCGACCATCCGGCGGGCCGGGCCGTGGCCCTCCGTGGTGAGCACGAGCCGCCAGCCGGCCTGCTGCAGCGCGCGCACGTCGTCGACCGCGCGCTCGACGTCGCCGCGGTAGCTCGCGACGTCGCGCGCGGAGATGGTCAGCGCGGCGTCCACCGCGCCCGCGACGCCGGCCGGTGCGACGACGTCGGCGCCGACCGGTGCGTCGTCGTCGGCGCCGGTCGCGGCCTCGGGGTCGAGCCCGAACGCGCTGAGCGTCCACCAGCCGAGCCCGCGGTCTGCCGCGATGTCGCGCGCCTGCGCGAACGTCGCGAAGGACGCGGCGCGCAGGTCGATCGGGGTGCTGCCGCCCGCCGCGGCGGACGTCCACGCGGCCGCGAGGAACTCCTCGGTGGTGGCGACGAGGTCGTGCGCGCGCCGGCGCACGCGCTCCGGGTCCGCGACGACGAGCAGCGCGTCGGCCGGCACGAGGTCGAGCACGGGCACCATGGCGTCGGCGAGCACCGGGGCGAGCGACTCCATGCCCTCGACGACGATCCCCTCGGCGAGGCGACCGAGCATCTCGATCGCGCCCGGGTACTGCTCGACGAGCGCCGCGGCGCGCGCGCGCACCTGGGGCGTGAGCAGGATCTCGCGGCAGGGCGGGGCCCACACGCCGCGCTCGGCGACCTCGAGGCTGCGCTGGTCGGCGACGGCGAACCAGCGGATCTCCTCGACCTCGTCGCCCCAGAACTCGACGCGCAGCGGGTGGTCCTCGGTCGGCGGGAAGACGTCGAGAATGCCCCCGCGCACGGCGAACTCGCCGCGCCGCTCGACCATGTCGACGCGCGCGTACGCGGCGGCGACGAGTCGGTCGGCGATCGCCGCGAGGTCCGCGCGGTCCCGCACCCGGAGCTCGACCGGCTCGAGCTCGCCGAGGCCGGCCACCACGGGCTGCAGCAGCGCGCGCACGGGCAGCACGAGCACCCGGATCGGGCCGGTCTGCCCGGACCCGTCGGTCGGGTGCGCGAGCCGACGGAACACCGCGAGCCGCCGCGCGACGGTGTCGCTGCGCGGGGACAGGCGCTCGTGCGGGAGCGTCTCCCACGCGGGCAGCACCGCGACGTCGTCGGGCGGCAGGTAGCAGCGCAGCGACGAGGCGAGGTCGTCGGCGTCCCGGCCCGTCGCGGTGACGACCACGAGCGGTCGCCCGGCGGCCATCGCCGCGAGCAGGGGCGGGCGGATCCCGGCGGGGCCGACGATGTCGACGCTGCCGCGCGTGCGCACGAGCTGCGCGGCCTCGGCGGCCGCGGGGTCGGCGAGCAGGGCGGGCAGCAGTCCGGTCAGGTTCATGGCGGCGATCTCACGGTTCCTTCGGGCGACGGCGTGGCCCGCGCGCGGGCCACGGCGGGGCCACGGGCGCAGGCTGAACATCCCGCATCCCGGCGAGGGGGGATGCGAGGCGAACGTCCATCGTACGGCGGGGCGCCCACACCGCCCGCGCCCGTGCACCCGCGCCGATCCCCCGCACCACCTCTCGCCGAGTGCGACGGTGCGGGCCCCCATCGACACTGACGGGGGAAGCGACGTCGCACTCGGCGGAAAGGCTGTCAGTTGCCGATGCGCTCCAGGCGCTCGAGCTCGAGCTTGTCGAGCTCGCCCTCGTCGCCGTTGATCACGGCGAGCGCGCGCCGCAGCGCGGTGCTCGAGGTGTGCTTGGTGTACGGGAAGTACACGATCTGGACGCCGACCGCCGCGAAGTCCCGCTCGAGCTTGTCGCCCTTGGGTGTCCCCCGCCAGTCGTCGCCCTTGAACAGCACGTCGAACGGGCGCGTTCGCCACGTCTCGACCTTGTCCGGGACGACCTCGGCGAACACCTCGTCGACGAACGAGATGTGGCTGACGATCTCCATGCGCTCGGCGAGCGGAACGACCGGACGCTTGCCCTTGGCCCGCAGCAACATCTCGTCGGAGACGACGCCGGCGACGAGGTAGTCGCAGTGCTCCTTGGCGTGCCGCAGGATGTTGAGGTGCCCGATGTGGAACAGGTCATACGCACCGGGTGCGTACCCGACGATCCGGCCCATGTGGTCCTCCTCGCGGTCGGGTCGCTGCCCACGGTAGCCGTTGATCGGACAAACCCGGCCGAACCGCCGCAGTTTTCACCCAACCAGCACAGCGTCGAGCTGGTCCCAGTACGCCGTGGCGCTGAGCTCGCCGGCGCGCTTGAGCGCACCGGAGCGCAGGTCGCGACGCTGCGCGGCCGTCAGCTCGGCGACCTGGACGAGGGCGGCCCGCAGCGAGCCGGCGTCGTCGGGCTCGAACAGGATCCCGGCGGACCCGAGCAGCTCGGGGATGCCACCGGTGCGCGCCGCGAGCACGACGCAGCCGCGCGCGAGCGCCTCGATGACGACCAGCGGCGCCGGGTCGGGGACGGTCGAGGGGACCACGACGACGGCGCCGGCCGCGAAACCCTCCTCCTTGGGCAGGTACCCGGGGAACCGGGCGTCGATGCCGTGCTCGGCGGCGACCTCGCGGAGCTTCGTCTCGTACCACTCGTACCCCGTGAAGACCGTGCCCACGAGAGCGACCGACGGGCGCCGCGCGGGGTCGAGCCCGGCGATCGCCTCGAGCACGACGTGCTGCCCCTTGCGCGGGCTCAGCCGGCCGACGACGACGAGGTCCCGCGCGTCGGGCGCCGGCTCGAGCGGCTCCGCCCGCGCGACGGCCTCGAAGTCGGCATTGAGCACGGTGACCGCGCGGTCGGCGAGCCGGGGCCAGGCCGCGAGCACGTCGCGCCGGACTGCGTCCGAGACGCAGATGACACGCCCGGCGGCGAACAGCTGGACGTACAACGCCCGGCGGACCAGGCGCGCCCGCCCCGAGCCCCCGCCCAGGATCTCGTGGACATGGATCACGGTCGGGCGCCCGGCGGCGCGCGCGAGCAGCGGCCACAGCGGCACCGTAACGGTGTTGACGTACACGGCCGCGCCGGTGGCGGCGCGCAGGAGCCGCACGTGCCGGACGATCCGCGCCGGGGTGCGCGCGAGCTCGCGGAGCCCGAACGCGGGCTGCGCGAGCCGCTTGCGGAGCACGAACGTGGGCGAGACCTCGTGCGCGATGCCCCGCTCCGCGATCAGCTCGCGCAGCGGCCCGTCCTCGGGCAGGACGACCCGGACCCTCGGCTGCCGGTCCCGCAGGTGGCCGGCGACGTACACGAGCATCGCGTCGGCTCCGTACCGGTCGGCGGCCGCGGCGATTAGCAGCCAGGGCCGCAGCTCAGCCATGGCCGGGCACGGCCGGTCGGTCGAGCGCCGAGATCTCCTTGAACCACGAGATGCAGGCCAGCGCGAGGTAGCCCGCGGTCGCGACGAAGAGCACGGTGTAGGCGACGACGAAGGCGGTCGTGACGCCGTAGAGCGCGAAGACGAGGCAGAGCAGGCCGTAGTCGGTCGGGACCACGAGCAGGGAGCGCAGCACGGGCGCGCGGGTCCCGTCCGCCGTCGATCGCGGCACGGCGCCGCCGCGGTGGCGCAGCTGGTCGTTGAGGATCATCGCGAAGAACAGCACCGAGCCGACGGCGGACGCGCCGAGCGGGACGAGGAGCCACGCGTCCGGCAGGTCCGTGAAGCGGTAGAGCCCCACGAGCACGGCCAGGTGCAGGCTCGCCACCTTGACGGAGTCGACCATGTGGTCGAGCCACTCGCCGACCAGGCTGCCGCCGCCGCGCAGCCGGGCGAGCTGGCCGTCAGCGGAGTCGAAGGCGTACCCGAGCACGAGGCCGGCCGCGACCGCGATCCCCATCCCGACCGACGGCGGCACCGCGATGAGCAGCGCGATCGCCGAGAACGTCAGCACCGCGCTGATGGCGGTGACGCCGTTCGGGGTCAGCCCGACGCGGAACGCCACGGTCGCGAGGAACCGCCCGAGCTTGCGGTTGACGAAGCGCGAGTAGGCGGGCGCACCCTTGGCGCCCTTCTGGCTCGTCGCGAGGCGCGCGTAGGTCTGGCCGAAGCTCTCGTCGCTCGGGAGCACGCGGGTCGCCATCAGGCCTCCCGCACCGGGGCGGGGCCGGGCTGCGGGAACGACTGGTCGGCGCCCGCCTGCTCGGCGAGAGCCTGGTCGTGCGGGCTCACCTCGGGCGACCGGAGCCGGCGCCCGTTGGGGCGCGGCGCGCGCGCCTGATGCGCCACGCGCCGGCACAGCTCCTCGTAGGACGCCGCGACGTCGTCCCAGTCGTAGTCCGCCGCCCGCTCCCGCGCCGCCAGGCCCCGGGCCCGCTCCCCCGCCGGGTCGTCCTCCGCGGCCTCGAGCAGGCGCGCGACGTCGTCGGGGGTGCGAAAGTACCGGCCCGTGCCGCGCAGGACCTCGCGGTTGAACGTGACGTCGTACGCGAGGCAGGGCGCCCCCACGCCCATCGCCCGCAGCAGCGACGGGTTCGTGCCGCCCACGCTGTGCCCGTGCAGGTAGGTGAGGCTGTGGGCGTACAGCTGATCGAGCAGGCCCTGGTCCCAGATCCCGCCGAGGAGCCGCACGCGGGAGTCGGCCGCCTGCTGCACGCGCCGCGTGTACTCGTCGGCGTACGGCGCCGAGCCGACGACGACGAGGGGAAGGGTCGATCCCGACCGCTTGTACCCCTCGACGATCTCCTCGACGTGGTTCTCCGGCTCGAACCGGGCGACCACGAGGTGGTACCGGCCGGGCTCGAGGTCCAGCCCCGCAAGCCCGTCCGACGGCGTGTCCGTCAGGATCGGCGCACCGTAGGAGATCAGCTCGGTCGGCGCCCCGAACTCCTGGTCGTAGTAGTCGCGGATCCCGACGGCGTCGGCGATCAGCGCGTCGGACCAGCGCACCGCGAGCGACTCGGCCGCGCGGTAGTAGCGGCGACCGGTGGGCCCCCACTTCGCGCGCCGCCACTCGAGACCGTCGACGTGGGTGATCACCGGGATGCGGCGGGCCCGCAGCACGGGCAGCAGCGGTGCGTTCGCGGCGTTGAACACCAGCGCGACGTCGGCGGTCCGCACGACCTGGTGCACGACGGAGAGCGCGGTGTGGCTGAGGGTCTCGAGCGCGCGCGTGCGCATCGCGGGGAGCTGCACCAGGCGCATGCCCCGATGGGTGGCGCCGATGCGGTCCGCCGGGTCGGCGTCCGCTGCGCCGGGCACCGCGCGGCAGTAGACCATGACGTCGAGCCCGCGCTGCACGAGGCGCGCGCCGACCTCCTCGACGCAGGTCTCGAACCCCCCGTACCGTGCCGGCACCCCCCGGGTACCGATCATGGCCACGCTCAGCCGGTCGTGGTCACGCGCCACCCGAGCCTCCACATCCCTCGCACCGTCTCGGTCTGGCCCGCGCGTACGGCCCAGGTATGTCCCGTCGCCACTGCCAGCAGAGGGCCGCGGCGACATGAACATACCCTTGACGGCTGGTGTCTTTCGCACCTTTGCATGCCATTTCACCCGATAGGCGGCGCCCCGGCGCGCGGGCGAACCGGCCCGCCGGCGCGGCCCGACGACCGATCGCGTCGAGCGACGGCGGCGGTCAGGGGATCGTGGTGACGGTGTAGTCGTCCATCGTGGTCGTCACCGGCCCGTTGGTGGTGGTGCTCGAGGTGAGCGCGGCGATGCCGGTGTGGCCGCTCGTCTGCAGCGCGGCGGTCGCGTCCGTCGCGCTGACGACCCACGCCGCCGGCTGGGAGCCCGTCGCGGCCCACACCTTCGCGCGCAACGCCGTCGGCGACGTGCCCGTCACCTCGAAGAGAACGACGACGCCGGACCCGGCCGAGTACGTCAGCCCCGGCACCGTGACCTCCCCGGTCAGCTGCGTCTCGACCCCCGCCGACGTCGTCCGGGCCAGCCGCGCTGTCACCGCCCCGTTCGCCTTGTGCGCGATCTTGAGCCGGTACTCCTCGCCGGTCGCCGTGATCCGCCCGCGCACCAGGAACCAGCCGCCCGCCCCCGCCGGGCGCTTGTCCCAGGTCTCGGTCGCCTGCGTCGCCAGCCTGGTCCCGCTCGCGCCCGGCAGCCGCGAGGTCACGGTCGAGCTGGCTCCGGCCAGCGTCAGCCGACCCACCCCGTCCGAGACGCTCGCGGTGGCCGACGGCGCCGTCCACGCACCGCCCGCGTCCGCCGACCCCCACCCGGCCGCGACCGTGCGTCCGAACGCGTCCGCCGCGAGCACCTCGGGCGGCTGCGCCACCTCCGAGACTGTGACGTCCTGGGTCACCGAGCCCGTCGAGCCGTCGTCGTCCGTGACCGTCAAGGTCACCGGGTAGGTCCCCTCGGCCGCATACTCGTGCGTCGCCGCGGCGCCCGTGCCCGTGCCGCCGTCGCCGAACTCCCAGGAGTACGCCGTGACGGTGCCGTCGGGGTCCGAGCTCGCGGCGCCGTCGACCGCGACGGACAGGCCCGTCGGGGTCGCGCCGAAGCTCGCGACGGGCGGCTGGTTCGGGACCACTCCCCCGGAGCCGGTCGAGTAGTGGGTCGCGACCTCGCTCGGGGCGAGGGCGCGGCCGTAGATCGCGACGTCGTCGACGTCGCCGGCGAAGTTCTGCCCGCCCGCGCCCGGCCAGTCGGCGGCCAGGGTGTCGCCGCCGATGCGCCAGTAGCCGGTGTACTGGCCCGCCGAGGTCGTGTCCGTCCGCTCGGCCGCCAGCACCCCATCGACATAGAGCCGCATCCCGGCCGTGCCGAGGGTGGCCACCACGTGGTGCCACTGCCCGTCGTTGTAGCTCGACGGGGTCGTGATCGCCCGCACCGCGTTCGGGTAGACCCCGAAGGTGAGCCGGCCGTTCGGGTTCAGGTAGACGTGCCGGTCGTAGGTGGAGCTGTTGCCCGTGGAGGAGTTGCCGAACCCGACGATCTTGCCGCCCGCGGTCGAGGTCGTTCGGATCCACGCCTCGACCGAGAGCCGGTTCGTGCCGGCCGCCGACCGCGCGCCGTACACGCGCGAGGACGAGGCCCCGGAGAACCGCGCCGCCCGGTTGGCGTCGCCGGCGATCGCGCCGGTCACGGCGCGGGTCACGCCCGACCCGACGGTCGAGCTCGCGTACGCGGTCCAGTCCAAAGCCGCGCCGCTGCTCTCGCCCAGGCGCCAGTACGCGGCGGGGTTGTCCAGCAGCACCTCCTGCGCGTACGTCGACATCGCCCCGGCGCTCGAGCCTGCGACCGTCACGCTGGCCACCCCCGACGTCTGGGAGTTGCCGAACGGGTCGCTCGCGCGAACGCGGTAGGTATAGGTTCGCCCGGCCACCAGGCCGGTGTCCGTGAACGAGGCACGCGACAGCGACCACCAGGTCGAGTCGGCCGTGGTGGTGTAGACGGGCGTCGTCGCGCCGTCCCGCAGCACCGCGTAGGTGAGCGTCCCGTTGTCCCGGTCCCAGTTCGTCGGCCAGGACACCTGCGCGGTCCCCGCCGCCCGCGACGTCACCGCGAGGTTCAGCGCCGTGCCGGACAGCCGCGGCCCCTGCTTGTTCGTCGACGAGCCGCTCACCGCCATCCGGACCAGGCCCTGCTGCGGGGTTCCGTTGACGGTGAGGAACTCCCCGCCGTAGACGACGTAGTCGCCGCTGCCCGTGACGTGCCACGCGGCCTGGCCCGTGCCGGTGAACTCGCCGCCGGTGAGCTCCGGGGAGAACGCGAGCAGCGCGGGCGCCCGCAGCCCCTGCCAGTCGTAGTACTTGGCGACGGTGTTGGGCGTGATGGTCGTCGCGGCCTCCTTCGAGAACGCGAGCGCGAACTTCCAGGAGGAGTCGCCGAAGCCGCCGATGTTGGCGCAGTAGTGCGGGTGCCCGACGACGTAGACGGAGCCCTTGCCCGGGTTCCCGTACACCGAGTAGGTGTCGCCGTGGCAGTCCTCGACCCAGACGATCGCGCCGGTCGTGGGGTCGGCGGCGAACGTGCCCTCGAGGTTGCCGTAGCCGCCGTTGTGCCCCAGGTAGGCGAACCCCGTGCCGTAGATCAGGGTGCCGTCGGTCGCCAGGGACTCGATCCCGGCGTCGTAGCCGTAGTTCGTGACGACCTTGTTCGCCGCCCACGGCAGCACCGCACCGGTCGAGGCCGACACCGATCCGGACCCGAGCGCCGCGACCCCGTTGAGCGTCTCGAACCGGCCGCCCACGATGAGCCGCGAGGAGTCGGGGCTGAGCACCAACGCGTCGACCTGCGCCGCCGACGCCGACACCCGCCACGACAGCAGCGCGCCCGTGCTGGCGCTGAGCGCCGCGAGCCGGGGCCGCGAGCTCCCCGCGACCGTGCCGAAGGCCCCGCCGAGGTACACGGTGCTCGCCGACGCGGCGATCGCCCGGACCGACCCGTTCGGCGCGGGGTTGATCCCGCTGATCCGCGCCCCCGTGGCCCGGTTGAGGACCACGAACCGGGTCTGGGACGCCCCGTTGACGGTGGTGAACGCGCCGCCGACGTACAGGCGCGACCCGTCGGGCGACGCCGCGATCGCGTACGCCGCCCCGTTCAGCGACGGCGCCCACGAGTTCACCAGCACGCCCGTGGCCAGGTCGTACGCCAGCAGGTTCGAGCGCGTGACGGTCGACGACCCGGCCGCCGCCCCGGCCGGGCGTGCGTTCGTGAACTGCCCCGCGACGTACACCGTCCCGGCCACCACGACCTGCGACCACGCGACGCCGTTGATCTGCGCCGTCGGCAGCGCGTCGGCGGCGACGGTCGCCGGCGTCGTCGGGTCCCCGGGGTCGGCCGGGGCGGAGTCGGCGGCCGCGCTCCCGGCCGGGCCGACCACAGACCCCACCGTGACCACCGCGGCGACGACCGCCGAGGCAAGGGCAGAGGCAGCGAACCACCGCCGGATGCCCGGGAGCCCCGGACCGTCGCTCCGGCGGCCCAGCAGTCGACGTCGACGCCCGATCATGGCTTGCTCCCATGCACCCGTCATGCGGCGCCATGTCGAATGGCGCCCTCATTCAGAGTGGAACGGGAACGGGATCAATCGGGACATCCCCCGCCTGAATTCACCCGTACGGCCCTCAGCTGAGGTCCGTACGGGCGAGGCTCAGGGCGCGGGCTGCGTGACCGTGTAGTCGTCGATCGACACCGTGATCGGCGCGTTGGTGGCCGTGCTCGAGGTGAGCGCCGCGACACCGGTGTGGCCGCTCCCCTGCAGCGCGGCCGTCGAGTCGGTCGCCGAGATCAGCCAGGCCGCCGGCTCGCTCGTTCCGGTGGCCCAGACCTTGGCCCGCAGCGACGTCGTCGTGGTCGTCGACACCTCGAACAGCAGCGTCACCCCCGTGCCGGCGGCGTAGGTCACGCCCGGCACGGTCAGCTCGGTCGTGATCGCGGTCTCCGTGCCGGCCGAGTTGGTCCGCATCACGCGCGCCGTCACGACGCCGTTGGACCGGTGGTTGATCCTGAGCCGGTACTCTCCGCCGGTCGTGATGCGACCCCGCAGCAGGAACCACCCGCCCGAGCCCGCCGGCCGCTTGTCCCAGCTCTCGACCACCCGGGTGGTCAGGGTGGTGCCCGAGATCCCCGGGAGTCGCGCGCTCGCAGTGACGTTGACCCCCGAGAGCGCGAGCCGCCCGGCGCCGCCGGACACGCTCGTCGCGCCCGCCGTCGCCGTCCACGCGCCGCCGAGGTCGGCGTCGCCGAGACCCGAGGCGACCGTCCGGCCGAACGCGTCGGTGGCGAGCGCGGTCGGCACCGGAGCGACGGACAGGTCGCGGGTCGTGGTCGCCGTCGCGCCGTCCGAGTCGGTCACGGTCAGGGTCACGGTGTAGGTGCCGGTGCTCGCGTAGTCGTGCGACGCCGTCACCCCGGTCGCGGTCGCGCCGTCACCGAAGGTCCACGCGTACGAGGAGATCGTCCCGTCCGGGTCGGAGCTGCCGGCGGCGTCGACCGCGGCCGACAGCCCCGTCGCCGTGGCGGTGAAGCTCGCGGTCGGCGGGACGTTCGCCAGCGCGACCGTGACGTCGCGGGTCGTGGTCGCCGTCGCGCCGCTGTTGTCGGTCACGGTGAGGGTGATCGTGTAGGTCCCCCCGGCCGTGTAGGCGTGCGACGCCGTGGCGCCGGTCGCGGTGCCGCCGTCGCCGAACGACCAGGCGTACCCCGCGATCGTCCCGTCCGGGTCGGAGCTGCCCGTGGCGTCGACGTCGGCCGTCAGGAGCGACGACGCGGCCGTGAAGCTCGCGATGGGCACCTGGTTCACCGGCTCGACCGACACCTGCCGCGTCGTGGTCGCCGTCGCACCACCGCTGTCGGTCACCGTGAGCGTGATGGTGAACGTCCCCGCCGTCGCGTAGGTGTGCGACGCCGTCGCACCCGTCCCGGTGCTGCCGTCGCCGAACGACCACGCGTACCCCGCGATCGTCCCGTCCGGGTCGGAGCTGGCCGCGGCGTCGACGTCGGCCGTCAGACCCGTCGTCGCGGCGGTGAACGACGCGACCGGCGAGACGTTGGTCGTGCTGAACGGGCCGTCCACGGTGAAGTTGTCGACCTGGACCGTCACCGGCCCGTTGGTCGTCGAGCTGGACAGCAGCGCCGCGACGCCGGTGTGGCCAGCGGCCTGCAGGGCGGCCGTGGTGTCGGTCGCCTCGATGAGCCAGCCCGCCGGCTCGACGCCGGAGCCGACCCAGACCTTGGCGCGCAGCGTGGTCGGGGACGTCCCGGTGACCTCGAACGCGGCCTTGAGCGTGGTGCCCGTCGTGTACGTCAGGCCGGGGACCGTCAGGTCCGTCGTGATGGACGTCTCGACCCCGGCGGCCGTCGTGCGCACCAGGCGCGCGGTGACCGCCCCGCTGAAGGTGTGGCCCACCCGGAGCCGATACTCGCCGCCGGTCGTGATCCGGCCGCGCACCAGCAGCCAGCCGCCCGAGCCGTTCGGGCGCTTGCTCCAGCTCTCCGTCACGCGGGTGGTCAGCTGAGTCCCCGAGACGCCGGGCAGGCGCGCGCTCACGGTCGAGCTCGCCGCGCCGAGCTGGAGCCGGCCGGTGCCCGACGCGACGCTTGTCACGCCCGACGTCGTGGCCCAGGCCCCGCCGAGGTCGGCGGAGCCGAAGCCGTTCGAGACCGTGCGGCCGAACGCGTCGGACGCCACGACACCCGCGGTGGGCGCGGTGACGGTGACTTCGCCGTCGGCGCCGTCGGAGCCGCCGTCGTTGTCCGTGACGGTCAGGGTGACCGGGTAGGTGCCCGCGGCCGCGTACGTGTGCGTCGTCGTGGCGCCCGTACCGGTCGAGCCGTCACCGAAGGTCCACGCGTACGTCGGGATCGTGCCGTCGGAGTCGGTGCTGCTCGTCGCGTCGAAGGCCGCGGTCAGGTCTGTGTTGGTCGCCGTGAAGCTCGCGACGGGCAGGACGTTGGGCGCCCGGACGACGACCTGCTGCGAGGTTGCGTTGGTGGTACCGCCCGAGTCCGTCACGGTGAGCGTGACGGTGTACGTGCCGCCCACGTCGTAGGCGTGCGTCGCGCTCACGCCGGTGCCGCTCTGCCCGTCGCCGAAGTCCCACGCGTAGCCCGCGATCGGGCCCTCGAAGTCCGTCGAGGCAGACGCGTCGAAGCTCGCGGTGAGCACTCCGGGGTCGGCGGTGAATGCCGCGGTGGGCGGCAGGTTCGGGATCGCGCCCGACTGGCCCGTCCCGTAGTGGATGGCCACCTGGCTGGCGGGCAGCGCGCGGCCGTAGACGGCGACGTCGTCGATGTCGCCGACGAAGTTCTCCCCCGCGGCCCCCGGCCAGGTCGACGACAGCGCGTCGCCGCCGATGCGCCAGTAGCCCGTGTAGGGCTGCGCGCTGATCGTGGTCGCGTCCGCGGCGCGCTCGGCGCCGTCGACGTAGAGCTTCATACCGTCGGCGCCGAGCGTCGCGACGACGTGGTGCCACTGCCCGTCGTTGTAGCTGGCGGGCGTGGTGACCGTGCGGACCTCGCCCGGGTACACCCCGAACGTCAGCGTGCCGTCGGCGCGCATGTACACGTGCCGGTCGTTGCTCGAGCTGTTCGAGGTGCCGGACGAGCTGCCGAAGCCGACGATCTTGCCGCCGGTGGTCGAGGTGGTCGTGAACCACGCCTCGACCGAGAAGCGGTTGGAGCCGACGGCGGACTTTGTCGCGGCCGCGCGCGACGTCGACGAGCCGGTGAACCGTGCGGCCCGGTTGCTGTCGCCGGTGAGCGCGCCGGTCACCGCGCGCGTCACCCCCGAGCCCACGGACGCGCTGCCCCAGGCGGTCAGGTCTGCCGTCTGGCCCGAGTTCTCGGCGAGCCGCCAGTACGCGGCGGGGTTGTCGCCGAGGATCTCGGCCGCGTAGGTGCTCAGCGGGCCGGCGCTCGCCCCGGCGACGGTGACGCTCACGGTCGAGGACGTCACGGAGTTGCCGAACGGGTCGGACGCCGTCACCTTGTAGGTGTGGGCGCTGCCGTTGGCGAGCCCGGAGTCCGAGAAGGACACCCGCGGCAGCTGCCACGGCAGCGAGTTGGCCTTGACCGAGTAGATCGGCGTCGTCTCGTTGTCGCGGTACACGTCGTAGGTGAGGGTCTCGTTGTCCTGGTCCCAGTTGGTCTGCCAGGACACCTGCGCGGTGCCCGCGGCCCGGGACAGCGCCGCCGGAGCCATAGCGGTGCTGCTGAGCTTGAGCGGCAGGACGTTGGTGGACTTCGCGCTCACGGCCATGCGGGCCAGGCCCTGCTGGCCGGAGCCGTTCACGGTCGGGAACTCGCCGCCGTACAGGACGTAGTCGGCGTTCCCCGTGACCTGCCAGGTCGCCTGGCCCTGGCCCGTGTAGGAGCCGACGGTGAAGTCCGGGTAGTAGGCGAGCTGGGCCGGGGCCCGGTAGCCCGCCCAGTTGTAGTACGAGGAGCTCGTGCTCGGCGTGATCGTCGAGACCGCCTGCTTGGAGAACGCCAGACCGTGCTTCCAGTTCGACTCGGGGTAGGCCCCGATGTTCTGGCAGTTGTGGATGTGCCCGACGACGTACACGCTCGAGCCGCCGGGGTTGGCGAACACCGAGTACGTGTCGCCGCGGCAGTCCTCGACCCACTCGATCTCGCCGGTGTTCGGGTCGGCCGCGAACGTGCCCTCGAGGTTCCCCGCGCTCGTGGCGTCCTTGATGTAGGCGAACCCGGTGCCGTAGATGAGGGTGCCGTCGGTCTGGAGAGACTGGATGCCCGCGCCGGCGCCCCAGTTCTTGATCACCGAGTTCGCGGCCCACGGCAGCACCGCGGCCGTGGTCGTCGACACGGCGCCCGACCCGAGTGCCGGGATCCCGCCGAGCATCGTGAAGCGGCCGCCCACGATCAGCCTGCTGTTGTCCGGGCTGAGCACGAGCGCGTCGACCTGGAGCGACTGCGCCGAGACGGCCCAGGACAGCAGCGCGCCGGTGGTCGAGCTCATGGCCGCGAGCCGGTTGCGGGTGGCGCCCGTGACCGTGTTGAAGTTCCCCGCGAAGTAGATGGTGCTGGGCGTGGACACGATGGCCCGGACGGCGGCGTTGGCCCCGACCGTGAAGCCAGGCACGCGCAGGCCGGTCGCCCGGTCGAGCACGACGATGCGGTTCTGGGGCGAGCCGTTGACGTAGGTGAAGTCGCCGCCGACGTACAGCCGGGTCCCGTCCAGGGAGGCCGTGATCGTGTAGGCGGGCCCGTTGAGCACGGGCGCCCACGTGTCGATCAGCACGCCGCTGTCCAGGTCGTACGCGAGCAGGTTTGCCCGGCCCACGGTCGACACCCCGGCGGCCGCCCCGGCGGGGCGTGCCGTGGTGAAGTCGCCGGCGACGTAGACGGTGCCGCCGACGATCACCTGCGACCACACGACGCCGTTGACCTGCACGGTCGGGAGCGACGTCGCGGAGACCGTCGACGGCGTCCCGGCGTCGGTGGGGGCGGTGTCCGCGGCGGCCTGCGAGAGCGGCCCCGCGACGGTCAGTCCAGCGATCAGCAGCGCGGCGGCGGCGGAGGTCGCCACCACTCGTGCGGCGGCGGCACGGAGGCTGCGCATGGTGGTCCTCTCGGAACGGGCCCGGACGGTCATGGGGGTGGGTGCGGTCGGCATCGGGCTCATCTCGCTCTCCGGGCGCATCGCGTCATGCGGGAACATCGCCGGAGAAGATCGCTGTCGGCACCTCGGCGCCGTAGCTGACCTCGATCTTCACGGTGGATCCGGCCGAGTCCGGCAGCCGCATCACGTAGGAGCCGGTGCGAACTTCGCCCGGCGGCAGGATCCCGGACATCGGCGCGGATCGGGAGTCCCCGAGCAGGAGCTGCCCGGGCGCGTTCTCGGGTCCGTAGAGATTGACGACCACGTAGTCGAGGTCGACGTCGGCCGAGCTCGCGTTGGTGATCTCGACCGTGACGAGCATCGACGGGCCCGACCGCTCGCCGACGCCCTGGCCGACGCCGTCGACGCGGCTGGTCGTCAGGAGCCGGGCGGAGACGGCGTTGCCGAAATCGGCGGTCTCGGTGAGGCCGACGGCCGGCAGCTCGACTACCTCGCGCGGCTCGACGGGCGTCTGGTCGGGGATGTCCCCGTCGGCGGGCGCCGACACGGTGTCGGCGGGCGCCGTCTCGGCCGGTGCGGGCGTCTCGGTCGCCGTCGGCTCGGGCGTCGCCTCAGCGGTCGCGGAGGGGGTCGGGCTCGCGGACGGCGTCGCGGCGGCGGCGTCGCCGTCGTCCGCTCCCGCCAGGCCGAGCCACAGGGCACCGCCGATGGCGGCGACGCCGACGACCGAGGCACCGACGACCATGCGACGGCGTGGTGCCCGGCGCCACCACGAGGTGCTCCCGCTCATCTACCGACTCCCGACCCACAGCTGTGACAGTCGGTGCTGCTGCGGCCGACGAAGGAAGCGTAAGTGGACAAACACGACGCAATCCGTCACGGCAGGAAGATTCACCCGGTCGCCGCCACACTTCACCCGCGGATCTCCCGGGCGGCTGCTACGCGGCCACCTCGCGTGCGCGGCGCGCGTGCAGCGCGTCGCCCTGCGTCGCCTCAGCCGATCGTCGTCACCGAGAAGTCGTCGATCTGAACGGCCACGGGAACGTTCGTGGCGGAGCTCGACGCCAGCGCCGCCAGCCCCGTGTGCCCGCTGCCCTGGAGCGCCGCCGTCGAGTCCGTGGCGGTGACGTTCCACGCCGTCGGTTCGGTGCTGGTCGAGGCCCAGACCTTCCCGCGGAGCGTCGTGGGCGACGTGCCCGTGACCTCGACGACAGCCACGACGCCGGAGCCCGGCGTGTAGGTCAGGCCGGCCACGGTCACCTCCGGCGTGAGCGCGGTCTCGACCCCGGCCGCGGTCGTCCGCACCAGGCGCGCGGTGACGACGCCGTTCGCCCGGTGCGCGACCCTGAGCCGGTACTCGCCCCCGGTGGTGATGCGCCCGCGCAGCAGGAACCAGCCGCCGGAGCCGGCGGGGCGCTTGTCCCAGCTCTCCGTCACCTGGGTGCGCAGGCTGGTGCCCGTTGCTCCCGGCAGCCGGGCGCTCACGGTCGCACCGGCGGACGCGAGGGCGAGGCGGCCGGCGGTGCCGGTCACGCTCGTCGCGCCGGCCGTGGTCGCCCAGGCCCCGCCGAGGTCGGCGGTGCCGAGGCCGCTGTCGACCGTGCGGCCGAACGCGTCGGCGGCGATGCCGGGGACGGCCGGGGCCGTCACCGTGACGTCGCCCTGCGCCGTCGCCGTCGCGCCGCCGGAGTCCGTGACGGTGAGCGTCACGGTGTAGGTGCCCGCCGCCGCGTACGCGTGCGTCGCGGTCACTCCCGTGGCCGTGCCGCCGTCCCCGAACGTCCAGTCGTAGCCGGCGATCGAGCCGTCGGGGTCCGCCGACGCCGACGCATCGACGCTGACCGAGAGGCCGTCCGCCGTCGAAGCGAAGCTCGCCACCGGGTCCTGGTTGGTCGGCGTGCCGCCGGCGGTGGTGAAGTGCGCGGCCACCTGGGCGGCCGTCAGGGCCCGGCCGTACACCGCGACCTCGTCGATGTCGCCGGTGAAGTCGGGCGCACCCGCCTCGGGCCAGATCGCCGACGAGTCCCCACCGATGCGCCAGTACCCCCGGAAGGTCTGACCCTGACGACCCGTGCTGTGGGACCGCGACGAGACGGTGTCGGTCCGCGAGGCGCGCAGCGCCCCGTCGACGTAGAGCTGCTGGCCCGCGGACGAGAGCGTCGCGACGACGTGGTGCCATGCGCCGTCGTTGTACGCGCCGGGCGTGGTGACCGTTCGCAACGAGTTGGGGTTCACCCCGAAGGTCAGCCGACCGTCGGCGCCGAGCAGCACGTCACGGTCGTACAGGACGCTGTCGCCCGTCCTGGAGTCGCCGAAGCCGACGATCTTGCCGCCGGTGGTCGACGTCGTCCGGAACCAGGCCTCGATCGAGAACCTGTTGCTCGTCGTGGCCTGGGCCGATCCGTACACCCGCGACGCGGCGGTGCCCGCGAACTGGGCCGCGCCGTCGTCGTCCGCCGGGGTAAGCGCGCCGGCGACGTCGCGGGTGACCTCGGCGCCGACGGTGGAGTCGGCGAAGCCGGTCCAGTCTTGCGCGTTCCCGTCGGCCTCGCCGAGGCGCCAGTACCCGGCGGGGTTGTCGAGCAGGACCTGCTGCGCGTAGGCGCCGAGGACGGCCGTCCCGCCGGAGACCGTCACGGTCACGGACGGCGACGTGAGCGAGTTGCCGAACGGATCGCTCGCGACCACGACGTAGGTGTGCGTCGCTCCCTCGACGAGGCCCGTGTCGGTGAACGAGATCCGGGGCAGCTGCCAGGACAGGGACTGCGCGGTCGTCTCGTACACGGGCGTCGTCCCGCCGTCGCGGAACACCTGATAGGTCAGCCGCTCGTTGTCCGGGTCCGAGGTGGTCGGCCACGAGACCTGGACCGTGCCCGCGGCCTCGGAGGTCGCCGTCGGCCGCAGGGAGTTCGCGGACCCCTGCGGGCCCAGGTCGTTGGTCGACAGCGTGCTCACGGCCATCCGGACCAGGCCCTGCTGGGGCTGGCCGTTGACGGTGAGGAACTCCCCGCCGTACACGACATAGTCCGCGGTGCCCGTGACGCTCCAGCCCGCCTGGCCCTGGCCGGTCGCCGCGCCGGGCGTGAACGCGGGGAAGTAGTCGAGCAGCGCGGGAGCGCGCCTGCCCTGCCAGTCGGTCCCGGACGGGTGGGTCACGATCGGGACCCCGGGCGTGATCGTCATCACGTCCTGCTTCGAGAAGGCCTGCGCGTAGGCGTAGCCCTGGAACCCGGTCTTCTCGGGGTAGCCGCCGATGTTGCCGCAGAAGTAGGCGTGCCCGACGGTGTAGATCGCATCGCCGCCCGGGTTCGCGAACACCGAGTAGGTGTCACCGTGGCAGTCCTCGATCCACCGGACGGCGCCGGTCATGACGTTCGCCGCGAACGCGCCCTCGAGGTTCCCGGTCCCGCCCGCGGCCACCAGGATGAAGCCGGTGCCGTAGACCCAGGTCCCGTCCGACGACAGGCTCGTCACCCCGGCCTGGTAGCCGTAGTTCTGCACGACCTGGTTCGCGGCCCACGGCAGCACGGCGGCAGTCGTGGTCGACAGCGCTCCCGAGCCGCGCGCGGCGACCCCGGCCAGGCGCTCGAACCGCCCGGCGACGATGAGTCGCGTGTTGTCCGGGCTCAAGACCATCGCCTCGACCTGGGCGGACTGCGCCGATGCCGTCCACGACAGCAGCGCACCGGTGGTCGCGCTCACCGCGGCGAGCCGGTTGCGAGTGTTGCCGTTCGCGGTCGTGAAGTTCCCGCCGAAGTAGACCGTGCTCGCCGTCGCCGCGATCGCGCGCACGGCGGCGTTGGGGTTCGGGTTGAAGCTGGTGACCCGCTGGCCGGTCGCGCGGTTGAGCACGGCGAACCGGTTCTGAGTCGCCCCGTTGACCCGGGTGAAGTCGCCGCCGACGTACAGCCGCGTCCCGTCGGGCGAGGCCGTGATGACATACGCCGGCCCGTTCAGGGTCGGCGCCCAGCTGGTGATCAGCTCCCCGGACGCGAGGTCGTAGGCGAGCAGGTTGGCGCGCGCCGTCGTCGAGGTGCCGGCCGCCGCGCCAGCGGGCCGCGCCGTCGTGAACTGCCCCGCGACGTACACCGTCCCGCCCACGATCACCTGCGACCACGCCACGCCGTCGATCTGGACGGTCGGCAGCCCGTCCGCGGCGACGGTGGCCGGGATCCCCGGATCGGTCGGCGCGGTGTCCGCGACCGCGGGGCCCGCGGCGACGGCGAGACCGGCGGCAAGCAGGCTTGCGGCGGCGGCGGCCGCCACGACACGGCGGAGAGTGGGGAAATCGGCGCGCATGGCCAGCCTCTCGAACGGGCGAGACGGGAAGGTCGCGAGAAGGCAGACCGAGGCACCGCGCCTCGTCGCCCACCCGCATCGATCCACCGGGCCACAACGTCCCGACCGGGCGAGCATAAGGTGACGAACCCCACAGTTCGGTCACAGTTGGCACAATTCACCCGATAGCGACCTGGCGGCGTTCACCCGAACAGCCTCCGCGTGGGCCCGTAGGCCCCGGATGCCGGCCTAGCGGACGCTCCCGAGCCGGGCCACCGCCCGGACGAGCACCGCCGAGCGCAGCAGGTAGGACAGCCCGAGCCCGGCGGCCGCGCCGCCGATCCCCGCGCTCGCGGCGCCGGCCGCGATGGCCGGGATCATCAGGAGCCCGAAGACGGTGCCGTTGACCGCGACGAGCCGCTCGGCGCCCTGCCCCTGCAGCAGCCCCCCGAGGGAGGCCGCGAGCGCCATGAAGGGCAGGCCCGCGAGGCTCCACGCGAGCGCAGGCCCCGCACCGGCGTACGCATCGCCCATCACGAACACGACCAGGGGCTCGGCAACCAGCATGAGCGGGACGATCGGCGCGAGACTCGCGCAGAACACGGCCGAGAGCCGGAGCCCGAGCCGGCGCGCCGCGCGCGGCTCGAGGCGCGCCGCGTGCGGCGTGACGACCGCGCCGACGGTCTGCGGGATGAGCAGCAACGGCTGCACGAGCTTGGCGGCCGCGGCGTACAGCCCGGCCGACGCGGCGCTGAGCGTCGCGGCCACGATCGCGGTGTCGAGCGTTCGGGCCTGCGCGGTCACGTTGCTCACGAGGAACGGCCACGCCTGCCGCAGCACGTCCGGCGTCGGGCTGCGGCCCGTCGTCCGGTCGACGTCGAGGACGTGGCGCACGTGCAGCTGGCCCGCGACGGCGCCGAGGAGCAGCCCCGCGCCGTACGCCCAGAGCGGCTCGAGGCCCGCCCACATCCCCGCCAGCAGCGCGGCGAGAGACACGGAGCGGCGCAGCAGCATCGACACCGCAGGGGTCCGCGAGTCGCCGTCGGCGATCGGGACCCCCAGGAGGGTGTCGACGTTGCGCTCGAGCGCCAGGGACGCGCCGATGATCGCAAGCCCGACCGGCAGGCCGCCCCAGCTGGTCCAGGCCACGATTGCGCCGGCGAGGGCGAGGCCGGTGACGACGTTCGAGATCGTGTTCAGCCGCAGGGCGGCGGCGACGTCGGCCGACCGGCCCAAGGCGCGCGCCCGCGGCACGTAGGTGGACATGCCCAGCCCGGTGACCACCAGCACGAGGCCGACGATGCCGATGACGGCGTTCACGAGCCCGAAGACGCTCGCCGGCACGGCCCGGGCCAGCAGGATCAGCACCGCCGCCTGCAACAGGCTGCCGATCCCCCGCGACACGAGGATCACGAGGAACTGCACCCTCACGCGGCGCGCCTCGATGTCCGGTTCATGCCGCCGGACACTAGCAGCGTGCGTGCTAGCATCCGCACACCCTGAGCACCGGAGGCGCGTGATGATCGAAGCCGCCGTGCGCGAGCGGCGCGGGACTCGGCGACCCGCCGCCGACCGCGCCCAGCAGGTCTGGTACGGGGTCCAGGACCGCGCGCTCGCGGCGACGATCGTCGGCCTCACCGCGGTCGCGGTCGCCCTGGCCGGGGTCGCGGGCCTGCCCACCGTCCTCATCTACGTCCTCGCCGCGGCACCGATCCTCGTCGTCGTCGGGTCGCGGTACGCGCTCGTGATCCTGGCGGCCGCGATCGGCGTGCGCGCCCTGGTCGACAATGCCGGGCAGCTCGCGACCGGCGGGATCGCGGTCGCGCTCATCGGCCTCGCCCTGCTCGTGTCGTGGCGCGCGAGCTCCTGGCTGCTCGTGCTGTTCGGGATCTCCGGCTTCCTCGTCCTGTCTGCCCTCTACGGCGCACCCCGGTTTGGCGCGGCGGTGACGTTCGGCGAGGCGGTGCGCCTGATCAGCGCGCTGAGCGTCGTGCTCATCACGATCAACGTGTCGGGGCGATTCACCGCGTTCCAGCTCGCGCGCATCGTGCAGCTCGTCGGCTTCATCCCCGCGCTCGTGGCGATCTACCAGCTGATCACGGGGACGGGGAGCCAGATCGACGGCCTGAACCGCGCCGCCGGGACCCTCGCCCAGTCCAACCCGGCCGCGGCGCTGTTCGCGCTGTGCAACCTGGCGACCTTCGCGCTGCTGCTCGCGCGCGCCCCGCGGCGCGGGCTGAACATCGCCTTCCTCCTCGTGTTCGTCGCGGCGCAGGCCGCCACCGGCACGATCAGCGGCGTGGTGACGTTCCTCGTCATGGCGCTCGTGTACGTGTTCACGCTGCGGCACGCGCGCATCGAGCGCGTGCTCCTCGCGGTCGTGGGCGTCGCGCTCGTCGCGTACCTGGCCGCCCAGTCGGACGTCGGCCAGAGCCGGCTCGCCGAGTTCACGGGGCCTGGCGCCGACCCCCTGAGCAAGGAGAACTCGCTCGGCTGGCGGATCGAGGCGTGGGGCAAGGTGCTCGACTCCTGGCGCCAGCACCCGATCTTCGGCAACGGGGTCGGCGCCACGCGCGGCGACATCATCCTGGTCGGGAACATCCCGCACAACGAGTACGTCCGGATCCTCGCCGAGAACGGCGTCGTCGGGCTCGCCTTCGTGCTCGGCGCCGCCGCCGTCTTCGGCGCGCGCATGCTGCGCACGATCGGCCGGACCACCGACGTCGCCCCGTCGTTCGCGCTCGCCGTGCTCGCCGGGACGTTCGTCAACGCGATCGCGGCCAACACCTTCCTGTACTCGACGACGTTCTACCTGACGCTCTTCGTGCTCGCGGGGTGCTGGCGCCTGGCGAACGAGCCGGCCCCGGCCGCCGACCCGACCCCGGACGAGGCGCTCGGATGAGGGTGCTGCAGGTCCTGGACCCCCCGGACGGGACGACCCGGTACGTCGACCAGATCGTGCACGACCTGCCGGCGGACATCACGCTCGAGTACTTCACCTGGCGGCGCGCGCTCGCGGGGGGCTACGACGTGCTCCACGTGCACTGGCCGGAGCGCCTGACCCGCCCGACCGCGCGGTGGAAGCGCCCGATCGTCCGCGCCGCGCTGTGCGTGCTCCTCCTGCGGCTTCGGCTGACCCGCACGGCCATCGTCCGCACCGAGCACAACGTCGACCCGCACGAGACGGGCGACCCGGTCGAGCGCCTGCTGCTGGGCTGGCTCGACCGCTGGACGACGCTCGCGATCCAGCTCAACCCGACGACGCGTGTCGACCCGTCCCGGCGCAACGTGCGGATCCCGCTCGGGCACTACCGCGACCGGTTCGCGCGCTACGACCGGCCGGCGGCCGTGCCCGGTCGGCTGCTCTACGTCGGCCTGATCCGCCCGTACAAGGGCGTCGACCGCCTGCTCGAGTGCCTGGCCGAGGTGGCGGACCCGGACCTGACGCTGCGCGTCGTCGGCCGCCCGCTCTCGCCGTACTGGAGCGAACTGGTGACCGCCGCGACCGCGGCCGACGCCCGGATCAGCGCGCGGCTCGAGTTCGTCGACGACGAGACGCTCGTGGCCGAGGTGTCCGAGGCCGCGCTGGTGGTCCTGCCCTACCGCGAGCTGCACAACTCGGCCACGCTCCTGGTCGCGCTCTCGCTGGACCGGCCCGTGCTGGTGCCCCGGACGCCCAGCACGCTGGCCCTGGCCGCGGAGGTCGGGCCGGACTGGGTGCTGCTGTACGACGGCGAGCTGACGCCCGAATCGCTCACCGCCGCGTTCCATCAGGTCGGCGACTCCGCCCGCCCGGCACCGCCCGATCTCGCCGATCGCGACTGGTCCCGCATCGGCGCCCAGCACGCGGCCGCCTACCGATCGGCGATCGACGCCACGAAAAACCACCCGCTGCCCCCAGCCCGGGGTCCAAGGAGCCCGAGGTAACATCGGCACCCTGCGCACACTGCGCATCGCGGTCAAATGCGGCATCGTGCCTCGACCGGTGGTCCGCTGACGGCTAAGGGGAACCGGTGGAACTTCGCGACTTCTTGCATGTGCTTCGCCTTCACTGGGTGACCATCGCGGTCATGACGGTGCTCGGCGCGGGCGCGTGGTCGGGGTACGCGGCGTTGCAGACACCGCAGTACCGCGCGCAGACCACCGTGCTCGTCGCGACCGCGTTCGGCGACTCGGTCTCCGACCTGAACCAGGGCTCGTCCTTCAGCGAGCGCCAGGCCCAGACCTACGCCGAGGTCGCCCGGTCGCCGCTCGTGCTCGAGCCGGTGATCCAAAAGCTCGGGCTCGACACCACCGCGCGCGCGCTGCGCGGACGGGTCACCGCCGCGGTGCAGGCGAGCACCGCCCTGATCGACATCTCGGTGACGGACAGTTCCGGCCAGCAGGCCGCGGGCCTCGCCGACGCCGTCAGCGTGCAGCTCGCGGCCGCGGTCGGGCAGCTGTCGCCGCCGACGGTCGACGACACGCAGTCCGTCGTCGTGACCGTCATCTCGCCCGCGACCGTGCCCGGGGCGCCGTTCGCGCCCGACCTGCAGCAGGCCGTGGGCATGGGTGCTCTGCTCGGGTTGATCCTCGCGCTCGGCTGGGCGCTCGTGCGCACGAGCCTCGACACGAAGGTGCGCGCCGAGTCCGACCTGCGCCGCGTCACGGAGTCGAGCCTGCTCGGCACGATCACGTTCGATCCGACGACCTCCGGCAAGGACCGCCGGGTCATCGCCGCAACGCTCACCCGCCGCGCGGAGGAGTACCGGCAGCTGCGTACCAACCTGCAGTTCATCGACGCCGCGCACCGGCCGCACTCGATCGTCGTCACCTCGTCCCGCGACACCGAGGGCAAGTCGGTCACCGCGATCAACCTCGCGCACGCGCTGGCCGACTCCGGCGTGCGGATCTGCCTCGTCGACGCCGACCTGCGGCGGCCGTCGGTCGCCGACTACCTCGAGCTCGAGGGCTCCGCCGGCCTGACCACCGTCCTCATCGGGCGCGCGACGCTCGACGACGTCATCCAGGTGCCCGGTCAGAGCGGCCTGCACGTGCTCACGTCGGGCCAGATCCCGCCGAACCCGAGCGAGCTCGTCAGCTCCGAGCGCATGGCGCAGGTGCTCGACGAGCTCAAGAGCCGCTACGAGATGGTGCTCTTCGACTCCCCGCCCCTGCTGCCCGTGACCGACGCTGCCGTGCTCGGCAAGCTGACCGAGGGCGTCCTGCTCGTCGCCGGCGCCGGCATCGTCACCCGGGACCAGCTCAAGGACTCGATCGAGATGCTCTCAACCGTGGGCGCGCGCCTGTTCGGCCTCGTGCTCAACCGCGCACCCCGGCGCGACGGCGGCTCGCGCACCTACAGCTACCACCCCGCCGTCGTCGAGCTCGACGGCGCCGCCGCCCCGGACGACGCGCCGATCACCGCCGAGGCTTCGGCGTCGACCCCGGAGGCGTCCGCTCCCGAGGCGCCGGCCCCCGAGCCGCAGCTCGCCGGTGACCCGCCCCCGGTCCCCGCCCTGGAGACCGGGCAGTCCCCGGCGCTGAGCGATGGCTTCACCGCCCTGGACGGCGGCGACGATCCGCTCACGCAGACCAGCGCGGACCCCACGACGCGCCGGTCCTCACGCGCCGACCGCTGACCCCCAGCCGGCGAGGCTCGCTTCCCGCGCCCTAGCAGCTCCCACCCGCGCTGGCTCCGGGCGTTCGATGAGGTCCGAGCGAGCCCGCCGGCAGTCGCCCGTCGCCACGGCCGTCGCCGGCGCCGGCGGCCGCAAGGGTAGCTACGAGTGCGGGCGTTCTGCTCTTGAGCGCGCGCGTGTGCGCAATCTGCGGGTCCGACACCCGGCAAAGTCAAGGTGTGGGAGCAACGCCGGGGGTTATGCGGCGAGTAGCAGCTGGTTCAGCCGGTCGGCTGGGGTTTGTAGGTCCAGGGTCGGGCGGGGTCTGCGGTTCAAGGTAGCCGCAACTCGATGCAGGTCCGCGGGGGTATGTACGGCCAGGTCGGAGCCCTTTTCGAACCAGAATCGCAGGAGCCGGTTCGTGTTCTCGTTCGTGCCGCGCTGCCAGGGTGAGTGCGGGTTGCAGAAGTAGAGCGTCGCGTCGAGCGCGGTCTGGATCTGGGCGTAGTGGGCGAGCTCGGTTCCGCGGTCCCAGGTGATCGAGCGACGCAGATGTTCGGGCAGGCTGCTCATCTCGCGGATCATCGCTGCCGCGACCGCGCCTGCACTGTGATCGTCGGGCAGGTGCAGCAAGATCGTGAATCGGGTGCTGCGCTCGACCAGAGTGCCGATCGCGGTCCCGTTGCGGCCGATGATGAGGTCACCTTCCCAGTGCCCAGGGATCGCCCTATCCTCGACCTCGGCTGGCCGGTCACTGATCTTGAACGCCTCCTTGTAGGGGCTGCTCTTGTGCCGGTCAGCGGTATGGGGAACTCGCTTCTTGCGTTGCAAACTCAGCTTCTTGGCCAGGTCAGCGCGCAAGTTCCCGCGACTTTGGACGTAGAGAGCGCGGTAGATCGTCTCGTGGCTCACCTGCATCCCCTGATCATCGGCGAAGGTGAGCGCCAGCATCGACGAGATCAGCTTCGGGCTCCACCCGACGTCCATCCACGCAGCGATCTGCGCGCACAACGGCGCGTTCGCGACCAGCTTCAACGGCTTCGGCCGCCGCCGGGCCTGATGGGCCCTGGCATGGGCGAGCGAGGCGTAATAGGCCCCGTCCGGGCCCGCGTTGCGCCTGACCTCTCGCCAGACCACGGACTTGTCCCGACCGATCGCCTGCCCGATCAAGGCATAGCTCATGCCCGTGCGCCGGCCCATCTCGATCATCCCCCGATCGGCCAACGTCACCATCCGCTCGCTGGCGTCGCGATCCGTTCGTGGCCCCGGGTCAGCCAGACCACCCAAGCGCCCACTGCGCAGCTCCATCCCCCCAGCCTGGGCCCACCACCGGAAACCCGTGGCCCCAACAGCACCGACACGCGCAGAAGCAGCCTCAACACTCAGACCACCACAGACCAGATCCACAAACCGAGCCCGAGTGCCCTCAGGGAACTTGACCATCACAACGCTCCTTCAACAGGGGCGTTGCTCCCACCATATGAATCTGCCCCCGATCAGGGGACCGATCGCCCACACCAGCGCCGCATGGAGCCGAACGCCCACACTCGCGCTCTCGGCGCCCGACCTGGCGGGTCGTGGCGGGACGTCGGTCGCGACCGACCGCGCCTCGACCTCGGAGTTGTGGTGACGTCGACGGCGATTCCGGGACCACGACTCCCAGTTCGGCAGCTCAGCGCCGGACGGCGCGGCGCAGGAACTCGAGCAGGAACGCCAGGTCGCGGCGCACCACCGGGAGCACGAGGGCGACGAGGCCGATGACGGCGACCGCGGCAACGCAGCCCACGGCCAGCTGAGCCCACGCCGGACCGACGAGGTGGGTGGCCCCCCAGGCCGCCGCGGCGCTCGGGACGCCGACGAGGCCGACGGCGGTCACCGCCTTGATGAACAGCGGCCGCACCGACATGCCGGTGACGCGCCCGACGGCGATCAGCGACACGACCCAGTACGACGAGTACGCCACGAGGTGCCCGATCGCCACGCCCTCGGGGCCCCACGGGACGCCCGCGACGATGACGATCATCATCAGCGGCTGGCACCACACGTCGAGCCGGAGCATCGAGCCCGTGCGGCCAGTCGCGAGGAACAGCCAGTACGACAGCTGCGAGATCGAGCGGAAGACCCCGCCGAGGGCGAGCAGCGCGAAGATCGGCGCAAGCCCCTCCCACGTGTCGCCGAACAGGAGGCTGATCAGCGGGTCCGCGAGCGCGGCGGCGACGATGAGCATCGTCGCGGTCACGTAGCAGCCCACGAGCTGCGCGCGCCCGGCGTACCGCACGAACGTGTCCTTGTCGTCCTGCAGCTTGGACAGGATGGGGACCGCCACGCGCGTCAGCGGTGTGTTGATCTGGTTCAGGGGGGTCATCAGGAGCTGGTAGGCCCGGCTGTACAGGCCGAGCGAGGCCGGGCCCCACACCGCGCCGAGGGCGATGTTGTCGATGTTCTTGGTGCCGTACGACAGCGCCTGGGTGCCCATCAGCCGCACCCCGAACCGCAGGAACGGCCGGATCGAGACCGACCGCCGCGGCCGCCCCGGCACCCAGCGGCAGTTGACCGCGTTCACGACGAGGCTCATGAACGCGGCAACGACGGGCTGCGCCACGAGCGCCCAGAACCCGGCGCCGGCGAGCGCGAGGAGCACGGCCGCGAGCATGCCGGTGCCCTGCGAGATGACGTCGGAGGTGGCGAGCGACCGGAACCGCAGGGAGCGCGCGAGGTCCGCCCGCAGCTGCGTGTCCAGCCCAGACAGCACGAAGACGGCGGCGAGCGGGGGGACGACCTGGCTCAGCCGGGGCTCGTCGTAGATCGCGACGATCACGGGCGTGAGCGCGAGCGCGATGCCCGCGCACGCGGTGCCGAGCGCGGTGTTCGCCCAGAAGAGGTTCGACCGCTCGGCCTCGCTGAGCGTGCGCGCCTGGATCGCGGCCGTCGACAGGCCGAGGTCGCGCACGATCTCGGCGACACCGATCACCGCCGTCACCATCGCCACGAGCCCGAAGTCCGCCGGCACGAGCAGCCGCGCGAGGACGATCATCGAGCCGATCTGCAGCACGAAGCGGACCAGCTGAGCGCCGACTGAGACGGCGGTGCCCTTCGCGGCGACGTCGGAGAGCGCGCTCACCGGCGCACCCCCGGGCTCGGCTGCCGGAGCCGGGAGCCGGCCGCCCCGCTCGTCGCGAGCGCGAGGATGCGGCCGCCGAGCGCGTCGAGCCGCTCGCGCGCGGGCCGGACGCATCCCAGCAGCTCGACCCGCTGCGCGTCGATCTCGTCGATCCGTTGCACGGCGCGCCGGCTCGTGACCTCGCCCTGGTGGAACGCGACGTCCGCCGCCCCGACCGTCGCAAGCGTGCGCGCGAGCTTCTCGACCCCTGCGGTGCCGAACCCGACGGGCAGCGCACCCTCGGTGTGCCCCAGCACGAGGGCGTGCAGGCGGTCGCTCACGACCATCGAGGACCGCCGCAGCACTGCCCGCACGACCTCCTCGCGGGCGGCGTGGTCCTGCCCGTCCCACGCCAGCAGATCGCCCCCGAGCCGACGCGCCAGCAGCTCGGCACGCTCGGAGTCCCGCCCGACCTGCGGCAACGCCACGATGGTCAGGCCGCGGCTGCGCGCGGCCGCCCGGACGGCCGCGACCCACCCGTCGTCCGGCAGCGGCCGGTCGAAGCGCAGCGAGACGGCGAGCACGTCGCGGCCCACGAGGTCCGCCGCGCGCTCGACGTCACCCGAGGGCGCGCCCTCCGCGTAGGCCCAGTCGGGGGCGACGTTGCCGACGCCGATCGCGTCGCGGCTGGGGGTGTCGCGCCAGCTCACCTCGTCGCAGGCGGCGAGGCCGATCCGGACGGCGCGACCCCAGACCGGGTGCGGCGCCCGGATCCCGAAGCCGGTGTGCACCGCGTGGCCACCGCGCAGCCGCCCGGCGAGCAGCAGCGGTAGCGAGCCGAGGCAGTGCCGCGCGTAGGCCGGGTCGGCGTAGGTCTCGCCGGCGTTGTAGGCGTAGAAGCCGCCGCGCAGCAGGCCGCGCGCGAGCAGCGGGCCCCACGCGCCGGCGTCGGCCACGAGCCGGTCGCTCGGACCCAGCCCGAGCCCCGCGCGATAGCCGGCGGGCATCCCGACGACGTTGACGACGAGGTCCCCCGCCGGGCGAAGGGCGCGCAGCAGCCCGCGCCGCAGGACCGAGTCACCGAGATTGTCGACCTGCCCGCGGGCGGACACGAGGACCTCACCCATGGGCTGCCCCCGCCGGGGGCCTGGCCGACGACGCCGTCACGCCCGGCACGGGGCCGGCAGGGTCGTCGTCGGTCCGGTCGGCGCAGAGCAGCAGGCACAGCGGCACGAGGGTGACGGGCAGGAACATCATGCGATCGACGAAGCCGAGCGGGACCTCGAGCACCCCGACGGCGAGCAGCGCCGCCAGCCACCCCGCGGCCCAGGGCACGCCGGCGGCGGCGAGGCGGACGGCGCGCACCGCGGCCAGGGCGAGCAGCGCGAGCACCGCCACGGTGAGCAGGAGGCCGCCGGTGATCAGCAGCTGCACCCCCTGGTTGTGCGCGTGGTAGGCGTACCCGCCAAGGTCGGCGGGCGTGTTGGCGATCTGCTTGAAGTAGTCGGCGCCGTACCCCACCAGGGGGCTGTCCCGCCAGGCGTCGAGCGTCGCGATCCAGTAGCCCGCGCGGTGGGTGAAGCGATCGGGGTCGCTCGTGACGAACGGCACCACGAGCCCGACGAGCGCGAGCAGGCCGAGCCCCAGGCCCGCGAGCTGGCCGCGGCGCGGGAGCCAGGCCAGGGCGGCCAGCATGACGAGCACGACGAGCGCGGCGACCCAGGAGGTGCGCGAGATCGTCCACGCGAGCGCCAGCGCGACGGCCCCGAGCGCGACCCACCGCAGCGCGACGCGCCGGATGGCGAAGACCGTCGGCAGTCCGACGACCAGGAGCAGGCCGAGGTTGTTGCCCGTCGGCATCACCCCCGACAGCACGCCGGCGGGCCCGATGACCTTCTCCAGGCCGGCCGTCTCGAGCGGATACCGGCCCGCGTCAGGCAGCAGTGCGCCCAGGAGCAGGCTCACGAGCGCCGTCGCGCCCGTGAGGTAGCCCACGGTCTCGATCGCGGCGCGGCGCGGTCGCAGCGCCCAGAACGCGGCCGCGACCGCCGGGTAGATCAGGGCGGGCGCCCCGGGAGGGCGCCCCAGCACGACGAGCTGCACCGCGGCGATCCCCCACGGCGCGACGAGCAGGACGAGCACGCCCGCGGTGCGCCACGCGAGCGCGGGCAGGCACGCCAGCACCACCGCGGCGCACGCCAGCACGATGAGGCCGTTCGCGGCGGTCGTGACGGCGCTCGCGAGGCCGGTCAGCGGCGCGGCCTCCTGGTCGATCGGGGTGAAGCCCTTGCCCTCGGTGACGCTCTGGACGAGCAGCGGCCCGAGGACCCCGAGCCAGACGGTCACGATCAGTCCAACCTGCACCCGGTGCTCCCAGCCGGCCGAGATCCACCCGGCGCCGTGCTCGCGCGCCGGCAGGCGGCGCCGGCGGGCGAGGGCCTCCGGCGCCGTCACGGCCGGACCGCCTCGACGAGGCGATAGCAGGCGAGCGACGCCGTCGACCGCCACCGGATGCTGCGCGTCGGCCCGATCACCCGCCGGATGCTCGAGATCTGCGAGCGGATGTAGCGCCGGTCGTCGGTCGTCATGAGGTCGCCGTGCTTGGACAGGTAGGTCTCGATGCCGTGCACGCGCCGCTCGGTCTTGTCCGTCAGCTGCGGCCCGGCGTGGATCCGGTTGCGCACCAGCACCTCAGGGACGACGGCGTAGCGCAGGCCGGCCGCCAGCGCTCGCACGAGCAGATCCTGGTCGTTGGAGACGGTCAGCTCCGGGTCGAAGCCGCCCAGTCGGGTGAACGCCTCGCGGCGCATCACGAAGTTGCTGCCCACGAAGCCCGGGTTGCGCGCGACGACGTCGCCGACGCCGAGCCCCGGTCGCATCCGCTCCATGTGGTACGCGCGCTCGCCCGCGTCGGCGGCGGTCCAGCCCACCGCGAAGTCGACGCCGTCGGCCACGAGCGCGGGCACGACCGAGCCAAGGAAGTCGGGCTCCCAGGTGTCGTCGTCGTCGAGGAACGCGACGACGTCGCCGGTCGCGCGCGCGACGCCCGCGTTGCGCGAGGCGCCGGCGGACGTCCAGCCGGTGCCGCTCGCGTCGACGTAACGCACGGGCAGCGGCGCCCGGGCCGCCCACTCCTCGACGCACGCGCGGGTGGCCGGGGACCCGAGATCGTCCGCGACCAAGACCTCCGTCGGCGGGTGCCGCTGGGCGACGACGGAGGCGATGGCCTCGCCGAGGAGATGGTCGCGACCGTGCGTGGGGATCACGCACGACACGGTGGGCGTCACCTGGTGCCCTCCCGGGCCACGATCAGGGAGCGGGCTGCGATGTACAGGAACCGCGGACCGCGGATGAGGTAGCGCCAGGCGAGCCGGCGGGGCTCCTGGACCATCCGGTAGAACCATTCCCCGCCGAGGCGCTGGACGACCTTCGGGGCGCGCTTCTTGGTGCCGGCGACGAAGTCGACCGCTGCGCCGGCGCCGATATACAGGGCCGGCGGAAGCTCGGACCGCCAGTGCGACACCCACACGTCCTGCTTGGGCGAGCCCAGGCACACGAAGACCAGGTCCGGCTGGATCCGGACGAGCTCGTCGACGACCTTGCGCGACGCGTCGTCCTCGACCGAGGAGATGTAGGGAAAGGGGACGGCGACCACGTCGGCGTCGTACAGCTTGCGCAGCTTGTCGGCCGCGGCCTGCGCGACGTGCTCCTCGCCGCCGGTGACCGCGATGCGCCACCCGTTGCGGAGCGAGCGCTCGGACACGAGCGGGAGCAGGTCCGCGCCCGTGTGGCGCTGCAGCCGCGACGCGCCGAGCAGCTGGCCGAGCTTGACGAGGGGGAACCCGTCGGTGATCCGGATCTCGGCCTCGTCATATGCGCGCCGCAGGTCGGGGATGCGGATGTAGTTCAACGTCTGGTCGACGTTCGGCGTGATGACCGCGAGCACGCCCCGGGCCGGCAGCAGCGACTCGATGCGCGCGAGGAGCTCCGCCTGGTCACCCAGAAACAGCTCCCGCCCGGCGAGAGTCACGACGCCGGACGGATGCACCGCCATGATCACTTCCGGGCCGTCACTTCTCGGTGGGGAAGGTCGCATCGAAGATCCTTCCAACCAGTTCGGGGGCGCTGTAGGCGTCCGCGCTCTTGCGTACGACGTCCCGGTCATAGGACACCGCACTCATGATCGCAGCCGCCAGCAGGCCGGGGTCGCGGGCGCTCACCATTCCGTTGAGCCCCCGAGAAATGATGCCACCCGTATCCGAACCCTCGGTCACCACGGCAGGCAGGCCCGACGCGAGCGCCTCGACGAGAACCATCGGGAAACCCTCGTAGCCGGGGTGCGAGGTCATGAGGAAGACGCCCGACCCGCCCATCACCTCCGCGACCTCGCGCGGGGTCAGCCGACCCCGCAGCCGCACCCGCTCCGCGACGTGCGCGGGGAGAGCCGCCACCTTCGTCTCGAGGTCCGTAGCGAGCGTGCCCGCGCCGACGATCTCGAGCGTCCACGGGAGGTCGTCGCCCGCCTCGAGCAGCCGGCTGAAGACCTCGAGCGCGAGCGCCGGGTCCTTCGGCTCCTCGAGGCGGCCCACCCAGACCACCCGGTGCGGCTCGGCCGGCTCGTCGGCCCAGGCGAGCAGGGCCGGGTCGAACCAGGTCGGGGAGAAGATCGCGAGCTCGTTGTGCTCGTGCACGACCTCGGCGTAGGCGGGGTTGAACACGACGACGCCCGCCGCGCCGCCGACGACGGACCGCTCCATGGCCGCGTGCGCGCGCCCGGCGAACCGCCAGACCGAGTCCGAGGTCGCGCTCGTGAGCCCGCCCTCCTGGGTGTGGATGAAGTAGACGAGCGGGTGCCCGAGCAGCGTGCGCACGGCGAGCGCAGTGTCGGCCCGGTGCGCGTGGATCACGCTCGCCTGGGGCAGGCGGGAACGGTATTTGGACACCCCGGCCATGAGCCGCAGGGCGTGCGGGATCAGGCGTGCCTGATTGCCCGGGTCGAGGCGCGCGACCGGCAGGAACCACACGTCGCGGCCGCCGATCTGGTGCAGCTCCCACACGCCGAGCGTGCGGCCAGCGACCGGCGCACCGCTGTCCACACCGGCGATGGCGATGGTCATGCCGGCCGGCGAGTACGTGATCAGGCCTCGGATGCAGGTGTCGATCCCGCCGGGCGAGGGCCGGGCGGCGTCGAACTGGTGCACGATGAGGCAGTCGACCTGCTGGGTCGGCCCCTCGGGGGCGCTCTGGTCCACCATCTCGTCGCCGACCCCGTCCTGCGCCAGGCTTCGCGCGTCGTCAACTGTGGTCACGTTCGTCCCCCTAGCGGGCCTGCGGTCGGTGGTGCGGGTGCGGCGTTGCGCGTCGTGCCGGGCGGCATCTAGTACGCACCGGAGGGCTGGACCACGGCCCGCGCCGTCCGCCACAGGATCAGCAGGTCCATCCCGACAGACCAGTTGTCGACGTACCGCAGGTCGAGCCGGACCGACTCCTCCCAGCTCAGGTCCGACCGGCCGGAGATCTGCCACAGGCCTGTCAGGCCGGGCTTGACCCGGAGCCGGCGGTGCACGGAGTCCCCGTACGCGGCGACCTCCTCGGCGAGCGGCGGCCGCGGTCCCACGAGCGACATGTCGCCCTTGACCACGTTGATCAACTGCGGCAGCTCGTCGAGCGAGTACCGGCGCAGGACCCGACCCACCGGGGTCACGCGCGGGTCGTCCCGCATCTTGAACAGGACCCCGTCCCCGTCGCTGCTGGCCAGCAGCGCGTCCCGCCGCGCGTTGGCGTCGCGGTACATGCTGCGGAGCTTCCACATGGTGAAGGTACGGCCGTCGACCCCGACCCGGGTCTGGCGGTAGAACGGCGAGCCGGGCGAGGTCGCCCGCACCATGAGCGCGCCGACGCCGATGATCGGCGCCGCGATGGTCAGCAGCGCGACCCCGACGGCGCGGTCCATCGTGGCCTTGGCCAGCTGCCGGCGCCGGGGTGCGCTGACCTCGACCTCCAGGAGCGAGAGCCCGGCGACCGGCCGCAGCGAGATGCGCGGCGCGTGCACCTCGACGAGGTCGGGGGCGACGACGAGGTGGGCTCCGGCGCGGCCGAGCGCCCACGACAACCGCCGGAGCGCGTCGCCGCTGAGGCACTTGCCCGCCACGACGACGACCTCGATCCCGCGATCGGCGACGACCTGGGGGACGTCGGCGACGGCGCCGAGGATCGGCAGGTCCGACCGCGGCTGCACGTCGTCGAGCGACGGGACGCAGACGCCGGTGATGTGGTAGCCCTCGCGCGGCCGCCGCTGCAGGTCCCCGACGACGCGCTCGACCGCGGCGAGGTCGCCGACGACGAGAGTCCGTCGCATCGCGCTGCCGCGCAGCACGCGCTCGCGCTGAAGCAGCCGCCGGTGGGTGATGCGCGTCAAGCAGCTGAGCAGCACGAGCGTCGGGACACCGAAGAAGACGAGGGAACGGGAGATCTCGGCCATCGACGCGTAGCTCACGGCCATGAGGGTGACCGCGGCGAGCAGGCCAGCCTGCACCACTGCCTGGTACTCCCCCGGGCCGTCGCCGAGCGAACGCTCGTCGTAGCCGCGGTTGATCGCGATGCACGCGACGAACCCGACGGCGCCGAGGACGATCAGCGGGATCGTCTCGGGCTGGCGGCCGACGATCGCGAGCATGAAGCCGGAGGTCACCACGGTCGCGACTAGGGCGTCGAGCGCGACGGCGACGCGGCGGTAGCGGGCGACGGCGCGGGCCCACCGGTCCGCGCCGAGCTCGGAGTCGTTGTGCGGGGTCGACCGCACCACGAACGGGTTGGCCGAGGCCCACGAGCGGCGTGGGCCAGCGGCGCGGCCACGCCGGTCATCGGAGGGCTGCTGCCACTCGAGCTCGCGATCAGCCGTGAGCGTCATGTCGGTCTCCTCCTCGTTCCGGGGGCCGGGGTAGAAGAGGAGCGTATAGGCCCAGGTACGACCTGGTCTGGTCGATGTGTCCCATTTCACCCGTTCTTCCGGCATTCGGGTGAATGGCCCGCTCGGGGCGGGTGAATGTCCGGGTGAAATTGCCCCAAAGGGGCTCGAACGTCACGCCTTCGTGTGATACCTCAGCTGGGCCTTCTCGAGACCTGCGGTAATGGTGAGCTCGACGGCGTCGGCCGCGGCGTCCACGAGCCACGGCAGTTCTTTGCGCTCCGTCGCCGAGAAGTCCCGCAGCACGTGGTCCGCGGCCTCCATGCGGCCGGGCGGCCGCCCGACGCCGACCCGCACGCGCACGTACTCCTTGCTGCCGAGCGCCTTGGTGATGTCTCGCAGCCCGTTGTGGCCGCCCTCGCCGCCGCCGACCTTGAGCCGCAGGTCCGCGAAGGCGATGTCGATCTCGTCGTGCACGACGACGATGCTGCCGGGCTCGACCCGGTAGTACTGCGCGAGCCCGGCGACGGGTCCTCCGGACGTGTTCATGAAGGTGACCGGCTTGGCGAGGACCGCCTGCGGGCCGGGCGCGCCACCGGGGAGCGTGCCGAGCCGCACCTGCGCGGTCGCCGCGCGGGCGCCGCCGATCCCGCGGGCCGAGAAGGCGGCCCCGTGCCGGCGCGCGAGCTCGTCGACGACCATCTGGCCGACGTTGTGGCGGTTACCCGCGTATCCGGGTCCCGGGTTCCCGAGCCCGACCACGAGCCACAGACCGTCCGGCATCGACTACTTCTTTCGCTTTGTTCGGTAGGCAGAGTTCTCGGTGAACCGTACTCAGTGCGCCGCAACGTCCGAGCGCCGGCGTCCAGGAGGACGTCGGCGCTCGGGGGCTGCTAGTCGAGCTGGTGGCGCTGCGGCGATCAGTCCTCGGCGGGCGCTGCCTCGGCGGCGGCGGCGGAGGCGGCGGCCTGGTTGGCTGCGGTCTCGGCGTCGGCGGCCTCGTCGGCGGCCGAGCTCTGCGGCTCGGCGATCGTCACGACGATGCCCTCAGGCGACTCTTCGAGCGTCGTGCCCTCGGGGAGGACCAGGTCGCCCACGCGGATCTGGGTGCCCGCGACGAGCCCCTCGATCGACACCTCGATCGAGCTGGGCAGGTTGGTCGCCTCGGCCTCGAGCGCGATGCGCTGCATCTCGACGAAGTGGATCGTGCCGGGGAACGGCTCGCCGGTGACGCGCACGAGAACCTCGACGCTGACCTTCTCGCCGCGGGTCACGAGCAGCAGGTCGATGTGCTCGATGACGTCCTTGACCGGGTCGCGCTGGATGTCCTTGGCGATCGCGAGGTGCTGCTCGCCGTCGAACTCGATCGAGAACAGCGCGTTCGCGCGCTTGAGCGACAGCATCGTCTGGTGGCCCGGGAGCGAGACGTGCAGCGGGTCGCCGCCGTGCCCGTACAGGACGGCGGGGATCTGGCCGGCGCGGCGAGTGCGGCGGGCCGCTCCCTTGCCGAACTCGGTGCGGGCTGTGGCGACGAGCTTGATCTCGGACACGGAAGACTCCAAAAGACGATGACAGATACGGCTAGACACGATCACAAAGAGGAACGGCGCTAGGCCTCGACGCGGGGCACAGGACGGGCACGCGGAGGCGACCGCCTTGTCGATTACGGATCCGCTGCAGTCAGGAAGTCCTGACCGACGGTGTCCCTCGCCGAGGCAACCTGACGAGTCTACCCGGCCCGGCGCCGGGGCTCAAACACACAACCCGGGGCTCAACACAACCTGGGCCCCAAAACAACGCCGGCCGGCCCCCGCGAGGGCCGGCCGGTTGCGGGAGGTGTCAGGCCTGCCCGTCGAATAGCGACGTCACGGAGCCGTCGTCGAACACCTCGCGGATCGCGCGGGCGATCAGCGGCGCGATCGACAGCACGGTCAGCTGCGGGAACCGGTGCTCGTCGGGGATCGGCAGGGTGTCGGAGACGACGACCTCGGAGATCCGCGAGTTCTTCAGCCGGTCGACCGCCGGACCCGAGAGGACGGCGTGGGTCGACGCGACGATGACGTCCGCCGCCCCGTTGTCGAAGAGCGCCTCGGCGGCCTGGACGATCGTGCCGCCGGTGTCGATCATGTCGTCGACGATGACGCAGGTGCGGCCCTTGACCTGGCCGACGAGCTCGTGCACCTTCGTCTGGTTCGGGACGGTGGGGTCGCGCCGCTTGTGGATGATCGCGAGCGGCGCGCCGAGGCGGTCCGCCCACTGGTCCGCGAGACGGACGCGGCCGGCGTCGGGAGACACGACCGTGAGCTTGCTCGAGTCGACTCGGCTGCGCACGTAGTTGGCCAGCAGCGGCAGCGCCATGAGGTGGTCGACGGGACCGTCAAAGAAGCCCTGGATCTGCGAGGTGTGCAGGTCGACGCTCATCAGCCGGTCGGCGCCGGCCGTCTTGAACAGGTCGGCCATCAGTCGGGCCGAGATCGGCTCGCGGCCGCGGTGCTTCTTGTCCTGCCGGGCGTACCCGTAGAACGGCACGATGACGGTGATCGTCTTCGCGGACGCCCGCTTGAGCGCGTCGACCATGATGAGCTGCTCCATGATCCACACGTTGATCGGAGCCGCGTGGCTCTGCAGCACGAACGCGTCGGCGCCGCGCACGGACTCCCCGAACCGCACGTAGATCTCGCCGTTGGCGAAGTCGTAGGCGGTCGTCGGCACGAGCTCGCTGCCAAGCTGCTGCGACACCGCCGCCGCTAGCGCGGGGTGTGCCCGTCCGGACACGAGGACGAGACGCTTCTCGTGCTCGTGGGCCGTGATCCCGGTCATCATCGGTGGGTGTCCTTCTCGGTCGCTGCGGTGATGGACTCGTGCGCGCGATCCGCCGGCTGCGGCAGCAGCGGCGGTGGCTTGGGTGGGCTGACCTGGGCGGCCTGGCCGGCGCGCTCGCGCTCGGCGCGGGCCTGGGGCGAGAGGTCGCCGTCGTCGCCGCGGTCGGCGAGCGATCGGGCGGCGGCGGTCGCGGCGGGGGTGCCGGACCGGCTGCGCAGCACCCAGCCCTCGATGTTGCGCTGCGAGCCGGAGTTGACGCCCAGCGCGCCGGGCGGGACGTCGCGGCGGATGACCGAGCCGGCCCCCGTGTAGGCGCCGTCGCCGACGGTCACCGGGGCCACGAACATGTTGTCCGAGCCCGTGCGCGCGTACGAGCCGATCGTCGTGTGGTGCTTGGAGACGCCGTCGTAGTTGACGAAGACGCTCGAGGCGCCGATGTTGGTCTCCTCGCCGATCGTGGCGTCGCCGACGTAGGTCAGGTGCGGCACCTTCGAGCCCGCCCCGATGGTCGCGTTCTTCGTCTCGACGAACGTGCCGATCTTGCCGCGGGTGCCGAGCACGGTTCCGGGCCGCAGGTACGCGAACGGTCCGACGAGCGCGTCGGCGCCGATGAAGGCGCCCGAGCCGTGCGTGCGCACGACGGTCGCCCCGGCGCCGATCTGGACGTCGGTGAGCGTCGTGTCCGGGCCGATCGTCGCGTTTGCCTCGACGGCGGTGGCGCCGAACAGCTGCGTGCCCGGCAGCAGCGTGACGTCCTGGGCCAGCTGGACGTCGACGTCGACCCAGGTCGTGGCGGGATCGACGATCGTCACGCCCGCGAGCATCCACTCGTCGAGGATGCGGCGGTTGAGCTCGGCGCGCAGGCGGGCGAGCTGGACGCGGTCGTTCACGCCCTCGACGGCGACCGGGTCGTCCGTGCGCAGCGCGCGCACCGCGCCGCCGTCCTCGCGCGCGAGCGCGAGCACGTCGGTGAGGTACACCTCGCCCTGGGCGTTGTCCCGGCCGAGCCGGGCGAGCGCGCGGCGCAGCGCCGCGGCGTCGAAGACGTAGACGGAGGAGTTGATCTCGGTGATGGCGCGCTGCGCGTCGTCGGCGTCCTTCTGCTCGACGATCGCGAGCACGTCGCCGGTGCCCGACTCGCGGACGATGCGCCCATACCCGGTCGGGTCTGCGACGTCCGTGGTGAGCACCGTCACGGCGTTGCCGTCCTCCGTGTGGGCCGCGAGCAGCTCGGCGAGGGTCGCGCCGTCGAGCAGCGGCACGTCGCCGGCGATGACGACGACGGCGCCCTCGACCTGCCCGGCCGCCTGGCCCTGTGACGCGTCACCCGTGCGGGCGACGTCGGCGAGCGCGGCGGCGTCGAGCACCGACAGCGCGCACTGGACGGCCCGGCCGGTACCGGGGATGGCGTCCTGGTCCGCGACGAGAGCGGTCGGGTCGAGCTCGCGCACGTGCGCGGCGACCTGGTCGCGGGCGTGCCGGACGACGACGACGACGCGGCCGGGTTCGAGCTCGGCCGCCGCGGCCATCGCGTGGCCGAGCATCGATCGGCCGCCGATCGTATGGAGCACCTTCGGCACGGTGGAGCGCATGCGCGTGCCTTCGCCAGCGGCGAGGACGACGACTGCGGCGGGGCGGGGGGATTTCACGACGCGGGACTCCCTGCGGATCTGCCCGAGATTTTCCCCCGGGGGGGCGGATATGTCGCGCCGCCACTCTACCGCCGCGCAGGACGACCTCCGTCCGCGCCCGCAATGCTCCGCCCCCAGGATTCGAACCTGGACTGCAAGGCTCCAAAGGCCTGCGTGCTGCCGTTACACCAAGGCGGATCGGCGCGACACGAAAGACCGGTGCCGCGCACTCGTGGCGCGGCCCTGGGCTGCGCCGAGACCACAGTCTGCCAGTCATGCACGGCATGATGGGCCCGTGGCCTCCGAGAGCAAGCGACCCGCACGGGCGCGGATGACAGGCAAGGAGCGTCGCGAGCAGCTGCTCGCGGTGTCCCGCAAGCTGTTCGCGGAGAAGGGCTTCGAGGGCACGAGCGTCGAGGAGATCGCCACGCGCGCCCAGGTCTCGAAGCCCGTGGTGTACGAGCACTTCGGCGGCAAGGAGGGCATCTACGCCGTCATCGTCGACCGCGAGATCGAGGCGCTCACGGCGGCCCTGACCGACCCCCTCACCGCGGGCGGCCACCCGCGGGTGCTGCTCGAGCGAACCGCCCTCGCGCTGCTGACCTACATCGAGACCAACACCGACGGCTTCCGCATCTTGGTGCGCGACTCGCCCGTCGCGCAGGCCACCGGCACCTTCTCGTCGCTGATCGGCGACGTCGCGACCCAGGTCGAGCACCTGCTCGCCGACCAGTTCACGCGTCAGGAGCTCGACCCGAAGACGGCCCCGATCTACGCCCGGATGCTCGTCGGCATGGTCGCGCTCACCGGGCAGCACTGGCTCGACTCGCGCAGCCCCGCGAAGGCCGACGTCGCCGCGCACCTCGTCAACCTCGCGTGGAACGGGCTCAGCGGCTTGGAACGACGGCCCACGTTGACCCAGGGGACCCCCTCCCCGCCGCGCGCCTCCTGACGGCGCGGCGCCCCCGGCGCGGGTGAACCCGCCGGGCGCGACCCGCGACCTGCCGGCCGCTATCTCGATGTCGAGTAACCTCGCAGCCATGGCAGCGGGCTCGGGCACGCAGGACTCACGGGGCGAGGACGAGGTCGACCGGATCGTCGCCGCCTGGCGGCGCGAGCGGCCCGACCTCGACGTCGAACCGCTCACTGTCCTGTCCCGGGTGACCCGGCTGGCCCGACACCTCGACCTCGCGCGCCGAGGGTCGTTCGCGCGGCACGGCCTCGAGCCGTGGGAGTTCGACGTGCTCTCGGCGCTGCGCCGCGCGGGCGAGCCGTACTGCCTGTCCCCCGGCACGCTGCTGACCCAGACGCTCGTGACCTCCGGGACCATGACCAACCGGATCGACCGGCTCGTGCAGCACCGCCTCGTCGAGCGGCTCCCGACGCCCGGAGACCGGCGCGGTGTGCTCGTGCAGCTCACCGACCGCGGCCGCACCCAGGTCGACGCCGCAATGTCGGAGCTGCTCGCCGTCGAGCAGACCCTGCTCGCGGCGCTGGCCCCGGCGGACCGCACGAGCCTGGCAAACCTCCTGCGGACCCTTACCACCCCGTTCGACACGCCCTAGTAGACGGATTCCACGGGTTCAGTTGGTCGGCGGCGAGGAGGGCTCGCCTCTCAGAGGGCTCGCTACTCAGCAGGGCTCGCCTCTCAGAGGGCTCGCTACTCAGCAGGGCTCGCCTCTCAGAGGGCTCGCTGCTCAGAGGGGTTCGCGGTTCAGAAGGGTGGGTCGTCGGGCTGGGGTGTGTGCAACCAGGGCCGGTCGGGTGGCGGCGGCTCGGGATTGACGTCGACGGAGGGTCGCTTGTAGCGGTGTTTGGTCGGTGAGGTCCACCACGTGTCGCCGGTGCGGGCGTCGAGGTCGGGGTGCCAGCCGCCGTAGGTCTTGGCCCGGTGATGGTGGCGACACAACGAGTGGACGTTCTCCGCGCAGGTCTGCCCGCCGAGGTCGGGGTGGTCGTGGTCGTAGGGGTCGCGGTGGTCCAGGTCGCACCGCCACGCCGGCATCCGACACCCCACGAACGTGCACGTTGTGTCCCGGGCCAGGACGGTTCCGGTCAGGTCGGCGCCGGGCCGGTACCCGCGCGGCCCGATCCCGGTCACACACCCGGTGGCGGGGTCGGTGAAGATCCGCCGCCACGTCGCGTCCGCCGCGATCGCCCGCACCAGGTCTGCGGGGATCGGCCCGTACCCGGCCAGCTCCCCGGGCACCTCATCCAACCCCAACAACGTGGTCGCGGCGGCGGTCACCTGCAGGTGCGGACGACGCCCCTGCTCGGTCTTCAAGACCCCGCCGGCCTTCGGAGTCCCGCCGGCCTGACCCGCCGTCCCGGGACCCGGTCCCGCTGTGCCGGGCAGTGCGGTGGTGGGGGCGATGCCGGTGGTGAGGATGTCGGTGCAGAGGTCGGTCAGGGCGTCCGCGCGCCGCGCCGCCACACCGCGCGGGTCGGCGGGGTCGGCGGACGCCGCGATTGCGTCGATCGCGGTGAACACCGTCATCGCGTCCTTGGCGGGTAGGTACGCGGTCAACCACGCCATCACCCCCGGCGCCGGGCTGACCCGCACATACCTGTCCGCGGCGTCGCGGGCGCGCCGCTCAGCGACCGCGGCCGGGTTCACGGTGAGCTCGACCTTGCGCAGGCGTGCCTTCAACGCCGGCACCGTCAAACCCGGCGCGACCGGCAGCACCGCGTCCAGCACGGCCGCGGCCGCGTCGTCGTCGAGGTGCCCGACGCCGTCGACCAGGGCGGTGGCCTTGCGGTGATCGATCACCCCAGCCACCAACGCCTCATTCACCGCGGGCCACACCTGCAGTGAGGTCCCGAGGTTGACCTTTGCCTCCGCCACCGACCGGGACATCACCAGCACCGACGCGACCTCGTCACCCACGAACTCACCCAACCGCTGGGCGTCGCGGCGGCGGGCGAGCTCGGCGATCATCTCGCCCTGCCGCGCCGCAGCCAGTGAGGTGACGCGTTCCCAGGCGGCGATCGCCTCGATCAACACCGCGTCATGCACATCCCCCGGGCACAGGCCCTCGAGCAGGTCCACCAACGGTGAGCCCGGCGCGTGCCCGAGCAGGGCCTCGGCCAATGCGATCTGATCGATCGGCCCCGCTATGCAGGACCCCGCGGCTGCGGCCTGCGCCAACGCCGCCCCCGCCTCGGCCATCACCCGCCCGAGCAACAGCCCGAACGCCACATCCACCGACACTGGCAGCGCCGTCGCCGTCGCCGTGTCGGCCGCCGAGGTGGCGCCCGCGACCACCGGGCCGGCCCCCGCCGGGGCCCCCGTTACCTCGTCATCGCTCGGCTCGAACATGTGTACACACTAAGACGGACCACCCACACGCAGCCCACCCCGAAACCCACCCTGTGCACAGACCCACAACCGGAGCGCAGGCTCCCAGTCCGGGGAACGCGCGGGTGTCGCCGGCAGGCCTGAGCCCAGGCGCCGGCGAGCCGGGGTCAGTCGTCGGCGAGGGCGAGCCAGCTCTCCTCGAGGGCGTCGCGCTCGGCGTCCAGGGCGCGGAGCTCGGCGTCCAGGGCGGCGACCGCGACGTGATCGGTCGACTGCGCGGCGAGCTTAACGTGCAGCGCCTCGACGAGCTGGGTGATCTTGGCCAGGCGCCGGTCGATGCGGGCCAGCTCCTTGCGGGCGGTGCGCGCATCGGCCGCGCTCACCGGCACCGGCACCGGCACGGGCACCGGCTCGTGCGTCGCGGCGTCGCCGGGCGCCGCGGGGGGCCCGGGCACCGCCGCTGACGGCCGCACGGAGGGGTTCGGCGCCGAGGCCGGCGCCGCGAGGCTCGCGTGCCGCAGCGCGAGGTACTGCTCGACGCCGCCGGGCAGGTCGCGGATGCGCCCGTCGCCCATGAGCGCCACCTGCCGGTCGCAGACGCGTTCGAGCAGGTAACGGTCGTGCGAGACGACGATCAACGTCCCGGGCCACCCGTCGAGCAGGTCCTCGAGGGCCGCGAGCGTGTCGGTGTCGAGGTCGTTCGTGGGCTCGTCGAGCAGCAGCACGTTCGGCTCGCCGACGAGCAGCCGCAGCAGCTGGAGCCGGCGGCGCTCGCCGCCGGACAGGTCTCGCACGAGGGTCTGGGCGCGGTCGTGGGTGAACCCGAGCCGCTCCACGAGCTGCGAGGCCGTGAGCTCCTTGCCGCCGACGGACACGACGCGCTTCTCGCCCTCGATCACCGCGACGACGGACAGCCCGGCGACCGCGTCGAGGTCCTCGACGTCCTGCGTCAGCTCGGCGACCTGGATCGTCTTGCCGCGCTTGATGCGCCCCGCCGTCGGCTCGAGCCGGCCCGCGAGCAGGCGCAGCAGCGACGTCTTGCCGGACCCGTTCACGCCGACGACGCCGTAGCGGTCCCCCGGCCCGAGCCGCCAGGTCAGCTCGTCGAACAGGACGGTGGGCGCGCCGCCGGGGGCGTCGCTCGGGAAGCTCAGCGAGACGTCCTCGAGGTCGAGCACGTCCTTGCCGAGCCGCGACGTCGCCATCCGGGTGAGCTCTAGCTGGTCACGCGGCGGCGGCTCGTCCGCGATGAGGTCGGCCGCGGCGTCGAGGCGGAACTTGGGCTTGGACGAGCGGGCCCGCGCGCCGCGGTGCAGCCACGCGAGCTCCTTGCGCAGCAGGTTGTTGCGCTTGTCCGCGCTCGACGCGGCCGAGCGGGCGCGCTCGGCGCGCGCGAGCACGTAGGCGGCGTACCCGCCGTCGTAGCCCGCGACCTCGCCACCGCCCGCGCTGCCCGTGACCTCCCACATGCGCGTGCAGACCGCGTCGAGGAACCACCGGTCGTGGGTGACGACGATCAACGCGCCCTTGGCCTGCGACCCGCGGCCGAACCGGTCGGCGAGGTGCTCGGCAAGCCACGCGACGCCCTCGACGTCGAGGTGGTTGGTCGGCTCGTCGAGCGCGATGATGTCGTGGTCGCCGACGAGCAGCGCCGCCAGCGCGGTGCGCCGCCGCTGCCCGCCGGACAGGCTCGCGACGTCGGCCTCGAGGTCGAGGTCACCGAGCAGCCCTTCGTGCACGGACCGGGCCCGCGGGTCGGACGCCCAGGTGTGCTCGGGGGCGTTGCCGTGCACGAGCTCGCGGACGGTCGTGCCGGGCGGGAGCTCGTCGCGCTGGTCGAGCAGCGCCACATCGGCCCCACCCGCCCGCGTGATGCGGCCCGAGTCCGGCTCGCCGCGGCCGGCGAGCATCCGCAGCAGCGTCGACTTCCCGGCGCCGTTGGGGCCGACGACGCCGATGCGGTCGCCGTCGTCGATGCCGAGGCTCACGCCGTCGAACAGGGTCCGGGTGCCGAGGGTGATGGAGATTGAGTCCGCGCCGAGCAGGTGAGCCATCGAATCATTTCGTGGGTATGAGAGTGGGTATCAGAAGTGTCAGCTGAGGTGACAAGGATCGGTCATTCGCGGCGGTGAGTCGAACCGGCGGTCGAGTCGAGCCCGACGATCAGGCGCACCGATCAGTCGGACCCGCCCGCCGCGGACCCGGCCGACAGCACGACCCGGGCGCCCGGCACGGGCCCGGCGGCGGTCTGCACCTGGTCGGCGACGCCGGCCGCCGTCCAGGCGGCCGCGATCACCAGCGCGTGCTGGCGGCTGCGCGCGAGCGCCGCGACGGTCGGCCCCGAGCCCGACACGAGCACCCCGAGCGCCCCCGCGTCCTCGGCGACCGCGAGCGGCTCCGCGAGCTCCGGCGCCAGCTCGAGCGCCGCGTACTGCAGGTCGTTGTGCAGGGCCGCGCCCAGCGCCCGCGCGTCCCCGGCCCGCAGCGCCTGCATGAGCGCGCGGTCGGCCTCGGGCTCGAGCCGCGTCGCGCCCGCGACGAGCTCGTCGAACGTCGCGAACACGCGCGCCGTCGACAGCCCCTCGGTGCGGACGGCGAACGCCCAGTAGTACTCGCCGCGGCTCATCGCGGGCGAGAGCAGGTGGCCGCGCCCGGTCCCGATCGCGGTCTGGCCCGCCAGCATGAACGGCACGTCGGAGCCGAGCTGCGCGGCAAGATCGGCCAGCTCCTCGCGCGGGACGCCCGTGCCCCACAGCGCGTCGCACGCGATGAGGGCTCCGGCCGCGTCGGCGGAGCCGCCCGCCATGCCACCCGCGACGGGGACGGCCTTGTGCAGGTGCAGGTGCACCCCGGCGTCGATGCCGGCGTGCTCGGCGAGCAGGTCGGCCGCGCGCAGGGCGAGGTTCGTCGGGTCCGTCGGCACGAGGTCGGCCTGCTCGCCGGAGACGGTGACGGTGCGCGTGCTCGCCGTACGCGCCACGACCTCCTCGTAGAGGGAGACGGCCTGGAACACGGTCGCGAGCGGGTGGTAGCCGTCCGGCTCGCGGGTGCCGACCCGCAGGGACAGGTTCACCTTGCCGGGGGCGCGCACGCGCACCTCGCGGTCGGTGCGCAGCTGTCCGAGGGAGGTCACGGCTCCACTGTGCCAGGTCCGGCCGCCCGGCCGCCTGCGGGCGGGCGATGGCGCGTCGGTCAGGGCTGCGCGAGCGCTGCGGCGACCCGGGCGAAGTCGGCGATCGTCAGCCGCTCGCCGCGAGAGCTCGGGTCGACGCCCGCCGCGGCGAGGGCACGCGCGCTCTCGGCCGGGGACCCGGCGAGCGGGGCGAGCGCCGAGCGCAGCATCTTGCGCCGCTGCGCGAACGCGGCGTCGACGACGGCGAACACCTCGCGCCGCGACGCCGACCCGGCCGGGGGCTCGCGCCGTTCGAGCGCCACGAGCGCGGAGTCGACGTTCGGCACGGGCCAGAAGACGCTGCGCGAGACGGTCGACGTCCGGCGCGCGGACGCGTACCAGGCGACCTTCGCGGACGGGATGCCGTAGGTGCGGCTGCCCGGCGGCGCGGCCAGGCGGTCGGCCACCTCGGCCTGCACCATGACCACGACGCGCTCGAGGCTCGGGAAGCGCTCGAGGAACGTCAGCAGCACCGGAACCGAGACGTTGTACGGCAGGTTGGCGACCAGGGCCGTCGGCGCCGGCCCCGGCAGTTCGGTCACGTCGAGCGCGTCGGCGAGGATGACGTCGAGGCGGGACGGGGCGCCGTCGTCGGCCACGGCGGCGGGCAGGTGCGTCGCGACCGTCTCGGGCAGCAGGCGCGCGAGCGACGGGTCGATCTCGATCGCGACGACCGACGCGCCCGCCTCGAGCAGCCCTAGAGTCAGCGACCCGAGCCCGGGGCCGACCTCGACGACGCGCTCGCCCGGGGTGATCCGGGCGGAGCGGACGATCTTGCGGACGGTGCCGCCGTCGATCACGAAGTTCTGGCCGAGGGTCTTGGTCGGGCGCAGCCCCAGCCGCCCCGCCAGGGCCCGGATCTCCGCCGGGCCGAGCAGGGCGCCTGGGGTCTCACTCATGAGGCCCGAGCCTAGGCGCTCGGGCGCCCCGCCCGGGACAGCCGGGCGGGGCGCCGCGGCCGGTCGGCGGGTGAGGCGGTGGTGTGGGGCGGCGGGGTGGGGCGGACGTCAGCCGAACAGGCGCGGCCCGCAGTGCGGCCACTGGCCCGCGCCCGAGCGGTTGTAGAGCGCCTGCGCGCGTGCGGTCTGCTCGTCCGCCGAGGCCTGCGAAGGCAGCCCCGAACCGCCGACGGAGCTCCAGGTGGACACCGAGAACTGGTAGAGCCCGTGGTAGAGCCCGTTGGAGGAGACCGCGTCGGCCCGGCCGCCGGACTCGCAGGCGGCGAGGGCTGCCCAGTTCAGGCCGTCGGCGGTGGCCGTCGCGGCCCCGGTGGCGGCCGCCGCTGCCGGCGCCGCGGCGACCGGCCGAGCCTTGGTGCCGACGCTGACGACCTCGGTCACCGGCTCGATCGAGGTGGCGTCGGACACGAGCTCGCGCGCGGTCTCGACGCCGTCGACGGTCGTGACGCGGTTGACGATGGTCCGCTGCCCGGCGACGCCCGCGGTCGCGACGGCACGCTTGCCGACGTAGCGGTCGGCGTCGGGCTGCTCGACGCTCGCGAAGGCGATCGGCTGGTTCTCGGTGACCTCCTGGATCAGGACCCGGTTCACCACGATCGTGACGACGCCGCTCGCGGGGTGCTGGACCGACACGCGGTCGAGCTCGGTCAGGGTGACGCCCGCGTCGGCGAGCGCGGCGGGCAGGCCGCGCGAGCCGTCGGCCGCGAGGGTCTGGCCGTCCACGACGACGTCGACCCGGCCGGTGGCGGACAGCTCGATCGGGATCTCGGCGCGGCCGCCCGCGGCCGAGCGCGAGGCGACGAGGCGGACGTCACCGCCGCGGGTCGCGAGCGTCGCGAGGGCCTCGTCGGCGCTGAGCGCGGTCGTCCAGACATCGGTCTCGGCGCCGTCGACCTGCACGCGCACGAGGGTCGCGTGCCGCACGACGATCTCTGCCCCCTCGGCCAGCGACGCGGTCGACTCGGGCGCGACGGTGTCCCGCGCGCCGACGTCGATCCCGCGGTCGCGGAGCACGCCCTCGACGCTGCCGGCGAACGTCTCGACCTGGGTGACGTCGCCGTCGACGTCGACCGAGATGGTCTTGTGCGCCACCCCGTACGCGGCGGCGCCGCCGCCAGCAACCGCCACGGTCGCGACGAGTGCGGTCAGGGCGATACGTCGGTGCGATCGCGGCCAACGGGCCGCTCGGGCGGGCAGGGCAGAAATACGGGAGGGGAGGCGCACTCGGTTCCAGACGTCGAGAGGTCCGGGCACGGGGGGCGGTCGCGCTCTCGGTGGAGCGCGCAGCGCGCCGGCCCGAGGAGGCCGCCGTGCCCGCCGGACGTTCCGCCGGGCCTGCTGCTTTCCGGATCCCCGATCCGGCCGTCATGGTCGCTGGGCACTCACCCCGGCGACCGGCTGCCTGTCGATCCCCGACCCGCATCAGATGCGAGCCCGGAAAGCCAGTGCAACACGGCACCGTAACCGATTTGTGATCTCTTGCCAAGGCGAGGCGAGCGGCGCCGACGCCGGTCGCTCACCGCCAGGCGGTCAGTACCAGCCCTTGGCCTCGAATGAGCTCCAGGCGCCACAGGGGGTCCCGTACCGGCCGGCGATGTAGTTCAGGCCCCACGTGATCTGGGTCGCGGGGTTGGTCTGCCAGTCGGCCCCGACGCTCGCCATCTTCGAGCCGGGCAGCGCCTGCGGGATGCCGTAGGCGCCGCTCGAGCTGTTCGCGGCGTTGACGCGCCAGCCGCTCTCGTGGTTCCAGAGCTGGATGAGGCAGGCGAACTCGTCGTCGCCCCAGCCGCGGGCGGCGGCCAGCTCCTTGCCGATGGCCTGCGCGCTGCCCGGGGTGACGTCGGGCGCGGCCGGCACGTCGGGCACGACCGGCGCGACCTTCGTGCCGAGCGCCACGACCTGCTCGACCGGCTCGTCGATCACGACCTGCGCGAGGACGGTCCGGGAGACCTCGGCGCCGCCGAGCGATGCGGTCGCGTACGTGGTCTCGCGCTGACCGACCTTGCCTGCCCGGGTGACGGTCCGGGTGCCCTCGGCTAGCTCCGGGTCCTCCACGACGCGCTCGGTGAACGGAACGGTCTCGGTCGTGGTCCCGCTGCCCTGCTGGGCGCGGGTGACGAGCACCACGAGCCCGTCGACCGCGGTCGCGTCGAGCGGGACGGAGACCTGGTCCCCGTCCTGCAGGACGAGCCCGATCTCCTTGAGCGCCTCGCGCACGGTGGAGCCGGTGGTCACGCCGTCGATGACCTGCCCGTCGACGGCGAGGTGGATCGTCTTCTCGGTCGACACGCGCAGCACGTCGCGGCCTAGCGGGGCCGACCGCGACGCGGAGACCCGCACCGCGTCGGTCCGCACGCCGAGCTCGCCGACGGCCTCGCCGACGGTCAGGGCGGTGGTCCACACGGCGCTCGCAGCGCCGTCGACCTCGACGGAGAGCTCGCGGCCGTGCCGGACGACGATCTCGCTACCGTCAAGCACCGACTCCCCGAGCGCCGGCGCGACGAGGTCACGGTCGCCGACGGTGATGTCGGCGCTCGCCAGCACGTCGCCGACGGTGCGGCCGAACGCGGCCACCTCGACGTTGGTTCCGTCGACGTCGACCGTCACGGTCTTGTGCATCATCGCGAAGGCGCTGGTGCCGCCGGCCACGAGCGCCAGCACGACGCCCTGCGCCGCGAGCCGGGCGACGCGCCCGGACGGGCGCCAGGCGGGCGTGGGCGCGCCGGGGGCCGTCGAGCCTGACCTCACGCGTGCGCTCTCACGCATCGGCACTGACGTGGGGTGGAGCACGCGGCGGGGCCTCTCGGTCGATGCGGGCCCGGCACAGGCGCCGGTACCACCGCACGACCGTAACCGATTCGTGACCGAGACCGTTAGCCGAGGACCGCCATCTGTGGACGCCGCGGGCGCGATCTTCACCCGGCCGGCGCACCCCGCCGACGCCTCACCAGGGCCCGTAGACCGCCTCCGACGTCGCGGCGACGGCCCGGCAGGCGTCCTCGAGGTCGATCTCGCGCGCCGCGGCGATCGCGCGCATCGTGACCGGCACGAGGTACGGCGCGTTGGGCCGGCCGCGGTACGGGTGCGGCGTGAGGTACGGGGCGTCGGTCTCGACGAGCACCCGGTCGAGCGGCGTCACCCGCAAGGCGTCCCGCAGCCCGGCGTTGGTCGCGAACGTCACGGGTCCAGCGAACGAGAGGTACCACCCGCGGCGGGCGGCCAGGCCCGCGAGCTCCGCGTCGCCCGAGAAGCAGTGGAAGACGGTGCGCTCCGGCGCGCCGTCGCGCTCGAGCACCTCGAGCACCTCGGCGTGCGCGTCGCGGTCGTGGATCTGCAGCACGAGGTCGAGCTCCTTGGCGAGCGCGATGTGCGCGCGGAACGACGCGACCTGGGCGGCTCGGCCGTCCGGCCCGCTGCGGAACAGGTCGAGGCCGGTCTCGCCGATGGCCCGGATGCGGTCGTTGCCGCGCGCGAGGTCGGCGATCTCGGCGATCGCCGCGTCGAGCCCGCGGGCGTGCTCGGGCCGCGGCGCGGGCACCAGCCCGTCCGGGCCTGCCTCGCGCGCGCCCGCGAACAGGGTCGCCTCGTTCGGGTGGATCGCGACGCCGCCCAGGAGCGCGGGGTGCTCGCGCACCACGCGGTCGGTCCAGCGGGCGGCCTCGAGGTCGCAGCCGATCTGGACCATCCGGGGGACGCCGACGGCGGCCGCGCGGGCCAGCTGGTCCGCGAGCGCCGGCGGCGCCTGCCCCGCGGGGAGCTCCGCGGGCGAGTCGAGGTGCGTGTGGTTGTCGACGACGTCGAACGGCAACGGCTCGGGGTCCGGCGGCCAGCTCCGGTCCCGGACCCGGCGGTGGCTCACGCCGGCGCGTCCTCGAGCCGCGGGAACAGCGCGGCGCCCTTGGTGATCGTGGTGCCCGCGGGCAGCTGGCCGAACGCGGCGGCCCCCGCGACCGGCTGCGCGCCGAGGTCGCCGAGCGCGGCCTGCGCACCCAGCAGGGTCCATAGCCCCGCGGCGGCCTTCGGCGTCACCGGGTGCAGGAGCACCGCGAGCACCCGTAGGGCCTCCGCCGACGTGACCAGGATGGTGGCGAGGCGCCCGCCCTGGCGGAACGCGCCGTCGTCGGCGGTGATCTCCGTCGGGTCCTTCGCGACCTGCCACGGCGCCTGCTCGGTGATGTACCCGTTGGTGGCCTCGACGAGGGTCCAGATCGAGCCGATCGCCTCGTGCAGCGCCATCCGGTCGATCGCGTCCTCGGCGCCGGCGACGGCCGACGCCGCGACCTCCGCCAGGGCCAGCTCCGCCGGGCCGGGCTCCCCCGCAGCCGGCAGCGTCCCGCCGAAGTACTTGGCGACCATCGCGGCCACGCGCGAGGCGAGGTTGCCGAAGCCGTTCGCGAGCTCGGCGTTGTACCGCGCCGACAGGTCCTCCCAGGAGAACGAGCCGTCCTGGCCGAACGGGATCGCGCGCAGGAAGTAGTACCGGAACGCGTCCGAGCCGAAGTGGTCGATGATCTGGCTCGGCGCGATCCCGGTCAGCTTGGACTTGCTCATCTTCTCGCCGCCCACGAGCAGCCAGCCGTGCGCGAACACCTGCCGCGGCAGGTCGAGCCCCGCGGCCATCAGCATCGCGGGCCAGATCACCGCGTGGAAGCGCAGGATGTCCTTGCCGACCAGGTGCACGTCGGCCGGCCAGGTGCTCGCGAACTTCGCCTTGTCCGCCGGGTCGTCGCTGCCGTAGCCGACGGCGGTCGCGTAGTTGAGCAGCGCGTCGAACCAGACGTAGAGCACGTGCGAGGTGTCCCACGGGATCGGGATGCCCCAGTCGAAGGTGTTGCGCGAGATCGACAGGTCCTGCAGGCCCCCGCGCACGAACGCGAGCACCTCGTTGCGTGCGCTCTCGGGCTGGACGAAGCTCGGGTTCGCCTCGTAGAAGTCGAGCAGCTTCTGCGTGTAGGCGCTCATCTTGAAGAAGTAGTTCTGCTCGGAGAGCATCTCGACCGGCGTGCCGTGGATCGCGCAGACCTGCTGGCCCGCGTACTCGCCGACGCCGGGGACGAGGTCACCCGGGAGCTTGTACTCCTCGCACGGCACGCAGTACGGGCCCTCGTACGAGCCGGCATAGATCTCGCCCTTGTCGAACAGGTCCTGGATGAAGGCCTGGACGCGCCCCGTGTGGCGCTCCTGGGTCGTGCGGATGAAGTCGTCGTTCGCGGCGTCGAGCACCCCGAGCACCGGCTTCCACTCGGTCTCGACGAGGCGGTCCGCCCAGGCCTGGGGGCTCACGCCGTGCTTCTCGGCGGTGCGCATGACCTTCTGGCCGTGCTCGTCCGTGCCGGTGAGGAACCACACCGACTCCTGCCGCTGGCGGTGCCAGCGCGTGACCATGTCACCCGCGACCGTCGTGTACGCGTGCCCGATGTGCGGGGCGTCATTGACGTAGTAGATGGGGGTCGTGAGGTAGAACGAGGTGCGGGGTTCCGGCATGGGCCCAATCGTAGGGTCAGGTCCGCCGGTGCTGCCCCGCGCGTCCCGCCGACGGGACCGGACGCTCAGCCGACGGTCACCCGCACGATCCGGTCGTCGCCGGGGCGCGGATCGCCGCGGCCGTCGGTGTTGTTGGTGACGATCCAGAGCGAGCCGTCCGGCGCCACGACGACCGCCCGGAGCCGGCCGAGCTCGCCGGCGAGCAGCTCCTGGGGGCGGCCGACGCCGTCGGCCGTGAGCGGGACCCGCCAGAGCCGCTCGCCGCGCAGCCCCGCGAGGTAGACGCCCTCCGCGGTCACCGCGAGTCCGCTCGGCGACGCGTCCGACGTGGGCCAGGTGGCGAGCGGGTCGGCGAAGCCCGCCTCGGTGCCGCCGGTGCCCTCGACGGCCGGCCAGCCGTAGTTGGCGCCCGGCGTGATGAGGTTGAGCTCGTCGAAGGTGTTCTGGCCGAACTCCGCGGCGAACAGGCGCCCGTCCGGCGCCCAGCCGATCCCCTGGACGTTGCGGTGCCCGAGCGACCAGACCGGCGAGCCGGCGCTGGGGTTGCCGGGGGCCGGCGCGCCGTCGGCGGTCAGCCGCAGGATCTTGCCGGCCGGGCTCGCGGGGTCCTGGGCGGCCGGCGGGTCCCCGGCGTCGCCCGTGGTGACGTAGAGGTAGCCGTCCGGGCCGAAGGCGAGGCGACCGCCGTCGTGGTTGCCGGCGCGCGGGATGCCGTCGACGACCGTGGTGAGGCCCGCGAGCACCGTCCCGTCGAGCCGCGCGCGCACCACCTCGTTGCCGCCGGCCGTCGTGCGGTACAGGTAGACCTCGCCGGCGTGCGGGCCCCCGGCAGGCGCGACCGCGACCCCGAGCAGCCCGGCCTCGCCGCCGGGGGTGGTGGTCGCCGCGAGCTCTGCGGCGCCGGGGCCGGTGAGCGGGGTGGGGTTGGGGGTGGGGTTGGGGGCCGTGGGGGTGGCCGGGGTGATCAGGAGCACCTGCGCCGCGTCCCGGAGCGTGACGAGCGCGGTGCCGTCAGACTGGAACGCGAGCCCCCAGGGAGCATCGAGGCCGGTCACGAGGTCGGTCGAGGACGTGACGGCCACGGTCGGGACCTCGACGACGGGGACGCCGGAGTCAGTCGGAGCGGCGGTTTGCGCGGCGGTCGGCCCGGGAGCCCCGGCCGGACGTGCGCCGGTGGGATCGTCGGATGGCTCGCGCGGTCCGCTGCAGCCGCCGACGAAGAGGATCACCCCGGCGACGAATCCCCTGGCCACGTTCCCGCGGACGACCGTGGCGTGCCGGTCTCGATGCATCCGTGCGCGCACGAGGCCTCCAGACGATCGCGAGCGCCGAGGCGGTGGCGCTGCCGCCCAGTCTGGCCCGCGGTTCGTCGTTCTGCCTCCCCGCCGCGAGCTTTCGCTCGGCGGGCTGCTTCCGCGCGGAGCATGGGAACAGTGAGGAGGTAGCGAAGGATGTCACTGCTCACGCGGCCAACCACGCCTCAGGAGTCACGTGCTCCGCGCCGAAGGGAGCCGTCGAGGGGCCGCCGGCCAGCTCTGCGGAGCGCGCGGACAAGTGCATTGACTTCGGTGACGAGACGAGCGGTGTCGAAGACGGTGTCCTCGAACGCAAACCGCAGCACAGGGACGCCCGTCAAGGCAAGAATGCGATCCCGGCGTCGATCCTCGCGGAACTGCCGCCGATCGCCGTGGTAGGCGAAACCGTCGAGCTCGACGGCCACAAGATCCTCGACGAGCAAGTCCACGTGACCGACACCCGCGATCCAGACCTGTGGCTCGACGTGGACTCCGGACTCCTGCAGCGCGAGGCGCGCAAACGACTCCGGCATCGATTGGCTGCGGCCGTCGACCGCTCGGAGCAGGCGGTCGAAGCCCACCTTGCCCGCGCGCGGACGGTGCGCGGCCACGTCCCCCACGCTCACGAGCCCTCGATTGACGGCCGCGTCGACGAGGGCGATCGCTTCCCTCGCGGGCAGGCATCCCAGGGCGTGCGCGAGCGCACGCGAACCGGAGACAAGGACACTCCGCCCGGACGAGGACGTGCGTGAGAGTCCCGAATCCCAGTGCAGCACGGCTCCGGAGGGCAGGACGCCAGGCCGCGGCGTCGAGCCATGGCCGGGCCGTGCGAGGTGCACGGCGGCGGGCTGCTCGAGCAGCGGCAACGCCATGACGCTCGCCGCCGAGGCGCACGTCAGGAGCGCGCAGGCGCGCCGGGCCACGACGACCTCCGCACGCGCACCCGCGAGCGCGTAGACCCCACGGGCCGGTCGGACAACGGCGCCGGAGGCGAGGAGCGCCCCCAGCTCGGTGACCTCGCTCGCGCCGTGCGCAACCTGCGCCCGACGTCCGCAGCCGTTCAGCTCGGTCAGTCGTGCCACCACGCTCATGCCTGATCGTGCGACGGTCACCTGCGTGCGACCGGCCCGGGCCCTTCGGCCTGTGGATGCCGACTTCTCCACAGGCCAGGACGACGGCTCATGCCCCGCTCGGTTCGCCGATGCACCGGCGGGGCCCGGCCGTCACCCGCTGTTGGACGAAGGTGCACCTCCGTCCGCGCGGAGCATGGTGCGCAAGTGGCCGGTGTGGCAGATGAGGCGTCACCTCTGTCTGCAACGTGCTCATGCGACACATGCTCCGCGCGGAAGGACGCGCAGAGGCGCGGCGGGTCACCGGCGGGGCGGCGGCGCTCAGCCGAGCCGGGTCAGGCCCTTGCGGATGCCGCGGACGGCCTGCGCGATCCGCTGCTCGTTCTCGATCAGCGCGAACCGCACGTACTCGTCGCCGCCGGGGCCGAAGCCGACCCCGGGCGAGACCGCCACGTCGCACTCGCGGACCAGGTGCGTCGCGAACTCGATGGAGCCCATGTCGCGGTAGACCTCCGGGATCCGCGCCCACGCGAACATCGTCCCGCGCGGCCGGTGGATGTCCCACCCGATCCGGTCGAGGCCGTCCGCAAGCGCGTTGCGCCGCGACTCGTAGACCGCCCGGATCTCGCTCGGGTACTGCCCGGCCTCCTGCAACGTCACCGTCGCCGCGATCTGGATCGGCTGGAACGTGCCGTAGTCGAGGTAGCTCTTGAGCTTCGCGAGCGCGTCGACCACCGCGGGGCAGCCCACCAGGAACGCGACGCGCCAGCCCGCCATCGAGAACGACTTCGTCATCGAGTACAGCTCGACGGCGACCTCCTTCGCACCGACGCACTCGAGGATCGACGGCGGCCGCCAGCCGTCGAACGACACGTCGGCGTACGCGAAGTCGTGCACCAGCACCACGTCCCGCTCCCGCGCCCAGTCGACCAGGCGCTGCAGGTCGGCGAGCTCGACGGTCGTGGTCGTCGGGTTGTGCGGGAACGACAGCACGACGACGCGCGGCTTCGGCCAGCCCAGCTCCCACGCCTCCATCACCCGGTCGATGTACCCCGACCCGTCGGTCCCGTCCCCGATCGGCACCTGCCGGGTGTCCGCGCCCGCGAAGTACGGACCCCAGATGTGGATCGGGTAGCTCGGGGACGGCACGATCGCCGCGTCCCCGGGCTGCAGCAGCACCCACATCAGGTGGCTGAACCCTTCCTTCGCGCCGATCGTCGAGAGCACCTCGGTGTCCGGGTCCAGCTCGACCCCGAACGTGCGCCGGTAGTGGTCCGCGACCGCCTGCCGCAGCTTCGGGATGCCGCGCGAGGCCGAGTACCGGTGGTTGCGCGGGTTCCGGGCCGACTCCGCGAGCTTCTCCACCGCGATCGCGGGCGACGGCAGGTCGGGATTGCCGAAGCCGAGGTCGACGACGTCGTGCCCGGCGCGGCGCGCCTCGAGCTTGAGGCCGTCGATGATGGTGAACACATAGGGCGGCAGACCGGGGATGCGACGAAACTCCATGGCCAGACGCTAGCCGCCCGCGGCCCGATTCCAGCGCACTGCGCCATCTCAGTGACCGTTTCAACGGATTTGTTGCGTTGTGACGGGTTGGCGATGCCACACTGACCCGAGCCGGTCCCTGACCACCCGATCCCCGCCGGCCCCGAACTGGGAGCGAGCCGGGATGAGCCTGGAATCACAGCTGAGGAAGCGGTTGCTTCCTCGCGCCGGATCGGGGTCGGCCGCGGCCGCAGCACCTCCCACCCGCCCTGGCTCCGGCGGGTTTCGTCCCGACATCGAGGGCCTACGGGCCGTCGCCGTGGCGCTCGTCGTGCTTTACCACGCGCGCCTTCCTGGGCTGACCGGCGGCTACGTCGGCGTCGACGTCTTCTTCGTGATCTCCGGCTTCCTCATCACGAGCCACCTGTCCGCGGAGCTCACGCGCACTGGCCGCGTGGCGTTCGGCCGGTTCTACGCCCGCCGGATGCGCCGCATCCTGCCGGCCTCGTTCGTCGTCCTGGCGGCGACCGTGGTCGCTGCCGTGGTCGTGATGCCGCCGCTGCGCGTGCCGTCTATGGTCAAGGACGCCATCGCGACGGCGCTGTACTTCCCGAACGTGCGCTTCGCCCGGCAGGGCACGGACTACCTGGCCGGGGACACGCCGTCGCCGCTGCAGCACTACTGGTCCCTGGGGGTCGAGGAGCAGTTCTACCTGCTGTGGCCGTTGCTTCTGGTGATCGTCACGCTGCTCGTCCGCCGATCGCAGCGCCGCCTGGTCGCCGCCCTCGGGCTCATCGTGGCCGGGTCGTTCGCGCTGAACCTCGTGGTCATGCAGTTCTCGACGGTCTGGGCCTTCTTCCTGCTGCCGACCCGGGCGTGGGAGCTGGGCGTCGGCGGCCTCGTCGCGCTGGCGATCCCCTGGCTGCGCCGACGGCGAGTCAGCCGCGCGCCGATCCTCGGCGTCGTCGGCCTGGCGCTCGTGATCGGGTCCGCGATCGCGTTCGACGACACGACGACGTTCCCCGGGTTCGCGGCGGCCGTGCCGGTCATCGGCTGCGCGCTCGCCCTGGCGGGCGGCACCCAGAACGACGGCATCGCGGGCCGGATGCTCCGCACCGCACCGTTCCAGAGCCTCGGCCGGCTCTCCTACTCGGTGTACCTGTGGCACTGGCCGCTCCTGATCCTCGTCGAGTCCCGGCTCGCGGGTCCCCTGCCTCTCGCGGGCAGCCTCGCCCTCGCCGTCCTCGCCCTGCCGCTCGCGGCCCTGACGTACCGGTACGTCGAGGACCCGGTGCGCCACCTCCCCCTGCTCACCGCGGCACCCGCGGCCCGGACGCTGCTGGCCGGCCTCGCCGGTTCCCTGGTGATCGTCATCCTCGCGATGGGCCTCGGTCGATGGTCGGCCGGGCAACCGTTGGCCACCGCAACGCCTGCGCCGTCCACCGGCCTGACGGCCCCGCCGGCCTTCACCCCGGTCGTGCCGACCAACATGCGGCCGTCGCTGCGCGGGGTGGCCGCGGATCAGCCGATCGCCTACGCCGACCGCTGCCAGCTCGAGTCGACGGCCTCCGCCCTGCGCGACTGCCCGTACGGCGACGTGACGTCCGACCGCGTCGTCGCCCTCTTCGGGGACTCGCACGCCACCCAGTGGCTGCCCGCCCTCGACTCCCTGGGCAAAGCGCAGGGGTTCCGGGTCCAGCTGTACGCCAAGTCCGGGTGCCCGTCGGCCGAGGTCGCGCAGACGCGCGCCGAAGACGACAACTGCGTGACCTATCGCCGGCTCGCCCTCGCCGCGATCGAGGCGGACCCGCCCGAGCTGGTGATCCTGAGCAACGCCGGCCAGCAGTTCTGGGCCGACTCCTCGACCGCTGCGGCGCAGTGGCGGGCGGGCCTGGCGGCGACCCTCGAGGCGCTGCCCCCCAGCAGCGCGCAGCTGATCATCGGCACCACACCGTCGTTCGCCGTCGGTGCGCCGACCTGCCTGTCGATCCACCTCGCGGACGCCGGAGTGTGCGGTGCCGCGCGCGACCTGGTGGTGGATCCCGAGCGGCTCGACGACGAGCAGTCCATCGCCGCCGCGCACGGTGCGGGCTACTTCCCGGCCGTGGACTACCTGTGCACGACGGACCGGTGCGAGACGATCGAGGGCGACATCTTGCTCTACCGCGACGAGCACCACCTCACGACGGTGGCCAGCGTCGACCTCGCCGACGAGCTGGACGCGCTCCTGTTCTCCGGGGCCACGAGCTAGTGACCGGCCTCTCGGCGGCGCGTGCGGCGGCTGTGGCCGCGGCGCCTCAGCGCAGCGGGAGCTCCGGCTGGGCCGGCGCGCGGCGCGACCCGGACCTGCGCTCGAGCGCCGCGGCATAGAGCTCCCGCTTGCTCACCCCGGCCGCCTCGGCGACCTCCGCGACGACCGACTTGAGGTGCTCGCCGCCGTCGGTGCGGGTGAGGACCTCGCCGACGACGTCGGCCACCGACGCCGTCCGGGCGGGAGCGCCCGCGACGACGATCGCGATCTCGCCGAGCATCTCGCCGGCCGCGGACCAGGCGGCGAGCTCACCGAGCGGCAGGCGCACGACCTCCTCGTACGTCTTGGTCAGCTCGCGGCACACGGCGGCCGGGCGGGCGGCGCCGAATGCCGCGGCCATCACCGCGAGCGTCGCCGCGAGCCGGCGCGGGGACTCGAAGAAGATGAGCGTGCGGCGCTCGTCCGCGAGCTCGGCGAACGCGCGTGCCTGCTCGCCGGGCTTGCGCGGCGGGAAGCCCTCGAAGCAAAACCGGTCCGTCGGCAGGCCCGAGAGCGCAAGTGCGGTCAGCACGGCGCTCGGTCCGGGCGCCGCGGTCACCGGCAGGCCCGCCTCGACGGCCGCCGCGACGAGCCGGAAGCCCGGGTCCGAGACCGAGGGCATCCCGGCGTCCGTGACGACGAGCACCGTGCCGCCGCCGCGCACGACGTCGAGCAACTCGTCCGCGCGCTCCGCCTCGTTGTGCTCGTGGCAGCTCACGATCCGGCCGCCGACGGCGACGCCCATCCGGGCCGCGAGCGCGCGCAGGCGCCGGGTGTCCTCCGCGGCGACGACGTCCGCCTCCGCAAGCAGCCGGCGCAGGCGAAGCGAGGCGTCCTCGACGTCGCCGATCGGTGTCGCGGCGAGCACGAGGCGCCCAGTAGTCATTCCGGAAGCCTGCCACGCCCCGCTCCCCGCCCCGCGCCCCGGCCCGGTTTTCAGGGGGATGGGTGCGCCCCACGCGCCGATTCCCCTGAAAACCGGCTCGCGGGGCGGGCGACCTACGATGGCGGCGTGACGATGAGCGCGGGGGGGCCGCAGGGCTGGCGAGCGCCCGGCGGTGGCCGGCACCGCGCGGAACTCGGCGCGGACGCACCCGAGCCGGGCCCGCTCGATCCGGCCGCGCCTGAGCCGGCCCCGCTCGATCCGCAGGTTCTGCTCGATACCGCCGACGCGCCGTCGGCCGCCGCGCCGCCACCCGAGGCCGAGCCCGCTCCTGCGTCCGAGCCCGCTCTTGAGCCCGAACCCGCTCCGGAACCCGCTCCCGCTCCCGAACCCACCGAGGCGCGGCTGCTGCGACGCCTGCTCGGCGACGCGGCGCTCCTGCTCGGCTCGACCCGCCGCGACCGGATCTGGGGCTGGATCGGCCCGCTGCTGGTCACCGCGCTCGCCGCACTGGCGCGGTTCCCTGGCCTCGGCCGCCCCCACACGCTGATCTTCGACGAGACCTACTACGTCAAGCAGGCGTACACGCTGCTCAAGGTCGGCTACGAGGCCCGCTGGCCCGACGACGCGAACGCCGCCTTCGAGGCCGGCAACCTCGACACCTTCCTGGCCCGGGCCGACTACGCGGTGCATCCGCCCGTCGGCAAGTGGATGATCGCGCTCGGCATGGAGCTCGCAGGCCCCGCCAGCTCAGCGGGGTGGCGCCTGTCCGCCGCCGTCTGCGGCACGCTCGCCGTGCTCATGCTCGCGCGGATCGCGCGCCGACTGTTCGCCTCCACCCTGCTCGGGACGATCGCGGGCGGCCTGCTGGCGGTGGACGGCCTGGCGATCGTGCACTCGCGCACGGGGCTGCTCGACGGGTTCCTCATGTTCTTCGTCCTCGCGGGGTTCGGCGCACTCCTGCTCGACCGCGAGCAGGCGCGCCGCCGGCTCGCGCGGCTCGTCGCGGCCCGCCAGGACGCGGGCCTCGCGCTCACGGAGTGGGGCCCGCGGCTCGGGATCCGGTGGTGGCGCGTCGCCGCCGGCGTGCTGCTCGGGCTCGCGATCGGCACGAAATGGTCGGGGCTGTACTTCCTCGCCGTGTTCGGCCTGCTCACGGTCGCGTGGGACGTGAGCGCTCGGCGCGCCGCCGGCGTGCGGCTCTGGCTCGCCGCCGGCCTGCTGCGCGACGGCGTCCCGGCCGCGCTCACCCTGGTGCCGCTCGCCGCGGCGACCTACCTCGTGAGCTGGATCGGCTGGCTCCGCACGCCCGCCGCGTACCTGCGCACGTGGGCGGCCACGAACCCGGGCGAGGGGATCAGCTGGCTGCCCGAGTCGCTGCGCTCGTTGGCGCACTACCACGCCGAGATGTGGGAGTTCCACACCCACCTCACCGCGGAGCACGCCTACGCGGCGCACCCGCTCGGGTGGCTGATCCAGTGGCGGCCGACGTCCTTCTTCTACGAGGCCCCCGTGCCCGCGCAGGCGCTGTGCGGCGCCGACCGCTGCTCGCAGGCGATCACCTCGCTCGGCAACCCGATCCTGTGGTGGGCGGCGACGGCGGCGCTGGTCGCCGTCGTCTGGTGGTTCGTGCGCACGCGCGACTGGCGCGCGGCCGCGGCGCTCTCGGGCATCCTCGCGGGCTGGGTGCCCTGGCTCGCGTACTCCCACCGCACGATCTTCACGTTCTACTCGATCGCGTTCGCGCCCTGGATGGTCCTCGTCCTGACGTACGCGCTCGGCCGCGTGCTGGGCACACCGGCCGACGACCCCGTCCGACGACGGCGCGGCGCCCTGTGGGTGGGGGGCTTCCTCGGGCTCGTGGTCCTCGTCAGCGCGTTCTTCTACCCGATCTGGACCGCGCAGGTCGTCCCGTACACCTTCTGGCACCTGCACATGTGGCTCGCGTCCTGGGTCTGAGCCGGCCTAGGCAAGAGGCGGCCTACGGCCAGTCGACCTGCGGGCTGCGGTAGAACGCGAGCCCCTCGTCCTGCCAGTGCGGGGCCTGCCCCGCGACGCGCACCCGGAAGCCCGCCCAGCACCGCCGCTCGGGCAGCGACCACGCGACCTCGGCGACGGCGGCGAGCCGCGGCAGCAGCAGGTAGTAGAGCTCGTCCCGCGTCGAGATGGTCTCGGTCCACACGGCCGCCTCGACGCCAAGGATCGCCTCCGGCGGCAGCCCCGGGACGAGCTCGGCGGGCTCCCAGTCGTAGGCGTCGCGCAGCTCGGTGAACCCGGCCCAGTCGAGCCCGACGGGCGACGACGCGTCGTACTTCATGTCGAGGTACACCCGCGCACCGGGCGACAGCAGCACCCGCGCCCCCGCCGCCGCGGCGGCCACGATCGGCTCGGGAGGCTCGCGCTGGTCCCAGTACTGCACCACCGAGCCGGGCCCGAGCGGCACGGCGGCGATCTCCTGCCAGCCGACGACGCGCTTGCCCGCGGCGCGCAGGATGTCGTGCGCCGTGCGCACGAACCAGGCGTACTCGTCCGGCGGCATGGTCGCGATCTCGTCGCCGCCGAGGTGCACGTAGTCGCCCGGGGTCATCGCGGCCAGGTCGCCGAACACGTCCGCCAGGAACGCCGCCGTCGCGGGCAGGTCCCGGTGCAGGTGGCTGAAGCCGACCTCGGTCCCGGCGTACACCTCGACGGGCGTCCCCGACCCGGTGAGCTCGCCGTAGGCGTGCTGGGCAGCGAACACGTGCCCGGGCATGTCGATCTCCGGGACGATCGTGATCTCGCGAGCGGCGGCGAACGCGATCAGCTCCGCGTAGTCGAGCGCGGTGTAGAAGCCGCCCGGGCCGCCCCCGACCTCGGACTGCGCCGAGCGCTCCGTGAGCCGCGGCCGGGACGGCAGCGCGATCCGCCAGCCCTGGTCGTCTGTGAGGTGCAGGTGCAGCACGTTGAACTTGTACTCGCTCATGAGCGTGAGCACGGCTTTGACCTGCTCGACGCTCACGAAGTGGCGCACGACGTCGAGACTCAGTCCCCGCCACGGGTACCGGGGGGCGTCGGCCACGTGCACGGCCGCCACCTCGAGCACCCCGTCCGGCCCGGCGACCACGAGCTGGCGCAGCGTCGCGAGCGCCCGCACGAGCCCGGCCAGCCGGGGCGCGGCAAGCTCGATCCGGTCCGCGCTCGCGTCGATCTCGTACCGCTCCGCGGCGTCGGCGTCGGCGGGCCCCGCGTCCGGGTCGAGGCTGAGCCGGATGGTCTGGCCGTCCCCGCCCGGGCCCATGAGCAGGTCGAGCGGGAAGCCGACCCGGCGGCCGAGGTCGTCGGCGGCGAGCACCCCGAGCGAGATCTCCGCGGGGCCGTCCCCCGTGACCAGGCGCACGCCCGGCACCACCCGGAAGGGGGCCCCGGCGCCGGCCACGACCTCCCGGGGGATCGGCACGAGCGAGCTCAGCACGGGGTGCCTTCTTCCCTCGCCGCGCGGTCGGCACGGTCGACCGCCGCGCGCGTTGGCTGCACGCTACTCCGCGCGTCCTCCGCCGTGCCGGTCAACCGGCAGGTTGGCGGTCACCCGGTTGAGTGCTGCTCGCTCGGCAGGGGCTGGTCGACGACCTCGAGGCCGGCCGTGATCGCGAGGGCGATGACCCGGAGCTGCTCGACCTGCTCCGGCGTCAGCGGGTCGAAGACACCCGCCCGGACGGACTCGACGTGATGGGGCGCCGCAGCGACCAGCACCTGCCAGCCGCTGTCGGTCAGCACCGCGACGTTCCCGCGGCCGTCGGTCGCGTGCCGCTCGCGGCGCACCCAGCCGGACTCCTCGAGCCGGGCGACCGCGTGCGAGGTGCGCGACGCCGACGCGTGCAGCACCCCGGCAAGTTCGCTCATGCGCAGCGAGCGACCCTCGGACTCCGAGAGCATCGCGAGGATCAGGTAGTACGCGTGCGGGATGCCTGCGGTCCGCTGGAGCTGGCGGTCGAGCACGGCCTGCAGGTTCCCGGTCATCGTGATGAGCGCGCGCCAGGCCGCCTGCTGCTCGGGCGTCAACCACCGGGTCTCGGTCACCCGATCATCGTAGGTGCCGCCGGGGCCGGCGCACGGTCACCGTCGCGACGCCACGGCGCCGGCGCCGAGGCACCGGCGCCGGGGCGCCGTCGATCTGCCCGCCGGGTCAGTGCCCGCCGAGCGTGACGATCGAGCCAGGGCCCGTCAGGACGTTCGTCGAGACGTACAGGCGCCCGCGCGCCCACTCGAGCCCGGCGGGTTCGGTCAGGCTCGCGAACGGGGTCACCGTGCCGTACCGCGAGACGGCCGACACCTGCCCGCCGAACAGCTCGGCCACGTACATCGTGCCGTTCGGCGCGATGGCCAGCCCGGTCGCGCCGGCGAACCCGGTCGCGACCAGCTGGACTGCCCCGGTCTGGGGGTTGACGCGGTACAGGGACCCGTTGGCGCCGAGGCTGCCGTCCTCGGGCCCGCCGGGCAGCGACGTGACGTAGAGCTTGCCGTCTGGGCCGATCTCGACGTCGGTCGGCACCGGCTCGAGGATGAAGTCCGCGCCGACGACGCACGCGTCGATCCCGAGCGCGGCCGCGGCCTCCGCGGTGACCTGGACGGTCTTGCCCGGCAGCACGGCGACCGTGCTCACCCGGCCGCGGTAGTCGATCTTGAGCAGGGCATTGCTGCCGGCGTCGGCGACGTAGGTGCCGTACCTGCCGATCGCCGCCCCGTACGGGTGCGAGTCGATCAAGCCGGTGTAGGACTGCAGGAAGGGCGGGACGAGCGCGGCGCACTCCGGGGCCAGCCCCTGGAACCCGTAGGTGGACCCGGCGTCCGGGTTGTTCGCGAGCTCGTAGGCGAGCAGGTCCGCGCGATCGCTCACGACGCCCCGCTTCGTCCGATGCTTGACGACGGCCGAGAGCACGCCCTCCTCGCCGAACACGGACTCGGCCCAGGTGAGCCCGCCGTGGTCGACCGCGACGGCGGCGATGTCGGTACCGGGCGAGGACACCAGGTCGATCGGGTCCTTGCCCTTGGCGAGCACCGTCAGCGCGCCGGAGAACGCCTGACCGACGTAGAGCGTGCTCCGCCCGCCGACGGCGAAGCTGAGCGGCCCGGCGAGCCCTTCGGCGACCGTCACGGGATCCTTCGGACCCGGAGCCGGCGAGTGGTGGTTCCCGCCGCGCTTGGCGGCTGCGGCGTCGTCGGCGCCTAGGGCGCGGAAGACGTTGTGCCGGGCGAGCGGATCCGGCGGCTGGGCCGCGGCAGCCGCGGGGATGGTGCCGAGGGCGAGCAGGCCTGCGGTCGCCAGCGAGGCGACTGCGGCGGTGGTGGTGGAACGCCTCATCGTTCTCCTCCTTGAGAACTAGGGTGTCGGGGTTTGTGCTGGTTCGTCCAACTATGCCCGTGCTGTGCGCGGCCTGTCGACAACCTGTGCCCGGCGGTCCAGCACCCCGGCCGCCCCCGGGGTCCGGCGGGGCGCGGCGGGCACCGTGAGACGATCGAAGCCCGCGCGGTACCGTCCGGGATCACACCGGCACGAGGAGTCGCCATGTCGGCATGGGCCGACCACGCCATCTGGTGGCACGTCTATCCGCTCGGATTCACGGCCGCACCAGCGGCGGCGGCGCCCGGGACCCCGCTCGAGCACCGCCTCGGGCACCTGACCGCGTGGCTGGACTACGTCGTCGAACTCGGGGGCAACGGCCTGATGCTCGGCCCCGTGTTCGAGTCGCAGACGCACGGGTACGACACGACGGACCACCTGCGCATCGACCCCCGGCTCGGCGACGACGGCGACTGGGACGAGCTCGTGCGCCAGGCGCGCGGCCGCGGCCTGCGGATCGTGCTCGACGGCGTCTTCAACCACGTCGGACGCGGTCACCCGCGCTTCGCGGCGGCGCTCGCGGACGGCCCCGACTCCCCCGCGGGCCGCTGGTTCCGCTGGCAGCCTGACGAGTCCGGCACCCTCGTGCCCGCCGACTTCGAGGGCCACGGCGCGCTGGTCGCGCTCAACCACGAGAACCCCGAGGTGGCGCGTTACGTCGCCGAGGTCATGACGCACTGGCTCGACCGCGGCGCCGACGGCTGGCGCCTGGACGCGACGTACACCGTGCCGCCGGCATTCTGGCGCGCTGTGCTCCCCGCCGTGCGGGCCGCGCACCCCGACGCCTGGATCGTCGGCGAGATGATCCACGGCGACTACGCCAGCTATGTCGCCGAGTCCGGAATCGACTCCGTCACGCAGTACGAGCTCTGGAAGGCGCTGTGGAGCTCAGTGCTCGACGTCAACTTCTTCGAGCTCTCCTGGGCGCTCAAGCGGCACGACGAGTTCGCCCACGAGTTCCTGCCGCTGACCTTCGCGGGCAACCACGACGTCACCCGCATCGCAAGCCGCATCACCGACTCCCGCCACCTCATGCACGTGCTCGCGATCCTGTTCTTCGTCGCGGGCACGCCCGCCATCTACGCGGGCGACGAGCAGGGCTTCCGCGGCGTCAAAGAGGAGCGCGCCGGCGGCGACGACGAGATCCGGCCCGCGTTCCCCGCGACGCCGGCGGGCCTCGCGCCACAGGGGTGGCCGCTGTACCGCCAGCACCAGGGCCTCATCGGCCTGCGGCGCGACCATCCATGGCTGACGCACGCCCAGGTCACGACGCTGCACGTGTCGAACGAGCACCTCGTGCTCGCCGCGGCCGGGTCCGGCGACGACGAGCGCCTCGTCCTCGCGCTCAACCTCGCCGACGAGCCGTTCGCGCCGCCGGTCCCCGTCGGGGATCCCCTCTTCGCCTCGGGCGACGACCCCACCCCGCGCCCCGGCCCGGTCCCGCCGCACGCCTGGGCGTTCTACCGGCCCTGACGGGCACTGTTCCGACGGATCGGTTGTGGTCCGGATCGGTGCGTCTAACGCGCATCCTGACCACGACCGCTGTGCCCTGTGAGAGGAAACCACCGCGCGATGGACACCATCGACGTGCACTGGATCGGGGCGTTGCTCGGCCTGTCGCTGGCGATCGCGCTCATCCTGCGCAAGGTCAGCCCGGTCTACTCCCTCTTCGTGGGGGCCATCGTTGGTGCCTTGGTCGGCGGCGCGAGCCCCGCCGAGACGATCACCGTGCTGGTCTCGGGGACGCAGAGCGTCATGGGCACCGTGCTCCGGGTGCTTGCCGCCGGCGTGCTGGCGGGCGCAATGATGGAGACCGGGGCGGCGGAGACCATCGCGCGGGCGATCGTGGACCGTCTCGGCGCCAGCAAGGCGATCCTCGCGCTGGCCCTTGCCACGATGATCATCACCGCGGTCGGCGTGTTCATCCCCGTCGCCGTGCTGATCGTGGCGCCGATCGCGTGGGACGTCGGCCGCGACGCCGGCATCTCCAAGCCGGCCCTGCTGTTGGCGATGTCCGGCGGAGGCAAGGCGGGCAACATCATCTCCCCCAACCCGAACGCGATCGCGGCGGCGCAAGGATTCGACCTCGAGCTCAGCCAGGTCATGCTCGCCGGCGTCGTTCCCGCGCTGTTCGGCCTGCTCGCGACGGTCCTCATCGCGTCCGCGATCAAGCGTAAGGGGGCTGCGATGGAGCCGCTCGTCGACCCGATCGACGCCGGTACCGGCGGAGGGACCGGGGGTTCTGGTGCCGCGACGGCGACCTTGGCGCCGACGGCGGTCCGGCCGACCCTGCGCAGATCCCTCGTCGGTCCGGCCCTCGCTGTGGTCCTGCTCGTGCTGAACCCGATCGGCCAGATCTCGGGCATCGACTTCCTGCTGAACCTCCAGCTCGACGCTCTCTACATCCTGCCGCTCGCCGGCCTGGTCGGCCTGGCGGCCATGGGCCAGTTCCACCACGCGGTCAGCTACACCACCGCGGGCCTGAACCGAATGACGTCCACCGCCCTGATCCTCCTGGGCGCCGGCAGCATCGCGGGCCTCATCTCGGCCTCGGACCTGTCGAGCCAGGTCGTCTCCCTGATCGACGCGAGCGCGGTCTCGGGAACCTTGCTGGCCCCCATCTCCGGCATTCTCATGGGCGCGGCCGTCGCGTCCACCTCGACCGGGGTCATCCTCGCCACCAGCTCGTTCAGCGCCCCGATCCTCGAGATGGGCACGGCTCCCCTCGCCGCCGCGGTCATGGTCCACGCGGGCGCGACCGTGATCGACTCCCTGCCGCACGGCAACTACTTCCACGTCACGGCCGACGCGATGAAGATGACCATCAGGCAGCGCCTGGCGCTCGTGCCCTACGAAGCGCTCGTCGGCGGGACCATGGCGTTGGTCGCGACCGTCCTGTACGGCTTCCTGCTCTAGGCAGGCGCGGGGCGAGTTGTGGTCTGGATGTGCGAGGCAGACGCACTGATCCGGACCACAACTCGGGGATCTCCGTGCGGGCCTTGGGGCGACCCCCGCACGCGGCAAGAGAAAAGGCCCCCGGCCGCGTCTCCGCGGGCCAGGGGCCCTTGCTTGCTGGTGGAGCTGAGGGGATTCGAACCCCTGACCTCTTCATTGCGAAAGTAGCGTGTGGAGCGTTTCCGCTGGTCAAGTGGGGTCGCTAGGTGTCTCCGGGACCATGCCATGCGTCCTCGGGGTGATTTTGGGGTGAGCGGATTGCGGCTCATCCGACTGATGCGAGTCAGGAAGCGGCGAGCTCGAGTCGACCGTGCTTGCGCGCCTCGTCCGCCTCGATGGCTCGGAAGTACACCGCGGTGTCGGTGATCTCCTCAACCAGAGCCCACGTGTAACCACCGGGGCGGCCGGCGATCGCGATGCCGCCGACCTGAAGACGGCTCGGGTCGGCCGGCAGGTGCCCGATGTAGCGGTCCTCGTCGTCGACCAGCATGAGGTCGGCGTCGATGTCGATCTGGATCATGGCCCGCCTCCTCAGCTCGGTCGTGCGGTGAAGTATTTGTTCTGCATTCCAGTGTAGGTCGCGGCGATGAAGCGGTCGATGAGATCCTCTGCGCTGGGCGCCGTGATCTGAACACTGCCGAAGCTGTGGCCGTACACGGCACCTGCACTCGCGTCGTAGTGCGGCGCTACTCCGTTCGGGACGATGGCGAGCCCGTTGTCGCGAAGGTCGGCAGCGCGGTACAGAGCGACCCATCGGGAGAACCTGCACTTGCTGGCGAGCACCGACTCCAGCGACCGGGAGCCGACGGCACCCCACATCGACAGGCCGTAGTAGCCGAACTCGGCGAAGTTCAGGTTTGCGTCGCCGATCAGCGTCGCCCGGTCGAACGCAGAGCCGTCGGCATACCCGTCGAACAGCAGCCGGATCAGGACGGCGTCGTCCGGCAATGGCGCCTCATCGCGGATCAGACGCTGGCGGACCATGCGCCGAGCCTACGGGCGGCCCGCTGCCGAGATGGTCCCTAACGACAGCAAAGGTGCGCCTCGGAGATCCGACACTTGCGTGGTCGCAACGCTCGGCCGGGCCGCGCGCGATGTCCGTGCGGCGAACCCTCCCGCAGCGGGCCCGCTCCATGGTCGGGGCCTGGTGCTTCCTGGACAACTACGGCTCCGACGACCTCTCGGCGTCGGCGGGGATGCAGGTCCCACCGCGCCCGCAGACGGGCCTGCAGACCGTGAGCTGGCTGTTCGCGGGCGAGGTGCTGCACCACGACAGCCTCGGGTCCGTCGCGATGGTGCGCCCGGGCGAGCTCAACCTCATGTCCGCGGGCCACGGGATCTCGCACTCCGAGCAGTCCCCGAGCGACCGCTCGCCGCTCCTGCACGGCGCGCAGCTCTGCGTCGCGCTGCCCGACGGCGCCCCGGCCCTCGAGAACCACGTCGACCTTCCCGACATCGACATCGACGTCGACGGCGCGACCGTCCGGGTGTCCCTCGGTGAGCTCGCGGGCGCGCGATCGTAGGCGACGACCTTCACCGCCCTCGTCGGCGCGCAGGTGGATCTGCCGCGCGGGTCCCGCAGTGTCTTTCCGCTTGACCCGACCTTCGAGCACGCCGTACTCGTCGATCGCGGCGCGGTCCGCGTCGAAGGAACGACGGTCGCGCCGTCGTCGCTCGCCTACCTCCCGCCGGGGCGCTCCGAGCTGCTCCTCGAGGCAGGCGCCGCCGACGACCACGCGCGGATCATCCTCATCGGGGGCGTCCCGTTCGGGGAGGAGATCGTCATGTGGTGGAACTTCGTCGGGCGCAGCCCCGAGGAGGTCGTGGCCGCGCGTGAGCAGTGGCAGACGGGGCTCGCGTCGGGGAGCGCGCGATTCGTTTGGGTGGACGGTTTCGATGGGCCACCCCTGCCCGCGCCCGAACTGCCGAACCTGCGGCTACGCCCGCGGCGTTGACCTTCGCTCGCCAAGCTCCGACGCCGCGCTCTGTCCAAAGGTGTGACCTTGGCGCTACGCTCACCTGATCGTTTCTTCTCCGGCGAGGGGACTGGTCATGCGTCGACTCGAGGAATCGGCCGGGTCCGGCCACGAGTACGAGCCGCCGCGCATCGCGCGGCTCGGGTCCTTGGCCGAGTTGACCCGGGGTTTAGACGGCGGTGGAGACGACGGTCTCGGTGGCGGCGCATTTTCGTAATACCTACTGCTTTGACCACCTGCGAACGAGCATGCCTGCGCACGACGATTCGCGCACTCGCCCAACAGCTCGGGCTGACCGCGGGCGAGAGGAGCAGGAGATGACTGACTCGGGACCGGCACCCGACGGAACGACCTACCGCGTCGGAGGGGGTGGTGTGGCTTGGCGACAGACGGACGATGAGGCCGTCTTGCTCGACCTCGACGAGTCGGTGTACTGCGGGCTGAATCGCCGGGAGGTTCATTTTCGACGAGTAAACCAAAATCTCCGACTGGTCCGTACCACCTCCACCAGCGTTACTGCAGTTCAAAGCTATTCCTAGTGCCCCGAGTGGGATTCGAACCCACACTGGATCGCTTTCGCGGCGGAGTTTTGGATGGTTGCGCCTAGTAGCTGAACTTCCCGACGAGAGCACGGAGGTCCGACGTGAGCGTGTTGAGGTAGACGACCGATCGCTCGGTCTCGGTGACGGCCTCGCTGTTGGCATTCGCGGCTTGCGCCACCCCGGTGATGTTGGCGGCGATTTCGCCCGACCCGGTCGCGGCTTCGGTCACTGAGCGGGACATCTCGTTGGTCGTGGCGGTCTGCTCCTCGACTGCTGAGGCGATGGTCAGTTGGTAGTCGTTGATCGACGCGATGATCGCTGAGATCTCGCTCATCGCCAGGACGGCTCCAGCACTGTCCACCTGAATGGCCTCCACTCGGCGCGTGATTTCGTCGGTGGCTCGGGCGGTCTCGTTGGCGAGTTCTTTGACTTCGCTGGCGACAACTGCGAAGCCCTTGCCTGCCTCGCCTGCCCTAGCGGCCTCGATCGTCGCGTTGAGCGCGAGGAGGTTCGTCTGCTCGGCGATGCTCGCGATGGCCTTGACGACGTTGCCGATCTCCTGGCTGCTGGTGCCCAACTTGGCCACCGTGTCGTTCGTTGTGGCGACGACGACGGTGGCCTGGGTCGCGACGCGCGCGGCCTCGTTCGCGTTCTGGGCGATCTCCCGTATCGATGCCCCCATCTCCTCCGCTCCTGCGGCGACGGTCTGCACGTTGCGCGAGACCTGCTCGGCCGCAGCAGCGACGACTCCCGCCTGAGTGGATGTCTCTTCCGCGCTCGCCGACATCGTGGTGGCGCCCGCGGACAGCTGCTGGGACGTGGCCGCGACGCCGCTGGCATTCGCGGCGATCGTGGCGATGTCTTTGCCGAGGCCGCTCAGAGCAGCGTTCAGGTCAGTCGCCATCGCGCCAAGCTCGTCCTTGGACGCGTAATCCACCCGTGCAGTGAGCGTTCCCGCGGCGAGCGCGCCCAGAACAGCGGAGACCTTGGTGATGGGGCCAACGATTGTGCGGGAGATGTACAGGGCCAGCACGATGCAGAGGATCACACCGATGACCAGGATCACGAGGATCATCGTTCGGCTGCTGACGTACTCGGCCTCGGCGGAGACCGATGCGGACTTGCCGGCTGCGTCTTCGTCGTGCGCGACGGTCGTCACCGCGTCGTCGATCGAATCACCTATGGTCGCCGCCGAGTCGAAGTCGCGCTCGAAGGCGGCGTGGTCGCCGGCGAGGGCCTCGGGGATCATGGTGTTGTCCCGCAGGGTCCGATAGTTCGCCAGATCCGCTGCGATCGAGTCTGTCGAGTCGACATGCCCGCCAGCGTCGGCCGTGACGTATCTCGCCAGTGCGGCGTCGATCGCCTTGTCGTTGGCGGTGATGTCTTCGACGAAGCCCGCTTGCCCGGCAGCATCGGTCGAGATCGAGAGCCGGAGTAGGAGTGTTTCGCCGGCGCGGACCGACGAGTCGACGGCGTCGATGGCCGAGATCGGCACGATCCCGTTCTCGTAAAGAAGACCGGCCTTGCCTTCCATCGCGGACAGTTTGACGATTCCGAGGGCGCCCAGAACGACGGCGCCCAGCAGCGTCACCACGGTGAGGGTCAACAGCCGGGCGCGGACGCTTCGGTTCCCGAACCAGCCGACGTGGGTCGCGCCGGCCGCAGCGCGAGGATGAGCCTCTTTGGACACGTCGAATCCTCCGTCGTATAGGCAGCTCCAGGCATGACAACCGCTCATTCCCCTTCGGTCGCACGCCCGCGATTCTTAGCGATCCGGCCCTCGCCGTCCTGGACCGGCGCGCACATCAGAGGCGACGGCGCACCGCACCGGTGCCGGCATGCTGGTACTCATGCGCCAGTCCCGATGCGTGAGCGAGGTCCAGTGAGCTCCCTCGTGAGCGCGCGGGCCGGTCGCCGTGCTGCCATGCGGCGAGTACCGACCAGTTCCCAATCGCCGCCGACACCATCGGCGAGATGGACGCCACGAACACCGCGCGGCTCGACCACCCCTAACGCACCGAGCGAGAATCCCGCTTTTCACGGCCCCGACTCTCCCTCTACGCGCGACGTTCACTACGCGCGTTCACGCTGTTCGGATCAACCGGCTCGAGGTCGCAGAACTCGTCGCGAGCACTCTCAGGAGGTCCGACATGACACACGTACGCCGCGCCGTGCTTAGTTGCGTCCAGAGTGGTTTACGGGTCACCTGGTGAGTGGGTCGGCGTCGACACGGAAGCGGGCACCGGCATCCGCGAAGACCTGACCACCAGCCCCACAGGCCCGAGACCAAGCACGTGGAACACCCTGGCAGCGAGGCCCGGCACACAATCACGCCCACCCACCAAGACCAGCCTCCAGCCAGCGCGACGCCTCGCCTTCAGAACTCGTCGGTGGATCGAGGCTAAACGCCGCGAAGACCGATCTCCAGCAGGCTTGACAAACATAGAGGGGTCTCAGGGACGCAACTGCACTTCCTTGATCGCGAGTCGACCTCCCGGTAGTTTCCGGACCAAAGCAGCGGCACGCATTTCCCCGGCTAGTCTGAGCTAATGCCGGCAGAGCTTGTCCCCTTCCTCCTCGTCGTCGCCGTGCTGACGGTGACGCCCGGTCCGGACATGGCGTTGGTCCTGCGCAACGGCGTGCGCGACGGCGTGCCTGCCGCGTGGCGCACTGGCCTCGGCTGCTGCGCAGGGATCGCGGTCCATGCCACCGCCGCGGTCGTGGGCCTGTCGGCGATCCTGGCGGCGTCTGCCACGGCCTTCACCGTGGTCAAGCTCCTCGGCGCTGCCTACCTGGTGTACCTGGGCATCTCGGCGATCTGGCACGCCCGCTCGACCGGGCGCAGCAGCGTCAAGCAGGCGGCACCGGAAGAGCCGGCGCAGCAGGGGCACGGCAGCGCCTTCCGGCAGGGCCTGCTAACGAACCTGCTCAACCCGAAGATCGCACTGCTGTTCCTGACGCTCATCCCGCAGTTCGTCAGCCCCGGTGAGCCCGCCCTCGCCACCACGGCCACGCTCGCCGCGGTCTTCCTCGCGGCGGCGGTGCTGTGGTGGCGGGCCTTCTCGTTCCTCGTGGTACCGCTAGGTCGGCTGCTGTCGCGTGACAGGATGCGGCAGAACTTCGAGCGGCTCACCGGAGCAGTCCTCGTGGCTCTCGGGATAAGGGTCGCGCTCGCTGACCTCTGACCCGGTCGCTGCTGGTGATGTCGGACTGGCTGGCCAGCTTGGGGGTGACGCGGGTGGTGATGGAAGCGACGAGCGACTACTGGCGGCCTCCGTTCTACCTGCTGGAAGCGACCTTCGAGACGTGGCTCGTCAACGCCGGAGACGTCAAGCATCTGCCCGGGGCGGCGCAAGACCGACCGGCTGGACGCGGTCTGGTTGTGCAAGGTCGCCGAACGCCAGATGCTGCGACCCAGCTTCGTCCCGCCGCCGCCGATCCGGATCCTGCGGGACTTGACCCGGTACCGCGTCGATCTGGTCGAGGCCAGGTCCGCGGAGAAGGCGCGGGTGGAGAAGTTGCTCGAGGACGCATTGCCTGCGCCGTCGCGAGCGCCGACCAGATCAAGTTGTCGGTCGTGGCCGGCGACATCTTCAGGGTCTCGGGCCGGCTGATGATGGCGGCTCTGATCGCGAGGGAACGCGATCCGCAGGTGTTGGCCGATCTGGTGCGTGGGCGGCTGCGGGCCGAGACCGACCGTCTGGTCGAGGCGTTCTGCGGCAGGTTTGACGATCATCACGCGTTCTTGCTGACCACGATGCTCAACCGGGTCGACGCGCTCAGCGCCGACATCGACGCCGTCCAGCACCGCGCCGACGAAGAGCTCGCCCCTTTCGCGGCAGCGGTGGCCGCCCTCGATGAGATCCCCGGGATCGGACGCACCGCAGCGATCCTCATCGCCGAGATCGGTCTGGACATGACCCGGTTCCCGACTGCGGCGCACCTGTCGTCCTGGGCCAAGTTCGCCCCCGGCATCAAGGAATCAGCCGGCCGAAAGAAGGGCAATGGAGCATCCGGCCACGGCAACCGCTGCCTCGCCCGAATCCTCGGTGAGGCCGCAGTCACCGCCGGTCGCACCGACACGTTCCTCGGCGAGCGATACCGGCGGATCGCCCGGCGCCGCGGTCAGAAGACGGCGATCGTCGCGGTCGGACGATCCATGCTGGTCATCGCCTGGCACCTGCTCGGCGACGTCAACGCCAGGTTCCACGACTTCGGACCGAACTACTACGACTCCCGAGTCACCCTCAACCGCAAGATGCGCAACCACGTCCGCGGGATCCAAGCCCTCAGATACAAAGTCAGCCTCGAACCCGCCGCAGCCTGAACCCAGTCCCCTTTCGTCGTCAGCCCAGCACGGAACGACGTGGAAATGCAGGTGCCTCACTGACTGACCGGAATTTGGTCCACTCGCGTTGAGAATGACCACACCAGTTGAGCCGAACGCCACGGTCATAGCCCGGCTGACATTTTGCACTCGCTCCATCGTCTCAGCGGGACGTCGGCCGACGCATCGAGCACTCCGACGCAATGGCTTCGAGGAACTACGAGCGTGTGCCCCGGCGCCAACGCTGAGTCGGGTAACGGCAGGAAGGCGACAACAGGGCCTCTGCGCACCACCCAGCGAGGCTCGCCGGAATCGATCAGAGCGCAGAAGGTGCACGTCTCCATCTCGGCACGTCCTGCTCCAGTCACAATCACTGGGCAGGTGGCTGGACTTGGTTCGACTCATCCTCCTCTTCCAGGTCCCGGACGTCTCGTTCGAGTTGGAAGCGCTTGGCCGGCGCTCAGCGGCGCAGACGTGTCCATGGACATTGGTGATCTGCTCACGCATCGACCATGCGTTGGCGCTTCAGCCTGCGCACGTCGTCGGGGACCGCCCCCAGGTCGAGCGCGCCGCGCCGGCCGACGGGAGAACTAGAGGCGTGGTCGACGCGGTCCGGCGAGACCGTGGCTCGGGGCAAGGGCGTCGTGCCAGCATCATGTGCCGCTCAGTCGCGGTCCGCGTCCATCGGCACGCGTAGGCGCTGGCCTCGCCGCTACGGTGTGCGCACGCACGTTGGCTGTCGCTTTGCGACGATCTTGGCATCCGCCGACGGGGCGCTTGGCTGGCGCACCGGCGGCAGCGGGCAACAGACACAGCGGGGTCGGCACGACGTATTCCAACGTACGGTCGAGCAGGTGGGGGTGCTGCTGACCGAGTCCATCGCGGCCACTGGACTCGGCCAGAAATCGGTGATCGGAGACTGCCTGGCAGACATCGCGCTTCTGTGCGCCTAGCATCGGGCCTGCGCCTTCGGTCGCCTCCGGTCCGGAGGTCTCGCGCCCGATCGACGCTGTTGAAAGGCGCCCCAGCAGTTCGAGAGCGATTAGCGTCGCCCGTGCCGCATCTCGGGCGTTAGCGGACTTGGCCGGGGCGCCCGGCCGCTGATCGTGGACCGGGACCCGAGCCTGGTGACGTCCAACCCAGTTCAGGAACTCGCTTCGCCGAATGACAAAAGCGGCGACAGCTTTCATCCGTTGTCCTCGTTCGTCGACCACGGCCCCGCTGGCACCGGTAGATCCCTCGCCCTGACGCTCCGCCCCGGCAACCCCACCAGGGGACGTGCACGCACGCTACAACAGGCCCTCGGGAATCACCCGCGCATAGACGAGGAACGTCGTTCCTAGTGCCAGACGGCGACGCTCTTGCGCTTTGGTATCCCGCTGTTGATGGCGAAAAGTTCTGGTGAGCGCGCCCGGACGCGTTCGATGTCGTCGAAGACCGTGCGCAGGTGCGCTCGCAGTAGTGGTCCGGCCTCGGCCGCACCACCGCGCAGGAGCGCGTCTAGAACTTCGGTGTGCTGCTCGATGAACACGTGAACAGTACCGACCTCGTTCAGCCCGAGACGGCGGGCGCGGTCGAGGTGGCCCTTAGCGGCGACGACGGATGGCCAGGTGCCCTCATGCCCGGCCAAGCGCATGAGGCCCTGGTGAAAAAGCTCGTCAAGGCGAAAGAACTGTTCCAAATCCCCATCGACGACGCGTTGCTGCGCCAGGTTTTCTCTCAGTTCGCTAATCGCGTCGGCATCGGGCGCAGCGGGTACGTCACCCAGGGAGGCCAGCTCGACCGCCTCTCGGAGGAATTGGGCGTCGGCCACATGCTGCGGGTCCACCCGGGAAACGAACGTGCCGACCCTCGGGAAGATCTGCACCAGGCCCTCCTGGGACAGGAGCATGAGTGCGTCACGGATAGGTGTGCGGGAAACACCGAGCTCGGCTGCGAGTTCGTTCTCCGATAGCAACGCTCCTGGCTCGAGCACGAGCGTGATCACGCGACGACGCAGCTCGGTGAAAACCGCGTGGCCCGTCGAGCGCGCTTCTGGGGCGTCCGTCGCCCGGCGGCGCGAGCCCTTCGGATCGGCGGCCTTCGTTGCAGTCAACGCGCACTCCTCACAGGCATCTTGCGGCTAGGGCGCTGTTCACCCCGAAGGCCCATCGTCACCGCCGTCACCTCTTGCATACAACCTTAGTCGCGAAGCCGAGGTTAGTCGCAGCTCACATTGTTCCTCGTCTGGGCCTAGATCCTCCGTGAGCCCGAGCCTCGGCGATCTACGTGGCAAGCAACTGCGGCATCAGGGTTGACACGAGCTGCGCTACTGCGCTTGTATGCAAGCGTTGTACCGCACGGGTTGGCCATCGGTGGCCAGGCTGACACGGTTCTTATCGCAGCCCAGGTCGCAGGCGTGAGCGCGGCTCAGCTCACCTCTCCTCGTACTGGGCACACAGCGCTTCTGCGCACACACGACCGCTCGAAGGACGCCCCTGAGAGCAAACCGGACACGATTCACTCATCAGGCAAAGGAGCACACGATGGTGCAAGAGCACAGGCCGGCCGCGATCTCGGCTGAGGTCGAACGAACCTCGGGCGACCTGAAACGAGCGGCCATCTCCGGATGGGCAGGCACAGCCATGGAGTTCATGGACTTCCAGCTGTACTCCCTCGCCGCGGCAATCGTCTTCAACCAGATCTTCTTCCCCGAAGTCTCGCCGGCAGTCGGACTCATCGCGGCGATGGGAACCTACGGCGTCGGCTACGTCGCCAGGCTCGCGGGGGCGATCTACTTCGGGCGCATGGGAGACCGCATCGGCCGAAAGAAGGTCCTGTTCATCACCATCACTCTGATGGGCGCCTCGACCACCCTCATCGGGGTGCTCCCGACCTACGCCCAGGTGGGGCTGCTCGCGCCCGCGCTATTGGTCCTCCTCCGCCTGATCCAGGGCTTCGGCGCGGGCGCTGAGATCGCCGGCGCGACGGTAATGCTCGCCGAGTACGCGCCGCCGAAGAAGCGTGGTGTGATCGCGTCGCTCGTCAGCCTCGGCACCAACACGGGCACCCTTGCCGCAACGGGCATCTGGGCTGTGCTGCTCGCGACGCTCTCCGAAGAGCAACTGCTCAGCTGGGGCTGGCGCATCCCGTTCCTGTTCAGCTTCGTGCTGATGATCTTCGCGATCTGGATCCGGACCCACCTCAAGGAGAGCCCGGTCTTCGAGAGCCGCGCCGACCTGACCGACGAAGGCATCGCATTGACTCACGACGAGCTCAAGGCCGCAGCCGCAAAGCCTGAAGAGGCCAGCGCGCTCGAGGCTGCCCTGCACCAGCGCAAGGGCAAGGCCTTCTTCATCGCCCTCGGCCTGCGGTTCGGGCAAGCGGGCAACTCCGGTCTGATCCAGACGTTCCTCATCGGCTACATCGCCACCACGATGCTGCTTGACCGCAGCATCGCGACAAACGCGATTCTCTACAGCTCCATCATCGGCTTCGCGACCGTTCCGATCGTGGGCCTTCTCGGTGACCGGTTTGGCCGGCGGCCGGTGTACATGGTCCTCACGCTTGTCTCGGCGATTCTCGCCTTTCCGCTGCTGAACCTCATCCAGCAGGGCAACCCGGTCGCCTTGACCATTTCGATGATCCTGCTGCACAACCTCGCGGTGCTGGGTCTGTTCTCGTTGGAGAGCGTCACGATGGCCGAGCTGTTCGGAGCACGGACTCGTTTCACCCAGCTGGCCCTGGCCAAGGAGATCGGCGGGATCCTCGCCACTGCCATCGGCCCGCTCCTGGCCGCGACGCTGACTGCCGTGACCGGCTCGTGGTGGCCGATCGCCGCGATGCTCGTCGGCTACAGCCTGATCACCCTCGTCTCGGCGTTCGTCTCGCCTGAGGTGCGCGGCCGTGACCTGGTTCGGCTGGAGGATGCAGTATGAAGGCCGTCGTGGTGCACGGCACCGGCGACCTCCGGGTCGACGACCTGCCCGACCCCAGTGCAGCACCGGGCGAGGTGCTCGTCGAGATGGAATGGGGCGGGATCTGTGGATCGGATCTGGCCTACTGGCGCCATGGCCGCTCGGGCACGGCCGTGCTCAAGCGCCCGATGGTTCTCGGGCACGAAGTCGCGGGCCGAATCGTCGAGGTGGCCTCGGACGTGACAGATCTCGAGGCGGGGCAGCGGGTGACTTTTCAACCGGCGCAACTGGTCGGGGACGGCATCATGCCGCCACGGCTCGTCGGCCGCACCAACTTGTACCCGGCGGTGCGGTACTTCGGCTCCGCGGGCTTCGACCCGCATACCGATGGTGGCTTCTGCCAGCTCAAGGCCGTGCGGGCTGACCAGATCAGACGGCTGCCGGAGAAGGTGCCAACCAAGGACGGCGCCGTTGCCGAGCCCCTCGCGGTGGCGATCCACGCCGTCCAGCGTGTCGACGTCGCCGGTCGCACCGTGCTCGTCAACGGCTGTGGTCCGATCGGAGCCTTGATCGTTGCGGCGGCCAAGTTCGCAGGCGCGGCCACAGTCATTGCCGCGGACGTATCGGAGTCCTCCCTCGGAGTCGCCCGGGCCATGGGTGCCGACCAGATCGTCAACGTGTCCGGCCGCCAACTGCCGTCGGACGTCGAGCTGGTCTTCGAGGCATCGGGCGTTCCCGCGACCCTCGGTGCGGTCCTGCACGCCACCGCGAAGGGCGGCACCCTGGTCCAGGTCGGCAACTTGCCCGGTAGCGAGATCACCGCGGTGCTGGGCGACTTGATCAGTCGCGAGATCAGCTGGATCGGCTCCTACCGGTTCTCCGAGGAGATCGACGACGCCATCGCCGCCCTGGCGGCCGGGCTCGACGTCGGCCCGCTCATGACCCACACCTTCGGGATCGAGGACGCAGCCGAAGCCATGCGCGTGGCAGCGGACCGCAGCACCGGTAGCAGCAAAGTGATGCTCCGTCTGAACTGATTTGGTTCGGGCGTCCGGACGGCGCTGCGCCGTCCGGACGCCCCACTGCCCGACCATGCCCGAAGGATGCCCGGACTATGCCCGGACGATGAAAGGAACATGATGGCTACGAGGCCGGTTGCCGAACTGCGCCGCCTAGGCGAGGGTCTTCACCTCTCGGAAGGGGTGACGCTGCCTCGCGCGATACCCGAGGGGGTCGGGATAGTGCACCTGGGCTGGGGTGCCTTCCATCGAGGGCACCAGGCGGTCTACACCGAGGACGCGATGGCCGCTACCGGTGACCTGCGCTGGGGCATCCTCGGGGACGTCGAGCGGACGCCGCAGCTGGTCGACGCGGTGCGCCCGCAAGGCGGGTGGTACACCGTGCTCTCGGTCGGTCTCGACGCTGAAGGGAACGTCGTGGAGTCGGCACGCGTGGTCGGTTCCGTGGTCGACGTGGCTTACCCGGGCAAGGAAACCCCCCGGTTGCTTGGCGCTATGACCGCGCCTACCACCCACCTGATCACGCTGACGGTCACGGAAAAGGGGTACACCCGCCGGCCCGACGGGCACCTGGACACCGATCAGGCCGACCCCGACATTCGGGCCCTCGCGGCCGAGGAGTCTGCCGGCTCGGGCGACGTGTCGGCGGCCTCACCGGCCGCTACCGCCGTGGGGTTGCTCGTGCGCGGGCTGGCCGCGAGGCGCCGCGCCGGCGGTTACCCGCTGACGGTGCTCTCGTGCGACAACATGCCCGACAACGGCAAGGTGCTCAAGGCCGTTGTCGATGAGTTCCTTGACGTCGCGTTGCCGGGCGCCGCTGGTGAGTTGCTGCGCAACTGGCTCTCCGGGTCCGTGACGTTCCCGGGGTCGATGGTTGACCGGATCACCCCCGCCACCACCCCAGAGGTCCTCGACAAGGTGGCGGGCGTGATCGGGGCTCGCGACGAGGGAGCGATCATCGCCGAACCCTTCACCCAGTGGGTCATCGAGGATAACTTCGCCGGTCCGCGCCCGGCCTGGGAGTTGGTCGGTGCGGAACTGACCGACGACGTCGTCCCGTGGGAGGACGCGAAGCTGCGCCTGCTCAACGGAACGCACTCCCTGCTCGCCTATGCAGGCCGCCTCGCCGGGCACACCACGCTCGCCGAGGCCGTGACCGACCCGGCGATCGCGGAGCACGCCCGGGCGTTCATGTTTGACGACGCGCTCCCGACACTCGCCGCGCCCGACGGCGCGGACCTGCGGGCATACGGCGACGAGCTGATGCGCCGATTCGCGAACCCGGCGACCGGTCACACCACACGGCAGGTCTCTACCGACGGCACGCAGAAGATCCCGTTCCGCTGGGGCGTCGCAGCGACGTGGAACCTCGAACGCGGCCGCGTGCCGCAGGGTGTCGCGTACGGCCTCGCCGCCTGGAGCGAGTTCGTCCGGCGCGCCGTCCGCGACGGCGCCGAGCTCGGGGACCCGGCAGGTGCGGAGCGGCTGAGCAGCGTCGTGCGAGAAGTGGGCCTCGACGACATCCCAGGCGTGGCGACCGCACTCGTGGCATTGCCCGGCGTGCTGCCGGCCGGCGCCGGCACGCACACCGGCCTGGTCGCAGCCGTAGTCGGCCATGCCGTCGCACTCGCCGTCACCGACCTCGGTCTTGACTGACCCATACCGACACCACCTGACTGCGTCGTCGCGGCGGGTTTGGCCCCGAACGAGGAGGAACCACCATGAAGATGGGCTTTCGCTGGTACGGCGACGGAAACGACACCGTCACACTCGACGAGATCCGGCAGATCCCCGGGGTCGAGACGATCGTATGGAGCCTGCACCAGAAGCAGGCGGGCGAGGTGTGGGAGACCGCGGAGATCGCGGCGGAGATCGCCGCGATCACCACGATCCCCGCGGAGGCGGCCGCGCGCGGCGTCACCAAGACCTTCGACGCCACCGTGGTGGAGTCGGTCAACGTGCATGAGTCGATCAAGCTGGGCAAGACCGTGCTCGGGCTCAGCCGCGACGAGGCGATCGCCAACTACATCACCACGATCGAGCGGCTCGGGCGCGCCGGCGTAAGGGTGATCTGCTACAACTTCATGCCGGTCTTCGACTGGCTCCGCACCGACCTCTGGCACCCGTTGCCCGACGGGTCCACCGCACTGTTCTACGAGAAGGCCGTCGTAGACCAGTTGTCGCCGGAAAGGCTCATCGCTGACATGGAAGCCAACTCGGGCGGGCTGACCTTGCCCGGCTGGGAGCCCGAGCGGCTCGCGAGCTTCAGCGAGCTCAACGCGGCCTATGAGGGGGTGACCCACGCAGACATGTACGTCAACTACAAGTACTTCCTCGACGCGATCATCCCCACCTGCGAGGAGTACGACGTCAAGATGGGCGTCCACCCCGACGACCCGCCCTTTGACCTGTTCGGCTGGCCCCGCGTCGTCTCGAACAAGGACGACCTAGCCACCGTGCTGTCGCTCAACGACAGCCCCTACAACGGGCTGACGCTTTGCCTGGGATCGTTCTCGGCCAATCCCGAGCACGACGCGGTCGACGCGGTGACGACGTTCATGGACCGCATCCACTTCTCTCACGTGCGCAACCTCAAGCACTTCCCGAACGGGGACTTCTCCGAGGTCGGCCATCGAGCGAACGAAGGCGACGTCGACACCGTGGGAATCATGACCGCCTACGCCAACGCCGGGTACACCGGGTACATCCGCCCCGACCACGGCCGACACCTCTGGGACGAAAACACCACCCGCAAACCGCGACCTGGCTACGGGCTGTACGACCGCGCACTCGGCATCCAGTATCTCCTCGGAGTCTGGGACGCCGTCAACTACAACGCCTGACGCTCGCCGACTGAGCACCCGTTCAGTAGTCGCAACTCCGCCGATGTTGGCGCAAGGGCTCGTTCAAGATGCCCGCGCACGCCTCGGACCGCTAGTCGCGCCACCACGGACAACTCTCGCTGTATTTGACGGCCTATCCAGTACCTATGCATTGGAGATCTCATGGACACTCTTTCCGCCCTGCGCGCCGCGCGCCTCGTTCCGGTTGTCGTTCTCGATGACGCGGCCGATGCCGATGCCCTCGCCGGGGCGCTGGTCGCCGGTGGCCTGCCCGTCGCCGAGGTGACGTTCCGCACCGCCGCTGCGGAGGACTCGATCCGGGCGATGGCCGGCCGAGGCGACATCCTCGTGGGTGCCGGCACCGTGCGCACCGTCGAGCAGGTCGACAAGGCTGTCGCCGCCGGCGCGAGCTACATCGTGTCTCCCGGGCTCAGCCGCGCGGTCGTCGAGCGCTGCCAGGAGCACGGCGTGCTCGCGCTCCCCGGCGCGGTCACCGCGACCGAGGTCCAGGCCGCGCTCGAGCTCGGCCTGACGACCGTCAAGTTCTTCCCCGCCGGCACGTCCGGCGGCGCGCCGGCGATCAAGGCGCTCACCGCGCCATTCGGCCACGTCAGCTTCGTGCCTACGGGCGGCGTCGGCCCCAAGAACCTCGGCGACTACCTCGCGATCCCGACCGTCGCCGCCGTCGGCGGGTCGTGGATGTGCCCGCGTGACCTGGTCACTGCCGGTGACTTCGCCGGGATCACCGCGCTCACGGCCGAGGCCGTCGCGCTCGCCGCCTCGCTGACCGCGGGGGCGTGACCATGACGACCAGCAACGCTCTGGACATCCGGCCCGCGGCCGAGTGCCGGTACGACGCCGTCTCGCTTGGCGAGGTCATGCTGCGCCTCGACCCGGGTGAGGGGCGCATCCGCACGGCGCGGTCCTTCCGCGCCTGGGAGGGCGGCGGCGAGTACAACGTCGCGCGCGGGCTGCGCCGGGCCTTCGGGCTTCGCGGCGCCGTCGTCACGGCGCTCGCCGACAACGAGATCGGCCGGCTGGTCGAGGACCTCATCCTCACCGGCGGGCTCGACACGTCCTTCATCCAGTGGGTCCCGTACGACGGCATCGGCCGCGGCGTGCGCAACGGGCTCAACTTCACCGAGCGCGGCTTCGGAGTGCGCGGCGCCGTCGGCGTCTCCGACCGGGGCAACACCGCCGTGTCGCAGATGAAGCCGGGCGACGTCGACTGGGACCACCTGTTCGGCGAGCTGGGCGTGCGCTGGCTGCACACCGGTGGCATCTTCGCCGCGCTGAGCGAGTCCGCAGCGGACACAGTGGTGGAGGCCGTGACGGCCGCGAAGAAGTACGGCACGGTCGTGTCGTACGACCTGAACTACCGCCCGAGCCTGTGGAAGGCCATCGGCGGCCTGGAGAAGGCGCAGTCGGTCAACCGCGAGATCGCTAAGTACATCGACGTGATGATCGGCAACGAGGAGGACTTCACCGCCAGCCTCGGGTTCGAGGTCGAGGGTGGGGACGCGTCGCTCGCTGAGCTCGAGGTCGACAAGTTCGCGAAGATGATCGAGACCGCCGCGGCCGCGTACCCGAACTTCAAGGTCATCGGCACGACGATGCGGACCGTGCGGTCGGCGTCGATCAACGACTGGGGCGCGCTCGCGTGGTCGCCCGAGACCGGCGTCGTGCAGGCGACGCACCGCGAGCGGCTCGAGATCCTCGACCGCGTGGGCGGCGGCGACTCGTTCGCGTCCGGCCTGATCTACGGTCTCCTCGAGGGCGAGCCGCTCCAGACGGCCGTCGAGTACGGGGCTGCGCACGGCGCGCTCGCGATGACCACCCCCGGCGACACCACGATGGTCACCAAGGCGGAGGTCCTCAAGCTGGCTGGCGGCGGCGGCGCTCGCGTCGACCGCTAGCCAGCACCGCGACGCCAACCGCAACAAGCCACAACCGCAACGTCCGCCCGCGCCGATGGGCTCCCAAGTTTGCGCTCTCCCGCTCAGGCCTTGGGGGGCAAAAGGTGAGACCCGGAGGGGCGCCGACCCAAGCGTTTGACCTCCTCACCCGGGTTCACGCCTCTCGGGTCGTGCCAAAGACGTTTTTCTGAAGTGGTCAATAGGCATTGGAGATACCGAATGCGGCGCGGGTGCTGACGATTTCCGATGCGCCCCAGAAGATGTGTGGCACCCCAAGCCGCTCAGCAGCGACGCGGCTCAACTGTCGCTTTGTGACGGCGGGCGCCGCCACGCTCACCGAGACTGCGGACCCGCTGGTCAAACCACTGCCATGCTGCTCGCATCCCGCGCCCCACTGTGCGCTTCGTGACAGTCCTCGCCCCGCCGGCACTTCTGGCCCTCGCTGCTTGCGGGACGCTATCGCCGTCGTCGCCGACGTCCCGCGCCGCCGGCCCGATGTCATACCTGCCCGCCTGGCTGGAATGGCGACAGGAGGGCGGTGGCCGCGGCGATAGCGCGGAACGCAGCGCCGGCCGCGCCCATGCCGGTCAATGCGACAAGGAGGTCGCCGCGCAGGGCGCCGGTGTCGGGGATCTCGACCCGGTGGCGGTCGCGGCTGTGCGTGAGCGCCGCGTTCGGCACCCCGCGCACCGCGAACAGACCGACGCACGTCGGAAGGTGTCGCACGCGCTGACAGTCGCGGCGAAGATCATCGATCGGGTGCTCTGGCCCGAAGACGAGCAACCGACACCGGCCCAGCTCGTATGCCTCCTGATCCTGCGCGGCGACATGGTCGGGCGGCTGGGCGACGAGACGAAAGCGGTGTCGACGCTGGAACGGGCAGCCGCGGTGCAACTGACCGAAGAGGAACACGCGTCGGTCCGCGACGACTGGCGCGACTGAAAGACCTGCGAGGCGAGCTGCTAGCCACATCTCTGGCCGCCCTGCGCCGGATCATGTGAGGCGTTGCGACCGTGGCTACCCGCCATTTGGCACGCAGCGCTCTCGCCGTCGATCACCGCCTGGTCGACGGCGAACTCGGCGCTTGCACGCTCCGGGAACTCGCCGCCACCCTCAACAACCCGCCCGCGCCCTGGTTGGAGCTGAGCGGGTCATCCCGAACGGCCAGATCGAACGCGCGGGCGGTGTGCTCAACCTGGTGCGAGGCCGTCTAGGAGGACGTGAAGGTAGCGGTCGGCGAGTTCGGGTGAGGCCTCCCCGGCACGTACTGCATGGTGGACGCCGGACAACAAGCGGCGGAGGTCGTCGGCGCTCACATCTGGCCGAACCTGCCTCGTAGCACGGGCTTTCGTCAGCAGATCCGTCACTGTGGCGGCCAGGGCTGCGCCGAGCTTTGTGGTTTCGGGGTACTCGAATCGGGGTGAGGCGAGAACTGTTGCCAGTGCTGGGTCGGCAAGCAGGGCGTGGAAGGCGGCCTGCAGGACCCGTCGTAGGGCGATACCGGGGTCGTGTTCCTCGGCCACGACGGCCACCGTTTCCCTGACCAACATCTCTAGTCGATCAAGGATGAGCGCCTCGAGCAGTGCTGCCGGGTTCGCAAACTGGCGGTAGACGGTGCCAACGCCAACCCCCGCGCGCCGGGCAATCACATTGAACGGCAGGCCCAGGTCGCCGTCGGCGGCGAGGTCTCGGGCCGCTGCGAGCACTTTGGCGCGGTTGCGTCGGGCGTCAGACCGCTGCTGTGGGCTCGCCGCGTTCAGCTGCTCTTGCGGTGGGTTCGACACCGGCTAACAGTAGCAACCGGATCACTAATCCGTTTTCCTGATAGGCTGCGGATACTTAATCCGGTACGAGGAGGAGCGTCATGCGAGCAGTGCAGTTCGACCGGTTCGGAGATGAGGGAGTGCTGCAGGTCCGCGATGTGGAGGACCCGGTACCCGGCCATGGGCAGGTTCTGGTCCGCGTCCGGGCGGCCGCGATCAACCCAGGGGAGGTCTACATCCGCCAAGGCCTCGCTGAGCAGATGTGGCCGACGACCTTTCCGTCCGGCCAGGGCAGCGACCTTGCCGGTGAGGTCGTCGATGCCGGAGACAGCGCAGGAAGGTTCGCTGTCGGCCAACCTGTGCTCGGCTGGACGAACGGCCGGGCCAGTCACGCCGAGCTCGTGGCGGTCCCTGCCAGTCAGCTGGTGCCCAAACCTGACGGGCTCTCCTGGGCGGTGGCCGGGTCGCTGTTCATCGCCCCGATGGCCGCGCTCGCATCAGTACGCGCGGTCGATCCGAAGCCGGGTGAGAGCGTTGCCGTCTCGGCCGCGGCAGGCGGCGTCGGAGCGATCGCGGTGCAGTTGGCGCGTCGGACCGGCGCCACTGTGATCGGATTGGCGGGCGTCGACAACCACGAGTGGTTGCGGTCTCATGGGGTCATCCCGGTCGCCTACGGCGACGGCCAGGCCAAGCGCGTCCTTGATGCGGCAGGCGGCAGACTCTCGGCCTTTGTCGACACCTTTGGCACCGGGTACGTCGACCTCGCCATGTCGCTGGGCGTCTCAGCGAGCCGGATCAACACGGTCGCGGACTACGAAGCCGTGCGCCGGCTCGGAGTGTCCTTCCAGGGTGCTGCGGATGTTGCCGCCTCAGACAACCTGGCCGAGATGGCCCAGCTCGCGGCCACCGGGGCGGTGGAGGTCCCGATCGCTGCGACCTTTAGCCTCAACGATGTCCAGAACGCTTACCGCGCCCTTGCCCGCCGACACACTCACGGCAAGATCGTGCTTCTCCCGTGAGCCCGGATCTCAGCGACCGGGCCTCCACTGGTCTCCGGCGCACGGTCAGCAGTCCGGACATGGGGGTCACGGTGACCTTCGTGGTGGCCTTCGACGAGAGCGCCGACGGGTCCGTGGAGTCGCGGGTGCAGATCCCGGCCCGAGAGCCAGGCCCCCCACGGCACTACCACCTCGATTTCGACGAGACATTCACAGCGTTGGAAGGCGAGCTGACGATGGACCTGGGCTCCCGCCGCGGCCTGGTGCTGCGACCCGGGGAATCCGTCCGTGTTCCTCGCGGCGTACCGCACCGCTATTACAACTCCTCCGACCGACTGGCCGTCTTCGGCTTTCGGGCCGACCCGGGTCAGGCCTACGAGCTCGGGATCCGAGCAGGTTTTGGGCTCGCCAACGACGGGCGTACGACATCGCGCGGCCTGCCGAAGGACCCTCTCCAGATGGCGCTGCTGTTCGCGGCGGCGGGTAGCTGGGTCACAGGAATTCCGCACGGAATGCAAAGCAGACTGACGGCCGCCGGCGTCCGGCTCGCCCGCCGACTCGGCTACGACCCCCACTTCTCCCGCTACGCCCAAGGAGATGGCCAGTGACTCTCGCCACGACCAGCCTCAACATCCTGCTCGCCCTCGTCTTCCTCTACAGCGGCGGACGCAAGGCCGTCGGTCGGCCCGCCGTGGCCGGCGAGGCCGCCCACCTCGGCATGGCGCTGACGCGCTACCGCACCATCGGCGTCGCCGAGATCGCGGCCTCGGCCGGGCTGCTCCTCGGACTGGCGTGGACACCTCTTGGTCTCGCAGCAGCCGCCGGACTCGTCCTGCTCCTGCTCGGCGCCGTGATCGCCCATCTTCGCGCTGGCGACCGGCTCTCCGCGTGGGCCGGCGCCGCAGTGCTCGCCCTGCTCAGCGCGGCTGCCGTCGCGGTGCAAGCTGTGCCACTCTAGGAGCGACGGGTCAACGCCGACCGCGGCTAAGTCTCTCGTCCGGCCACTACACGTCCGTCGGCAGTCCATGCCCTCCCAGCGCTACTTGCCCCGCCGATCTGCCCGCCGGGCCCATCCCGCCTCGCGCGCCTGCCCGGCCTAAGTTCCGACGGAACGCACGTTGACTGTCGTTGCACGATGTCTGTAAGGGTCGTGTGGGGCGATGCGGTGTGCCGGCGCGCCTCGACTTCCAGGTGGACCACGTCGACGAGGGTCGGCCGATTGTTGCCTTCGGACGCTCTCGCCGCGGTAACGGACCGCCGATAGCGTGGCTAGGAACCGCGGTCGAGGGTGGGCGGGGCGGCTGCGTTGAAGGGCGAGTGCAGGAGGAGGGGTCATGGAGATCCGGACACTAGGACAGGGCCTGCGGGTGTCGGCGCTCGGCCTGGGTTGCATGGGGATGAGTCAGAGCTACGGGCCGAACCCCGGCGGCCGCGACGAAATGATCGCGGTCTTGCGCGGTGCCGTCGAGCGAGGCATCACCTTTTTCGACACCGCCGAGGTTTACGGTCCGTATGTCAACGAGGAACTCGTCGGCGAAGCGCTCGAGCCCGTGCGTGAGCAGGTCGTCATCGCCACGAAGTTCGGCGCAGACATTCGCGACGGCACGTCGGTTGGCCAGAACAGCCGCCCGGAACAGATCCGCCGGGTCGCCGACGCCTGCCTCCGACGGCTGCGCACAGACCGGATCGACCTGTTCTACCAGCACCGCGTCGACCCGCAGGTCCCGATCGAAGATGTCGCCGGAGCCGTTGCCGAACTCGTGACCGCTGGCAAGGTTGCCCACTTCGGGTTGTCCGAAGCTGGTGCGGGAACGATCCGGCGCGCGCACGCGGTTCACCCGGTGACCGCGCTGCAGAGCGAGTACTCGCTGTGGACCCGCGACGTCGAAGCAGAGATCCTGCCCTTGCTCGACGAGCTCGGCATCGGCCTGGTGCCCTTCAGCCCACTCGGGAAGGGATTCCTCACCGGGACCGTTGCCGCGTCGACTGAGTTCACGCCAGGGGACATCCGCACCACGATTCCTCGATTCACCGAGGAGAACCGGGTTGCCAACCAGGCCCTGATCGATCTCGTCGGGCGGGTCGCCGCCGCGCACAACGCGACACCGGCGCAAGTCGCCCTCGCGTGGCTGCTCGCCCAGCGCCCTGCCCTCGTACCCATCCCCGGCACCCGCCGACTGTCCCGCCTCGACGAGAACATCGGGGCCACCCGCCTCGACCTGACCCCGGCCGACATCACCTCGCTCGGCGACGCGGCCGCACGCATCGGCGTCGTGGGAGCCCGCTACAACGACGCGATGCAGGCCGCGACCGGGCTCTGAGTCAAACCCTTGCCTCACCGTTACCGCGAGAACAACGACGACGGGCGGTGTGCGAGTCGCGTGAGTCCGGAGTCGATGGCGCGCACGACCTACCTGTCGCTCAATCGCGTAGCTACCGGCCACGATCAGTCTCGCGAGCTTCCGTCTGCTCGCCCTAGTGGCGCGAACCCCCCGATCGCCGCGTCGAGGGCGGCGGGGCCGGGGCTGAATGGATGACGCGTGCGGGATGACCGGGTGGCGTGTCAACACATTTGGGTCCTGGATGCTTAGTAGGTCGTGAGCAACAGTCGAGGTGCGCCAGTCAGCGGGGTCGACTTCGACGACTGGTATCGCCGCGAGTATCCGCGTGTGCGGCAGGCGATGGTCCTGGCTACCGGTGACGTGGGGCTCGGTGAGGAAGCCGTTGGTGAAGCCTTCGCGTTGGCCGTCGTGCACTGGTCACGTGTCCGGGCGATGGATTCACCCACCGGGTGGGTCTACACGACCGCGTTGAACCAGGTGCGACGAGCCTGGCGACGCACCGTGCTGGAGCAACGCCACCTGCGCCGGACCCGTTCAGAGCCGGTCTACCAGCCCGAACTGCCGGACACAGCCGTGTGGCGGGCCGTAGCCGACCTCGCCCCACGCGCACGCACCGCCATCGCTTTGCGCTACATCGCTGATCTCACCGAGACCGAGGTCGCGGCGGCCATGAACGTTTCCCGCGGAACGGTCGCCACCACGCTCTCGCGCGCCCGCGCCCAGCTCGCAACCCAGCTCTCGACCACCATCTCCTGGGGGGACCGATGAACCACCACAGCGCACACGATTCATGGACGAACGACAGCGACCCGCTGCTCTCGCTCTCGGAGGTGGCTGACCACAGCGCGCCACCGGTCGATCAGGTGCACCGACGCGCCAGCGTGATTCGCCAGGGGCGCCGCCGGACCCGCGCCGGCCTGTCCGTCGGAGTGGTGGCGGCTGCCTTGGTGGTGGGCGGAGTGGTCATCCCTCAGGATGACGATGGTGCCAACCGCGTGCAGGCGGCCTCGTTCTTGGGCGTTGCCCGCGCCGACGCCGCCGACGGGGCCGACGGCGATTGCCGCCAAGGGGACAACTTCACGACGCGCTTCACCCGCGAGCAGTGGACCACCAGCACCCAGGTCGCCGCCCTGTCGTCCTGGTTACCCGCCGATAGCACCGGGCTGCCGGTGCGGGGAATCGACGTGAGCAGCGACCAACTCGTGTGCCCGCCGCCAGTTCCCGCCGCGACGCTGTACACCCAGACGCCCGCCAAGCGCGGACTGACATTGTGGTCTGACGTTGCGCAACCGTTCGCCGGCGACACAGGCCTGGAAAACGTCACCATGCGAGACAGCACCGCACAGCTCCTTCACCTACCCGGCAACGTCATGCTCACCTGGGTCGAGCCCGACGGCACCCGCTGGATCGCGCAGGCCAGCGGACTCGACCAGGCGTCCCTCGTCACGATCCTCGACAACCTGACCCTTGACGGCACCACAGTCGATGGGGCGAGCGTCCCCAGTCCCTGGGAACAGGCACCCCTCTCCGAGCCCACGGACCGCTCGAACGTCCTGAACTGGGCCGTGGAGTACGGCGAGCCCGGCGACGGAACTGACGACCCCGGCGTCCGACTGCACGTGACACACGAAACCGAGCCGGTGGCGACCGCCGCCGCCCGGGGCGTCGACGTCATCAATTTCACCCAGGTCAACGGCCGACTCGCAATCTCGTTCACCGACATGGGTGGATGCATCGCCTGGGACAGTGCAGGACTGGCCTACCAGCTGTGCGGCAGCGAAGACCCCGACCAACTCGTGTCCTTGGCCGAACGGGTCACACGCGTCGAGCCGACCGACCCACGCGTTCTCGCGGCGCCGGACCTCTTCGAGACCACCCTGACCGGAAACGCCAGCTGAAGGCGCCTGCTCTCAAGAAGCAAGTCTTCACCGTAGTCATGGCATCACGTAACTGTCGCTACGTTGCCGTCGGTGTCGGTGTCGGTGTCGGTGTCGGTGTCGGTGTCGGTGTCGGTGTCGGTGTCGGTGTCGGTGTCGGTGTCGGTGTCGGTGTCGGTGTCGGTGTCGCGTTCGGCGTCGGCGCATCATGAGATCGTTGTTTTGACAGGTCTTCACATCGAGGGGAGGCAGATCACATGGGCGCCAAACGCCGTGACGAGCCGAACGAGTCAGAGACGCCGTTCGGTCAAATGCCCGGAATCAACGGGAGCTCTGTTGGACCCAGCTTCCGTGAAGGCCCACGACGCACGCCAGACACTCATCCCGTGCGCAGCCTGTTGATCGGGCTAGTGCCGGTAGTCCTCATCGTCGCGTTTCTCCTCATCACGGGACGAATCTGACGCCACGATCACTGCCACGAACAGCGGACCGCCGATCTCGCGTAATTCACTTCGGCGACATACCCGACGACCGCGGCAGCCACCTCAAGCGCCTGTTGACCGTCGACACCGTCGTCGTGCCATTCGACGAGCAGGTCCCCGAAAAATCCCTGGCCGAACCGCGACGTCCGCCGCGGTAGGTTCTCGGGTCATTGCGAAGGGAAGAATCATGCGCAGGTCCACCATCGCCACGATCGGAATATTCGCGTCCCCCGCAATTCTTGCAGGATCAGCGCTGCTTGCCGTGACGTCATGGACCGCGATCACGCATGAGCTCGTCTGCCTCGACGCGCCAACTCCCGTAGATCCTCAGGTAATCGGTGAGGGCGCTCTCGACGGACAACGCACCTGGATTCCAGTCGGCGAGCGGTGCACCTGGGCCACGGCATCGGGCGAAACGGTCACGACGACGAACTACGACCTGGCCGCCAGCATTGGCCTGCTTGGTGGCGTCGCGGCAACGCTGACGTCCGCGGTCGTGTTCGTGATCAGCGCTAGATCCGGCGCTGACGACCGCCATGCTTGGAAGCACCGCACCGCCGCCCAACTGTCGCTTAGCTTTGATCCCGACCGTCACGTCCTAGTCGCACGACACTGAACACCGACCACTACCTGCTGCCCACACCGGGCCAGCGATCCGGCCGGTCCGGGACCGAGCCGGTTCTGCCGACCTGGTTCCGCAAGCTCTACGTCGGCAAGGTCACCGCCGCCGCGATCGTCGCGTGGCAGGACGGCCTGCTGGCGCGCGGGCTGGCGCCGACCTCGGTGCAGCGGCACCGTGGGTCGCTGTCGTCGTTCTTCGCGTGGTGCGTGTCCGAGGGCTACATCGCCGCCAACCCGGTCACGGCCGCGGCGCCGCCGAAGGATCGTCGTGCGCGGGAGGTCATGCGCCCCCTTGCCGCGCACGACTTTGAGGCTGTCGTCAGCGATGTCGCCGAGGCGAACGAGACCTACGCCGACCTCGTGTCGGTCCTCGGGCGCACCGGGCACCGGTGGGGTGAGGCCAGGGCGATGCTGGTCCGCGACTTCGTCGAGGTGCCCCTGCCTGCGCTCAACGTCGTCCGCAACCAGCCGGAGGGGACGACCGCGGCCAAGGCCCCGAAGTCGGGCCGGGGCCGGCGGGTGCCGTTGCCGGATGCGCTGGTGCCCGCGCTCCGGCGATTCGCCGCGGGCAAGGGCCCGGACGACCTGCTGCTGACCCGACCCGGTGGCGGGCAGCTGCACCGCTCGATGTTCGTCCGGGCGACCGGCTGGAGCGAGGTCGGCCGCGGCCGCACTCTGCACGACCTGCGGCACACCGCGGCCTGCGAGTGGATTCTGCGGGGCGTCGCCCTGACGACCGTGCAGGCGCGGCTCGGGCACGGCTCGATCGAGGTCACCGCGCGCTACCTGCACCACCTCGGCGACTCCGCCGACCGGTCCGCCATGCAGCTGCTCAACGACGCCGCTACCCATGCGCTGAGCGAGCCCGCATAGCCCGAGTCCCGCCGTGGCTGAGCGCCCGCCGCAGGGTGGGGGTGATTCCGGGGTGATTCGCCGTGACCTGCGTCTATGCAGAAGCAGCGAAGAAAAAGGCCCCCGGCCGCGTCTCCGCAGGCCAGGGGCCTTCACTTGCTGGTGGAGCTGAGGGGATTCGAACCCCTGACCTCTTCATTGCGAACGAAGCGCGCTACCAACTGCGCCACAGCCCCTCAAGCGGTGTACAGATTAGCACCGACCACGACGCATCGGCGCACCAGCGCTCTGCGCTACCCGGCGGTGCGGCGGCGGGCGAGGATCGCGTCGAGATCGAGGGTCGGGTTGGCACCCTCGTCGACCGCCTCCAGGTCGGCCCGGCCGACGTCGCCGGTCACCTGCTCCTCGTCCGACGACGTCGCGGCGCTGGTCGCGGCGGCGGGCTCGGGCTCGTCGAGCACGAGCGGGATCGGCTCGCGGCGCGGCGCGGCCGCCTTCGTCGTGTAGACGGGGCGAGGCACCGGGACCGGCGACCAGGCCGCGGAGGCACCAGCGGCGTCGTCGGCCGACGATCCGTCGGCGGCGGTGCCGGCGGCCGTGCTGTCCGCCGACGGCGCGCCCTGCTCGGGCGCGGTGGCGGCGTCCCGAATGCGCTCGATGACCTCGGTGTGCGCCTCGGACGGGTGCGCGGCCCGGCCGACGACCCCCACGGTGCTGGCGACGGCTGCGGTCTGGCTGCCCCCGGTGCGCACGGGCGCGCGGCGCTCCCACGCGGCGTCGGCGGCGTGGCCGTGGACCACGGCGCGGCGGCCGAGCGCGAGCACCCCGACGAGCGCGACGCTCGGGGCCACGGCGGCGACGACGGCGACGGTCGTGACGCCGACGACGATCCAGGCCGCGGCGCTGATCGCGAGCAGCGCGACGGTCAGGGCCGCGCGACGCCGAGCGGCCGCGCCGCGGCGCGCCAGGGTCGCTGCCCGCTGGGCTCGCTGCTGAGCCGCTCGCCTCGCGGCGTCGGCGCTGATCTTGTCCTGAGTTCCGTGCGGTCGATCCACGATCCTGCCTCCCCTCGCCGCGGCTGCGTCGTACCCCCGCGCCGCCGGCCCGTGGCGGGCGGTGAGCAGCACCGAGCGCTTCTCGCTGCCCGGACCGCACTCCGCCCGGGCCTCGCCCGCCCGCCGTGCCCGACCCGCGGGGTCGGCCACCGCGAGCACGCGCAACGCCGCGGAGTACCTGTCCTCGGCGCACGACTCGAGTAGCTGTTGCCGGTGCCGCAACCGATGCGGCACCAGGTACGCGATCCACAGCAGGGCCACCGCGAGGGCGGCCACGCCGGCTAGATCTCGCACGCTCTGACGGTAGGCGAGCAAGCGGCACCCACGCCGGAGCCCGTCCGGCGTGTCGGCCGGCGAAACTACACCGTTGTCATTCGGTGCGCGCTACGCCCGACCCGCCCCGGGCCGCGTTGGTCGCGTGCCAGCGCGCGAGCAGCCCCTCGGGCACCTCCTCGGCGGTCAGCGCGAACGTCCGGTGGTCGCACCACTGGCCGGCGATGTGCAGGTACCTCTCTCGGACGCCCTCGTCCCGGAACCCGAGCTTGGTCACGACGCGCAGGCTGGGCGCGTTCTCGGTGCGGATGTTGATCTCGAGCCGGTGCAGCCCGAGCACGCGGAAGCAGTGGTCCCCCGCGAGCGCCGTCGCGGTCGGGATGATTCCCCGGCCGGCGACGCGCTGCGAGACCCAGTACCCGATGGCGGCCGAGCGCAGCGATCCGTACACGATGCTCGAGACGGTGAGCTGGCCCACGAGCTCGCCGCGGTAGTCCACTGCGAACGGCAGCGCGGAACCCCCGCGGGCCTGCGCCGACATCGCGCGGACGAACTCCCCGAAGGTGGGCAGCGGCCCTGGCACGTTCGCGGGCGAGGACGCCTCCCAGGGGTCGAGCCACTCCGTGTTGGCGGCGCGCAGCGCGAGCCACGCCCGCCCGTCCCGGCGGCGCAGCGGGCGCAGCCGCACGTCGCCGTCCGTGAGGGTCACGGGCCACCCGGTCGCCACGCTCAGCCCTCCAGCACGAGGCAGTGGACGCGGTCCCCGGCGTGCACCGCGACGTCCTGCTCGGGCACGACCGCGAGCGCGTTGGCCCGCGAGAGCGCCTCGATCGACAGCTCGCCCGGCTCCCCGACCGGGGTGACCTGGTAGCCCTCGTCCGGGCTGCCGACGAGCATGGCGGGCACGAACTGGCGCAGCCCGCCCGGCGAGCGCCACGCGCTCGTCGAGACGGCCGCGACCGACGGGCGGAACAGCATCGCGCGCCCCGCGATCGCCCGCAGGGCCGGCCGGACGAACACCTCGAACGAGATGTACGCCGCGACCGGATGCCCGGGCAGCGCGAAGATCGGCACGCCGCCGGCGGCGCGGATCCCGCCCACCTGGCCGAACCCCTGCCGGTGCGCGGGCGTCATCGCGACGTGGTCGAACCGCACGGTGCCCAGCGGGCCGAGCACGTCCTGGACCGTGTCGTTCGCGGACTCGCTCAGGCCGCCCGTGGTGATCAGGAGGTCGGCCCGCACGAGCTGGTCCTCGATCGTCTCGCGCAGCGCGACGCGGTCGTCGCCGACGACACCGACCCGGATCGCGGTCGCCCCCGCGTCCTCGACGGCGCTGGTCAGCGCCGGCCCGTTCGCGTCGTAACCGACGCCGTCGCGCGCGGGCGCCCCGGGCTCGGCCAGCTCGTCGCCGATCGACAGCACGACGACGCGCGGGGTTGGGTGCACGACGAGGCGCCCGCGACCGAGCGCGGCCGCGAGCGCGAGCTGGCGCGCGCCGAGCCGGATCCCGCGGGCGAGCACGACCTCGCCGGCGCGCGCGTCGACGCCGCGCCGGCGGACCTGCTCGCCCGCCAGCGCCGGCCGCGGCACGAGCACCCGGGCCGCGCCGCGGTCGGTCTCCGCGAGCGCGATCACGGCGTCCGCGCCGACGGGCAGGGGCGCCCCCGACGCGATGCGCACGGCCTGACCGGGGACCAGGCGCAGCGGTGCCGAGGCGCCCGCGACGACGTCGTGCACGACGGGCAGGTACAGCGGCAGCCCCGGACCGGCCCGCTCGGTGTCGGCCGACGCGACCGCGTACCCGTCCGTGGCCGCGAGCGCCAGCGCCGGCAGGTCCCGGGCGACGACGACGTCCTCGGCGAGGATGGCGCCGACCGCGTCGGCCAGCACCACGTCGAGCGGCGCGACCGGCCCGACGGCGTCGAGCACTGCGGCGAGCTGGTCCTGGACCGACTTCACGCCTTCAGGCTCGGCACGTACTCAGCAAGCCACTCGCGGAAGTCGGGACCGAGGTCCTCGCGGTCGGCCGCGATCTTCACGACCGCCTTGAGGTAGTCGAGCCGGTCGCCCGTGTCGTAGCGCCGGCCCCGGAAGACGACGCCGTACACGCCGCCGCCCTCGTCGGCGGGCATAGTGGCGAGCGTCGCGAGGGCGTCGGTGAGCTGGATCTCCCCGCCGCGCCCGGGCGGCGTCTCCTCGAGCACGGCGAACACCGCGGGGTTGAGCACGTACCGCCCGATGATCGCGAGGTTGCTCGGCGCATCGGCGGCGTCGGGCTTCTCCACGAGCGCGGTGACGCGCACCTGGTCGGCGTCGTCCCCGCCCGGGATCGGCTCGACCGCCGCGCAGCCGTACAGGTGGATCGTCTCCGGCTCGACCTCGAGCAGCGCGATGACGGAGCCGCCGGTGCGCTCCTGGAGCGCGAGCATGGCCGGCAGCAGCGGGTCGCGGGCGTCGATCAGGTCGTCGCCGAGCAGCACGGCGAACGCCTGGTCGCCGACGTGATGCTTGGCGCACAGCACCGCGTGCCCCAGGCCCTTGGGCTTGCCCTGGCGGACGAAGTGCACGTCGGCCAGCTCGGTGGACTCGCGCACGAGCGCGAGCCGGTCGAGGTCGCCCTTGGCCTCGAGGGCCGCCTCGAGCTCGGGCTGGGCGTCGAAGTGGTCGGCAAGCGTGCGCTTGCTCCGTCCGGTGATGAACAGGACGTCGTTGAGATGGGCCGCCACGGCCTCCTCGACGACGTACTGGATCGCTGGCTTGTCGACTACCGGGAGCATCTCCTTCGGCGTGGACTTCGTCGCAGGGAGGAAGCGGGTACCGAGGCCCGCCGCAGGGATGACTGCTTTGTGGATCGCCATGCCCCGAGATTAGTGGGCGATCGGGCGACAGGTTGCGCTGTTCGGGCAGCAAATAGCCGTCCGTGGCGCGCTCCCACCCGCCAGATGGGCGACACTGGAGGCATGAGCACCACCGCTGCACAGCCCTACCCCGCCCTTGCCGGGGTCCTCGACGCCGAGGATGCAAAGGATGAGTTGCGGGCCGCGATCCGCAGCGCGCGCCAGTCCCGGTCCGAGCGCCGCCGCCAGGAGGCGGGCCAGGCGTTCGCCGACGTTCTCGACACGATTCCCGAGCTGCGCGACGCCCGCTGCGTCGCCGTGTACGCCGCGCGCCCGACCGAGCCGAGCACCGGCCCGCTGCTCGAACGCCTCGCCGGCCGCGGGGTCCGCATCATCCTCCCGGTGCTCGGCACGGGGCTGCAGCGCGACTGGGCCGCCTACGGCGGCGCGGACGACCTTCGCCAGCGCGCCCCGGGCCGGCCGCCCGAGCCGGGTACCGCCCATCTCGGCGCGCAGGCCCTGGCCGACGCCGACGTCGTCATCGCCCCGGCGCTGGCCGTGGACACCTCCGGCGCTCGCCTCGGGCAGGGCGGCGGGTGGTACGACCGCGCGCTCGAACACGCGCGGCCCGGCACGCCCGTCGTCGCGCTGGTCTACGCCTGCGAGGTGTACGACGCCGGCTCGCGCCCGCTGCCCCGCCAGGGGCACGACCGCCTGGTCGACGCCGTCGCGACCCCCGAGGGATGGCGCTGGCTCAGGCCCCCGGCTGCAGCGTGAGCCGGTCGCGAGCGGCGTCGTCGACGGCGCCCGCGGTGAACGGCCAGGCGAACGTCTCGCCCGCGGCCCACGGGCCGAGCTGATCCGAGTAGTGCGAGCTGGCCGGGTGCCCTGAGGACCCGGTGAGGGTCACCCATGTCGAGGCGTCGAGGTCGTCGAGATCGACGACCATCCGCATCGACGGCGCGGATGTCACCGCGTAGCTGTCCTGCGCCGCGTCCCAGCTGGTCGCGTTCACGATGGACGACCCGCCCGCGACGGCGCGCGGCGTCGGGTTCACCAGGCGCCGGACCAGCTCCGGGGCGGCCTCGCCCCCGAGCACCGCGTGCTGGGGGGCGGCGACGTGCAGCTTGCCCCAGGACCAGTCGCTCGTGGTCTTGCCGAGCTCGACCGTGAGCTCGTTGCGGGCCGACGTGAGCGCCTGCGTGAGGATCTCGTTGCGTCCCTCGACGACGCCGACGGTCGTGCGGTCGTCCCACCACGGGTCGTCGGGCCGGTCGAGCATCCCGCGCACGACCTCGAGCCACCGGCTGCCGCCGTCCGGGCGCGAGTTCGCGGGCAGGTCGTCCCAGAAGGTCAGCTCGAGCAGGTTCGACCAGACGGCCGCGAAGTACACGGCGGCGGCCGAGTCGGTCGTGGAGCGCCCGTCCCAGCCGCGCAGCAGGTCCTGCCCCGTGCGGTCGAAGTCCGAGTCCAGCTGCATGTCCAGGAGCGTCGGCACGAGCACCTCCGCGTACGGGTTGGCGTCGTCGAGCGCGATCTCGGACATCGCCGCGGTGTCGATCGGCGTGCCCGCCTCGACACGCTCGGCGACCAGGTCGTCGATGCGCTGCGCGCGGTAGCCGTAGTCCCAGTCCGCGGTGAGGAACGGCCCGACGCCCGCGGGCGTCACCGCCTGGTTCGCGGCCACGATGTACCCCTGCGGCGGGTCGATCGCCGCGGGCATGTCGGCCGCGTCGACGAAGCCCTGCCAGTCGTACCGGCTGTCCCAACCCGGGCGCGGCCAGGTCCCGTTCGACGGGACGGGGCCGCCCTCGACCGCCGCGCGGACCGGGATGCGACCGGGCGCCTGGTAGCCGATGTGGCCGTCCGTCGTCGCGAAGACGATGTTCTGCGAGGGCACGTCGAACGAGGCTGCGGCCGCGGCGATGTCGTCCGCGTCGTGCGCCAGGTCCATCGCGAACACCGCGTCGGCAGTGCGCCCAGGCGTGAGCGCGGTCCAGCCGAGCGAGATCTCGTAGACGCCCGCCGGGGCGCCGTCGGGCAGCGGAGAGACGCGCGCGGAGTTCGTGTCCGTCAGCACGCCCGAGATGATCGGGCCGTGCCCGGTCGACTCGACGGTCAGCTCGACGTCGTCGCCGCCGTTGACCTCGATGGTCTCGGTGCGGGTCGTCAGGTCGACCCGCTCGCCGTCGACGAGGTACTGCCCGCCCGCGATCCGCTCGATGAAGAAGTCCGTGACGTCGGCGCCGAGGTTGGTGATGCCCCAGGCGAGCTGGTCGTTGTGGCCGACGACGACGCCGGGGAAGCCCGCGAAGGAGAAGCCGGCGACGTCGAACGGGCAGTCGGCGGTGACGGTGCGGCAGTGCAGCCCGACCTGGGCCCAGATGCCGGGCGCGGAGATGTCGAGGTGCGGGTCGTTGGCCAGCAGCGGCTTGCCCGACGCGGTGTGCTCGCCCCCCACGACCCACGAGTTGGAGCCGATGCCCTCGCCCGCGCCGAGCAGGTGCGGCACGGCGGCGAGCGCGTCCTCGGCTGCCTGCACCGAGGCCTGGAGGGCGCTCGAGGCCAGGTCGACCGCCGCGGCGTCGACGGCGGAGGTCTCGGTCGCGTTGGCCGGGGCGGCGTCGGTCGCGGCGGCGTCGGTTGTGGCGGACGCCTCGGCCGTGGCGAGCTCGCTGAGGATCGGTGCGTTGAGGTCCTGCGGGTAGGCCGGGAAGAGCTCGTCGATCCGGGCGACGTCGCGGACCGCGGCGTAGCTGGTCGCGCGCGCGAGCTCCTTGTCGTAGTTGCCCCGCAGGTCCCACGCCATCGCCTTGAGCCACGCGAGGGAGTCGATCGGGTCCCACGCCTCGGGCTGCTCGACCTCGACCTGGAGCCCGAGCACGGTGTACTCGACGGCGAGCGACTCGGGGCTGCGCGTGTCCAGGTAGGCGTTCACGCCCTCGGCGTAGGCCGTCAGGTAATCCCGCGTGCTCGCCTCGAGCAGCGGCCACTCCTGCTCCGCGACCGAGCGCCAGCCGAAGGTCCGGATCACCTTGTCGGCGGCGAGCGCGTCCTCGTTCTCGCCGACAAGCTCCGACAGCCGTCCGGCGGTGACGTGCCGGCGGTAGTCCATCTCGAAGAACCGGTCCTGCGCGTGCACGAAGCCCTGCGCCCGGAAGAGGTCGGCCGAGGTGTCGGCGGTGATCTGCGGGACTCCCTGATCGTCCCGGACGACGTCGACCTCAGCGTCCAGGCCCGGCAGCTCGATCGTCCCCGTCGTCTGCGGGAGCGGGCGGCGGACGACCCAGACGGTCGCTGCGGACCCCGCGGCGAGGATCAGGACCACGACGGCGGCGACGATCACGGTCAGGCGGACGGCACGGCGGCGGGGCACCCGGTGAGACTAGTCGGTCCGGTCGCACGGCCGAGGTCCGGGCTGCGGCGGGAACAGCGACGGCGTCGCACGGGTTGCACCAGGGCGCCCGCACCGGGCGCGTACCCGCTCGGGCACCCGCGGTTGCCCGAGTCCGGTAGGATTAGCACTCAAAAGAGGAGAGTGCCAGCGTCGCTGGCATCCCCCCGAGGAGGATTGCCCTGTGCCTACTTATGCCTACGCCTGCACTGTGTGCGAGCACCGCTTCGAGGCGCATCAGTCCTTCACGGACTCCTCGCTGACCGTCTGCCCGGAGTGCTCCGGCCGCCTGCGCAAGATCTTCCCCACCGTCGGGGTCGTCTTCAAGGGGTCCGGTTTTTACCACAACGACTCGCGCTCGAGCCAGCACGGGCGGATCTCGGCCGGCACGAGCTCGAGCAACGGCGAATCCGGTTCGGGCTCCTCGGCCGGCTCGTCGAGCGAGTCCGGCGACTCGGCTGCCAAGCCTGCCTCGAAGGCCGACGCGACCAGCTCCACCGGGAACGGTTCGGGCTCGAACGGCGGGACGTCCGGCGCGACCGGCTCCGGCAACGGTTCGGGCACGCCGTCGGCCGCCAAGCCCGCCGCGACGGTCGGCGCGACGCCGGCATCCTCGAGCTGAGTCCGTCGCCCGCACGCCGTGGCCCGGGTCGCCGCGCTCGCTGAAGCGGCCACCCGACCACGGCCGGGCGCCGACCGCGGCGGTGCACAGCCGCGGCGCTCGATGGGCGATGACCCCGGCAGTTCCGCCTAGCGTCACGCCATGCCGCGCCTCCTGCCCCGCAGCGTCGTCCCGACGGGACCGGCCGCCGCCGACAGCGGCCCGATCCGCGCGGCCGCACGCGCCCGGCGAGCGGCGCGTCGCCGCCGCGCACGCCTGCTGCTGTGGCGCGCGCGGCTCCCGCTGGCGGCCGTGCTGCTCGGCGTGGCGGTCGCCCAGATCGTCGCCGAGGTGCGGCCTGCCCCGGAGCCCACGGTCGGCGTCGTCGTGGCGGCCCGGGAGCTCGAGCCGGGCGTCCCGCTCGCGCGCGCCGACGTCCGGGTCGCGGCGATGCCGATCGCGCTCGTGCCTGCGGGCACGCACGACCGAGCCGACGGCGTCGTCGGGGAGAGCCTCGTGACCGCCGTGCCAGCCGGCCTGCCGATCGTCGACGGGCTGCTCGCGGGCGACCGCTTGGCCTCGGCCGGGCCCGCCGGCACGGTCGTAGCCCCGGTGCGGCTCGCCGATCCCGCCGTCGCCGAGCTCCTGCGCGCGGGCGACCGGGTCGACCTGCTCGCGGCGGTGGCGGCCGCCGACGGCGAGCCCGTCGCGCACCGGCTGGCCGGCCGGGCGCTGGTCGTGAGCTTCCCGGTGCCCGCCGAGGCGGAGGGCGACGTGAGCAGCGGGTTGAGCGGCGGGGTCGGTGGCCTGCTCGGGGGCACGAGCGCGGGGACGGGCTCGCTGACGTTGGTCGCCGTCACGCCCACGGAGGCCGCCGCGCTCGCCGGCGCCGTGGGGTGGGCAAACATCACCGCAGTGCTCGTGAAATGATCGACCCCGCTCAGCCGTCGCAATCGAGAGGGGCCACCGATGCGTTCGGTCGTCACAGGATTCAAGGACTTCATCACTCGCGGGAACGTCATCGAGCTCGCGGTCGCGGTCGTGATCGGCGCGGCGTTCGGCTCGCTGATCAATGCCGTGGTCTCGGGCCTGTTCAACCCGCTCATCGCGGCGATCTTCGGCGCGACCGACCTGTCGCAGGTCGGTCAATTCACCGTGAACGAGTCGGTGTTCCAGCCGGGCCTGGCGCTGGACGCGCTGATCAAGTTCCTCGTGATCGCCGCCGCCGTCTACCTCGTGATCGTGCTGCCGCTGAACGCCCTCGCTGCGCGACGCAAGCAGGGCATCGAGCCCGAGCCGGCCAAACCCGCCGAGGACGTCCTGCTGCTGCAGGAGATCCGCGACCTGCTCGCGGCCCAGGACACCCGGTCGGCGCGCAGCACCCTCACGGGCTCGCACCCGACCACCGGCGCGCACGCCGCGCTGGCCCCGACCGACTCCCCCCGCTCCGCGCGGGAGTAGCCGCTCGCGCCGAGGCCCAGCTCCCGCGCCTCGGCAGGCGGCTCCCGGACCTCACGGCCGCGCGAGTGACTCCTGGGCTGCTGCGACCCACGTGAAATCCCCCAAGCCCCAGGAGCCCCTCCGGTACCACGCGCGTCGCTGAGGTTCACGCCTGCGGGCGGTGGCCGGTGCTCGAGGGCCGCCGCAGACAAGAGCCGAGCACCGCCGGCTCCGTCCGCGCGGAGCATGGTGCAGGTGGGACAGGTGAGGCGCACGAGCCGGTCACACCCGCACCACCGGCCTCAGCAGTCACCTGCTCCGCGCGCACGGACGTGAGCCACCGCCAGATCGCTCAGGGAGCCGGAGTACGCGGCTACCAGTGCGGCGGGACGTCCCGGCGCAGGCGGTCATCGTTCGAGTCGTCGCCGGAGCGCTCGTGCCAGCCGACGTCCGTGTCGTCGGAACTGGTCCCGGGAACCATCGGATCGTCGCCGACCCCACGCCGGACCGCGCGCCGGCGCTTGCGAGCGCGCGCCGGCGGATCCGCAGCGGCGGGAGACCCCGGGCCGTCCGCGGGGCCGGGTACCCCGGGGCCAACCGCGGCGGCCGACACCCCCGCGCCAACCGCGGCGGCCGACAAACCAGGGCCGTCCCCGGGGTCGACGAGCGGCTCCGGCCGAGCAGCGTCGGCGGGGCGGCGCTCGTCCCCGGCGCGCTGCGCAGGGATCATTCGAGCACCCGGCGGACTGCGCCGTCGATCGCCGCATCGATGCGGGAGCCGCGCCGCGTGATCCCCAGCTCGATGCGAAGCGCGCGCGACAGCTCCGCCGCGGAGCGGGATGCCCCGTCGCTCGCGATCCACGCGGTCAGGTCGTCGAGTTCGTCGTCGCCGTACGCGCTGATGGGCAGGCCCGGCTCGACCGGGGGCCGCGGCGCGTTCCGAGGCCGCACCGGGCCGGCTTCAGCAGGTCCCCCAGCTCCGGCGAGGCTCATCGAGCCCAAAGGCACACCACCGCCGGCACGCGCAGCACCCGCAGCTCGCGCAGCCCCGGCCTCCTTCCCCAGGCCGCCGCCACCTTCGCCCTCGGGAACGCCGGCGGCATCCGACAGCTCCACGCCGCCCGCCGGGAGCGCAGCCTGCACGGACGCCGGCCGCTCACGGATCCGGGCGGCGACTCGCTCGCGGACCGTGTGGGCGATCGCGTCCGCCTCGGCCTGCGGGTCGAGGAACGCCGCGGCCGACCAGACCTGCCGCACCGCCCACCCGAGCCGCTCGAGCCGCTGCGCCAGCTGCCGGTCGCGCACGCGCACGCTCGGCTCCGCAACGTAGGCGGCGTCGTCGGTCAGCACCGCGACGATGAGCTCGCCCGGCAGGTCGGGGTGCCCGACCGCGAGCGGGATCCGCGAGCCGCCGGCGACGGCGTAGTCGACCTCGACGAGCAGCCCGGCGCCCCACAGCCGCTCGGCCAGGTCGATGACGAGGCGGTCCGGGCTCGCGGAGTCGGCGACCTCGGGCGGGTGGACGGTGAGGCCATCCTCGTCCCGCCCGCGGGCCGCGGCGAACGCGAGCAGGTCGGTGAGCAGCCGCGCGCCCGGGCCGCGCACGCGCTCGGGGTCGAGGTCGGCGGCTGCGAAGCAGCTGACGACGGCCAGCCGGTGCCGCGTCGCGCCGAGCGCGTCGAGCAGCAGTGCCTCGCCGCCCGGCCCGCTGATCGGCCCGAACCGGTGCAGCACGCGCCCGTGCGGGGTCTTGCCGAACCCGACCGAGTAGATGATCGCCTCGCGCCGTAGCCCCGCGACGCCCGCGAGGTCGGCGACCACGAACGGCTCGGGCCGGCCGGAGTCGAAGAAGGCGGCGAGCGAGGGGTTGTCGCGCACCTCGGCCAGGATCGCCTCCCGCACGCGGGCCGCGTGGATGTGCGACGACGTGATGACCGCGAGGGACTCCTCCGGGCGCGTCAGCGCGTGGTTGATCGCGAGCTCGACGACGTGGTCGACCTCGGCCCTTGTGCTGTCGACCGCGCCCGTGTCGGCATCCGGCATGCCCGACCCGTCCACGACGTCCAGCCGTACGAGCGGCACGGCCTGCGGCAGCGGCCGCGCCTCGAGCACACCGGCGTAGCCGTGTTCGGCCAGGAACGCGGTGAGGTAGGGGTCGCGGCGCGTCGCGTCGGCGCGCAGCGCGACCCGCGGCAGCACGGCGGCGAGCTCGCGCACGGCGGTCCCGGACGCGCACCGCGCATCGCCGACGACGACGATCTGCCGCCCGCGCACGAGCGCCGCGAGCGCGACCTCGAGCGGCAGGTGCTGCACGGCGTCGAGCACCACCAGGTCGACGGTCCGGGCAGCCGGCAGCAGCTGCGGCACGAGCATCGGCGACGCCATGAGCACCGGACGCAGCCGTCGGACCAGGTCCGGGTACCGCTCGATCGTCTCGCGCAGGCTAGTCAGGCGCTCGTCGACGAGCTCGGCGAACAACATCTCGGCCTGCTCGCGGTGCCCGTGCAGCGTCGCGGCGATCTGGCCGACGACGGCGGCGCGCACCGGCGCGGACATGCTCGCGACGTGCTCGAGGTCGAGGCGGCGGTACTCGGCGGCGAGGTGGGACAGGGCTGCGCCGTCGTAGCCCGCGAGCGCGGGGTCGGCGCGCAGCAGCTCGTCGAACACCGTGCTCCACCAGGCCAGGTCGAGCTCGGCGCCGACGAGCTCCGGGCCTACCCGCCGGGCGGCGAGGTCGTCGAGCAGCGGGTCCAGCCCGGCCGCGCGCAGGCCGCGCAGGAGCGCCGTGCGCTCGGGCAGGTCGGCGAGCGCGGTCCGGTCGGCGAGCAGCCGGCGCAGCCGTTCCGTGAGATCGGGCAGCGGCGCGCCCAGCAGACCGGCGCCGCCGGGGGTCGGGGCGAGCACGGCTTCGAGGTGTTCGAGGTCGGCCGCGACGAGGAGGTACTCGGCCTCGATCCCGGCGAGCCCGGCCGGGAGCCTCGGCCAGCCGCCGCCCGGGCAGTTCGCCTGCCAGATCTCACGCTGCTTCTGGACCTCGACGAGCGCGGAGTGCAGGTCGGGGATCGGCCGGCCGGGGCGGGCCATATCTTTCGCCTGCTTGCGCAGCCGGCGCCGGTGCAGTCGGCCCATCGGGGCGTCGTGCTCGACGCGCCAGGCCTTCGTCGCGGTCGCGACGACGAGGTCGGCGGCGGTGCGCTCGAAGATCATCGGCTGGAACACGTCGAGCGCGCCGCGGATGCCGCCGAGCATCCGCAGCTGCTCGCCCCAGGCGGCGACCGAGGTCGCCGCCGTCAGCCCGGTCGCCTGTGCGACCTCTTCGACGCGCGCGGCGAGCGCGGCGAGCGAAGCGCCGACGAGCCGCTCGATGCGCTCGATCGCGTCGTCAGCGGCGGCCGACGACGTGAGGTCGGCCCCGAACCAGGGCGTCTCGGCCGGCCGGAGCGTGAACGCGTGCAGCGTCGCGGCGCGCGCGACGTCGGTGGCGAGCCCGGCGCGGCGCGGCGCGTCGAGCACGCGCGCGACGTCCGGGGACAGCCGGACCGTGGTCTGCGGGGCAGGGCGCGTCGAGGTGAGCCGCGCGAGCGACTGGAGCGCGTCGTACGCGGACGCCTCCCACGGCTCGCGCACCTCGTGCAGCGCGCTCACGTAGCCGCTGAGCCGGGCGCGCCGCGCAACGAGGTCGCGCCGCAGGGTCGCGACGCGGCCGGCGTCGATGGCGGGCGCCTCGAGGGTCATGGCGCCCAGGAGGCGGCGCGCAACGGCGGCCCGCCAGCCCGCGTCGGGCGCGATGTCGAGCAGCAGGTCGTCGAGGTCGAGCTCGCCGAGGCGTGCCGTCAGGGCGGCGGCGGCCCGGCGGTGGCCGGGAACGTAGAGGACGCTGCGGCCCGACGCTGCGGCGTCCGCAACGACGGCGGCGAGCGTCCCGGTCGCGTCGCACCCCGCGGGGGCGTCGATGAACAGGTGGCTCCCGGTCGCGAGCACGTCCAGGACGTGGCGCTGGACCGGGTCGAGGTCGCCGACGCCGCGCTCGGCTCCCGGATCGAGGTCACCCGGGACGGGCTCGGGCAACGGGCGGGCCAGCAGCTCGAGCGCGGCGTCGTCGCCCGCGAGCGCGGCGATGACCTCGTGATGCTCGAGCGAGGCGGAGTTCTGGTCGAGGTCCTCGACCAGCACGGCGCCCGGGTGGACGAACGTGCCCACGAGCAGCCGCTCGGTCAGCTCGAAGTCCTCGAGAACGGCGAGGCCGAGGGCTCCCAGCCGGTCGAGCGCGGGCCGCGGGTCGAAGCCCGAGCCGGTGAACGCGCCGCGGGCGATCGCGACCGGGTCGAGCAGCGCGCCGCGGCCGCGCAGCGCCCGCGCGAGGATCGGGTTGATCTCGAGCGAGGGCTCCAGGCGCAGCTCGTAGTCGCTCTCGCCGCTCCCGCGCGCGTGCAGCGCGACGGGACGGAGCAGGACGGGGGCGCGCACGGTGCGCGGCGCGGGCTGCTCGGCCGGCCCGCCATCGCGGTCGCCGTCGAACGGCAGGTCGCGCGACGCCTCGATCGAGCGCGCACGGGTCACGGCGGCGAGCGCCGCGACGTCGTCCGTGGCGACGTCCGGCGAGGTGCGCTCGATCCAGGTCGCGACGCCGATGGCCAGGTAGGTCGGCGCGATGCCGTACCGCTGGGCGTAGTCCTCGGCGCGCGCGCCGACCGAGCGGGCCCGCCGCTTGGCCGTCGCGAGCGCGCCGCCCTCACGCACGAGGTTCGACAGCCGCGTCTCGCGCCCCGCGAACAGCTGGGCGATGCCGGAGGGGTGGGTCGCGGAGAGGTCGAGGACGGCGTCGCCCAGGAGGTCGACGTCGGCGAGGGTCGAGCCGCCGGCGGCCTCGACCAGGGTCGAACGCCAGGTCGCCACGGCCCCGACCACGAGCTCGGCCGCCGACGGGCGGCTGACGATGACGGGCGGCTCGACGGCCGCAGGACGCTCCGGGGCCGCGTCGGCGCCCGTGCCGGAAGTACGCGCGGGAACAGTCACCCTTGAACGCTAACCGCCGCGCGCCATAACACGAACGTGGCTCGCCGGGGTGCACCAGAACGGTGGGAACAGTGCGCACCGCGCAGGGGGCAGGCGATGCGCACTGTCCATCGGCATTTTGCCGCTGATCGGGGTGCGCGTCAACGCCCCGGCGTCGGCTCGTCCGGCCGGGCGAGCGCCATCGCGTCGAGGATGATGTCGACGAGCCACGGGTCGGTGAGCGCCCGGAAATGACCCGGCGTCGCGAGCTCGATGCTCGTGGCCCCGGCGAGCGCGCTGCCGCCGGGGACGTGCGGATCGAACCTGCTCGCGGCCGAGACGATGCGCGCGTTCGCGGTGCGGTCGGCCGCGAGCGCCACGATGGTCGCGTCGTCGGGGGCGAAGGCCCGGCACCGTTGATCCACCACGCGATCAGTCGTGCACGGCGAAAGAAGGACCCATGACCGACAACCCCGTCCAGGTGTTCATCGCCGCATTTCCCACCGAGGACCAGGCCGGCGAGGCGCTCAAGGACTTCCGGGCGATGGACCGTGCCGGGTCGATCGACCTGATCGACGCCGTCGTCCTCATCCGCCGGGCGGACGGGAAGGTCCGCGTCGACGAGGTCGCGGACCCGAGCGGCAAGCGCTGGGCCAAGCGCGGCGGGATCGCCGGCGGGCTCGTCGGGCTGATCTTCCCCCCGTCGATCATCGCCAGCGCGATCGTCGGCGGCGCCGGCGGCGGGATCTGGGGCCGGATCCGCGCCGCGCAGATCTCCGCCGAGGCAGACAGCGACGCCACCCGGTAGCGCACCGATCTCCCGGCCCCGCGCACCAACCACTGGAAAGGAATTGTCATGTCATTCTGGGACATCATTGGTTCATCTTCATCACCTACATCTTCATCGCCTACCTGATGGAGATGTTCTCGGTCATCATCGACATCTTCCGCAACGACAGCTCGAGCGGATTCGCCAAGGCGATCTGGGTCCTGGCCCTGATCTTCCTGCCCGTCATCACGGTGCTCGTCTACCTGCTCGCGAAGGGGTCGAGCATGTCCGAGCGGTCGGTCCGGCGCGCCTACGAGGCGCAGGCCCGGCAGGAGGCGTACATCCGCGAGGTCGCGACGACGAGCTCCACGCGGGCGGTCGATCCCGTCGTCCAGCTCACGCAGGCGAAGGCGCTTCTCGACGCGGGCGCGATCTCGGCCACCGAGTTCGAGTCGCTCAAGGCCAAGACGCTCGCGTAGGGCGCACCGGCCGCAGCGATCACGCGCCCGGCCCCGCTCGCGATCGCCTCGCGAGCGGGGCCGCTCGCGCCCTCCGACCGGCGTCGGCCTGAGAAGGTGGGGTGCGCACGCCCACCCGAGGAGAGGCCCCCGATGAGCACCACGACGACGGACCCGCAGCCAGCCGCGCCGCACGTGGCCGACAGCCACGACCTCATCCGGGTGCGGGGCGCGCGCGTGAACAACCTCAAGAACATCAGCATCGAGATCCCGAAGCGCCGGCTGACGGTGTTCACCGGCGTCTCCGGCTCAGGCAAGAGCTCGCTGGTGTTCGGCACGATCGCCGCGGAGTCGCAGCGGATGATCAACGAGACCTACAGCGCCTTCGTGCAGGGCTTCATGCCGACGCTGGCGCGGCCCGACGTCGACGTGCTCGACGGCCTGACGACCGCGATCATCATCGATCAGGAGCGGATGGGCGCGAACGTCCGCTCCACGGTCGGCACCGCGACCGACGCCAACGCGATGCTGCGCATCCTGTTCAGCCGGCTCGCGCAGCCGCACATCGGCTCCCCGCAGGCGTACTCGTTCAACGTCGCGTCGATCAGCGGCGCGGGCGCCGTCTCGATCGAGCGGGGCGGGCAGACCGTCAAGGAGCGCCGCAGCTTCAGCATCACCGGCGGCATGTGCCCGCGGTGCGAGGGCCGGGGCTCGGTCACCGACATCGACCTGACCGCGCTGTACGACGACAGCCTCTCGCTGAGCGGCGGCGCGCTCACCATCCCCGGCTACAGCATGGACGGCTGGTTCGGCCGCATCTTCAGCGGCTGCGGCTTCTTCGACGTCGACAAGCCGATCCGCGACTTCACGAAGCGTGAGCTGGCCGACCTGCTCTACAAGGAGCCGACGAAGATCAAGGTCGACGGCATCAACCTCACGTACGAGGGGCTGATCCCGAAGATCCAGAAGTCGATGCTCTCCAAGGACGTCGACGCGCTGCAGCCGCACATCCGCGCGTTCGTGCGGCGGGCGGTGACGTTCACGACGTGCCCCGACTGCGACGGCACCCGGCTGGCCGAGGCCGCCCGCTCGTCGCGCATCGACGGGACCAGCATCGCTGACGCCTGCGCCATGCAGATCACCGACCTGACCGCGTGGGTGGCGGGCCTGGCGGAGCCGTCCGTCGCGCCGCTGCTCGGGGCCCTGCGGCACACGCTCGACTCGTTCGTGGAGATCGGCCTCGGCTACCTCGCGCTCGACCGGCCGGCCGGCACCCTCTCGGGCGGCGAGTCGCAGCGCATCAAGATGATCCGCCACCTCGGCTCCTCGCTCACCGACGTCACCTACGTCTTCGACGAGCCGACGATCGGCCTGCACCCCCACGACATCCAGCGGATGAACACCTTGCTCCTGCAGCTGCGCGACAAGGGCAACACCGTGCTCGTCGTCGAGCACAAGCCGGAGGCGATCGCGATCGCGGACCACATCGTCGACCTCGGCCCGGGCGCCGGCGCCGACGGCGGCGAGGTCGTCTTCGAGGGCACGCTCGCCGGGCTGCGGGCCAGCGGCACGCTGACGGGCCGGCACCTGGACGACCGCGCGCGCCTGAAGGAGACCGTCCGGGCCTCGGCGGGTCTGCTCGAGGTGCGGGGCGCCGACACCCACAACCTGCGCGACGTCGACGTCGACATCCCGCTCGGCGTGCTCGTGGTGCTCACGGGCGTGGCCGGGTCGGGCAAGAGCTCGCTGATCCACGGGTCGGTCGCGGGCCGGGACGGGGTCGTGGCGATCGACCAGGGCGCGATCAAGGGCTCGCGCCGCAGCAACCCGGCGACGTACACGGGGCTGCTCGAGCCGATCCGCAAGGCGTTCGCCAAGGCCAACGGCGTCAAGCCGGCGCTGTTCAGCCCGAACTCCGACGGCGCCTGCCCGAACTGCAACGGTGCCGGCGTGATCTTCACCGACCTCGCGATGATGGCCGGGGTGGCCACCATCTGCGAGGTGTGCGACGGCAAGCGGTTCCAGGCCGAGGTGCTCGATTACACCTTCGGCGGCAAGGACATCAGCCAGGTGCTCACGATGTCGGTCCTCGAGGCCCGCGAGTTCTTCGGGGCCGGGGCCGCGAAGACGCCGGCGGCGCACACGATCCTCACCCGGCTGGCCGACGTCGGGCTCGGCTACGTCAGCCTCGGCCAGCCCCTGACCACTCTGTCCGGCGGCGAGCGGCAGCGGCTCAAGCTGGCCACCCACATGGGCGAGAAGGGCGACGTGCTGGTCCTCGACGAGCCGACGAGCGGCCTGCACCTCGCCGACGTCGAGCGGCTGCTTGCGCTGCTGGACCGGCTCGTCGACGCCGGCAAGTCGGTCATCGTGATCGAGCACCACCAGGCGGTCATGGCGCACGCCGACTGGATCATCGACCTCGGCCCCGGCGCCGGCCACGACGGCGGCTCGATCGTCTTCGAGGGCACGCCCGCCGACCTGGTGGCCGGCCGGTCTACGCTCACCGGCGAGCACCTGGCGGCCTACGTCGGCGGCTAGGCCGGGGTGGGCTGGCGCTGGCGACGGATTTCGTCGACGCCCCGCCGAGCTGAGGAGCCAACGTGAAGACGTGCACCGCGAGACGACTGGTCTACGGGCCCTTCGCGCTGGCAGTGCTGGCCAGCTCCGGGTGCGCCCCGACGGGCTTGGTCGTCCGCGGCGAGCTGCCGCCCTGTGCTGGCGTGCAGACGATTGCCGTGGATGAGCTGGCTCACCACACCACGTGCAGCTTGGTCGGGTGGACCGTGCGCTTTCCCGACGGGCAGACCTACGACCTCAGCTCCGCCAACGGGGCATCGAGTTCGAGCGCCCTGCCCGGGGTCGAGTGGGGCGGAACGATGTGGGGCGGGTACGGCAGCGTGGCGTGGCTGCGAACGCCGGACGGACTCACGCTGTGGGGACCTCCGGAGGCGGTCAATCAGCAGGTGCTGCTGTTCTCCCGGGACGTCGACTGACTCCGGCCCGGCCGCTCCCGGCCCCTCGAGGGCGGCTGCTGTGAGCCCGTGGCCGGTCGCGGCTCGAGTGTGGGCGTTCGGTCCCTCGCGGGTCGTGGAGCCAGCAGTTTGCCCACACAGGGGCACGAGGGAGCAGATGGCCCACACTCGCCGCGCCCGGCGGCGGACCGCGCCCTCGGCTACAGGCCGCTCACGCCGTTCGTGATCAGCACGAGCCCGATCACCGCGAGGACGACGGCCATCACGGCGGCGTTGTTGCGCAGGAGCCAGTCCTTTGCTGCCTGCAACGGGGGCAGCACGCGCGCGCCGAAGATCGCGTGCGCGAGCACCGGTACGGCGACGCTGATCGACGCGACCGCCGTGAACACCACGACGAGCGCCAGCTCGGCCGCGACGGGTCGCCCGGCGGCGCCGATGTCGATGCCGGCCGCCGCGGCGAGCAGCACGACCTTCGGGTTGGCCACCGACAGCAGCAGCGCGACACGCAGGGCGGTCCGCGGCGTGGCCGAGTCGATGGACCGCAGCCAGCCCGGGAGCTCGCCCGCGGCCCCCCGCGTGATCCACTGCCGGACGCCGTAGGCGACCAGGGCGGCGCCGACGACGATCCGGACGCCGGACAGCCAGGTGGGCGAGTCGCCGCCCGTGCTGATCCCGTCTGCGAGGAGCGCGAAGACCGCTGCGACGAGCCCGATCCCGCCGAACCAGCCGCCGAGGAACGCCAGCGACGTCGGCCGCGGCCTCGCGGTGAACAGCAGCAAGATCGCGGGGACCACCGGGAACGGTGATGCCGCGATCGCCAGGGCCAGCGCGAAGGTTTCGCCCACGAGGGCCATGCTGCCACTGCGCACCACTGCCGGGCGGCTTCGCGCGGGGCGAACTGTCAGGGGGCTGCCGCCAGTGTCACGGCCTCCTCGCAGGACGCGCCGCTCGCGGCGATCATGCGCCCGGTGATCGGGTAGCCGTCGGCTGTCAGCGGCACCACGAGCTGGGCCTGCGGGGTGGCCGCGATGGCGAGAGCGACGTCGTCGCGGGCACCCTGCAAGCTTCGCCAGTCGGCGATCCACGAGGCGCCGGGTTCGTCGCCGGCGAGAACGTCGGGCCCCAGCGCGCCCATCGCGCCGACCAGATCGTCGATAGCGGCGTTGCCCACGACGATGCGCTCCGCCCTGCCGAGTCCTTGCGTCGTGGACAGCGCGGTGCTGGCGACGGCGCAGGCCCGGTCGGCGGCGTTCGCGACGACGGGGTCGTCGAGAAGGTCGAAGTGGTCGTGGTTGGCGAAGGACCACAACGCGACGAGGCCGCTTGACGCGAGGCACCCGATGACGATCGCGATGAGCCAGCCGGCCCGTATTCGGCGCGAGCGATGCCACTCGCCCACGAGCGTGGCGGAGTCGACCTTCGGCGCCATGGGGAGAACCCGCTGGCCTGGGACCGCAGGAGTGGACGGCATGGGCTCAGACTCCTCCCCCGGCCTGGCCGCACGTGGCGGCTACGCGGGTGAATGCAACTCAGCGCCAATCGTTACCGGCGACCACGCCGGCGAGCCGCCGAACCTGGGAACACACTGTGCGCCTGGGCAGATTCGAACTGCCGACACCCGCTTTAGGAGAGCGGTGCTCTATCCCCTGAGCTACAGGCGCCGGGGCTGGGTACGAGATTACCGGAGAGCGCCGCGCCCGAACGCCCCGTCGCACCGACCTCCCGCGGCGCCCCCGCGCGCCGCACCACCCTCAGCTGAAGTTCACCGCTCCGTACAGCTGGTCGTTGAGCACGGCGGCCCCGACCTGCATCGAGCTCACGTCGGTTCGCGACATCCACGCGCGGTGACCCGACGAGTTCGCCCACGCGTTGACGAGGGAGCTCGCGCTCGCCGGCTGCGCGTAGCCGACGATCTTGTCCCCGCCGCTGTGCCAGATGCTCCCGGCCTGCGCCATCGCGCTGGCGTGGGCGACCAGTGAGCCCGAGCGCGAGACGCTGAGCGCGGGCAGGCCCTGGCCGGCGCGCCAGTCGTTGATCGCGCCGCCGAGCGCCCCGGCGCTGAACTCCGGCACGCTCGACGTCGACTCCGCGGGCGGGGCGGCCTCGCCGGATGCGGACGACGCCGGCGCGGACGACGACGCCCGCTGCGACGAGCTCGAGCGGGTGGACGTCTGCGCGCGCGCAGCGGCCGCCGCCTGGGACGCCGCCTCGGCAGCAGCCTGCTCGGCGGCCAGTCGGGCGTTCTCCGCCGCCTGCCACGCGGCCTGGGCGGCGGTCGCCGCCGCCTGCGGTCCGGCGAGGGTCGCGACGGCCGCGTCCATCGTCTGCACCGACGGCGTCGGAGTCGTGCCCAGCACCACCGACGTCGCGTCGATCGCCTGCTGGAGCTGCGTCGCGGCCTCCCCCGCCTGGGGAGCGGCGGCGAGCGTCGCCCGGGCTGCCTCGAGCGCGGCCGAGGCAGTGGCGAGCACGGCGGCCCGGTCGGCCAGGACCGCAGCCCACCTCGCGGCGGAGTTCTGCTTGCGCAGCACCGCCTGCTCGACGGCGAACACCTCGCCCTGCGCGGCGACGTCGGCCGCGTGGGCCGCGCGCGCGGCGTCGGCGGCCTGCGAACGCTGGACGTACGCGACGGCGGTTCCGCCCGCGCCGAGCGCAAGCGTCGTGGCGACCGCGACGACGACCAAGACCCGGCGGCGGCGGCCGATGCGGACCTCCGGCTCGGTCTCGCGCAGTGGGCCGACGCGCTGCGTCGGGAGCTCGAAGTCGGGCGACGGCGACGGCGCGAAGCCTGTTGCCGAGGCGGACGGACCTGAAGCGGCGCGGGTCGTCTCGCGTGGATTGTCCATACGAAGCTCCTTTGTCTCTCCGAGCGCAGAATGTTCCATCTCTTCAGGGCACCAGCAGAACGCGCAATCTCCAAATCACGTCGGCGATATCGCCGGGTATGACCGTTATCTGACCGTGATAGGCGCGAACCGCCGATTAGATCGCACATCGCCCCCCGCGCGCCAGCCCCACGCCCACATGGCAGGATCGAGCGCATGACTGCCGAGCCGATCCCGGCGCCGATCGGCGCCCCCACCCCGACCGCCACGCGAGTCGATGCGACCCCGGAGCCGGCGCGGCTCTGGGTCGAGCGCACCGGCACGCGCACCTACGAGGGCCACAGCTCGCGCGGCGGGCACGTCCTCATCGGGCCGTCGTCCGAGCTCGGGATGTTCACTCCCGGCGAGCTCCTGAAGATCGCGCTCGCGGGGTGCAGCGGCATGACCTCCGACGCCGCGTTCGCCCGCCGGCTCGGCGACGACTACGAGGCGACGATCCACGTCGAGGGCCCCAAGCACGCGCAGGAGGACCGCTACCCGCGGATCACCGAGGAGCTGGTCGTCGACCTGTCCGGCCTCGACCCCACCGCGCGCGAGCGCCTGCTCGCCGTCGTGGAGCGCGCCATCGAGGGCCACTGCACCGTGGCCCGGACGCTGGCCGCCGGCGCCGAGGTCGAACTGACCATCGCGGGCGAGCGATGACGCCGTTCGGGCGGTCGAAGCGCCGCGAGCAGGCCGACCGCCCCCTCGAGCTGATCCCCGTCGACGACGGCCCTCGGGCCCGCGGCGAGGTCGCGGGGGTGGCGCCGGCGTCGACCGACGCGGCGTCCGGCCCGCACCGACGCACCCCGCTCATCGACGCGGCCCTCGACCGCGCCGTGACGATCCCGTCGGCGCGCATCCACGCGCACGTCGAGAGCCTGCGCCGGCGCAACCCGAACGCGTCGCCCGCGCAGATCATCACACTGCTCGAGCGCGAGTACCTGCTCGTGATCGCTGGCGCTGGCGGCGCCGTCGGTGCCGCGGCGGCCGCGCCCGCGATCGGCACCGGCGTCGCGGTCGCGCTCACGGCGAGCGACGTCGCGACGTTCTTCGCCTCGTCCTCGACGTTCTCCCTCGCTATCGCGAGCGTGCACGGGATCGAGGTCGGCGACGCCGGCCGACGCCGGGCCCTCGTCCTCGCGACGATCCTCGGGGAGTCCGGGCTCAAGGTCGCGCAGGACTCGAGCGAGCTCACCTCGGGCGCGTTTGCGCGGATGCTGCTGACCCGGATGCCGACGAGCACGATCAAGCGGGTCAACGGCATCCTCACGCGCCGCCTCATCCGCCGACAGGCCACGAAGCAGGGCGCGCTGGCGCTCGGCCGCCTCGCGCCGTTCGGCATCGGCGCCGTCATCGGCGTGACGGGCGCGCGAGCGCTCGGCAAGACGGTCATCAGCGGCGCCCAGCGCGCTTTCGGCCCACCGCCCGATCACTTCCCGCAGCGCGTCGAGGTCATCGAGACCGGTGCCGCGCCGCGGCTGGTCCCGGTCATCGACAGTCCGCAAGATCCGCAACGGTGAGAAGGCCCGTTGCCGGTGAGGTAGTCCATCCGCGGTGAGTTCGTCCCGCACGAGGGACTACCTCACCGCAGATGGACTACCTCACCGCACGCTTCCCAACTCCGCGGGGGCAGCTCACCTACCAGCGGGTTTGGACGTGGGTGCGGATGGTGTCGTCGTAGATCGCGCGCAGCGCGTCGAGCTGCGCGGCGTCGAGCGGCGCGAGGTCGGCGGCGGCCGCGTTGCCGCGGGCCTGCGCCGGGTTGCGGGCGCCCGGGATCACGGCGCTGACGCCGTCCTGGTCGAGCAGCCAGCGCAGGGCGAGCTGCGCCGTCGTCGCCCCGGCGGGGGTGAGCGCCGCGACGCGCTGGGCGGCCTCGACGCCGACGTCGTACGGCACGCCCGCGAACGTCTCGCCGACGTCGAAGGCCTCGCCGTGGCGGTTGTACGAGCGGTGGTCCGTCGGCGCGAACACGGTCGACGCGTCGTACTTGCCCGACAGCAGCCCGCTGGCCAGCGGCACGCGCGCGATGATGCCCACGCCGGCCGCGATCGCCGCCGGCAGCACCTGCTCGAGCGGCTTGCGCCGGAAGATGTTGAACACCAGCTGGACGCTGGCGACGTTCGGCCGCGCGATCGCCGTGAGCGCCTCCGCGGCGGTCTCGACCGAGACGCCGTAGTTCGCGACCCGGCCCTCCGCGACGAGCGTGTCGAGCGCGTCGTAGGTCGCGTCGAGCGAGAAGACCTCGGTCGGGGGGCAGTGCAGCTGGACGAGGTCGAGGCGGTCGACCCCGAGGTTCGCCCGGGACCGGTCGGTCCAGGCGCGGAACGCGTCGAGCGTGTAGGCGCCGGCCACGTGCGGGTCGGCCCGGCGCCCCATCTTGGTCGCGACCGTGAGAGTGCCACCCGCACCCGCACCCCCGGCGCGCCCCGCGAGGAACTGGCCGATCAGCCGCTCGCTGCGGCCGTCGCCGTACACGTCCGCGGTGTCGAGGAACGTCACGCCGGAGTCGACGGCCCCCGCGAGCACCTCGAGAGCCTCGTCCTCGCCGACGTCGCCCCAGTCCGCGCCGAGCTGCCAGCAGCCCAACCCGATCACGCTGACCTTGCGTCCAGTCCGTCCCAGCACCCGCGTTTCCATGCTGGCGACGTTACCGTGGTGTGGACATCGGTACCGCCCCGACGAAGGGATCCGTCGCTGTGGCCCGTCCCCGCAAGCCCGACAAGCCCGAACCGTCCGGCCCGCCCGACCCGTCCGGCCCCCCGCTCGCGCACGCCGACCCGCCGCGCGGCGTCGTCGAGGTGTCCCGGACGCTGCCCCTGCCCGCGCGCGAGGCCTGGACCCTGCTCGCCGACCCGCGACACCACGCGCGCTGGATCCCCCTGACGCGCGTGCTCGTGCGCGGCCTGCCGCTCGCGGCCGGCACCCTCGTCACCGCCACGTCGGGCCCGCTCGTGCGGCTCGGCGCGCCCGGGCTGCCCGACCGCATGCGCATCGACCGCTTCGATCCGCCGACGGCGTCGGCCGCCGGGGTCGCGGCGTTCACCAAGCTTGGCCCCGTGCTGCGCGGCACCGCCGAGGTGCGGGTCGCGCCGCTCGACGACCACTCGGCGCGCGCGACGTGGGTCGAGGACGTCTACCTCGCCGGGCCGCTGCCGGCGAGCCTCACCCGCCGCCTCCTGTCCCCCGCCCTGGCCGCCATGGTGCGCCTCGCGCTCTGGCGCGCCGGACGGGAGGTCGCCCGCGCGGCCTGAGCAACCCGTGCGCAACGAATCACCGCCCAGGCCCCTGTGAGCGCAACGAATCGCGGCACCAGGCGCAACGTCGCGACGCAGGTCGCGGCCAGAGATCCACCTACCCTGAGACCGTACCGACCCGACGATGACGTGCGGGAAATCCGCAGCACCGTTCTGGGTCCTCCTGGGCCCGCGAGCAAGGGAGACACCATGCCGGTCGCCACGACGCGTCAGAGCCCGATCTTCACCCCCCGGCGCTACCTCATGTGCGAGCCCGAGCACTACACGGTGAGCTACGAGATCAACCCGTGGATGGACGTCACCCGGCACACCGACCGCGACCTCGCCGTCGCGCAGTGGCGCGTGCTGCGCGAGACGTACCTGGCCCTGGGCCACACGGTCGAGACGATCGACCCGATCCCCGGCCTGCCCGACATGGTCTACGCGGCGAACGGCGCGACCGTCGTCGACGGCGTCGTGTACTCCGCGAAGTTCACCTACGCCGAGCGCCGAGCCGAGGGCCCCGCCTACCAGAAGTGGTTCGCCGACCGCGGGTTCCTCACCCACACCGCCGCCGCCACCAACGAGGGCGAGGGTGACCTGCTCGCCGTCGGCGACCTGATCCTCGCCGGCACCGGCTTCCGGACCGACCGCGCCGCGCACGCCGAGGCGCAGGAGCTGTTCGGCCGCCCGGTGATCTCGCTCGACCTCGTCGACCCGCGCTTCTACCACCTCGACACGGCGCTCGCGGTGCTCTCGAGCGACCCGGCCGCGCCGCTGGTCGCGTACTACCCGCCGGCCTTCTCGGCTGGCTCGCGCGGCGTGCTGGAGCGCCTGTTCCCGGACGCGATCATCGCGACCGAGGCCGACGCCGTCGCACTCGGCCTGAACGCCGTGAGCGACGGCCTCAACGTCGTGGTCGCGCCCGCCGCGGTTGACCTCGCCGCGGCCCTGCGCGAGCGCGGGTTCCAGCCCCTGCCCGTCGACACCAGCGAGCTGCTCAAGGGCGGCGGCGGCGCGAAGTGCTGCACGCTCGAGGTCCGGACGGCGGCCGCCTCGTGACGGCGGCGATCGTCGCGGGCGCCGCGGGCGCAGCCGCCGGCGTGGGCGCCCCCGGCCCCCTGGCGCACAACTACCACCCGCTGCCGATCACGCTCACGTCGGGCGAGGGCGCCTGGGTGCGCGACGCCGACGGCACGGCCTACCTCGACCTGCTCGCGGGCTACTCGGCGCTCAACTTCGGGCATCGCCACCCGGGCCTGACCGCCGCCGCGCACGCCCAGCTGGACCGGCTCACGCTGACGTCCCGCGCGTTCGACCACGACCTGCTCGGGACCTTCGCCGCGAAGCTCACCGCCCTCACGGGCACCGAGATGATGCTCCCGATGAACACGGGCGCCGAGGCCGTCGAGACCGCGATCAAGACCGCGCGCAAGTGGGGCTACGAGGTCAAGGGCGTGCCCGCCGACCGCGCGACGATCATCGTCGCGGACGGCAACTTCCACGGCCGCACGACCACGATCATCTCGTTCTCGACCGACGACGACGCGCGGCGCGGCTTCGGGCCGTACACGCCGGGCTTCGTCGTGGTCCCGTTCGGCGACGCCGCCGCGCTGGCCGCCGCGATCGACGAGACGACCGTCGCGGTGCTGCTCGAGCCCATCCAGGGCGAGTCCGGCGTCGTCGTGCCGCCGGCCGGGTACCTCGCCGCGGTGCGCGCGGCGTGCGACGCCGCGGGCGTGCTGCTCATCGCGGACGAGATCCAGTCCGGCCTCGGCCGCACGGGCACGACGCTCGCGTGCGAGCTCTCGGGCGTGCGGCCCGACCTGATCCTGCTCGGCAAGGCGCTCGGCGGGGGCATCCTGCCCGTGTCCGCCGTCGTCGGCCGCGCCGACGTGCTCGGCGTGCTGACCCCCGGCACGCACGGGTCGACGTTCGGCGGCAACCCGCTCGCCTGCGCGGTCGGCATCGCCGTCGTCGACCTGCTCGCCACGGGCGAGTACCAGGCCCGCGCGCGCGAGCTCGGCGCGCACCTCGGCGCCCGGCTGGACGCGCTCGTGGCGGACGGCTCGCTCGCGGCGCGCCGCGGCGTCGGCCTGTGGGCCGGGCTCGACCTCGACCCCGCGCGCGGCACGGGGCGCGAGCTGTGCGAACGGCTGCTCGCGCGCCGCGTGCTCGCGAAGGACACGCACGGCTCGACGATCCGGCTCGCGCCGCCGCTGATGATCGGCGCGGACGACCTCGACTGGGCCCTCGACCAGCTCACGGCCGCCCTGGGCTGACCGGCGCCGGACCGCCGCGGCACCGGGCGCGCGGTGGGCCATCATGGGCCCATGCAGACGCACCGCTCGGGGCCGGCCGCCGGATCGCTCGACCCGCTCGACGAGGCGATCGTGCACGAGCTCGCGCTGGACGCACGGGCCAGCTACGCCGACATCGGCGCGGTCGTGTCGCTCTCGGCGCCGGCGGTCAAGCGCCGCGTCGACCGGCTGCTCGAGCGCGGCGTCGTGCGCGGGTTCACGGTCCGGCTCGACCCCGCCGCGCTGGGCTGGGAGACCGAGGCCTACGTCGAGCTGTTCTGCTCCGGCTCGACCAGCCCGAGCACGATGCGCGCCGCGGTCGAGCGCCACCCCGAGGTCATCGCGGCGAGCACGGTGACCGGCGACGTCGACCTGTGGCTGCACGTGCGGGCCAAGGACATGCGCCACCTCGAGCGCGTGGTGGAGCGGCTCAACGCCGAGCCGTTCGTGGCGCGCACGCGCTCGACGATCGTGCTGTCGGCGCTCGTGCGCCGCGCCGACGTCCAGGGGCCGCCGCAAAGCTGACCGACCCCGCGCTGACCGACCCCGTGCTGACCGGCCCGGCGCTGACCGGCCCCGTCAGGTCGGGTATAGGTCGCCGATCCCGGTGACCCGGCCCTGGTGCTCCGTCGGGCCGTCCTCGCTGCGCGAGGTCACGACCATGACCGGGCAGGCCGCGTGGTGCAGCACCGCCTGGCTCGTCGAGCCCATGAGCAGCCCGGCGAACCCGCCGCGCCCCCGGGACCCGACCACGACGAGGTCCGTCGCCGTCGAGAACTCGGTCAGCAGCGCGGCGCCCGTGCCGTCGAGCACGTGCCGCTTGACCTCGACCCCCGGGTGGTCCACCAGCGCGCGCTCGACGACGACGGCCAGGCCCTCGGCGACGTCGGCCAGCACGGCCTCGTGATCGACGGCGGCTGGCAGCCACGCGAGCGCGCTCCCGCCGGAGCCGAGCGGGACGCCCGCGACGGCCGTCAGCTCGGCGCCCCAGGCCTTCGCCTCGCGGATGGCCCGGCGCAGCGCGACGTCCGACGCCGGTGAGCCGTCGACGCCGACGACGATCCGGCGCACCGGCCGCGACGGGGTCACCTCGAGGTCGCCCTCGCCGGTCTGGGCGCGCATCGGGACCACGACTGTCGGGCAGAACGCGTGCGCCGGCAGCGCGGACGAGACCGTGCCGAGCAGCCGGTCGGCGAACCCGCCGCGTCCGCGCGTGCCGACGACGGCCAGCCGGGCCTTGCGGGACATCTCGACGAGCACCCCCGCGGCGTCGCCGGTCGCCACGGACGCCGTCGCCCGCACCCCCAGCACGTCGGCGCGGGCCCGCGCCTCGGCGAGCACCGCGCGCGCACCCTCTTGGATCGCGGTGTCGTCGAGCGCGGCGTACCCGCCGTCGAGCGAGGCGGCCGTGAACGAGGGAAGGGCGTAAGAGCAGACGAGCTGGAGGGAGTACCCGAGCGTGATCGCCTCGGCCGCCGCCCAGTCCAGGGCGTGCAGGCTCGCGGCCGAACCGTCGACCCCGACCAGCACCACGTCGTCGCGAGCCATCGCTTACCTCCTGCTGTCGGGGGATCCACGCGGGTCCCCGGTCCTTCGAACCTACCCGACCGCGACCGGATAACCGACCATGTCTTTACCTGTACAAGTGCCTACCTTGCACCTGGCCGGGCCTGGGCGTGGCGCGTCAGGCGACGAGGTACGCCGACCAGGACGGGTCAGTCCGGGTGGTCGTGACCAGCAGCGCCGCGGCCCCTCGCGGCACCCCCGGCGTGAACGGCAGCTCCCAGCCGAGCTCGCTGAGCAGCCGGTCCGCCTTGCGATGGTTGCACCGCGCGCAGGCGGCGACGACGTTGCCCCATTCGTGCCGGCCGCCGCGCGAGCGTGGCTGCACGTGGTCGACGGTGTCCGCGAGCGAGCCGCAGTACGCACAGCGATGCTCGTCCCGCTGGAGCACGGTGCGCCGCGTGGGCGGCACGGTCCGGCGGTGCGGCACGTGCACGTACCGCACGAGGCACATGACGAGCGGCACGGGGACCGCGGCGCGCTCGGAGCGCAGCACGCGGCCGTCGGTCTCCAGCACGGTCGCCTTGCCGGAGAGCGCGAGGACCACCGCGCGGTGCACGGTGACCACGCACAGGGGTTCGAGGCTCGCGTTGAGCAGCAGCGTCCGTTGGGGTGGCGCCGCGGGCATCAGCACGGTGATCTCCAGGACCGGTTGTGGACCCGTCTGGCTGACCGGGCCCCGCGTAGGGGAGGTACGAGCGCGCTAAGCCTAACCGCCCGGTCCAGCGCATACGTCGACAGCCCCGGTGCGCTGGGCGCGCACCGGGGCTGTCAACTACGTGAACTGCGGGTTCGAGCTGGTCAGCCGACCCGGATGAACGTCGGGTCGCTCTGCCAGATCGCCCGGAACTGGACCGATCCGCCCGGCTTGGGCGAGTCTACCTGCGAGTTGCCGCCGGCGTAGATGGCGATGTGGCCGGGGCTGTAGATCAGATCGCCGGGCTGGGCGTCGGCGCGCGAGACGACGGTGCCGGCGTCGCGCTGGCCGCCCGAGGTCCGCGGGAGCGTGATGCCGAGCTGCGCGTACACGTAGGACGTGAAGCCGGAGCAGTCGAAGCCGTCGGGGGTCGTGCCGCCCGAGCGGTAGGGCACGCCGACGTAGCGCGCGGCGACCTCGAGGACGGCGTTGCCAGCGACCGACTGCGGGACGTCGGAGGAGGCGACGACCTCGACCTCGGCTGCGGCCTCGGTGTCGGCCGTCGCGGGGATGGCCGTGCGCGCGGCCGAGCGGGACGCGGCGACCGGCTTGACGACGGGCGGCGGCGGCGGGTCGGCGACCGCGGTCACGGCCGGTACGTCGAAGCCCCAGGTCGCGTCGGCGGCGACGGTGACGACGGGCGCGGTCGCGAGGACGGCGCGGGCCGACGCGGTCAGGCCCGAGGTGTCGACAGACGGCAGCGCGGCCGACGCGTGGGAGGTCGCGGGAGCGGCACTCGCAGGGGCGCCGAAGGTCGACACGACCAGTCCGGCGGCTGCGGCGACGACGGCGGACCGACGGCCCACCACGGCGATCGAGCCGGTGGCCGCGAGGGCCAGATCATTGAACGGGGTGACGGGTCGGCGCGCTGAACGATGCCGAGCAATGCTCACGGTCACGTGTTGCCTCTCCAAAACGCCTACGGGGTCAGCTGTCGGGTTCGGATGGGAGATACACCCGGCCGGTTGGGCGTCGGATCCGACGACCGCCCGGCTTAACCCCAAGGTCACCGTCACCGGTGACCGCAAACGTGGGTCCCCCGCCCCTGCCGGCGAGCTCGTACGGAACCTCTTGCGGCGGCAGGATTCAGCGTTCCGCGCGAGGTCTCCAGGGGCCAGATTTTCCCGAGGAGCAGGTTGACCGTACCCGACGGCTCCCGCGATTGTCACGTTCCGGTCACGGCCGATGTCGGGATTCACCCGATCGCCGTTGCCCCGTCGCGGCGGGGCGTTCTCAGGTCGCGACGACGAAGATGTGGCGCACGATGTCGTCCGGCAGATCCAGGACCAGGTCAGCGCCCTCCCGGCCGATCGCGAGCCCGCCCGGGACCCGCTCGATCACGACCTGGGCGCCCGGCGTCACCCCCGCGCCGGCGAGCCGAACGAGCAGCTCGGGGTCGATCTGCAGCGGCTCCCCGAGGCGCGCGACGACCGCACGGCGCTGCTCGCCGTTGCTCGGCGCGACCGTGGCCAGCGGCACGACCCCGGTGAGGAAGGCCTCCTGCGGCCGGGTCTCGCCCAGCTCGTCGAGGCCGGGGATCGGGTTGCCGTAGGGCGAGTGGTGCGGGTGGTCGAGCAGGTTGAGCAGGCGCCGCTCGACGCGGTCGCTCATCACGTGCTCCCAGCGGCACGCCTCGTCATGGACGAACTCCCAGTCCAGGCCGATCACGTCGGTGAGCAGCCGCTCCGCGAGGCGGTGCTTGCGCATGACTCGCATCGCCTTGAGCTGCCCCGCCTCGGTGAGCTCGAGGTGCCGATCGCCGCTGACGACGACGAGACCGTCGCGCTCCATCCGCGCCACGGTCTGCGACACGGTCGGGCCGGAGTGGCCCAGCCGCTCGGCGATCCGGGCGCGGAGCGGCACGATCCCTTCCTCGGTCAGTTCGTACACGGTCTTCAGGTACATCTCGGTCGTGTCGATCAGGTCGCTCACGGCTGCAGCCTCCAGGTCGTCCTCGCGCGCTGCTGACAGGCTAGTTGGTGTCGGCCGACGGCGCGGGGCGTCCCGCGCCGCAGCGTTAGGCTCGCGCGGTGCCCAAGTCCATCAAGCCCACACCGCTCGTCGCGGTTCCCGAGATCGTGATCCCCGCCGGGCTGCTGCCCGCGGACGGCCGGTTCGGCTCCGGCCCGAGCAAGGTGCGGCCCGAGCAGGTCGCCGCGCTCGCGGCCGTGGGCGGGTCTCTCCTGGGCACCTCGCACCGCCAGCTGCCCGTCCGCCAGCTCGTCGGGCGCATCCGCGCCGACCTCGCGACGCTGTTCACGCTGCCCGACGGCTACGAGGTCGTGCTCGGCAACGGCGGCTCGACGATGTTCTGGGACGTTGCGACGCTGTGCCTGATCCGCGACCGCGCCCAGCACGCCGGGTTCGGCGAGTTCGGCGCGAAGTTCGCGGCGGCGACGTCGCGGGCCCCGTTCCTGGCCGAGCCGACCCTGCGCTCCGCCGAGCCGGGCGGCCTCGCGCTGCCGGAGTTCGAGGACGGCACCGACGTCTATGCGTGGCCGCAGAACGAGACGAGCACGGGCGTCATGGCGCCCGTGCGGCGCGTGCCGGGCTCCCGCGCGCAGGACGCCTTGATGGTCGTGGACGCGACGTCCGCCGCGGGCGGCATGCCCGTCGACGTCGCGCAGACCGACGCCTACTACTTCGCGCCGCAGAAGAGCTTCGCGTCCGACGGCGGCTTGTGGCTCGCGCTGCTGTCGCCCGAGGCCATCGAGCGCTCGGCCGAGCTCGAGTCGAGCGGCCGCTGGGTGCCGCAGTCCCTGTCCCTGCGCGCGGCGATCACCAACTCGCGCCAGAACCAGACGCTGAACACGCCCGCGATCGCGACGCTCGTGCTGCTCGCCGAGCAGCTGACCTGGCTGCTGGCGAACGGCGGGCTGCCCTGGGCCGCGGCGCGCACGGCGGCGTCGTCCGAGCACCTGTACACCTGGGCGCAGGAGCGCGACTGGGCGAACCCCTTCGTGCTCGACCCGGCGGCGCGCTCGACCGTCGTGGGCACGATCGACCTCGCGACCGCCGTCGACGCCGCGCGCGTCGCGGCCGTGCTGCGCGCCAACGGCGTCGTCGACGTCGAGCCGTACCGCAAGCTCGGGCGCAACCAGCTCCGGGTCGCGATGTTCCCCGCGGTCGACCCCGCCGACGTGCAGGCGCTCACGGCCTGCATCGACCACGTCGTCGATCGCCTTGGCTGAGACCGGCGTCCCCCCGACGGGGCTCGTGCCCCTGCGCCTGAGCCGCGACCGGCTCACGATCGCGCTGTACTCGAACTTCGTGATGTGGGGCTGGTTCCTCTACAGCTTCACCCCGAGCGTGCCGCTGATCACGGCGGAGCAGGGGATCACCAAGGCGCAGGCCGGGCTGCACGGCACGGCGATGGCGATCGGCACGGTCCTGTCGGCGCTCGTGAGCGCTCGCCTCGTGGACCGGCTCGGCCGCCGGGGCGTGCTGCTCGCGGCGAGCGGGGTGCTCGCGGCCGGGGTCGTCATGCTGGTCTCGGGCGGCACGCTCGCCTGGTCCCTGCCGGGCGCCCTCGTCACGGCGATCGGCGGCACGCTCGTGCTGTCGGCCGCGCAGCCCGCGCTCGCGGTGCACCACGGCGAGGCGTCGGCGGCCGCGATGACCGAGGCGAACGGGGTGGGGTCGGCCTTCGGGCTCCTCGCGCCGCTCGCGGTGGGCGCGAGCGTCGCGGTCGGCTGGGGCTGGCGCCCCGCCGTCGCGGTCACGATCGCGCTCAGCGCGCTCGCCGCCTGGCTCGTCGGGTCGCTGCCGGCGCGCGGCGCGCTCGGCACCTCGCGCGCGCCGGACGAGGCGGCCGCGGAGGTCGATGCGTCGGAGGCGGTTGCCGGTCCCACGGCGGCGGCCGCCGGCACGCGCACAGCGCCGGGATTCTCGCCCGCGTTCCGCTACTTCTGGTGGGCCCTGATCGCCGCCGTCGCGGTCGAGAACGCGACCACGTTCTGGGCCGCCGACCTGCTCGTGACCCGCACCGGGGCGGGGCCCGGGATCGCCACGGGCGCGCTCGCCGGCCTCATCGCCGGCATGTCGGCCGCACGCTTCATCGTCGGCCCGCTCTCGCTGCGCAAAGCCCCCGAGAAGCTGCTGCTCGTGGCGTTCGCCGTCGCCGCGGCCGGCTGGTGGATCCTGTGGGCGGCGACGACGCCGACGCTCGCCCTCGCCGGGCTCGTCATCGCCGGGTTCGGGTACGGCGCGCAGTACCCGCTGTCGATCGCGCTCGTGCTCCGGGCCTCCCGCGGCCGCCCCGACCGGGCCCAGGCCCGCGCGACGCTGGGCTCCGGCATCGCGATCGGCATCGCCCCGTTCCTGCTCGGCGCCCTCGCCGACCAGTTCGGCACGCACGACGCGTTCGTGCTCGTCCCCGTGCTGCTCGCCGTCGGCGCCGGCGCGGTCGCCCTCGGCCTGCGCAGCGTGCACCGCACCGGCGCCTAGCCGGAGCGAGTCCGGGCGTTCGACTCCAGCCGCGCGGGTGTGGGCAATCGGCTCCCAGCCGCTCGGGTGTGGACAATCTGCGGGTCCCGAGCCGGGCAGACCAGCAGATCGCCCACACGAGCGCCCTAGCGAGCAGATCGCCCACACTCGACAGGCGGCTGGACATGCCGCGAGCGCCGGCGTCCCGAGGGACTCCGGCGCTCGCGGCGCGTGCGGTGGGGGTGGGAGCTACTGCTCGGAACCCTCGCCCGCGGCGCGCAGGCGGGCGGCCCGGACCACGAGCAGCGCGATCCCGACCAGGAGCAGGCCGCCGCCGGTGACGGCGAACGGAAGGACCTCGGCGCCTGTGGCCGAGAGCACGCGGTTCGAGGAGGTCGGGTCCGACACGTTGAGCACGCCGCTCGCGTTGCACGTCGCGCTCGCCGCGGTCGGGTCGACCCGGACGGTGGCGGTCGCGCCGCCGGCGGCGACCTGGATGTCCATGGCGACCTTCGGGACCGACGACGGCCACGCGACGCTGCCGGAGAGCGGCCGACCCGTCACGCTGGCCGTGGGTCCGGCCGGGTTGACCCACGTCAGGTCGACGGTCGCGGCGTCGTCCGGCTCGGTGGTGACCGCGTAGGTCAGCGTGATGACGTTGTTCAGGCACGCCGCCTTGGCCTGGGTCACCGTGACCGCGCAGACGCCGCTGCCCGCGTAGCCGGGGGTCGGCTGCTGGCACTCGGTGGTCGCAGCAGAGGCAGGCAACCCGGCCACGAAAATGGAGAGTGCGCCGAGCAGCAGAGCCGCCAGCGTTCGGCCGAGGTGTCGCATGGTGGGCTCCTTGTTGGACTTACGACTCAAACCAGACATAACGTAAGAAGAGAATACGCATAGGTCACGCGCGGAACCACCAGCAAGCGGGTGAACATTGTCATCCGCACGTGGCGGTCAGCGCACCGCCGCTGGTCAGCGTGGGCGTCAGCCACACCGGCACGGTGGCGGCCGCGGCCGCCGTGCGCACCTCGAAGCGGTAGGTCACGCTCTCCCCCGGCGCAAGACGCGAGGTCAGGACCTGGACCTGCCGGCCGCCCTCGCTCACGAGCCGCCCGCCGATGACCCCGTCAGCCACCCGGATCGAGCCGAGCGTCCCGCCGACGGGCGCGTAGGCCGTCAGGTTGGTCGCGATCGACCCGCGGGCCAGGTCCGTGCCGCTGTAGCCGGTGACGTAGCTCGGGTAGGAGGCGATGTCCGCCGGAGGTGCGTAGGCGAGGTCGAGCCGGATCGTCGCCGCCGTCGACGCCGCCGCGCACTGCACATCCTCGACGGTCGCCGTCGTCGTCAGGTAGTAGCCGAGCTTCCCGCCGGTCTGGTCGTCGAGGAAGATGCCGGCGGCGTCGTCGGCCCCGCCGGACAGGAAGCCGCCCCCGACCGCGGTCTCGACGAGCGACGACTGCTCCTCGGGGTGCGCCGACCAGATCCGGATCCGGTGCTCGCCGCCCGCGCGCACGAGCTCGCGCACGAGCGTGGCCGCGTCGCCCTGACCCGAGCCGACCGCGTCGACGATCGCCGCGGCGACGCCGGTGTAGAAGGTGTCCGCGTCGAGCGGATCCGGGTACCGCAGGTAGGAGGCCTGCAGCAGCTCGGCGAGCACGTTGCCGGCATCGAGCGCGCGGCCGCCCGGCTCGACGACCGGGCCGGTCGCCGCGAGCAGCCCGGCCGCCACGACCGGGTCCGTCGCGATCACGCCGTCGACCTCCCCGCCGCCGGTGGTTCGCCAGAACTGCGTCACGAGCGCCGCCGTGCGGGGGAAGTCCGGGGTGGCGGAGGTGTTCTGCACGAACCGGCCGAGGCGGTCCGTGTGCACCGCGACCTCGTCCGCGGTCAGCGGCAGCACCGGCTCGGCGAGCTCGGGGAAGTCGACCGTCGAGCGCTGCCCGACGAGCGTGATCGCGCCGCCGTCGACGCGGAGCTCGGCGACGGCGCCGACGATGCCGCCGGCGCTGCGCAGCTCGGCGCTGTTGAGGGACAGCAGGAGGTAGGTCCGGGGGGCGTCGGCGCCGAGCATCGGCGGCAGCAGCGCGGTCGCCCGCGCGGCGCCGACGAGCTGGCCGCTCACGCCGGTGAGCCGCTCCTGGACCTGGCCCACGGGGCCGGCGAGCTGCTCGACGAGGTCGCCGGTGTCGATCGCCGCGACGGACTCGGCGGCGCCGGTGGCGACCGTCGCGGCGCCCGCGAGCGCCGGAGCCGCCGCGGCGAGCGGGGCGAGGTCGAGCCGCCCGTCCGCCGCGCGCAGGGACTGCAGGTTCGCGACGCCCGCGAGCTGATCGACGACCGGTCCCGTGGCGAGCACGATGTCGTCGAGCGCGGCCGAGACCGTCGCGACGGCCCCGAAGTTCGCGCCGACGACCGGCAGGTAGCTCGCGGCGCGCCAGACCGGATCGGCCGTGGCGGCGTGCGCCGTCGCCGCATCGTCCTCCAGTCCCGGCAGGCGGCCCACGACCGCCGCCGTGTCCGACCCGGCCAGGTCGTCCTGCATCTGGCCGATCGTCGACTCGGCGCCGCGCAGCGCGACCGCGGCCTGCACCCCGCGATAGGCCAACCAGGCGGCGGCAAGCACGAGCACGAGCAGCACGGTGAACGCGCCGAGGACCCAACGCCCGCGCCGTCGCCGGCGCGCACGCGGCGCACCCTCGGCGCCGGCAGGGGTCACGCCGGCCTGGGCGCTGGCCGGCGGCTGCGCCGGGTCCGGCCGCTCGAGTTCAGTCACCGGATGATCGTCACATACGGGGCAGCCCGGGCCCGCCCGGGCCGGCCGGGATTCACCCGCCCGCACGGGTCCCACGACAGCGAAAAACCACTGGCACTCGCGTCGCGAGAGTGCTAAAAAGGAGAGGTAGCCACCCGGGACGGTGCCTGCCGGACCGGGAGCACAACAGGCTCCGGACCGGCCGGAGCCCGCACACAGGAGGTGAGGAGAGTGGCTACCCGATTCGACCCATTCCAGGAGATGGACCGCCTGATGGGGCAGGTGTTCGGTTCCGCGAAGGCCGCCGTGACGATGCCGATGGACCTGTACCGGTCCGGCGACCACTACGTGCTCCAGATCGACCTGCCCGGGGCCGACCCCGGCAGCATCGACGTCAACGTCGAGGATCGGACGCTCACCGTTCGGGCCCAGCGAAGCGTCGTCAACGAGCAGGACGTCCAGTGGCTGGCCCAGGAGCGTCCGAGCGGCACGTACGCGCGCCAGCTGACGGTCAGCCGCGGCCTCGCGCTCGAGAAGATGAACGCGACCTACGCCGATGGCGTGCTCACGTTGAGCATCCCCGTCGCCGAGGAGGCCAAGCCCCGCAAGATCGAGATCCACGGCGCCGGCGCCGCGCCGTCCGCCACCCAGATCGGCCAGCCGCAGGGGGCCGGGGCGGCGCCCGCCACGGACTCGGGCATGTGAGGCCCGCGCGGCCGCCGACGACGGCATAGCCTGAGACCGCCGAGTCGTCGCCCCATCCGCCCGCGGATGGGGCGACTCCGGCGTCGTGGTCCGCCGTGCCGCTTCCCGAGGAGCCCGATGTCCGAGTCCACCACGCCCGCCAACCCCGCCGTCCCGGCCAGGCCCGCCAACCCCGCGCCGCGCCTCGAACGAACGACCTGGGACGACCCGCGTGCCGTCGCGCTGCGCTCGGCCATGGACGTCGAGATCGAGACCCGCTACGCGCCGAGGATGGCGGGCGCGAGCGCCGAGGAGATCGCCGCCGTCGACCGGGTCCTGACGGTCGATCCGCGCGACATCCGTGCGACCGTGCTCGCCAGCGACCCGGACGGCACGCCGATCGCGCACGCCGCGCTCCGCGACCTGGACGGCGAGTGGGAGGTCAAGCGCGTCGTCGTCGCCGCAGATCGGCGCGGCCTCGGCCTCGGCCGAGCCCTGATGGCGGAGCTCGAGGCGATCGCCCGCGCGGGCGGCGCCCGCCGCCTCATCCTGCAGACCGGCGACCGGCAGCCGGAGGCGGTCGTGCTCTACGAGCGCATCGGCTACACGCCGATCCCGATCTACGAGCCGTACGTCACGGCGATCCCGTTCTCGCTCTGCTTCGAGAAGCTGCTCGCCTGACGGGCGCGAGCCCTAGCGGCCAATGTCGCGCGTGTGCCAGGCTCGCGAGACGGGCCGCGCGGGCCGGACATCCGTTCCGGCGCACCCGCATGCGGCCGCTGGCGAAAGGCCCGTCATGTCCTTCCTCGATGTCGTCTGGTTCATCGTCATCTCGTTCGCGTTCGTCGCCTACCTCATGGTGATGCTCTCGATCGTCGCCGACATCTTCCGGGACAACGGGATGGGCGGCTTGGCCAAGGCACTCTGGGTCGTCGCGCTGATCTTCCTGCCGTTCCTCACCGCGATCGTCTACCTGATCTCGCACGGCGACGGGATGGCCGAGCGCAAGTCACGCGAGCTCGACGCCATCCGCACCGCGCAGGAGTCGTACATCCGGGAGGTCTCCGGCGCCACCGCGTCGCCGGTCGACCAGCTCGCCAAGGCCAAGGCCCTGCTCGACGCCGGGGCCTTGAGCCCGGCGGAGTTCGAGGCGCTCAAGGCCAAGGTCCTGGTCTAGGGCGGCGTGCCCGCTCCGGCCCCGCTGCACGCCCACGCGCGCCGTCGGGCCGCCGCCGCGCTGCTCGCACTCGCCGCGGTGCTCGTCGCGCTGGCCGGGGTCGCGGGCCTGATCAACCGGCAGGTGCTCGACGAAGCCGCGTTCGTCGCGAACGTCGAGAGCCTGCGCCAGGACCCGGCGGTCGCCCAGGCCGCCGGCGAGCGGGTGGCCGACGCCGCCATCGAGCGTCGCCCGAACCTGGTCGCCGTGCGCCCGCTAGTCGCCGACCTCTCCGCTCGCGTCGTCGCGAGCGACGCCGCGGCGCCGCTGTTCAAGCTCGCCGCCCGGCAGGCGCACGCCGCCCTGACGACCCCCGGCTCCGCGCAGGTCGCGCTGCGCCTGGCCGACGCCGGCGCCGTCGTGACGACGGCACTGCGCACGATCTCGCCCGAGGCCGCGGCGGCCATCCCGGCCGACCTGCCGGTCACCCTGGCGTCCATCGGCGGGCAGGGCGGCGCGCTCGACGTCGGGCTCGGGTTCGCCCGGGCCGCTGGCACGCTCGCGTGGCTGCTCCCGCTCGCGGCCGGCGTCGCGCTCGTGCTCGGCGCGGCGCTGCACCCGAGCCGGCGGCGCGGCCTGCTCGACGCGGCGATCGCCGTTCTCGTCGGCGGCGCACTGCTGCTCGGGGCGGCGGTCGCGACCTCGATCTGGTCCGCCCGGGCGGACCCGGCGACGCTCGGCGGGGCGACCGCCGCGGCACTGTGGGCCGGCGTCGGCGGCCAGCTCGTGCGAGCCGCCGCCCTGACGCTGCTGCTCGGGGGGCTGCTCGCCGCCGCGACCACGATCGCCGGCGCCGGCTGGCCGTCGTGGCGGCCGCGGTCGCCGCGCGGCGCCGCGGCGCGCGGGGTGGGCGCCGGCGCGGTCGGGATCGCGCTGATCGGCTGGCCCGAGTTGGCGGTGCGGACGCTCGCGACCCTCGCCGGCGTCGCGGCGGTGCTCTACGCGGTGCGCACGCTGGCCCGGGCCGTCGCCCGGGCCCGGCCGCGGTCCGTCGTCCCGGTCGCGCTGCTGCTCACGGCGGCCGCCGTCGTCGGCGCGCTGCTCGCCCTCGGCGCGCGCCCCGCCGGGCCGCCCGCCGCAGGCCCCGACGCGGCGGCGACGCCCGCGCCGGTCGGCTGCAACGGGCACGCCAAGCTCTGCGACCGACGCTACGACGAGGTCGCGTTCGCCGGGGCTCACAACGCGATGTCGGCGCTCGACGAGGGCTTCTACCTCGCGGAGCAGCCGACGGGCCTGGCCGGGCAGCTCGACCTCGGCGTCCGCGTCCTGCTCATCGACACCTGGTACGGCATCCCGCTCACCGGCGGCGCCGTCAGCACCGACCCTTCGCAGTTCGCCGACGCCGCCGCCCGGGCGCGCGACGCGTTCGGGCCCGACGTCGCGGCGTCGGCAGAGCGGATCGTGGCCCGGGTGCAGGCGACCGGCGGCCAGCCGACCGGCCCCGCCGCGCCGTACCTGTGCCACTCGTTCTGCGAGCTCGGCGCGACGGAGCTGGTGCCGGCGCTGCGCGACGTCGCCGACTGGATGCAGCGCCACCCGAGGGAGGTGGTGACGCTGTTCATCCAGGACGTCGTCACCCCGGCGGACACGGCCGCCGCCCTGGCCGACGCCGGGCTCGCAGCCGCGGTCTACGTGCCCGCCAGCGCGGGCTCGCCGTGGCCGACGCTCGGCGCGATGCTCGACAGCGGCGAGCGCCTCGTCGTGCTGATGGAGAACCGCGCCGGCGGCGCCGAGTTCCCGGGGCTGCTCCCGGGCTTCGAGTACGCGCAGGACACGCCGTACGCCTACGAGTCGACCGCGGCGTTCGACTGCGCGCCCAACCGCGGCCCGGCCGACGCGCCGCTGCTGCTCGTCAACCATTGGCTGAGCGGGTTCACGCGGCTGTACACGGACGCGCAGGCGGCGAACGCGTACGACGTGCTGACCGCCCGCGTGCGCGAGTGCGTCGCGGTGCGCGGGCGGCCGCCCTCCTTCCTCGCGGTGAACTGGGCGGACGTCGGCGACCTCTCCCGCGTCGTCGACGAGACGAACGGCCTCTAGCTCGGCGGCTGGCGCGGGACTATTCGCGCTGAGTGCGACGTTATTGCTGGTCGTGACCGACAACAGCACAGCAGCCAGCGAGCCCGGGCTCGACGACATCCCCCTGCGCACGATCGACGGGCAGGACACGAGCCTCGCGGCCTACGCCGGCCAGGTGAAGCTGATCGTCAACGTCGCCTCCCGGTGCGGCCTCGCGCCGCAGTACGCGACGCTCGAGGAGCTGCAGAAGACGTACGGCGACCGCGGCTTCACGGTGCTGGGATTCCCGAGCAACCAGTTCCTGCAGGAGCTCGGTAGCGAGGACGCCATCAAGGAGTTCTGCTCGCTCACGTACGGCGTGACCTTCCCGATGTTCGAGAAGGTCAAGGTCAACGGCCGCTCGCAGCACCCGCTCTACGCCGAGCTCAAGAAGGCGCGCGACGCGAACGGCAAGGCGGGCCGCGTCCTGTGGAACTTCGAGAAGTTCCTGGTCACCCCCGCAGGCGAGGTGCACCGGTTCCGGCCGACCACGGTGCCGGACGCGCCCGAGATCCTCGAGCTCATCGAAGCCTCGCTCGCGACCCCGGGCGCCTGATCCGCGCCGGTTGACCGGTGCGGGTGCCGGTCAGATCCCGGCGACCGTCAGGCCGATCAGCACGAGGTTGAGCGACGCGACGACCACGACGATCGCCGTCATGCCCCAGCGCATCGGCGCGCGGTTGGCGTCGGCCCCCATCAGCGCGCGGTCGCTCGTCAGGCGCAGCAGCGGCACGAGCGCGAACGGGATGCCGAAGCTGAGCACGACTTGGCTGATCACGAGCGCCCACGTCGGGTCCACCCCGAGCCCGAGCAGCACGAGGGTGGGGATCATCGTGATGAGCCGGCGCAGCAGCAGCGGCACCTGACGGTGCAGCAGGCCCTGCATGATGGTCGCGCCCGCGTAGCAGCCCACGGACGTCGAGGCCAGGCCCGACGCGAGCAGCCCGATCGCGAACACGAGCCCGATGGTCGGCCCGAGCGAGTCAACGACGGCGGCGTGGGCCCCCTCGATCGTGTCCGTCCCGGGCACCCCGCGCAGGCTCTCGGCGGCGAGCACGAGCATCGCGATGTTGACGACACCCGCGACCGCGAGGGCGCCGACGACGTCGAGCCGGGTCGCGCGCAGCAGCCGCGCCTTCCCGGAGCCGCGCCGGGCGCGCTCGGCGCTGAACCGGTCGCGCACGAGCGCCGAGTGCACGTAGATCGCGTGCGGCATGACCGTCGCCCCGAGCATGCTCGTCGCGAGCAGCACGCTGTCCGGCCCGGCGAACCGCGGCACGAGCCCCGCCGCGACGTCGCCCGGAGCCGGCGGGTTCACGACGACGCCGGCGACGAACCCGATCGCAATGATGGCCAGCAGCCCGATGATCACCGACTCGAACGGCCGCTGGCCGAAGCGGTTCTGCACCGCGAGCATCAGCATCGACACGGTCCCGACGATCGCGCCGCCGAGCAGCAGGGGCGTGCCGAAGAGCAGGTTGAGGGCGATCGCCCCGCCGATGATCTCCGCGAGGTCGGTGGACGCCGCGACGACCTCGGCCTGGCCCCAGAACGCGATCCGCGCCGGCCGGCGCAGCCGCTCCCCCACGAGCTCCGGCAGGGTGCGCCCGGTCACCAGGCCCAGCTTCGCGGACTGGTACTGCACGACGACGGCCATGGTGTTGGCCATCACGAGCACCCACACCAGGAGGAAGCCGTACCGCGAGCCGGCGGTGATGTTCGCCGCGACGTTGCCGGGGTCGACGTACGCGATCGCGGCGACGAACGCCGGCCCGAGCAGCGGCAGGATCCGCCGGCCGCGCGCGCCGTGGATGGTGGTCGCGCCGAGGTCGCTCTCGTCCGCGCGTGCGTCCGGGCCGGTGACTCCGGCCGCGCCCGTGGTCGACTCGGCCCGCTCCGCCACGCTGACACCCCTCGCTCACGCCGAAAAGTTCGGTCATCCGAACTTCACGGCTGAACGTACACCCCGGGCGCGCGACCCGGCGCACTGACGGGAGGTTCCAACCTGCGGCGCACCGCGTCGCGCCCGCCGGTAAAACGCTCTAGCCAGTAGTGCGCATCATGCGGTAGCGTGCGCAGCGCGGGAGCCGGTCGGATGCGGCCGGCGTCCCGCACCAAGCCCCGGCCGCCGCCGGCTGGCCGCAGACCGATCGAGGGAGGCCCGATGGACACGACGCAGCTCCTCAAGGGCGTGCTGGACGTGGCCGTGCTCGCCGTCGTCGCGAACGAGGACGGCTACGGCTACGACGTCGTCCGCCGGCTGCGGGCCGCGGGCCTCGACGAGGTCGGGGACGCCTCGGTGTACGGCACGCTGCGCCGGCTGTACTCCTCCGGCGCGCTGACGAGCTACGTCGTGCCGTCCGACGAGGGCCCGCACCGCAAGTACTACGGGATCAACGCGCAGGGTCGGGCAATGCTCGACACCCAGCGGAAAGACTGGCAGCAGTTCGCCTCCACCCTCACCGCCCTGCTCGCGCCCGAAGGAGTCGCACGATGACCGCCCCCGTCCTGATGGACCACGTCAGCGCCTACGCCGCCGCAGTCCGAGCACACCTCGCGGACCTGTCGCCCGAGCAGGTCGACGACCTCACCGACGGGCTCGAGGCTGACCTCGCGGAGGCACTCGAGGACCCGCGCGGGCCGGTCGCGACGGGCGAGATCCCGATCGGCCGCCCGTCCGACACCGGCGCCGGGCGCGACGCGATCATCGACCTCACCCAGCGGTTCGGCCCCGCCGCGGCGTACGCCGCCGAGCTGCGCTCCGCCGCGGGGGTCGAGCCCGCCCAGGCCCGGCCGCGTCGTCGGCCGCTGCTCGACGGCGCGGCCGGGCTGCGCGGCCGGGCCGCACGCTGGGCGGCCGCCGCGACGCAGCCGCTGCGGACGTCGCCGACGGGGCGCGCGCTGGTCGGCTTCGCGGCAAGCCTGCGCCCGCTGTGGTGGGTGCTGCGCGCGTGGGTGCTGTTCGCCGCGCTGCTGACCGGATCGGCCTCGCTCATCCAGGTCGACCAGCCGTTCGTGCCGCGGACGACGGCGACCTGGCTGCTGCTCGGTCTCCTGGTCCTTGCGTCCGTGCAGGTCGGCAGAGGGATCGGGCGGCGCCGGCGGTGGACGCGGCGGGGGCTCGCGGGCGTCAACGTCGCGGCGGTCGTGCTGGCGCTCCCGATGCTCGCGGCGTTCGACACCGCGGTGCACCACCGGCTCGCATCGACGGGCGCCTACCCGGTCTACATCCAGGGTCCAGCCACCTCGACGCCGCCGGAGAACGGCGTGTTCGTCGACGGGATGCAGGTGAGCAACCTGTTCGTCTACGACGCGGCGGGCGAGCCGCTCAGCCAGGTCCAGATCTTCGACGACCGCGGCCGCCCGGTCCGGACGACCTACGACAACGGGGTCGACAGCTGGTCGCTGCCGGGCGTCGCGGACCCCTGGATGTTCACCCCGAGCCTCGACACGGACGGGCGCACGCGCTGGAACGTCTACCCGCTCTCGGGCCGCCCTGCGTCGGAACTGGCGATCACCCCCGGCTTCGCGCTGCCGGAGCCGATCGAAGGATCCACGCCGCGCGTGCCGCCAGCGCCGTTCGCGCAGGCCCCGGCGATTGCGACGACGGCGCAGGCTACGTCGCCGGCGGCGGCGCCGGCGCCGTAAGGAGCTGGTCACACCAGCACCACCCGTCCCGCAGGCGTCGCGCAGGTCGACCGTCCGCGCGGAGCACGGGACGGGTGGTGCTGCTGGGGTTGCTGGGACGTCTCTTTGGGCAACTCAGGCCACTCGAGTCACGCGCTCCGCGCGGAAGGGCGCCCTTCCGCACCGGCCGCGACCGCAGCGGTGAACCCCAGCGACGCGCGTGGTCCCGCACGCGACGCGCAGGTCCGCCGTCCGCGCGGAGCACGTGACGGGTGGTGCTGCTGGGGTTGCTGGGACGTCTCGTTCGGCAACTCAGGCCACTCGCGTCACGCGCTCCGCGCGGACGGTCCACCGGCCCGCGCCGTACGGACCCAGCCGCGCGCAGGACACCCCGCTCGCGAACTGCCTGTCACACGGGCACCATCCGTCACCAGCGCGATGGTGCGGTTCGGCCCCCTCACTCCCGTCCGCGCGGAGCCTGCGACTCGTGGTGCTCTTCGTGCTGATGGGATGCACGCGGAACTATTCCAGCCTGTCGCGCCGCACGCTCCGCGCGCAGGCCGCGTTCACGCGGCCGGTTGGCGCTGCACGCCTCGTCGACCATCGATCTGCGCGGCGTCGTCCCGGTCGCGCAAACCGATGCCCTCTGGGCGCTCGGACAAGACCGGGCCTATCCCCGGGATGGACGAGATCGGTACGGCACCCGAGCCGATCGGCGCCGGAAAACTGGCTATGGGAGGCAGGAATGAACGGTCGAGGTCGGCCACCGTCTCGAGCACAAGCTCTACCCGGACTCCCGTTTCGGGAGGTCCGAGCACGATGACCATCGACTGGTCCACGCTGAATGCGTCCAGCCGGTGGCCGTTGACGTGCACGCCATTGGCACTGGCCACATCGCGGACGACCCAGGCGCCGGCTTCCTGCGCGATGCGGACGTGAACGCGGGATACGAGCGGATCGGCGATGCGTACATCACAGGTCGGCGCGCGACCGATCGAGAGACTGTCTCCAGGTCGGAGCCGGCGCTCCGTCCCATTCACTCGAACGATCAGCACGAACCGCCCTCCGCTCGGCCGGTGCCAGTCACCTAGGCGCCTGCCGCTGCGGAGCTGACGCTGACTGCGGAGCGGGCCGCGCCGTCGACCCACAGGGAGGCGCGAAGATCGCTGGCGTCCGGCGACCCGATCCACTCGGCGAGCAGATCCTTGAGCTCCGCGGGACCCACGACGGCGATGTGCAGCCCGTCGATCCCGAACGCCAGGACCGCCGACTCGTCGGCCTGGTCGTCGCCACGGCTGAAGATGAGGGCCGCTCGCAGGTCGCCAGATCCAACCGACAGCTGGACACACCGATCGGCTCGTCCGACGACGTCGCGGGCGGCGGCAAGAACGTCTGCGATTCCGGAAGGGTCTGGCTGCACCAACTGCTCAAGAGCCGCGCGGAAGTCCTGGGCGACCTCTGGCACGTCGACGCCGAGGCGCTCGAGGCATTGGTCACCTGCCGCCGTCCCGTTCAACAGCGTGGTTAGGAAAGTCTGGGGTACCACTACTTGCCCAGCCATCTCAGTGTCCCGTCGCCCAGTTCCAGATCGAGGTGATGCCTTCGGTCCCGTTGCGAACCACGCCGCCGACCATCTCGACGGCCTCATCGGTGGACTCGTTCACCTTGTCGCTGATCATGTTGACGGGCCCCAGCGGACCCGAGTAGTGCTCCGCCAACTGGTTCGCCTGCGACGGGCTCAGATCCGTCGTGCCGAACATCCGCTTCGCCTGGTAGTCAAGCAGCTGGTCCTGCGACTGGGCGCTGTACGGGATGGACGCGTCGATCACGGCCTTGGCGACGCCAAAGGCAGCAAACCCCACCGCCACCTGCGGCGCCGCCACGAGCCCTGCCGCCGCCAAGCCTAGGTCGACGCCAGCACCCCCGAGCCGACCCCAGTCGCCCTCCAGATACGCCTGCGCACCGTCGACGGTGGCTGTCGCGATCCCCACCCCACCCAAGAACTTGCCGAGCTTGCCGAACACCGGAGGCATTTCATACTCTGCCCCTAAACCAAAGATCAACTCGGTGCCACCATGCACCTGGCCCGCGCGGTTCAGCCACCAGGAGCCGTTATCGGTCTCGCCGGGCTGACGACTCACGGCGCCGCCACCGGAGGTCTCCCCGCTCGCCCCGCGCTGCTCGGTCGCATTGTTCAAGGCCGCTTGTCCGAGCCCTGCGATCTGCGCACGAACCTGCCCGAGCGAGGCGCGATGCTGCGGCCAGGAGCTCTCGACGAAGTCGCTCGCGTCCCGCCCGTGCCAGGCGCCGACCAGCCGGCGGACGGTCGCGTCGATCTTCGACGTCAGCGACGCCAGCTGATCGGCGTCCGACTGCAGGCCGTTGCCGATCCGCTCGACCGCGTCGACATCCATCCCCAGACGTGCCATCGGATCCTCCTTCTCGTTGCGGGGCCACTGGTCGCGGTCGGGCTGCCCTCTGCGCAGCCCGAACCGCGACCTCGAGTGGTTAGTGGCTGGAGACCTCGCGCTGCTGGCTGGCGTTGTTCAGGGCCGACTGGCCCAGGCCCTTGACCGCCTCGGCGGCCGACTTCAAGGCCTTCTGGTGCTGCGGCCACCACTGCGTGACAAACGTCTGCGCGTCCCGGCCGTCCCAGATTCCCGGCAGCTGCTGCACCTTTCCATTGATCTGCGACTCCAAGCTGCTGATCTGGTCGGCGAGCGACTGGAGCTGCTTCGCAATGCCCTCGACTGCGTCGACATCCATTCCTAGACGGGCCATGATGCACATCCCTTCAGATTGCGGTGGGAAATACTGTTGTTGACGCCGCTGAGACTATGGGCGCCGACAAGGCGTGTCGATGGTGAGAGGTGCCCACCCCCTCACGGCCTGGCCAGCTGGACTCGCCAGGTCTTGCCGCGCTCGGTAGCGATCCCCCGGCCTGGCGGGAAGTCACGCCGCGACGCGCGCGGAAAGTCCGTCCGGAAGATGGAGTCACCATCGTTTTGGTCCGGCTGCAGGACGATTCCGCGGCGGGCGCCGCGCAGGCTCTGCAGCAGGGGCGAGTACTGCGTGAGCCGGGACAGCTCGCCCTCGGCCACCACGAGGTGACCGTGCTCGGCGAGCAGGACCACGAGCGAGTCCAGCTCGCTCTCGGCGGCCGAGTCGACGAACGCCGGCACATCCTCGATCACGACGACCATCCGCGGCCCGTCGAGCGCACCGCGCAGGCTCGCCGCCAGGTCGATGATCGCCAGATCGGTGAGCGCGACGGCATCCCACAGGCCCAGCTGGCGCACGGCTGAACGCTCCTTGCCCAGGTACATCAGCCGAGCTCCGGGGACGGATCGTCGCATCGCCGACGCGATCGTGGCCAGCGCCGTCGACCGCCCCGAACCGGGTGGACCGGCGACCAGGAAGATCCCATCGGGCGCGATCCCCCACGCCCCAAGGTCCAGGTCGTCGAGCCCGAGCAGCACCGGTCCACCGAGGTCGACCGGCAGGGAGCCGAGCCGGACGTCGTCGGACAGTCGGCCGATGGGGGTGACTGCGCCGACCCGTCCGGCCTCGCGCATGCTGCGGGCCAGCGCACGAAGGCGCCTGGACTGCTCGGTGAGGCTGGCGCTGCCGCCGAGCACGGCGACCTGCACCTCGAGCGCGTCGAGGATGCCCCGTCCCGGCGGCGAGCCGGGCCCGACGATGTCGCCGGCGACGTCGAGCATGCCGTAGTCGTTCTGGTCGGCCTGCCGCAGTACGAGCCGACGCTGCAGGGTCGACCGGATCGAGATCGGGACGGCCCCGGGCCGGTCGGCCGAGACCACGACGTGCACCCCGACCGGCCGTCCATCAGTCGCGATCTGCTCGAACGTCGCAAACGGCGTCGTGAACGGCCCGACGTCGTACGCCTCCTGGAAGGCTCCGACCCCGTCGACGAGCAGCACGATCCGTGGTTCGTCGACGACGCCCGACAACGAGCGGTAGGCGGCCACCGAGTCCGCCCGGAGCGCGCCGTAGCGGGCCGCCCGTTCGTCGACGGTGCTGCGGAGGAAGCGCAGCAGCCGGCGGACCCGCTCGTCGTCGTCGCCGTCGATCACCGCGCCGACGTGCGGTAGCTCGCTCAGCATGTCGAGCCCCCGCGAGCCGAAGTCCAGCGCGTAGACGTGCACGGGACCGCCGCGCGGCGTCACGGCGGCCGAGGTCGCGATGGTGCGGAGCACGGTGGACTTGCCCGAGCCGCCCGTGCCGTAGACCCCGAGGTTCCCGTCCTGGTCAGGACGCCAGTAGACGGTTCGCTGGTCCTGGACGGTCGGGTCGTCGACCACCCCGATCGCGAGCTCGTCGTCGCTGCGCTGACGCAGCCTCGAGACGTCGTAGGCCGGAGCCAGCTCGTCCAGCCAGGGTCGACGCGGCGGTTCGATGCCCGCGACGTCGGCAGCAGATCGCACGGTGGCGACGATCCGGGCGATGTCGGTGAGCCCGTGGCTGTCCGCCGGCGCGGCCTCCAGCTCGGGCACCTCCCAGACGGCTCCTTCGCCCAGGCCCAGCTCGACCACGTCGATCCGGGGTCGTGGCGGCGCCGCCGTCGTCCAGCCGCCGGCATACCCGGTCTGGAACGCCACGATCCGCCCTGGTCCGGCCTTCATCGCGCCACGGCCCGGAACGGCCGGGTCGAACCCGGCCGCGTCGGGCACCCCGAGGATGTCGGTGGAGTCGTCAGCATCGGCCATCCGCAACGCGACCCGCAGGTTGGTGTTCGCCCGCAGGTTGTCCTTGATCACTCCCGCGGGTCGTTGGGTGGCGAGCACGAGATGCAGACCGAGCGAGCGACCGCGCTGGGCCACGTCCACCATGCCGTCGACGAACTCCGGGACCTCGGACACCAGGGCCGCGAACTCGTCGACGACGACCACTAGCGCTGGCGGGGTATCCGGGTCGCCAGCGCGCTCCAGGCTCAGCAGGTCTTTGGCCTTCTTGCGCTCCAGCACCCGTTCTCGGTAGCGCAGCTCGGCTCGCAGCGACGTCAGGGCGCGTCGCACCAGGTGCGGCGACAAGTCGGTCACGAGCCCGACGCAGTGCGGCAGGTCGACGCAGTCGGCGAACGCCGCGCCGCCCTTGTAGTCGACGAGCAGGAACGTGACCCGCTGGGGACTGTAGGCGGCGGCGAGCCCGAGCACCCACGACTGCAGGAACTCGCTCTTGCCTGCACCGGTGGTGCCGCCGACCAGTGCGTGCGGACCCTGCGCCCGCAGGTCGAGGCGAAACAGCTCGGAGCCGGCGTGCCCGACCAGCGCGCGCAGGCCGGCGTCGGCGCGCAGCCGGGGCCGGGAGCCGTCGGGCAGGGATACCGAGCCGGTCTGCCGCCACCGCTCGACCACCTGTTCAGGCCCCGACGTGAGGTCCCCCGACAGCGCGAGGTAGGAGACCGAGCGGGGCAGGTCCGAGTCGTCGTCCAACGGCACGCCCGCGTCCACCGTCGGGGCGAGGGCACGCGCCAGGAGCTCCGCCGACGCCGCGTCGATCGTCTCGCAGGTCACCGGCTCGACCCTGGCACCCCACCGCACGTCGCCGACCACGGCCGAGCCGTCGACCGCGACGTGCAGGTGGGACCGGCAGGCCGCCGGCAGGTCGCCGACGACGGCGCCGACCCACAGCACGTACACCCCGACCGAGGGGCCGAGCTCGGCGAGCCTGGTCAACCGGGCCCGGTCCGCCGGGGCGCCGTTCTCGACGACCACGACGACGGTCGCCACGACGGGGGCGGGCCGCGGCTCCGCTTCGGGGCCGAGCGGTCCGCGCAGGTCGGACGGCACGCCAGGCTCGCCCCGCCGGCCGGCCACGAGTACTTCCAATCGGCTGAGAAGGCCCGACGCCGACCCGTGGTCGGCGGCCAGCAGGCGCCCGCCGATCGGGCTGTGCGGCGACGAGGTGTGCGGCAGCCAGGCGAGCCAGCGCCAGTCCGGCGCCGCCTGCGAGCTGACGAACGCCGCGACCACGACCTCGGCCGGCGAGTGCAGGGCGACGAGCTGGGCAACGAGGGACGCGGCCGCCGGCCGGGCCCCCTCGCCGGCCACGCCGAGGCACCCGCACTCGCGCAGGTCGGCGACGACGGGCACCCGGTCGATCGTGGCGAGCTCGCCGGCCAGCGCGGTCAGCGCCGCCCAGTGCTTGGGTTGGGTCTCGTTCGCCTCCGGGAGCCGCACCCGGGTGCGGCTCGGCGCGGTGCCGAGCCCGAGCCGCAACGTGGCGAACTGGAGGTGCTCAGGCCGTCTGGTCCAGAGCAGCTCGCCGTGCCGCTGCGCGGCGTCGACCGCCTCCGCGGTCGAGGGATGCTCGACGAGCCTGACCGCGCGTTCCCGCTCTTGCCGCGCGAGCAGGTCGGCGCGGAGCGCGGCGATCGCGGCGGTGAACTCCTTGGCCTGGCGACGTTGGTCCAGCCGCGCCTCCCACCACGTGCCGAGGGCGAAGACTGGCGAGAACGCGACGATGTAGAGGCTGCTCGTGTTCTTCGTCAGCAGGAAGAGTGCGACGCCGAGCAGCACTGGCGCTGCGATCATGAGCACCGGGAACCGGGACTGCGGGTTCCGCTTCGGCGGCTCCGGCGCCGGGACCTCCCGCGGGGCAAACCTCGGGACGACCCGCGGCGAGCGCAGCACCGGCACGTCCGGCGTCGCCGGCGGAGCGCCGCCCGCGCGCTGGTGCTGCACGACGGCGAGCTCCGTGTCGCCGAGCGTCACGACCTCGCCGGGGCCGATGACGCGCCGGGAGGTCTGCTGGCCATCGACCAGAACTCCGTTCGCCGAGGCCAGGTCGACGACCTCCACGGAGTCGGACACGTTGAACCGGGCGTGCCGTTTCGACACCATCGGGTCCGACAGCCGCACGTCGACATCGCGATCGCGGCCTACGACGGCCGACCCGAACGGCAGGCCGAACTCCCTGCCGACATCGGGCCCCGTGAGCACCCGGATCGAGGCCACGACCGGGCCCCTGCCGGCGTCGTCGGCGCCGAACCGGTCGGAGTGCGGGACGACGGTCACCGTCGAGCCTGAGCGCAGCCCTGAGTCCAAGACCCCGGTCGACGGCTCGAGCGCGCGACCGCTGTGCCCGTCCCACACGTGCAGCGTGACCGGGCCGGGCAGCTGGGCACCGGCGTGCAACGGGTCGGCCAGAAAGAGCGCGCCGGCGAGGTCGCCGACGGTTGCGCTCGCGTCGGCCGTCACGTCCAGATCGGTGCGCACGTCCGCCTCGCGGCGCACGGTGAGCTTGAGCTTCACGAGTCCACCGCGTCGAGCATCGAGCCGTCGAGCAGGCCGAGGTCGGCCGAGGTTACGAGCCGGGACGTCACGGCATACTCCACGAGCCGGGCTCGGCGTTGCGTGGCCAGGCGGCCCGGCCCCCCGCGCAGGCCTTTGATTCCGACCCGGTCGAGCTTGTCGCAGACGTTGTCCAACTTCCGGTTGAATCGCGTCTGCGCCCAGCCGAGCCGCGCGGCGGCCGCCGCGGAGGACGGGATCTGGGTCGTCGTCGAGCCGGGGTCACGCAGCAGCGGTTCGCTGAGCGCGACGATGAGGGCTCGTTGGGTCGTGGTCAGCGCGATCTGGCCGACGGTGGTCGTCCCGGTCTCCGGCCCGGACAGCACCCCGGTCGGCGCGAACGTGGCGTGCGCCGTCTCCAGGCTGACCTGGTACGTCGTCGGCCCAGCGGTGAAGATCACGATCGTGGTGCCGAAGACCAACGGCAGGCGACCGCCCGGAGTCAGCCACGCCTGCATCCCGCCGGACGGCTCGGCGATCGTCGCCGACAGCCGCGACCCGACGTTGCGCAGCCACCACATGCCGTCGACTAGCACAACCTCGAGGAACCGGCGATGCAGGTACGGGTTGTCGTCAAGACCGAGCGGCCCCTCTCGGCCCACGACGAACGGTTCGGTGGGCGACACCTCGAACCACTCCCCGCAGAACTCCAGCCGGCAAGCGCCCGTTGTCCCCTCGAGGTCGATCATGGTCCGACACATCCCGTCGCGGGCTCCGGCGAGCTGGTGCCGTTGGCGCGGCGCAGCAGCACCTCGAGGCAGGTCGTGCCGCCGGTCGCGGCCGGTACGGTCACCGCCGTCGCGGAGGTGGTGGTGTACGAGGCCTCCGTGCCCGGGACGGGAATTCGGTACAGATAGGTGTCACCATCTTCCGGGTCGGGGTTGCCCCAGGTGAACTGCGCCTGCGCGCCCTGCAGGGTGCCGACGACGGCGGTCGGCGCCGGGACGGGGCTGCCGACGGCGTCTACCGGGGCAGGTGCGGACGAGGAGCTGTCGCTGCCGCGGGCGTCGTCGGGAGGTGACCGCAGCGCCAGGAAGGCGCCGACCGCGACCAGGACGACGACGACTGCCGCCAGCACGGCCACCACGGGCGTGCGCCCGGCGGCATGCACGATGTCCGGCGCGACCGGATCCTCGGCGGGGGCTCGGTGGATCGTCGCCTCGACCGCCGGGCTCGCGATCCCCGGCCCGCGGAATTCACGGACCACCGGCGTGCTCAGTTGGCCCCGGACGTCGGGCGGCGCGGCCGGCGCGCTCCCGGCCGGCGGCACGGAGGTGGCCGTGAGCGCCGGGTCGGCCGTCCCCCAGCCCGGCTGCCTCGGGGCGGGCACCACGTTCGGGCTGACCGTGACGACCGAGCGGATCCGGGTCGCGCCGTCGTCCTCGATCTCGTCCCGATCCGGGGCCACCGAGTCGTCGCGGACCTCGACCTGGGTCACCGACATCCGCAGCTGCGACTGGACCTGCTGGAGCGCGCGGGCGAAGGACAGCGCGGACGGGTACCTCGCGGCCGGGGCCTTCGCCATCGCCGTCGCCAGCACCTGCTCGAGCGCGGGCGGGACGTCCGCACGGTCCAGGGGCGGCAGCGGGGTCGACCTGATCCGCTCGGCCAGCGCACGCTTGCCGTTCTCGCCGCCGCGGATCTCGAAGGGCGTGCGGCCGGCCAGGAGCGAGTAGACCGTCGCCGCCAAGGAGTACACGTCGCCGCTGAGGCCGGAGGCGACCTGCCCGCTCACCACCTCGGGCGGCGCCCACGGCACGGACAGGCCCTGGGCGACGTCGGCCTCGGCGGAGAGCACCGAGATGCCGAAGTCGGTGAGTGCGGGGCCCCCATACTGGGTCATCAGGATGTTCGCCGGTTTGATGTCCCGGTGCCAGATCCCGGCTCGGTGCATCGTCTCGACCGCGCCGGCCAGCTCGATCCCGGTGCGCAGCGCCTCGTCGACGGCGAACGGGTCGGTCTTGTAGCGCGCGTCGAGGCTCGGCGGCGGGCAGTACTCCATCACGAGAAAGGGGCGGCCGTCCGGCGCGACTTCCGCTTGATACACCGTCACGATGCGCGGGTGCGCGGACAGGTGGGCCATGAGGTCGGCCTCGGCCTCGAACTGGCGCCGAGCGGCGCCGTCGGCCCGCACGTCCGCGAGCAGCACCTTGACCGCGACCTCCCGCCGTCGTTGGCGGTACAGGAAGACGTCGGCGAAGCCGCCCGAGCCCAGCAACGAGACGTACTCGAAACCGGGGAGCAGCGGCGGAACGGACGGCGCGCGGCGGCTCATGGCACGTCCTCAGCGGTCACGATGATGCTCTCGCCCAGATCGAACTGGTCACCGGCGCGTACCGGCACGGGGTTGTTCGGCACGAGGCGCACGGGCGGCTGGCCGGGCCGCAGCAGCAGCGTGCCGTTACGCGAGCCGAGCTCGACCGCGAGGACGTTCCAGTCCTCGACCCGCAGCTCGAGGTGGCTGCGAGAGATCTCCCTTCCGCCCACCGCCACCAGCTGGGGGATGTCTCCTGCCTCGACCCGCGACGCCTGCGGGCGTCGCCCCAGGATCACTGTCCGGTCGAGGTCCACAGTGGCGCCCGAGCTCAGTCGCAGCCGGCCGAGCGCGGGCCGGGTACCCAGCTTGGGGTCACCGACGAAGGGCCCGCCGCACGTCCCGCAGGCCACCGCGTGCGGGGCGTTCGCGTGGCCCTGCGCGCAGAACCGCGACAGCACACCCGACCCGCTCGGCGCCGGCACGACGGGCGCGGGCGGCGAGCCGAGCAGCTCGGCGAGGTGGATCGTCTCGCCGTCATGGTCGCCGGCGCTCGCCTCGGGGCCCGGCGCCGGATCGCTCGCGTGCGCGGGCGCCCGCACGGCCGCGTGCTCGATGTCGTGGACCACGGTGTGGTCCCACAGGAACCCGTAGTCGGTCTCGCCCGAACCGTCGCCTCCCCTGTTCGGGACCGGTCCAGCGGCCGCTCCGGGGACTCCGGTGACGAGCTGCTCAGCGGTCTCGATCCCGGGCTCCCCCGCTACGGTCTCCCCCGACCTGGTCAGCTCCAGCGCCGAGCCGACCACCGGGATGTCATCCGTCCCGCCGACCGCCGGAACGAGCTCCGCGGCGGCCGGACCGAGCTCCGCGGCCGGCACGACGCCCAGCTCCCGTTCGAGCCCGGTCGGAGGGAGGGCGAGCCGGACCGACGCCGCGAGCGCTACGCCCCGGTCCAGGGTCAACGTGCGGCCGGAACCGTCGTCGTCGCGAGCCAGCTCGACCAGCTCGACCAGCTCGACCAGCGTCGGAGCGTCGACGGACTCCTCCCGCCAGCTGGTGACGTGCAGGCCGTCGACCTGCGCCGGCCGGGGGGCGGTGACCACCGCCCGGTAGTGCCCACGGACCAGCAGGTCGACCCGGCCGGCGGCGAGCACCGCGACCGCGAACGGCGGGAGATTGGACAGCCGGGTCCCGAGCGTGAGTGCCTCGAGCAGCACGGCCGCTCGCTCGCCGTCCGGTTCAGCCGGGCCGAGCGCCGCCCGTACGGCGGCGAGCACGTCGTCGGGAGTGGACGCCGGCAGCAGGGCCATCCCGTGGACCTCGACGACCGCGAGCTGGCTGCCCGGAACATAGCCTCCGCTGCTCACGACGTCCCCGCCATCGACTCGAACTCCTCGCGAGGAAGGGTGTCGTCGTCGACGTCGGTGATCGACGGGACGGTCCGGTCGTCGTCGTCCAGACCCCGCCGGTCGACGACGACGACCGTGACGTTGTCGTGGCCGCCCTGCGCCAGCGCCGCCCGGACCAGCGCGTCAGCGGACTGCTGCGGGCTGCCTGAGGTCCGCAGGAGGTCCGCGATCACGTCGTCCGACAGCTCGCCGGTCAGCCCGTCCGAACAGACGAGCATCCGGTCCCGCGGGCCGGCGGGCAGCATCCACAGCTCCGGCTTGACCTCGGCGAATGCTCCGACCGCTCGGGTCACGACGTGGCGGCGGGGGTAGCCGTCGGCCTCCGTGGGCGTGAGCTTGCCGGCGTCGATGAGCTCCTGGACCTCCGAGTGGTCGATCGTCACCTGCTCGAGCACGCCGTCGGCCGCCCGGTAAACCCGCGAGTCGCCGATATTGACCACCAGCCAGTACGGCGCACCGCCGCGGCTGCCGAGCGCGACGCCGGCCAGGGTCGTGCCGGCGCCGCGACCCGGTGGAGTGCGTAGCCCCCGGATCCGGGCCGCACCCCGCTCGATCCGGTCGAACAGGTCCTCGGGCTCAACGCTTGCGCGGCCACGCAGGTCGTCGAACTCCTCCACCACGATCGCCGACGCGACCTCCCCCGCGTCATGCCCGCCCATGCCGTCAGCGACGACGAACACCGGCGAATCGGCCAGGTAGGAGTCCTCGTTGCCGCTACGGCGCCCGGTCGCGGTCGCCACTCCCCACTCAAGATCGAAGCCCTCGCTCACTGCGCCTCCACCCGGAACGTCCGCGAACCCAGGTGGACGACCGTGCCGGACTCCGCGCGCACCCACTCGCCGGGCTGCATCGGCGTGCGCACCCCGGCACGCTCGATCGAGGACCCGTTCGTCGAGTGCAGATCACACACCCACAGCCCGCCGTCACCGAGGACGAACTCCAGGTGGGTCTTCGACACGGACCTGCTCGAGTCGGCCAGCGGCACGAGGTGGCTCACCGGCTCGCCGCCGACGACCGGATCCCGGCCGATCCGGCCGCGACCGGCCACCGGCAGCAGGTCACCGGTGTCGAAGACCAGTCGCACCGCGGCCACCGGCGCTGCGGCGGCCGGCGACATCATGGTCAGCTCGGCGTCGTCATCGTCGTCGTCGGCCGCGTTCGGCGGTGCGGGCGGCGGCGAGAACGGGACGCCGCCGGCCGGCCCGAACGGTCGAGCGACGAACGCGGCGGGTGGAGGCGGGGGCGGCGGCGGCGCGGCACCGAGGCCGGCGGGCGCCGACTGCCCGGGCGCCGACAGACCGGGGACCGCCGAGATGATGCCGGCACCCGATCCCGCGGACAAGCTCGACTGCGCGGAGGGTTGCGGACCTCCGAGCGCAGGCGGAGCCGGCGTCGAGGCCGGCGCGACCCGCACCACGGACGGCGTGACGGGATCGGGAAATGCCGCCCCGGGCCCAGGGTGCGCGTCGACCGGAGCGGCGAGGGGAGTTTCTGCCCACGGTCGCACCGGCGCCGGCGGCTGAGGCGTCGGCACGACCATCGCACCGATCTCGGGCGCCACCGGGTCACGCCCGGCACGAAGGTCGATCAGGAACACGCCCGCGGCCTTGTCGTGCCACCCGCGCAAGAGCCGGTCCCCGTCCCAGAACACGGAGAGGACGACCAGCAGCGACCCTGCGGGGATGACTGCCGCGACGGCGAGCAGCAGGTAGCGGCCGAACGTGCGTCCCCAGCCCGGGACATCGCCACCTGGGACGGCGAGCGTCCGGATCGCGACGGCGCGCTTGCCGATCGTCTGACCACTCGTGGCGTGCAGGCGCCACTGCACGAAGCCCCACCCCAGGATGGCGACGGTGACGATCAGCACGGGGCTGGCACCGGCACCGTTCGCCAGGCCGAAGGCCACCACCTCGATGAGGATCGTCAGCCCCGAATCGATGAGCGAGGCACCGACACGACGCCCGACAGGAGCGGGCACCGTTCCGTGCAGCGCCGCCCCGAGGATCGCCGGATCGGGAGTGGTTCTCATCGTGCTCATCGCTGTCCTCCTGCTCGAGCCCTTGACCTGCGAATGGCCGTGCGCCCCGCGACCGCGGGTCGTATCCGCCGTCTCTCCGCGACCAGCGAACGCACCGAGAACCGCGCCCGGAGCCGCGCCCAACGGCCCACCGACCCTGACATCGCCGCGACGACCGCGTCGACCTGCCGCCACATTTCGGCGACGTCGGCCTCGTCCGGTTCGCCGGCGCCGAACACGGCCGTGTCGGCCGTCGCCGCGAGCGGTGCGAGCTCGGCCCGCGGGTAGCGCTCGGCGAGCAGGACGGCGGTCTCCCGACGGGTCGCGCCGCCCGGAACCCGGGTGCCGAGGTCCGCGGCACGGTCAAGGACTTCGTGCCAGCCACCGCTCACGCGGGCGGCCGGCTCGTCGGCCCTGGCCCGCCGGCGCCGGCGCCGGCGCTTGAGCCAGGCGACCAGCACGAGCGGCCCCGCGAGCAGGAGCGCCGGGATCAGCGCGAGCGCGGCGGTCCGCAGCGCCGGGAGCCACCACGGGTCCAGCTCGCTCGGGCGGAGCTCGCCCTTGTCCTGCCGGGTGTTCGGGGGCAACTCGGCGGGCGCCTGCAGCGGCGCGGGCGGCTGCAGCACCTGCGGCTTGGGATTCGAGCGCGGCTTCGGCGCCTGCTGGTTGGCGGTCTGATCCTTCGGCGGGGTCGGGTCGAACGCCACCCAGCCGGCGTCGGCGAAGTCCACCTCGACCCAGGCGTGCACGTCGTCGCCGGTGATCGAGACCGTGCCGGACGCCGTCGCGTCGGCGGGGTAGAAGCCCATCACCACCCGGGCCGGGATGCCGAGCTGGCGGGCCATCAGGGCCATCGCGACGGCGTACTGCTCGTCGTCGCCGATCATCTGGTCCGCACTCAGGAGCGACGCGATCCGCTCGGCCGTGTGCCCCGATCGCGAGACGGCTTCGCCCTCCAACCCATGGCTGAAGAAGCCTTGGGTGGACAGCGACGTCTGCAGGTTGCGGACGGCGGTGATCGAGTCGGTTCCGGCGCCGGCCAGCTCGCCCGCGGATGCCTGCACCGCGTCCGGCACGTTGGTCGTCGCGGGCAGGGTGACGGTGGCGAACTGCTGTCCTGTGAGCTCGTCGTCGGTCCACGTCCGCGGCAGCACGACATCGAGCTCGTAGGTGTCGCCGGGCGAGAGCCCGGCCGTCGTGATCGCGACCCCGGTGCGCTGGTTGTAGTAGACGGACTGGGCGAGCGTCGTCGCGCGCGGGCCCGAGAAGGTGATCGAACGCAGGTCGCCCGCATCTGGCACCCACACCCCGGAATAGGCCGTCGACGTGATCTTCAGCTGGGTGGTCACCCCGGTCCCCGGCAGCGTGCTCGACACCGATGCGAACGTCGCGCCGATCCCTGCCTCGGTGACGTCGTACACGACACCGTCGTAGCCGTCGAGAGTGGCCAGCCGGATCCGTGCGCCGGCCGGCAGCCCGTCGACGGTGAACAGCACGTCCTTGGCGTGGTCCTTGACGTACGACCTGAACCCGACGAGCGGGCTGTGGTAGGCGCGCAGGTCGAGCGGGGGCACAACCGTCTCGCGCAGCGTGTGCCGAGGCACGGCCGCCGCCGTGAGCGGCACCAGGAGGAACGCCGCCGCGCCCACACCGACCAGCATGAGCGCTCCGGACGAGAGCCGCGAACGCGCCAGCGCGGCGCGCGCACCGGCCTCGACGTCGGCGGTATGGCTGGTCGCCAGCGCTCTCGACTCCCGGCGCCAGACCGCCCAGCCCACCGCGACCGCCGCGAACACCGAGCCCTGCACGGCCGGCTCCGCAGGCTCGATCGTGCCGAGCGCGATGGGCGTCACGAACGCGACGATCGCGGGCAGCAGCGCCCACCACGGCCGGGTCGATCGCAGCGCGAGCGAGGCGGTCACGACCGCGGTGAGCAGCCCGGTGAGCAGCGGCACGACCAGAACCGACGGGTGCTCGCCGACCGGCGGGGTCAGGGTGAGCACGTCTTTCCAGGCCCTGATGGCGGCGACCAGCACGGCACGGGTGGAGTCCAGCGTGGGTAGCACCCGAGACACCGTCCCGTCGGGCACGGCAATCGGCACGGCGACGAGCAGGTACCCGACGATGACGGAGGCGGCGAGGGTGAGCGGCCCCCACCGGCGTGCGGCACCAACCATCGCGAGCAGCAGCCCGAGGGCCAGGCCGGCGCCAGCCGCCGCCGCCCACCGAGTGCCGCCGAACGCCGGTCCGAAGCCGACCAGACCTGCACCGACCAGCACGGCCGAGGCGACGACGTCGACGGCCTGGGCGATCGGGCCACGTGCCGGCGCGCGGTTCATCCGGCGACCCGGCGCATAACCTGCGGCAGCTGCTCGAGGGCGCCGAGGGTGACCACGACAAGGTTGCCCAGTGAGCGGCGTGAGACCTGCTCCCCGGGGGCGCAGCGGACGGCGACGTTGAGCGCGTTCACCGGAAGTCGCGTGCTCGCCGCGAGCAGGCTGGTGGAGCCCACCGCCGTCCCGCCGACGAGCAGCACCGCCGAGGCATCGGGCACCTCGCCTCCGACGGCCCGGCCGACCGCGGCGAGGCCGCGGTCTCGCTCGTCCGCCTCGAGCAGGCACAACGCGTCAAGGAATCGGATGGCGGTGCCCGCCCGCAGCTGCCCGCGCGAGGTGAGCACCGAGAGCTGCTTCTCCTCCCGGATCGCCTGCATCCCAATCGAGCCCGCGACCGAGATCGCCAGCTCGAGCTCGTCGGGGTCTGCGTAGTCGGCCGCGCAGGTGGATAGCCCCACCACGAGGTGAGATCGGCGGGTCTCCTCGAACTGCCGGACGACGAGTCGCCCGGTGCGCGCCGTCGTCCGCCAATGGATCGAGCGCCGGTCGTCGCCGGCGACGTAGTCACGCAGGGCGTGGAAGGCGATGTCGTTGCTCGACAGATCCTGCGTGGGCAACCCCTCGATGTCCCGTAGGAAGCCCGCCGAGGCCCCGTCCAGCGAGACGGTTCGCGGGTGCACGTACAGGTCCATCGGGTCGGTCCAGCGCACCTGTCGACGCAGCAGGCCGAGCGGGTCGCCGCGCACCGAGCTCACCGGTCCGAGCACGACGAGCCCGCGCCGATGGGTGGGAAGGACGAACATCTCCTCGTGCTCGGCGCCGCCGGCGAGCCGTGGCAGCCGGAACGTCGCCAGGCCTGAGCCGACCGGCAGCTCCACCCGGGCCGGCAGCGTGGTCCGCGTACCGACGTTGCGGATCGTTAGCTCGCCGCTCGCGCGGTTGCCGACCACCACCCGCTGCTGCCCCAGGTCCAGCGTGACCGCGTACGAGGACCGGCCGATGGCGAACGCCACCGCAACCGCAAGCAGAAGAGTCCCCGCGACGGCGAGCGTCCACCCCTCGAGCCAGCCGAGCCGCCGGCCTGCCCAGGCGCCGACGAGCGCGGCCGCGAGGACGAGCCAGCCCGCCGGCCCGACGACGGCGAGCATCGGAGCCAGCGAGCGGCGCACGGAGGCGAACGCCCGAGCGACGGGCACTGCCACCTCCTCGACCAGCAAGCTCATGACGCGCGGACCCGCTCCTGAGGTGCGGCGACGTCGGCGGCCACGACCTGCAGCACGGACTGCGCGGTGGCCCCGGCGAACTCGGCCTCCGGGTCGAGGATGAGCCGGTGCGTCCAGACCGGCGCGATGAGGTCCTTCACATCGTCCGGGAGCACATAGGTGCGCCCGTGCGCGGCGGCCCAGACCTTCGTGACGCGGGTCAGCGCGAGCGCGCCGCGCACCGAGACCCCGAGGCGGGTCTGCTGGGCGTGACGGGTCTGCTCGGCCAGCGCACTGATGTAGTCCGCGATCGAGGCGTCCACGTGCACGGTGGCGGCCAGGTCGGCCATGTCGGCGACCGCGCTCGTGGTGATGAGCGCGGGCAGGTGCGCGGAGCGGTCCCGCTCGGCCGCGCCGAGCAGGATCTTGATCGACGAGGCCCGGTCGGGGTAGCCGATCGAGGTGCGCATCAGGAAGCGGTCGAGCTGGGCCTCCGGGAGCCGGTAGGTGCCTGCCTGCTCGATCGGGTTCTGCGTGGCGATCACCATGAACGGGCGCCCCGCGCCGTAGGCGATCCCGTCGACGGTCACCTGCGACTCCTCCATCACCTCCAGCAGCGCCGACTGCGTCTTCGGCGACGCGCGGTTGATCTCGTCGGCCAGCACGATCGACGCGAACACCGGGCCCTTGCGGAAGTCCCAGTCACCCTTGCGCTGGTCCCAGATGTTCACGCCGGTGACGTCCGAGGGCAGCAGGTCGGGGGTGAACTGGATCCGGTTGTGCGACCCCTGCACGGTCGCCGCGATCGCGCGGGCCAGCGACGTCTTCCCCGTACCGGGGGCGTCCTCCAGCAGCAGGTGACCTTCGGCGAGCATGCAGGCGAGGGCGAGGCGGACGACGTCCGCCTTGCCGAGCACGGCCTGGCCGACGTTGGCGACCAGCTTCTCGAACGTGTCCGCGAACCAGGCTGCCTGGTCGGTGGTGATGGTCATGTCAGCTGCTCCATTCCCTTTTCTCAACGTGGTCATCCGACGTCTCGCCACAGCTGCCGGCTGCTGGTGACCTGGCCGACCACCTCGAACCATGCCGAATTGTTCGGGAATCCGTAGTAGACGTTCGTTCCGTACGAACCGCTCGAGGCGAGGTTCATCGTCAAGGTGTAGAAGACCGCGTCGGTACCGCCGTCATCGCTCCAGAACCTCACGGTGTAGCGCCCCGCAGCGATGTTCTGCACATTGACGACCATGTAGTTGCAGGAACCGCTGCAGACGTTGGAAGCGGCGCTGCCCTTCGTCACCCAAGCGCTCGGCGGCGGAGGCGGCGGCGGGGCCGCGCTCGTCGCCGAAGCGCTCACCTCCGAGCTCGTCTGGTTCTCGGTGTCCACCGCGCGCGCCCGGATCGAGTGCGTTTCCGAGTGCCCGTTGCCGGCCTGCGTGCTGCCGCTGGAAGCGACCGACTGCCAGCCGCCGCCGTCCACCGAGATCTGGACCTGGAAGTCGCGCCCGTTCCTCGACGGCGGCGACCAGTTCAGGGTCACGGTCGTGTCGTTCCCGCTGGCCGAGACCCCCGGCTGCCCGGGCGGGCCGAACGGCGCCACCGCATCGGAATCCGTGGCCGCCCCGGGGTAGGTGACTCCGTCCAGGGTCGTGGAGGCCCGCACCCCGATCGTGTAGGTCCCGTTGTTGCCCACGCCCGAGCGGATCACCTTGTCGCCCGGCATCGCGATCCACGCCCCGCCGTTGACCTGGTACTGGTACGCGATCTCGCTCGCCGCGGCCCCGTTCCCCGCCGCCGGCCCGTAGGAGACGGTGACCACGTTGTCCCCCGGAGCGGCGGTCAGCGAGCTGACCGCCCCGGGCGCGACGAACGCCCGCCGCGGGGCCGACGCGGCGCTCGCCGCCGAGTTCCCCGCCTTGTTCGCCGCCGTGACCGTGAAGGAGTAGTCCGACTCGGAGGTGCCGAGCGTGATCGCCTGCGTCGTCGTGCCGCCGGCCACCTTGATCGAGGAGACCGCGGCGCCACCGCGCAGCACGTTGACCGTGTACGAGGCGATCGCGTCGCCGTTGTCCTGCGGCGCGACCCACGCGACCTGGAGCTGGGCCTGGCTGCCGACCGGGTCGAGCCGGGTGGTGGTCGGCTGTGCGGGGGCGTCCGGCACCCCGGCCGGGATCTCGCTGGCCGAGTAGCCGGACCAGTCGGACGGGTCGGGCGCCCGGTTGATCGCCTGGACTCGCACCTGGTAGGGCACGCCGTTCTCCAGCCCTGTCCAGGTGTACGAGGTCCCAGTGATCCCGGTCCGCTGACCGCCGCCGGAGGCGGGCGGGGAGATCTCCAGGGTGTAGCTCTCCACGGGCGAGCCCTCGTACCCGGTCGGTGCCGCCCAGGTGACGTCGAGCGACGTGTCGCCGAACGTCAGCACCGGGACCCCCGGGGCGGACGGCTTGGCGTCTGGGCGCGCCGGGGCCGAGACCGGTGACGGGTCGGAGTCGCCGACCTCGTTCGTCGCGACGACCGAGAACGTGTACTCGAGGTTGTTGGTCAGGCCCTCGAGGGTGCACGTCGTGGTCGGGCACGAGAACGTCGGGCCGCCCGAGGACCTCACCGTGTAGCCGGTGATCGGGGCGCCGTTGTTCGCCGGCGCCGCCCAGGTCAGGACGACGGTCTTCGACCTGACCTCCGAAACCTGCGGGGTCGCAGGAGTCGCCGGGCGGCCCTCGACGGTGAGCCGGATGCGCCCGTCGACCTCGCGGCCCACGTCCTTGGAGGCGTCCTGCACCCGGTAGCGGACCACCATCGTGCCGATGAAGTCCTTCGCCGGGGTGACCTGGACCTGCGATCCGGACAGGGACGCGGCGCCGGTACCGGTCTCGACCACCGGTGAACCGACCAAGGTCAACGCAGCGGCGGGGAACGGGTTCTGGTCGTTCGCCAGCACGTCAACCGTGACGGGCTTGCCCTGCTGGGCCTTGTCGACGACGTCGTCGTTCGCGACGGCCAAGGGGCGGGTCGAGGCGATCACGGAGAGCGTGAGGCTGCCGTCGACCGGGGCCGTCGTGCCGTCGGAGATCGTGAGCTTGATCGTCGCTGTCGTGCCCTTCGGCACGTCGACGCCAGCGGAAGCGATCAGCCGCTGCCCCGACACGGAGACCTGCAGGCCCTCCGCGGGCTGCCCCTCCAGCGCGTACCGCATGGTCGTCAGATCGCCGGCATCAGGGTCGGTCGTCAAGGCGACGAGGTCGACGGCGACCGCGTCCTCGCCGGGAGCGACCTCGACGGTCGAGCCGGTGAACGTCGGCTGCTGGTTCGCCGCCGGGTTCACCGTGATCGGGATCGTGAGCACCGCGGTGCGCCCGTTCGGGTCCTCCGGCCCGGTGCCGTCGGTCACCTCGAAGGAGACTCCGGCGGGCCCGAAGTAGCCCGCCGCGGAGGTGAACGACAACGTCGTCTCGTCGACCAGCACCGGGGAACCGTCCCCCTGCAGCGCCGTGACCGAGGCAGCGGTCGTGATCCGAGGTGACTTGCCGGCGGCGACCTGGACGTAGTCAGCCAGCTTGAGCGTCACGGTGGCACCCGAGTCGACCATGACAGGCTCCGTGGACTTCAACCGTGGGCGCTCGTCGCCGGTTCCCGGCACCCAGACGAACGCCGACCCGATCAGGCCGTCGACGTCGGTGACCGTGTAGAGGATCGCCTGCCCGGTCGCGGTGACCGGAACGCGCAGCGAACCGTCCGGGTCGACCGTCACTCCCTCCACCGGCGAGGCGATCTGGAGTTCGGCGACGCTCCCGTCCAGGTCCTCGTCGTTGTCCAGCACCTTGACGGTCGTGCTCGTCTCGCCGGTGACCTGCGCGGCGGTCAGCAGGTCGTCGCGCGCGATCGGCGCCTGCAGCGGCGCGTTCGGGTCGACGGTCACCGTGAGGCTGCCGGTGACGGTCCCGGTCTTCGAGTCGGTGACCCCGTAGTAGACCGTGAGCACCCCTGCCTCGGACGGCGTCGCCAGCTCGACGCGGTCGCCGGACACCTTTGCCTCGACAGAGCTGTCCGACACCTCGAGCGAGCCCTGCACCAGGGTGAGGGGGTCGCCGTCGGCGTCGACGTCGTTCGCGACCACCGGCACCGCCAGGTCCCGGCCCGGCCGGGCCGTCACGGTGTCCGGCACCGCGACCGGCTGCTGGTTGGTCGCCGCCGCCGGCGCGATCCCGACCAGCACGCTCGCGCTCGCCCGCCCCCCGAACCTGTCCTCGACCGTGTAGGTGAACGTGTCGGTGCCCGCGCCGTCCTTGTTGGCCTCGTAGTCCAGCCAGGACTCCCCGGTCGTGACCACGCGGCCCTTGGTCGGCGCCGAGCCGATCCCCACCAGCTGCACCGAGTCGCCGTCCGGGTCGATCCCGTCCAGGGTGACCGGGATCCGGATCGTCTGCCCCGCGAGCGCCCGCGCGGTCACATCGGCTGGCTGCGGCGGGGAGTTGTGCTCGGTGTCGGCGGCCCGGACCGTGATCGTCACCTGCGCGGAAGCGGTCTGCTGCGCCGAGTCGGTCACCTCGTAGATCAGGTGCACGGTGGTCGCGGTGTCCGGGGCCTGGAACCGGACCCGGTCGGTCGCGACGAACGCCGTCCCGGACTCCGGCTGCTGCGCGAGCTCGTGCACCACCGAGAGCACAGCCCCGCTCGGGCTGGTGTCGTTCGCCAGCACCGGGATGGACACGACGTCGCCGACCCGCACCGTCGCCGTGTCGTCGAGCGCCACCGGCGGCTGGGTCGTCGCCGTCGCCGGCACCGGGAGGACGACGACCTCGCCGGTCGCCGAGGCGGTCCCGTTCGAGACCGCGTACGTGAACGACGCCGGTCCCGTGAGCGCCGACTGCGCGCTGATCCGCAGGAGGTGGTGATCGAGCACGGCGACCGTCAGCGGCGAGTCGGCCGGCAGCGTCACGCCCTGCACGACCAGCACCCCGCCGGCGGGGTCGACGTCGTTGGCCAGCGGGTCGACGTACACCTTGCCGCCCGCCGTCAGCATCGCGGTGTCCCGCACCGCGATCGGCGCACCCTGCGCGGTCCCCGCATCAGCGACGTCGATGCGCACCAGTCCAGCTGCGGTCGCAGGCCCGTCGGTCACCACGTAGGTGAGGTAGTAGGTGCCCGCGGTCTGGGCGGTCACCGTGAACGTCCCCGCGGTGAAGTCCTCGGTGACCTGCAGGTCGGACCGCTCCTCCACCTTCGCCAGCCGCAGCTGGTCACCATTGGCGTCGGTGTCGTTGGCCAGCGGCGAGACCGTGACGGTACGACCGACCACGGTGCCTACGTGGTCGGCGTTCGCCACCGGCGGTTGCGCACCGGGGCTACGCACCTCGATGGTCAGCTCGCCGGTGGTCGTCTTCTGGCCGTCCGACACGACGAGCACGACCTTCTTCCGGCCTGAGCTGGTGCCCACGTCGGTGAACGTCACCTGCCCGTCGGGAGTTGACCTGACCTGGTCGTCGGTCGTCGAGCCGACGGTCTGCAGAAAGATGTCGTCGCCGTCGGGGTCGCTCCACCCCGGCAGCACGTTCATCGTGGCGCTCTTGCCCTGCTCGACGACCAGGGTCGAGATCCTGTCCTGAGTGGGCGCGGCCTCGGTGTCCCAGCCATGCACCTCCAGGCTCACGTCCGCATCCGCCTGCCCGCCCCGACCGTCCAGCGCGGTGTAGGTGAACGACGAGGAACCCGTGGCATCCGCCGGGACGGCCAGCTGGAACGCCTCCCCGTCCCGGATCGATTCGAGCGCTCCGAACGTGGGCTGCGTCTTCGGCTGCGCCACGAGCACGTCTCCCTCCGGATCGGAGTCGTTGGCCAGCACGGGCAGCACTGCCGTCCGGCCGGGCCGCACCCCGAAGTGGTCTTCGACCGCGACCGGGTCCTGGTTCGCCTTCGTCCGGTCCGGAAGCGCCTGGTCCTCGGAGGTGCCGGCTGACTCGTCCTCGTTCTCGTCGTCCTCCGGCGGGGTGACGTCGCTCCAGTTGTTGACCGGGGTCAACTCGTTGTCCGTCAGCCACACCGCACCGGTCGTCACGTTGTTCAGCACGACCACGTCGCGATTCACACGAAACCGCAGCTCACCGTCGCCCGCATTCGGGACGTCCAGGGCGGAGTCGTACGCCGTGCCGTCGCAGTCGCGGACGTAGCGCGCCGCACCGCTCCAGGCCGCGTAGGTGCAGCCGTTGAGCCGCACCGGCGCGGCCGGCACCCCGTCGCCCCCGGCGCCGTGGCGGACGGGCTCGCCACCGCCGAGCGGCACGTCGAGCAGCGCGTCGTTCGTCGCCACCTCGACGGCTGCAGCATCCGGCCCCGGCTGCTGCAGCCGCGCATCCTTCGCGCCGTCGACGGCGATCGGCTCGCCGCCGTCGACGCTGACCGTGCCGACGGTCGCGTCCAGGACGACGACGTGGGTGCCGACCGTCGTGACCTCCAGCTCGGAGTCCGTCGGGGTCCCCGGCAGCGACCGCACCTCCGACCCCCCGCCCACCGGGAATCGGTGGAGCTCCCCCGTGGCCGCGACCGCGGCCCACGCCGTCCCGTCGCCCCCGACACTCACCGCCACGCGGGTGTCGAAAGTCGCCGTCGGCTGCATCTGCTCGGCGTCGAACGACGCGACCTGGTCGGCAGGCAGCACCCAGAGATTCGTGGTCGCAGTGGTGTCTGTCTCGGTGGTGTCTGTCGCGGTGATCGCGACCACCTGGCCGCCCAGGACCAGCACGGCGTCGGCCGGCATGGGCGTGCTGTGCGTGAGCGTGACGTTCGCGACGTCGACCGTGCTGGCCGTCCCTGAGCCCGCATCGTCGAGGATCACCGCACCCTCACGCTGCAGGACGTCGAAGGTGTTGCTCGTCGCCCGCAGGCTCGAGTCCAGCTCCCCCGCTTGGAAGTTCAGGTGACCGAGCAGGCTCAGGGCGGCGTTCGTGACCCAGACGCCGCCGTCGTTGAGCTCCACCTGCGTGGTCGGAGTGCCTGGGTAGGCCAGCGCCAGGCCGAGCGCGGCGGTTGAGAAGGCCGACACGGTTGCAGATGAGGCGAGCACCCGCTTGTGACGTCTCAACCAGCCGAGCATCGGCACGCTGCCTCTCCGAAATTGTTGGTGGGGAGCATGATCACGGGCGGGTACCCCGTGCTCCTGCGACCACAGTCCAAGTGACCGCCGCTGCTCTGATTTGGGAAGATAGCGCAGCAGGTCACGGCAGGCGATGGGTAGTTGTCCCCGTTGCTGCCGTTTCATCCATGTGCCGAGGCAGGAGTGACGCCGCTGCGCGTGCGGCGTGCGCCCGCAGCCGGCAATCAGCCGTGTGAGGACGACCGGCCCCGCCCCGTGTCGCACGCCCCTCGACCGAGAACTAGGGTCCTGATCGTCGTGCATGTCGGGAGCCCGTGGAGTGGTTAGGCGTGGTTCTCGATGACCGAAGTGCCGTTCTATCCCGCCGGCCCCGGCTTCGTAGCAGGGATGAGCTGTGCGGCCGCAACCGATGGCGGCGACCGCCGCCGCACCCTCCAAGCTGAACCGGCCGTCGTGGTCCCCGGTGAACCTCAGCGACGCGCGTGGTGCGGGCGTGACGCACGGGGCGAGAGTCCTACCCCATCCGTCACACCAGCACCACCCGTCCCGCACGCGTCGCGCAGGTCGACCGTCCGCGCGGAGCACGTGACGGGCGGTGCTGATGGGGTTGCTGGGACGTCTCGTTCGGCAACTTGGGTCACTCGCGTCACGCGCTCCGCGCGGACGGTCCACCGGCCCGCGCCGTACGGACCCAGCCGCGCGCAGGACACCCCGCTAGCGAGCTGGTAGCAGCACGAGTCGCCGTGGGTTAGGCTCCAGACGTTTGTCAACTGAGGAAATAAACGCGAGAGGGTGTCCGTGGCTTCCGTCGACCGCACGCGCGAGGATGAGATCGGCCTGTTCACCTCGGTGCGGCCCGACGAGCGGCAGGTGGCCTGGCAGGCGCTGGAGTTCTACGCATTCCTCCACTTCGGCATGAACACGATGACCGACAGGGAATGGGGCCTAGGGCACGAGGACCCCGCGCTCTTCGACCCGGCGGGGCTGGACGTCGACCAGTGGATGGCGGCGATCGCGAGCGCCGGGATGACGGGCGTCATCCTCACCGCGAAGCACCACGACGGCTTCTGCCTCTGGCCGAGCGACGTCAGCGCGCACACCGTGGCCGCCTCCCCCTGGCGGGCCGGCGCGGGCGACCTCGTGGCCGAGGTCGCCGAGTCCGCGCGCCGCCACGGGCTCCGCCTCGGCATCTATCTGTCCCCGTGGGACCGCACCGAGGGCACGTACGGCTCGGGCCGCGCGTACGACGACTTCTTCGTCGCCCAGCTCACCGAGCTGCTGACGCGCTACGGCCCCGTGTTCTCGGTGTGGTTCGACGGCGCCAACGGCGAGGGCGCGAACGGCCGGGTCCAGACCTACGACTGGGACCGGTACTACGAGGCGATCCGTCGCCTGCAGCCCGACGCGGTCATCAGCGTGTGCGGCCCCGACGTGCGCTGGTGCGGGAACGAGGCTGGCCACACGCGCGCGGACGAGTGGAGCGTCGTCCCCAGCTCCCTGCGCGACGCCGAGCGCATCTCCGAGCAGTCGCAGCAGGTCGACGACGGCGAGTTCTCCCGCCTCGTCCGCAGCAACGACGAGGACCTCGGCAGCCGGCACGCGCTGGCGGGCCGGCTCGACGACCTGATCTGGTATCCGGCCGAGGTGAACACGTCGATCCGGCCGGGCTGGTTCCATCACCCGGCGGAGGATCACCTCGTGCGATCGGCCGAGGAGCTGTTCGAGATCTGGTGCAGCTCCGTCGGCGGCAACGCGACCTTCCTCCTCAACGTCCCGCCCACCGCCCACGGGCTGGTGGCGGAGCCGGACGCGCGCGAGCTCCAGCAGCTGGGCCGGCTCATCGCGGACTTCCGCGCCCGCACGATTCCCACCGTCCTCTCGCCGTCGTCCACCCTCGCCGGCGACGACGCGGCAGCCCCGGCTCCGCCATCCGACTTCGGCCCGAACGCGGCCCGAACCTGGCGGCCCGACCCGTCCGACGCGGCACCGGCGATCACCGTCACCCTCCCGCAGGCTCGGTCCGTCGAGGCCATCGTCGTGAGCGAGGACATCCGATTCGGCCAGCGCGTCGAGCGCGCGACCATCCACGCCGCGATCGCGGGCAGGCTCGTCGAGGTCGCCACGACCTGCTCCGTCGGATACCGCCGGATCGTTCGATTCGACCCCCCGATCACCACCGACCGCCTCGTCGTCACCCTCGTCGAGAGCCGGGGCGTGCCCGCGCTCGCCGCGCTGGCGACGATCGAGGCGCGCGTCGAGCACCCCGCCGCGCCGGCCCGATGAGGCCGCCCTCCGGCGAGTTGGGCGCCAGTGCCCGCCCCGGGACCCTTCCCGCGGTAGACAAGGGCGTGGCTACCCATCTTCTGCCGACCGGCATCCAGCGCTGGCCGGAGATCCACCCGACCACCCAGGCCGCCTTCAACCAGGTCCTGTGGCACGGCGGGCTGCCGCGCACGGAGATCGCCCGCAAGCTCGGGCTGTCCCGCACCCGCCTCACCGCGATCACCCGCGATCTCGAGGCCGCCGGGCTGCTCGTCGAGGGCGGCCGCGAGCAGCGGTCCACGACCGGCCGACCGGCCGAGATGCTCCACGCCGTGACGACCGCGTACCAGTTCCTCGGACTCCACCTGCACGGCAGCTCGGTCATCGCCGCGCTCGTCGACCTCGACGGGCGGGTCGTGTGGGAGGACCGCGCCACCCTCGACACCGAATCCCCGGACGAGCTCGTTGACGTGGCCGGCGAGATGCTGCGGAAGGCGTCGGCCACCTTCCGGGTCGCCGCGGTCGCCATCTGCGGCCCGCTCGCGCGGGTGGGCCTGGACACCGCGTCGGCGCGCATCCGCGCCGTCGACCGCGGGCACCAGGACCGATTCGAGCGCGAGTGGTCGGTGCCCCTGTGGGTGGACGACGACGTCATCGCCCTCACGGCCTTCGAGCAGTGGCCGCAACTCGCGGACGGCCAGGACAGCATGGTGCTGATCTCGGTCGGCGAGGAGATCGGCTTCGGCATCGTGACCGACCGGCGCATCATGCGCGGCGCGCGGAACGCCGCGGGCCGGTTCGATCACATCCCCGTCCTCGCCGACGGGCCGCGGTGCCCGCTCGGGCACGACGGCTGCCTGTGGAGCGTGTGCTCGACGACCGCCGTGCACGGCGCTGTGCCCGACGCCGGCAGCCTCACCGAGATCGCCGCGCGCGCCGAGGCGGGTGACGAGCTCGCCGCCGTCGTCCTCGAGCGCGCGGCGGCGGGGCTCGGTACCGCGGCAGGGCACCTCGTGAACCTGCTCGATCCGGACAAGCTCGTCCTCACCGGAGAGAGCCACACGGTGCTCCGCGGCCGGATCGAGACGTTCCGCTCGGCGCTGCGCGCCACCCATCTGGGCGGGCTAGAGGTCGAGGTCGATATGCCGGAGTTCGACTTCGTCGAATGGGCCAGGGCGGCCGCGGCCCTCGCGCTCTACCGCTGCCTGAGCGCCGACCCGTTCTGACCGGACTTTTCCGGACGCTTTGTTTCGTCGCTTGACAAACTTTCGACCCTCAGCGATGCTGACGTCGGCCCCACTGATGCGGCCTGAACTGCACCAGTCAAAGGAGACGTCATGCGCACTTCACGCATTTCCGCAGTCGCCCTAGCCATCGGCCTCTCGACCCTTGCCGTCTCCGGGTGCTCATCCTCGGGCGGCGCCGACGGCGAGCCCGTGACCCTCGAGTACTGGGCATGGGCCCCCGGGTCGCAGGCGGAGGTCGACGCGTTCAACACCTCCCACCCCGACATCCAGGTGAAGTACACCGACGCCGGCGGCGGCGAGACGTCGTCCGCGAAGCTCGTCACCGCGCTCCGCGCCGGCAACGCGCCGGACCTCGCCCTCGTCGAGAACACCTCGCTCCCCCGCATGATCGTGGCCGACGTGCCGCTCGACATCACCGAGTACGTCACCGACATCCAGGACAAGTTCGCGGCCGGGACGTGGGCGCAGACGACCTTCGAGGGCCGGACGTTCGGTGTCCCGCAGGACATCGGCCCCATGGCGCTCGTGTACCGCGAGGACATCTTCGCCAAGTACGGCGTCGAGGCGCCGGTCACCTGGGAGGACTACCGCAACGCCGCCGCCACGATCAAGGCGCAGGACCCGACCCTGACGATGGCCTCGCTGAGCACGGACGGGTGGGGTTGGTACGCCCCCGTCGCCGCGCAGGCCGGCGAGGACTGGTGGTCGCTGGACGGCGACACCTGGACGGTCAACATCGACGGGGCCAAGTCCCGCGAGGTCATGGACTTCTTCCAGGGGATGTACGACGACGGGCTCATCACCGCGGACCCGATCCTGACCCCCACGTACAACCAGCAGCTCAACGACGGGACGATGCTCTCGTGGCCGTCGGCCGCCTGGGCTCCGGGCGTCATCATGGGCGTCGCGCCGTCCACCGCCGGGAAGTGGGCACTCGCACCCCTGCCCCGCTGGGACGCCGACGACCCCACGGTCTCCTTCCAGGGCGGATCGTCGATCGTCGTCACCTCCACGAGCGAACACCCCGAGGAGGCCGCGGAGTTCGCCAAGTGGCTGAACGCGAGCGAGGAGGGGTCAGAGATGATCCTCAACGTGCAGAACGGCTACCCCGCGGCCCTGTACGGCCAGGAGGTCGCGACCGAGCAGGACCCGCCGGCACTCATGCCGCAGCAGACGGACTACTACGAAGTCGTCGCGGAGATCTCGAAGAACACCCGGCCCGTCACCTGGGGCCCGAACACGGATGTCGCCGCTGCCGCCTTCACAGACGCGATGAACGCCGCGGTGCAGAACGGGACGTCGTGGGCCGACGCCCTCACGGCGACCCAGGAGGCCGTCGTCGCCGACATGGAGGAGCAGGGCTTCACGGTGGAGGAGGGGAACTGAGCCCGGCGGCGAGCCCCCGAGAGGATCGATCATGACCGACGCCGCACTCGACACCGCGGATGCGCTGCGGGCCCCGACGGGGCCGACGACGACTGACGGGCACCGCCCCCGACGACGCCACTCGGCGCTGAGATCGAGAGTCGCGCCCTACCTCTTCAGCGCGCCGGCGATGATCCTGTACCTCGCGTTCACCGTGATCCCCCTGGGCTACGCGCTCGGCCTGAGCTTCTTCGCCCGCCGTCTGACGGGCGGAGGCATCCTCGGGACGAAGCAGACCGTCTTCGTCGGCTTCGAGAACTACGCGAAGGTCTTCACCGACGAGAGCCTGGTCGCCGGGCTCGGCCGCCTGTCGATCTACGGCATCATCGCGGTCCCCCTGACGCTCGGCCTCGCCCTCCTGTTCGCCCTCCTCCTCGACGCCCAGGGCACGAGATTCACCCGGTTCGGCCGCACGGCGATCTTCATCCCGTACGCCGTCCCGGGAGTCGTGGCCGCGCTCATGTGGGGCTTCATGTACCTGCCGAGCACGAGCCCGTTCTCGTACGTGACGCGTTCGCTCGGGCTCGGGACGATCCCGTTCCTCGAGCCCGGGGGCCTCTACGGGTCCATCGCCAACATCACGATCTGGGGAGGCATCGGTTTCAACATGCTCGTGATCTACACCGCCCTGCGGAGCATCCCGAACGAGCTCGTCGAGGCGGCGCGCATCGACGGCGCCGGCGAGCTGCAGATCGCGTTCCGGATCAAGGTCCCGCTCGTCGGGCCAGCGCTCATCCTCACGGCGATCTTCGCGCTGCTCGGCGCCCTGCAGCTGTACGGCGAGCCGGCGATGCTCATGCCGCTGACCAACAGCATCTCCACGACCTGGGCGCCGCTCATGTCGATCTACCGCGACGCCTTCATCCTCGACAACCTGTCGTCGGCGGCCGCGTCCTCGATGATCCTCGCGCTTGGAACGGCCGCGGTCTCCCTCGCCGTCCTCGCCGTGGTGCGTCGCATGAGCCAACGGGGAATGGCATGACCGCCCTGACCGCACCACGCGCCACGACGCGACGACGCCCGGCGCAACGCGCGAAGGTCGTCCCGACGATCCTGCTCCTGATCGGGGCCGTCTACTGCCTCATCCCCGTGGCGTGGGTCTTCGTGGCTGCCTCCAAGGCGCCCGGCGAGCTGTTCAACTCGTTCACGTTCGCGCCCGGCACGGGGCTGCTCGGCAACCTCGGCGACCTGTTCGCGCACAACGACGGCGTGTACGGGATGTGGGCGCTGAACTCGCTGCTCTACGCGGGGGTCGGCGGGCTGCTGTCCACGCTCGTTTCGGCCGCCGCGGGGTACGCGCTCGCCAAGTTCACCTTCGCCGGCGGGCGGATCTTCTTCGGGGCGCTGCTCGCGGGTCTCCTGATCCCCGGGATCACCCTCGCGGTGCCGCAGTACCTGCTGCTGTCGGACCTGCACCTGGCGGGGACTCGCTGGTCGGTGCTCCTGCCCAGCATCATCAGCCCGTTCGGCATCTACCTGTGCAAGGTCTTCGCGGACGGAGCCATCGCCCAGGAGATGCTCGAGGCTGCCCGGATCGACGGCGCGAACGAGTGGCGGATCTTCTCCAGCATCGTGCTGCCGCTCATGGTGCCCGGCATGGTCACGGTGTTCCTGCTGCAGTTCGTCGGGATCTGGAACAACTACCTGCTGCCGTACATCATGCTCGCGGACCAATCCACCTTCCCGCTCACGGTCGGGCTGAGCTCCCTGCTGACGCAGGGCTCCGGCTCCCCCGCCCTGTACTCGCTCGCGATCACCGGCGCCGCCGTCGCGATCATTCCGCTCATCGCCCTCGTGCTGTTTCTGCAGCGCTTCTGGCGGCTCGACCTGATCTCCGGAGGAGTCAAGGGATGACCACATCACACACCGATCAGAGCTGGCCGACAGCGGGCCTCAGCTTCGGCGGGGACTACAACCCCGAGCAGTGGGACCGCTCCGCCTGGCGCGACGACGTCGCGCTCATGCGGGAGGCCGGCGTCACCATGGTCTCGCTCGGCATCTTCTCCTGGGGCCTGCTCGAGACGGCCGAGGGCGTGTACGACTGGGAGTGGTTCGACGAGATCGTCGACCTCCTGGAGGCGGGCGGCATCGCCATCGATCTGGCGACGCCGACGGCGGCTCCCCCGAGCTGGCTCCTCGCCGCGCACCCGGAGTTCCCGCCGGTCGACCAGGACATGACCCGGCACTGGGCCGGGGCCCGGCTCGGCTGGTGCCCCAGCAACCCGGACTTCCGTTCCCACGCGCTGCGCATCGTCCGCGCCGTCGCCGAGCGCTACGGCGCTCGCGACCACGTGGTGATGTGGCACGTGAGCAACGAGCTCGGCGGCGGCAACGGTCACTGCTACTGCGACGTGTCCGCGGACGCGTTCCGGCGCTGGCTGATGACCAAGTACGGCACGCTCGACGCGCTCAACGCCGCGTGGGGCACGGCGTTCTGGGGCCACCACTTCTCGGACATCGAGCAGGTGCTGCCCCCGCGCGGGAACGACGCGAAGAACCCGTCGCTCATGCTCGACTTCGACCGCTTCTCCTCGGACGAGCTGCTCGCCCACTACCTCGCCGAGCGGGCGCTCCTCGCCGAGATCACGCCCGGCCTGCCGATCACGACCAACTTCATGGTCGGGGCGGAGCCCGACGCGGTCGACTACCCGCGCTGGGCACCCCACATGGACATCGTCGCGAACGACCACTACACGCGCTCGTCCGACGCCCTGCCCCAGCAGGACGTCGCGTTCTCCGGCGACCGCATGCGCTCGCTCACCACGGACCGGCGCCCATGGCTCCTGATGGAGCACTCGACGAGCGCCGTCAGCTGGCAACCGCGCAACCGCGCGAAGAAGCCCGGCGAGCTCATCCGCGACTCCCTCAGCCACGTCGCGCACGGCGCCGACGGCGTCATGTTCTTCCAGTGGCGGGCGTCTCGCGCCGGCGCGGAGCAGTTCCACTCGGCGATGGTTCCCCACGCCGGACCGAACACGAAGATCTTCCGCGAGGTCGCGACCCTCGGAGGCTACCTGCAGCGGCTCGCGCCGGTGCTGGGCTCGCGGGTCCGGCGCGCAAGCGTCGGCATCCTCTTCGACAACGAGGCCGGCTGGGCCATGCGCGCGGGCGTGAAGCCGAACAACTTCCTGCCCTACGGAGCGACGGTCCGCGCCTGGCACGCCGCCTTCTGGCGGCGCGGCGACGGCATCGACGTGATCCCGCCGTGGCACGACTTCGGCGACTACGAGACCCTCGTCGTCCCCCAGCTGTTCGTGGTGTCCGACGACACCGCCGCGCGCGCCGCCGACTTCGTCGCCGCCGGGGGGACCCTGATCGTGACGGCGTTCTCGGGAATCGTGGACGAGAACGACCACGTCCGGCTCGGCGGCTACCCCGGGGCGTTCCGGGACGTCCTCGGCGCCTGGACGGAGGAGTTCTACCCCCTTCAAGAGGGTGAGACGTTCGAGCTGGACAACGGCTGGGGCGGGGCGGAGTGGACGGAGCACGTCCACACCGATTCCGCGCAGCCGCTCGCCCGCTATCGCGGCGGGCACCTCGACGGAGAACCGGCGATCACGCTCAGGACGCTCGAAGGCGGCGGCCGGGCGGTCTACGTGTCCGCCGGGCTCAGCGGCGGGGCGATCGACGCCCTCGTCAACGACCTCATCGCGGCCCCGGAGCTCGCGGGCCGCGACCCGGACCTCGAGATCGGTGTCCGAGAGAGCGACGCCGATCGATTCGTCTTCCTGATCAATCACGGCGAGAAGCCCGCGACGGCCGACGTCGACGGCCACGAGCTCCTCACCGACGCGGCCGTCGAGGGGAGCATCGTCGTCCCGGCCGGTGAGGTGCGCGTGGTCCGCAGCCCGCGGTAGCACCCCAGCGGGAGGGCTCAGGGCTCGAGCACCACTCATCCCTCGCGCATCGGGCAGGTTTGCCCGCCCGCGCGGAGCACGTGACTGGTGGTGCCCGTGGGATTGCTGGGACGTCACGTTGGACGACTCAGGCCACTCGCGTCACGCGCTCCGCGCGGACGGACCTTCCTGCGCGAGGACACCCGAGGGGTCGGCCCGCGCGGTAGCACCCGGACCGGGCCGGCCGGGGGTCAGGGCTCGAGCACCACCTTGCCCGCCACGGTGTGGGACTCCGCGAGCGCCAGCGCGCGGCCGGCCTCGACAAGCGGGAGCCGCGCCGCAACCTGGGGCTCGAGGGTGCCGGCGGCGAGCCGGCCGAGCACCTGCGTCAGGTCGTCGCGCAGGCGCCGGTAGAAGCGGGTCGGGTTGCGCTTGCCGGCCCAGAAGTTGTAGAAGCGCGCCCGCCGACCGTTGGGCAGGATGTTCCACAGCAGGACGCGCATGAACAGGGCGAACACGGGCAGCTGAGACGTGCCCGCGGCGTCCTTGGTCGCCGCGGAGCCGTACGAGACGAGCGTCCCACCCCGGCGCAGCAGCCGCCAGGAGTCCTGGAGCCCGGTCCCGCCGACGTGGTCGAACACGGCGTCGACGCCGTCGGGCGCCAGCTCGCGTAGGCGGGCCGGCAGGTCCGGGGCCTGATAGTCGACGGGGATGGCGCCCAGGCTCCGGACCTGGTCGTGGTGCCGGGGCGCGGCGGTGCCGATGACCGTGAGACCGGCGTCGACGGCGAGCTGCACGAGCGTCGACCCGACGCCGCCGTTCGCGCCGAGCACGACGATGGTCTGGCCGCGCTGCGCCTTCGCGATCGTGTGGAGCATCTGCCAGGCCGTGATCCCGTTCACGATGACCGTCTCGGCGTCCGCCGGGTCGATGCCCGCGGGCACCGGGACCAGGTGCGCCGCGTCGGTCAGCACGTGGGAGGCCCACCCGCCCGTCTTCACCACGGCGGCCACTCGGGTGCCGACCATCGCGGGGTCGACGCCGTCGCCGGTCGCCTCGACGGTGCCGACGAAGTCGTACCCCGGGACGAACGGGAACGACGGCTGGTCGTAGTACTTGCCGCGGCGCATCTGCTGCTCGGCGAAGGACACTCCCGTCGCCTCGACCCGGACCAGCGCCTGGCCCGGCGCGGGAGCGGGCAGGTCACGGTCCTGGATCAGCAGGCCGTCGGGCTCGATCAGGTGCGGCATCACGACTTCGGTCATACGCGCTGCGGTGGGCATGATCTCTCCTTCTACGGGGGTGGCCGGGGGCGTCGCGGGAGTTGGTGGCGGGGTCAGCTCTTGCGGGTGTAGAGCTTGACGAGCAGCGCGGCGGCGGCCGCGACGATGAGGGCCATGAACGCAGGGTGCATGTCCTTTGACAGGCTCTGTGCGCGGTCGGGGCGCAGGATCCAGATGACGAGCGGGGTCGCGTAGACGGCGGCGAGGACGACGCCGTACGGCCGCAGCGCTCGCAGGCTCGGGCGGCGAATGGTGCCGACGAGCACGAGGACCACCGGCACGATGGCGAGCATCGAGAACTGGCCGAGCACCATGATCGGGACGGACCAGGCGGAGACGAGCACGGACCGCGGGGTACTGCGCGTCGCGGGGGCGAGGGTGGGCTGATCGGACATCGGATGCTCCTTCGGGTGAGAGAGTGGTTGTACACTCACTGATGGCGAGACGTACGGATGCGCGCGCTCAACGTGACGGACCCGCTGGGCCGAGCGAACTGCGGTTAGCGAGGGTGCCGGATGCCCGCGGAGAGGATCGACGCCCACTCCTCGGGGACGTCGTCGATGCCCGCGGTGACGATCAGGTGGCACAGCTGCCCGTAGGCGACGAAGTGCTGGACTGCGCCGTCGCTCGCGCGCGACCGGGCCTTGGCCAGCTGGACGATCGCGGCCATGCCAGCGCGGAGCGCCTGCCCGATCTCCGGGATGTCGGCGACCGACTGGGCGTGAACCTGAAGCATGAGGAGCGAACGGTCTCTGATGAGCTCCGCATAGGCACCGCCCATCGCGTCCAGGATGCCGTCCGGGCTGGTGTCCCCCGCCCGTTCGGCGCCGACGGTCAGCGTCTCGACGATCTGCCGGAAGCAGTCCTCGAGCGCCGCGACGAACAGGCTCTCCTTGCTGGGGAACAGCTTGAAGACGTAGGCGGGCGAGATGCCGGCCGCGTGCGCCACGTCCGCGATCGTCGTGCCGCGGTAGCCGCCGCGCGAGAACTCGCGCACCGCACTGGCGGTGACGACGGGGATGCGCAGCTCGGCGGTGCTGAGGGAGGACATGAGAGTGACTGTACAGTCACTCATTGCCGCGACGCAAGAGCGCCAGCTGTCGGAACCCACCACGAGGCGATCCGCCCGGCCGCGGACGCGAGCGCCACCACCGGCGCGGAGAGCAGCGCGATGCCGCCGTGGTCGAACAGCCAGCCCTCAGCGCCGCCAGGGGCAGGAAGACGAGCCACCCCGCCAGCGCCGCGATCGTTGGGAGCCGGCGGCGAATCCCGCGGCGCCAGCGGCCGTCCGCGCGGAGCACGTGACCCGTGGTGCTGGAGGGGATGCTGGGACGTCCCAGGAGGCCGATCCGGCCACATTGGCCCCACACTCCGCGCGGGCGGAGCGCCATGGGGCGGGAACTCGCCGGCGCGACCCCCGCCGTACCCGCCGCCCCAGCGAGGCGCTGCTTGGGTGACCCTGCCCGACGCGCAGGGGACTGATGTGACGCAGGTGGCAGGCGTGCTGCACCTCCCGTCACACCCGCCCCAGCAGTCACTCGCGCGTCAGCCAGGTTCGCCCCGGCGGCGGCGTGGATCCCCGGTGGCCGGCCCCTCCGCGCGGAGCACGTGACCCGTGGTGCTAGAGGGGATGCTGGGACGTCCCAGGAGGCCACTCCTGCCCCATCAGCCACATGCTCCGCGCGGACCGAACACCGATCGCCGCGTCAGGCTGCGTTCGTCGCGTCCTGCAGCTCGTGCTCCCGGATTCGGCGCTCGGCGTCGCGGCGGGCGGCGAGCTCCGCGGGTGAGCCCGGCAGCGAGTCCAGGTACGTCACGCGCAGGTGCGGGCGGCTGCGCACGCGGTAGCGCACCTCGAGGTGCCAGTTGCGCACGGCCCACACGGCCGCGCCGCTCGCGACGACGAGCGAGAGGATCGACCCGATCCCGATCGCCCACCGGGCGCCGTAGACCTCGCCGATCCAGCCGACCAGCGGCGAGCCGATCGGGGTCGCCCCGAGGAAAACGATCATGTACAGCGCCATCACGCGCCCGCGCATCGCGGGGTCCGTCGTGGTCTGGATCGTCGAGTTCGCCGCCGTCATCATCGTCAGCGAGGCCAGGCCGACCGGGATGCACGCGATCGCGAACGTCGGGTACGTCGGCATGAGCGCCATCACGCCGCTCGTGATCCCGAACGCGAACGCCGAGCCGATCACGAGCCGCACGCGCGGCCGCTCGCGCCGGGCCGCCAGCAGCGCCCCGCCGAGCGACCCGATCGCCATGACCGAGCCGAGAATGCCGTACGCCCCGGCGCCCTTGTCGAACTCCGTGCGCGCCATGAGCGCGCTCGTGAGCTGGAAGTTCAGGCCAAATGTCGACACGACGCCGACGACGACCATGATGACGATGATGTCGGTGCGCCGGCGCACGTACCGCAGCCCGGCGCGGATCTGGCCCTTCTCGCGCTGCACGCGCGGGGAGGCGCGCAGCTCGCCCAGGCGCATCTGCGTGAGCGCGAAGATCGTGCCGATGAACGACACGCCGTTGATCATGAACACCGGACCCGTGCCGACCAAGGCGATGAGCAGGCCCGCCACGCCGGGGCCGACGAGCCGCGCGGCGTGGAACGACGCGCTGTTGAGTCCGACGGCGTTGGGGAGCTTCGCGGCCGGCACGATCTCCGAGACGAACACCTGGCGGACCGGGTTGTCGATCGCCGAGACGATCCCGAGCAGCGTCGCGAAGATGTAGACGTGCCACAGCTCGACCCGGCCCGAGAGCGTGAGCCCGCCGAGGCCCAGCGCGAGCACCGCGAGCGCGGACTGCGTGAGGATGAGCAGCTTGCGGCGATTGACGCGGTCGGCGAGCACGCCGGCCCAGGCCGAGAGCCCGAGCACGGGCACGAACTGCAGCGCAGTGACGATGCCGACGGCGATGCCCGAGTTGTCGGAGAGCACCGTCAGGACGAGCCAGTCCTGGGCCACGCGCTGCATCCACGTGCCGACGTTCGCGACGAACGCCCCGGCGAACCAGAGCCGGTAGTTGAAGTACCGCAAAGAGGAAAAGGTAGGACTCACGAGGTAGAAATTCTCCGGAGGATCTCGGTTGCTTCGGCCAAGACGGTGCGCTCGGCCAGGGTCAGGTCCTTGAGGCGCTGGGCGAGCCAGGCCTCGCGACGACGCTTCGTCTCGCGGACCTCCTGCTCACCGGCCTCGGTGATGGTCACCAGCACCTGCCGCTTGTCGGTCGGGTGCACGCCGCGCGCGACCAGTCCCGCCTCGACCAGGGCGGCGACCGTGCGGGTGATCTGCGGCGGCTGGACGTGCTCGCGCTCGGCGAGCGCGCCGGGCGTCAGCGGCCCGAGCTTGGCCAGCGCGTGCAGCACGGAGTACTGGCCGTCGGTGATCTCGGTGCTGCTGCGCTCCATGCGCAGCCGCCGGCTCGCCCGCAGCAGGGAGATGCGCAGCTCCCCCGCGAGCGTGCCCGGCCGGCACTGGGCCGGCTTCACGGTGGCCGACGACGGCGCGACGGCCGGTGCGAGACGCGTGGGGGTGGACATGTCCTTACCTTACGTCATTACCTCAGGTAAGGATAATGCGAGCCGCTTCGGGTTCCGCGGGCCCGGCGCGCGGGCCCGGCCCGCGGACCCCGGCGCGCGGGGGCTCGACCCGCAGATCCCGGCGCGCGGGCTCGACCCGCAGGCGCGGCGCGCGGGATCGGCGCGCTGGAGCGGCGCGAAAGCGCCGCTGCGTACCCTGGTCCGATGACGTCCGCCACCTGGCTCCCCCGCCACCGGCGGGTCACGGGCGCCATCCTCGCCGCGTACCTCGTGGCGCTCGTCTTCGTGCTCGGCTGGCCCACTCCCGTCGACGCGGGCGTCAACGACACGCTCCTGCGGGCGCTGGGGTGGCTGCACGGGCACGGCCTGCCGGCCTGGGTCGGGTACGACCAGGTCGAGTTCGCGGCCAACGTCGTGCTCTTCGTGCCCGTCGGCCTGCTGCTGGCGCTCGAGCTCTACCGGCGGCCGTGGTGGGTCGCCGCGCTCGGCGGGTTCGGCCTGTCGGTGCTCGCCGAGCTCGCGCAGGCGCTCACGCGCCCCGACCGCTTCGCGACGGGACGGGACGTGCTCGCGAACACCCTGGGCGCCGTCGTCGGCGCCGCCGTCATCGGCGCCCGCTCCCGCTCGCGCTCGCGCGCACGCCCGCGTCGACCCGCGGCTGACGCACCGGCCCGCGACTACGGGCCGAGGTAGACCTGGCTGCAGAGCATCTCGGCGCCGTCGGGGACGCAGCCGATCCCGAGCTCGGTCAGGTCGGGGTCGAGCAGGTTGGCCCGGTGCCCGGGTGAGTCCAGCCACGCCGCGAGCACCTCGGCCGGCGCCGCGGTGGCCCGGCTGAGGTTCTCCGCCGCGGTCGTCGCCGGCGCGCACGCAGCGATCACCCCGGCGAGCGACGCGTGCGTGAGCTCGGCCGCGCCGACCAGCGCGGCGGCCCGCTCGAGCGCCGCGGCCTGCGCGCACGCCGAGGGCGCCAGCGCCGGCAGCCCCTCGTCCGCTCGGGCAGCGTCGGTCCCCGCCACCAGCTCGGCCGCGTACTCGCCGGGAACTCCCGGTCCGGCCGACGCCGGCGGCGCGGCTGGCGACGAGGTCGGTGCCGGCGTCGTCGGCGATGACGGCGACGGCGTCGGCCCGGCCGCGCAGCCCGCCATCAGGACGACCACCCCGAGCCCGGCGGCGAGGCAGCGAGCGCCCACGCCGACCGTGCTCGGGGCGGCCCTCAACGGCGCCCGAGGGCCCGGTAGGTCCAGCCCGCCGCGCGCCACAGCTCCGGGTCGAGCCCGTTGCGGCCGTCGAGCACGCGCTTCTCGCGCACGACGAGGGCCAGCTTCTCGGGATCGATCTCGCGGTACTCGTCCCACTCCGTCGCGAGCAGCACGACGTCGGCGCCCGTCGCGGCCTCCTCGGCGGTGTCGGCGAAGGACAGGTCGGGCCACTTCTTGCGCGCGTTGCCGATCGCCTGCGGGTCGGTGACCACGACGTGCGCGCCCTGGAGCTGCATCTGCGCCGCCACGGACAGCGCCGGCGAGTCGCGCACGTCGTCGCTGTTGGGCTTGAACGCGGCGCCGAGCACGGCGATCCGGCGGCCCACGATCGAGCCGCCCGAGACCTCGCGGGCCAGGTCGACCATGCGCACGCGTCGGCGCATGTTGATCGAGTCGACCTCGCGCAGGAACGACAACGCCTGGTCGACGCCGAGCTCGCCCGCGCGGGCCATGAACGCCCGGATGTCCTTGGGCAGGCACCCGCCGCCGAAGCCGAGGCCGGCATTGAGGAACCGGCGGCCGATGCGCGCGTCGTGCCCGATCGCGTCGGCGAGGCTCGTGACGTCCGCGCCGGTCGCCTCGCACAGCTCAGCCATCGCGTTGATGAAGGAGATCTTGGTGGCCAGGAAGGAGTTCGCGGCCACCTTCACGAGCTGCGCGGTCGCGTAGTCAGTCACCACGAGCGGGATGTGCTCGCTCAGCGGGGTCGCGTACACCTCGTCGAGCAGCGCCTTCGCGTGCTCGCCGGGCGCCCCGTCCGGCAGGCCGTACACGAGCCGGTCGGGGTGCAGCGTGTCCTTGACCGCGAAGCCCTCGCGCAGAAACTCCGGGTTCCACACGAGCACGGCACCCGGCTCGGCGACCCCGAGGCGCTCGGCGAGGTTCTCGGCCGTGCCGACGGGAACGGTGGACTTGCCCGCGATGACGTCGCCGGGGCTGATGTGCGCGAGCATCGCGTCGAACGCGCTGTTGACGTAGCCGAGGTCGGCCCCGAACTCGCCGCGCTTCTGCGGGGTGCCCACGCACAGGAAGTGCACCTGCGAGCCCGCGATCTCGCTCATGTCGGTGGTGAACCGCAGCCGGCCGCTCGCGCTGGACTCCGCAAGCAGCTCGGGCAGGCCCGGCTCGAAGAAGGGGGCACGAGCGTTCGCGAGGTCGTCGACCTTCGCGGCATCGACGTCGACGCCGACGACGTCGTGCCCGAGCTTGGCCATCGCGGCGGCGTGCACCGCTCCGAGGTATCCGCAGCCGATGACCGAGATACGCATGACGTTCCTCCAACGAGTTCGAGTGTCAGGGATCGGCGCACCATAGGGCCGGGTTCGTCCGCCGCCGGTTTGTCCGGCGATGTCGGAATCTGGACGAGGAACGAGTAAAGCACACCGTCCACCCTGTGGTGCCGGGCGAAAGAGTGTCACAGCCGGGCGGCGTCCGCGGCGACCTGCGCCCGGCGGGCAGATGAACAGGACATTTACGCACGAAACGCCCCGGATCGGGCCATCGCTGGCGGGTGCGGTTCGCATTCGCCGGTGGCCGCGTTTCACCCGTTCGAGCGGCACTGGGCTACGCTAGTCCGAAACAATGGGGTTTGACTTCTTTGCGCACCGCCGTGACAACTCTCTCGTGACCGTGGAGATCGTCGTGAAATCTGGGGCAGCTCGTCGTCGAGACCGGCTCCATCGCTGGGCCTGGGCGCTCATCGACGCAAGCCTCTGGTTCATGGCCATCTTCGGCGCGGTGTGGCTGCGATTCGACTTCGTGTCCACGCCGCTGCTCGAGCGCACGACGCTCGAGTTCGCGCTCGCCGCCGTCGCCGGGCACCTCGTGGTCGGGGCCTTCCTCGGGCCGTACGCGGTCGGGCACCAGCGCGGCTCGTTCGAGGAGTCCATCGACATCGCGCGCACCGTCGCCGTCACCTGCGCGGGGCTCACCGTCTGGGCGCTGCTCGCCGACCCGCTGGTGGTCCCCCGCAGCGTGCCGGTGGTCGCGGGCACGCTCGCGCTGGCGGGCATGTTCGCGGTCCGGTTCGTCATCCGGAGCTGGCGCGACCACCGGCTCGCGTCGCGCGCCAACCAGAAGCGCGTCATCGTGTTCGGCGCCGGCGAGGCGGGCCGGCACCTCGTGCGCAGCATGGTGCGCGACCCCCGCGGTGGCTACTTCCCCGTCGCCCTGCTCGACGACGACCGCACCAAGCGCCGCCTGCACATCGACGGCGTCCGGGTGCGCGGCACGCGCGAGTCCATCGAGGCCGTCGCGCGCCGGCAGAACGCGAGCACGCTCGTCGTCGCGCTGCCGCAGGCCGACGCCCCCCTGATCCGCGAGCTCACGGACCAGGCCGAGGCCGCAGGGCTGGACGTGCTGATCCTGCCGCCGCTGCTGGAGATCATCGGCGAGCAGCCCACGGTCCACGACCTGCGGGACGTGAACCTGCACGACCTGCTCGGGCGGCGGCCGATCTCGCTGGACACCACGGCCATCGCCGAGAAGCTCGCGGGGCGGTCCGTGCTCGTCACGGGCGCGGGCGGTTCCATCGGGTCCGAGCTGTGCCGGCAGATCGCGCGCTTCGGCCCGGCCAAGCTCTACCTGCTCGACCGCGACGAGACCGGGCTGCAGACCACGCAGCTCAGCCTGTCGGGCGAGGGCCTGCTCACCGGGGACGACACGATCCTCGCCGACATCCGCGACCTCGACTGCCTGCGCACGGTCTTCGAGCGCACGCGCCCGGACCTCGTGTTCCACGCCGCGGCCCTCAAGCACCTGCCCCTGCTCGAGACCTATCCGCTCGAGGCGTGGAAGAGCAACGTGCTCGGCACGCTCAACGTGCTCGCGGCGGCCGCCGAGTCGGGCGTCGGGACGTTCGTGAACATCTCGACCGACAAGGCCGCGGACCCGACCTGCATGCTCGGCTACAGCAAGCGCGTGGCCGAGCGGCTGACCGCGAACTACGCACGCACCCAGCCGGGTCGGTACGTGTCCGTGCGGTTCGGCAACGTGCTGGGCTCGCGTGGCTCCGTCGTGCACGTGTTCACCGCACAGATCGAACGCGGCGGCCCCATCACCCTCACGCACCCCGACGTCGAGCGCTTCTTCATGCTCATCCCTGAGGCGTGCCAGCTGGTGCTCGAGGCCGCCGCCATCGGGCCGGACGGCGAGGTGATGGTGCTCGAGATGGGCGACCAGGTGAAGATCCTCGACGTGGCCCGGACCCTGATCCGGCTCTCCGGCCGCAGCGGGATCGACATCACCTTCACGGGGCTGCGCACCGGCGAGAAGCTCAGCGAGCACCTGTTCGCCTCGAGCGAGGACCGCCGGGTCACGAGCAACCCGCTGGTCATGAGCGTCCCGGTGCCGCGGCTGAGCGGCGACGAGGTGCTGGCGATCGACATGCCCAGCGTGCACACGGCGGCGGACGTGATGCGGCGCCAGGCCACGTTCCCCCTGCCGAGCGGCGTCTGATGTCCCACGTGCACCTGTCGAAGGCGGACACGACCGAGGTCGAGGAGCAGTACGTGCTCGATGCGTTGCGGTCGGGCTGGGTCGCACCGCTCGGGCCCCACGTCGACGCGTTCGAGCACGAGGTCGCGGAGCGTGCCGGCGTGGCCCACGCGCTCGCGCTCTCGTCGGGCACGGCGGCGCTGCACCTGGCCCTGCTCGAGCTGGGAGCGGGGCCGGGAACCGCCGTCGTCGTCCCGAGCATGACGTTCGTCGCGTCCGCGATGCCCGTCGTCTACACCGGCGCCGAGCCGGTGTTCGTCGACTCCCGCCTGGACGGCAACGTCGACCCCGAGCTGCTCCTGCACGCCATCGACACGCTGCTCGCCGGGGGCACGCGCGTGGTCGCCGCCATGAGCGTCGACCTCTTCGGGCGGTGCGCCGAGTACGACGAGATCGTGCCCGGCCTGGCCGACCGCGGGATCCCCCTGCTCGACGACGCCGCCGAGGCCTTCGGCGCGGCGTACCGCGGGCGGCCCGCCGGCTCCCAGGGCGCGGCCGCGGTGTTCTCGTTCAACGGCAACAAGATCCTCACGACGTCCGGCGGCGGCATGCTCGTCAGCGACAACGGGCAGCTCATCGACCGAGCCCGGTACCTGTCCACCCAGGCCCGCCAGCCGGCGGACCACTACGAGCACACCGAGGTGGGCTTCAACTACCGGCTGTCCAACGTCCTCGCCGCGCTCGGGCGGGCCCAGCTGTCCCGGTTCGACGCGATGCTGTCCCGCCGCCGGGCCATCCGTGCGCGCTACGTCGAGAGCCTCGCCGATCTGGACGGGGTCCGGGTCATCGGCCACGACAGCCCGGGCCGCGGGGACGACGAGGACAACTGCTGGCTCACCTGCATCGAGCTGGACCCCGCCGGGACCGCGACCAGCCCCGAGCGGGTGATCGCCGACCTCGCGCGCGAGGACATCGAGGCGCGGCGGCTCTGGAAGCCGATGCACCTGCAGCCGGTGTTCGGGGCCAGCCGCACGTTCAGCACGGGCATCGCGTCGCGGCTCTTCGCCCGCGGGGTCGCGCTGCCGAGCGGCTCGGCCCTGACCGACGACGACATCGACCGGGTCGTGAAAGTGCTCCGCGGCGCGCTGGTGGCGGCGCGATGAGCCGCCGCCGCGACCTCGCCAAGCGCGCGCTCGACCTCACCGTCGCGCTCGCGCTCGCCGTCGTGACCCTCCCCGTCCAGGCGGCGGCGGCCGCCGCGATCCGCGGCACCCTCGGAAGTCCGGTGCTGTTCCGGCAGCGGCGGCCCGGCCGCGACGGCGTGCCGTTCGTCCTCGTGAAGTTCAGGACCATGGCCGACGTCGATCCGGCGCGCGGCCTCGTCGACGACGCGGCCCGGCTGACACCGCTCGGCCGCTGGCTGCGCTCGACGAGCATCGACGAGCTGCCGACGCTGTGGAACGTCGTGCGCGGCGATCTGAGCCTCGTCGGGCCGCGCCCCTTGCTGATGCAGTACCTCGAGCGGTACTCCCCCGAGCAGGCGCGGCGGCACGAGGTCCGGCCCGGCCTGACCGGGCTCGCCCAGGTCGCGGGCCGCAACGCGCTGAGCTGGGAGGACAAGCTCAGGCTCGACGTCGAGTACGTCGACAGCCGGTCGTTGCGGGGCGACCTGCGCATCCTGCGCGCTACGGTCCCGCTCCTCGCGCGGCGGGTGGGGATCTCGGCGGCGGGCGAGGCGACCGCGGCCCAGTTCCACGGCGCCGCGGGGCCCGCCTCGTGATCGGCCCGCTGTTCGTCGTCGGCGCCGGGGGTTTCGGCCGCGAGACGCTGAGCATCCTCCACGCGCTCGCCGCGGACGGCGGCCTCCCGCCCGTCACCGGCGTGATCGACGACGACCCGGCGCGGGCCGACCTCGACCGGATCGAGGAGCTGGGCCAGCGCGTCGTCGGCACGGTCGCCGACCTCGCCCGGCGGACGGGCCCGTTCGGCGCGGTGCTGGCGATCGGCTCGGCACCAGCCCGGCGCCGGATCGCCGACCTCCTCGCCGGCACCCCGGTGCGCTACCCCGTCGTCGTCCACCCCGACGCGACGATCGGCCGGCTCGTGCACCTGGCGGAGGGGGTCGTGGTGGCGCCGGGCGCGCGCCTGAGCACGAACGTCCTCGTCGGCCGGCACGTCCAGATCGACCAGAACGCCGTCGTCGGCCACGACTGCGTCCTCGAGGAGTTCGCCCGCCTGAACCCGCAGGTCTGCGTGTCCGGGGCCGTCCGGATCGGCAGCGGCGCGCTCGTCGGCGCCGCGGCGACGGTCCTGCCGGGCCTGTCGGTGGGCGCCGACGCGATCGTCGGGGCAGGCGCCGTCGTGACCCGCTCGGTCGCGCCGGGCGCCGTCGTGAAGGGGGTTCCGGCCCGATGAGGATCGCGGTCGTCACGCAGTATTACCCGCCGGAACCCGTGCCCATCCCCGCCGACGTCGCGCGCGGCCTGGCCGAGCGCGGGCACGACGTCCGCGTGCTCACGGGCTACCCGAGCTATCCGGCCGGGCGGCTCGCACCCGGCTATCGCCAGCGCCTGCGGGGCCGCGAGCGCGAGCGCGACGGCGGCGTCGAGGTCCGCCGCGTCCCGCTCGTGATCAGCCATTCGCTCAGCGCGGTCGGCCGGCTGCTCAGCTACGCCAGCTTCGCCGCGAGCTCGCTCGCCGCCGGCCGATTCGTGCGCGCCGCCGACGTCGTCTACGTGTACGCGACCCCGATGACCGCCGCAATCGGCCCCGGCTGGTGGTCGCGGACCCGGGGGACGCCGTTCGTGCTGCACGTCCAGGACCTCTGGCCGGAGTCCGTCACCGGGTCGTCGATGCTCCGGGGCCGGGCGCTGTCGCGGGCCGTCGCGGCCGTGCTCGCGCCGTGGCTGGGCTGGACCTACCGGTCCGCCGCGGCGTCGATCGCGGTCGGCCCCGGGATGGCGCGGCTGCTGGTCGAGCGCGGCGCCCCGGCCGAGCGCGTGGTCACGGTGCTCAACTGGTCGGCGGCCGCCTGGCCGGCGGAGGCGGAGCCCGACCCGGCCGGCGGCCGGCTTGACGAGCCGGCGGGCGGACGCACGGGCCTGCACCTCGTGTACGCCGGGAACGTCGGCGACGCCCAGGATCTCGAGACGGTCGTGCGCGCGGCGGCGCTGGTGCGCGATCTCGACGGGTTCCGCGTGAGCGTCGTCGGCTCGGGGGTCGCCGAGGGCCGCATCCACGATCTCGTGCGCGGCCTCAAGGCGACCAACGTCGTCCTGGCCGGGCGGGTCCCCCGCGACCTGATGCACCCGATCCACCGGAGCGCCGACTTCGAGCTCGTGCCACTCAAAGACCTGCCGATCTTCCGCGTGACCATCCCCTCGAAGCTCCAGGAGAGCCTGGCCCTCGGCATCCCGGTCATCACGACCGTGGCCGGCGACGTCGCCGACCTCGTCACCCGCGAGGGGCTCGGCCTTGCGAGCGCGCCCGGCGACCCGGTGCGGCTCGCCGAGGCCTTCCGCGCGGCCTACGCCCTGCCCCCGGCCGAGCGCCGCGCGATGGGTGCGCGCGCGAGCGCCTACTCGCGCGCCGCGATGTCGCGGGTCGCCGCCCTCGATGCGATCGAGCGCGTCGTGACCAGCGCCGCGGGCCCGGGCCCGTGGAAGACTGGCCCTGACTCGGACAGCAGAACCGGTCGGCGGCGCGGCCGACCGCGAGGCCGCTTGGAGGACCGGTGACAGACTCGGACGCCATGCAGGGCGCCACCGTGACGATCACGGGCGGCACCGGATCCTTCGGCTCGACGATGGTCGGCCACCTCCTCACGCGCGGCGTCGGCGAGGTCCACATCCTGTCCCGGGACGAGACGAAGCAGGACGACATGCGCACCCGGTTCGCCGACTCGCGGCTGAAGTTCTTCCTCGGCGACGTGCGCGACCCCGACAGCGTCGCGGACGCGCTCATCGGGACCGACTTCGTGTTCCACGCGGCGGCGCTCAAGCAGGTGCCCTCGTGCGAGTTCTTCCCGCAGCAGGCCGTCAAGACGAACGTGCTCGGCAGCCACAACGTCGTCGAGGCGGCTGCGGCGGCCGGCGTGCGCGCCGTCGTCTTCCTCTCCACCGACAAGGCGGTCTACCCGGTCAACGCGATGGGCATGTCCAAGGCCCTGATGGAGAAGACCGCGCAGGCCTTCGCGCGCAGCCACCCGGGCTCGCGCACGACCGTGTCCCTGACCCGGTACGGCAACGTCATGTACTCGCGCGGCTCCGTCATCCCCCTGTTCGTCCGGCAGCTCCAGGCGGGCCTGCCCCTGACCGTGACCGAGCCGCGGATGACCCGGTTCCTCATGTCGCTGCCGGAGTCCGTCGGGCTGGTCGAGTACGCGTTCACGCACGCCGAGCCGGGCGACCTCTTTGTGCGCAAGGCGCCGGCCTGCACGGTCGAGGTGCTCGCCCGCGCGGTTGCGAGCCTGCTCGGGGTCGAGGCGCCGGAGCTCAAGCGGATCGGGACCCGGCACGGCGAGAAGCTGCACGAGACGCTGCTCTCGCGCGAGGAGATGGTCAAGGCGCAGGACCGGGGCGACTACTTCCGCGTGCCGCTCGATGCCCGGTCGCTGCAATACGAGCTGTACTACGAGGAGGGCGCGCCGGAGGCCAAC